>NZ_JAXMOC010000005.1:0-259321 GCF_034670125.1 Maricaulis sp.
AACGGGCGAGAGCCCCATCCCTGTGCGGTCGCGACAGCGGCAGGGGGGCCAAGGTTGCTGCCAAGGCCCCCCATCCGGCGCACACACTCTAACACCATCTCAAACAGACAATCCCTGATGGACGCCCCGCGAAGGCAGGCGGAAATCAGATAAATGACGTGTGTCAAGTTTTTCCGATCTGGCCAGCCGCGTTACCGGCGTCGGGTGTATCCGACAAAGAGTTGGGCCCAATCAGATGTGTCGTCCGGGCGGACCCAGAATTCCTGTCGGACGCTGCCATCCTCCTGCGGTGCCCAAATGCCACGGACCTGCATTTCGCTACCGTCCGCATTGCTGTGCAATCGGCCTTCCAGGACCATCGCGCCCGTTTCGTCGAGTCCGCCTGAATAGTCGATGTGAAAGCGCGGGCTCATCCAGACCTGCCGCCAATGCCCGGTGGCCGGGTCGACAAAGGTCATTCCTGTGCCTGTTCCGCCATCGAAGGTCGACCAGTCTTCAACCACCAGACAGCCAGCCTCCCGCCGGGAATAGGTCTGGGTGCCGATCTGTTGCCCGTCGGCGTTAAAAAAGTCCCACTCGCCGATCACGAAATCGAAATCCGAATACGGTGCGACGTCCTGGCCGCAAACAGGCGGGGCAGCTTGTTGGGCAGATGCGGTCCCGGCATAGCCAAACAAGCCCATGCCGATGAGAAGGCAAGCGGATTTGAAACCTTGCATCATGCGTATCTCCAATCTTCGACGCGTCGCGCATCAGCCAATCGCTAACAAGCCGGACAGCTTGGCAACAGCGAGATCAAACGCGTCGCAATCCCCCTTGGCGCCCATGACAGGCGGCGACCGGGGTCGGCTGGGGACCCATACCGTTGTCCCTGATGCACTGACCATTCTCCTAGCGACGCGGGGCTGGCTTGGGCAGGGCACAGGTGAAGTTACCGCGCCCGCGGCGCACATTCGGTCATACACCACTTGCCGAGAGACAGCCGTAACCGGTTCTCGAGCTCAAGGGGCATGCCCGCGGAGCGGCGCCTGCGGCTCCCTTGACCTCAAGAAGCGGATGCGGCCTGCTGGCTAACAAGTGATCTATGGACCGCTCCGCGCGTCGCGCGCGGTCCCAGGCGACGGCCGCGAGTGATTGCTATTGTTTTCGCTTGTGAATTTAAAGTGTCGGCCGACTGGCTTGATGACCGGCACGTCATTGAGCGCTTCAGCAAGTTTTCTGCCGCGGAACAAAACTCCCTGACTCTCCAGAAACAGTTCGAGTCGCCAAGCATCGAACAGTTCAGGCTTGTCGAAGTTGTCATGGACATCGACGCGGCGGGTACTTGGCTCGTGGGTGAAACACACTCCCGAGCCGTGGCGCCGAAATGTCCAATCGCCGGAGGCCACCTTAATACGGCCTGTCGGCGGAGCGTCGGTCAGGACTATGTCGAGGCCGAACAGGCGGGCCCATTCGCTCACAAGTTCAACCTGACAGTCGATCAATTCGCGGCAGCTGGACTCGAGGTCGATCACGCCGCGAAACCCCAGCCCCTACTGGGCCCCGTTCCCGGCATCGGCCACAACCGGTGTCTCGTCCTCGGCGGCCGGGCGGGCGGCCTCTCGGATGGCGATGATGCGGTCGCGTTCGGCTTCGAACAGCGGGATTTCGTCTTCCGACAGCTGGCGGCCCGTGGGCAGGTCCAGGGTCATCGGATTTCGCGGCGTGCCGTTGTGGTGGACTTCATAGTGCAGGTGCGGGCCGGTCGAGCGACCGGTGGTGCCGACATAGGCGATGACCTGGCCCTGGGTGACGCGGCTGCCGGCGCGGATGCCGCGGGCGAAACCGTTCAGGTGGGCGTAAGCGGTCTGATAGCCATTGGCGTGGCGGATGCGGACGTAATTGCCGAAACTGCCAAAGCGGTCAGCGCGTTCGACGATACCATTGCCGGCGGCCATGACGGGTGTGCCGCGCGGAGCGGCGAAGTCGGTACCGTTATGGCGCCGCGTATAGCCCAGGATCGGGTGGCGGCGGGCTCTCGAGAAGGATGAGGAGAGGCGGGCGCCATTGACCGGTGTGAGCATCAAAAGGCGCTGGGCGCTGGCGCCCTCGGGGCTGTAATAGCCGACAATGCCGTCTTCGGTTTCGTAGCGGAAGAATTCCTTGGGATCGCCGCGGCCATCATACATGGCGTAGAGGATGTCGCCGGTGCGGGCGGTATTGCCTTCCTCATCCACGAAGCGCTCGAACAGGATGTCGAAATCATCGCCGGGCTGGATCGAGCGCTGAAAATCGATGGCATAGGCGAGCACGCCGGCCAGTTCGACAACAACACGATCTGTGGCACCGGCGGCGAGGGCGTCGACATAGAGGGAGGCGGTAATCGAGCCGCTGGCCCGGACCATTTCGCGATCAAACTGGGCGATGGTTTCTCGGGCGCGGAAGGTGTCGTCAAACGTCCGGGCGACGGTGATCGAGCGTTCGATGTCAGGGCGGAAGGACAGGCCGTCGAGACGGGTCACCGCCGGGCTGCCATCAGCCGGGATTTCGGTCTCGAGATAAAGATTGATGCGTTCACCGGCGCGCAGATAGCGCAGGTCGAACACGGTGCCCAGCGCCGCGATGGCACGGGCGGCTTCGACGCGGTCGACGCCGGCATCGTCCAGCAGACCGGCCATGGTGCCGCCACGCGGGACCGTGCGTTCGACCTGGGCGCGGGTCGGGCAGGTAGTGCATTGGGTGAAGGCGGCGTCATTGACCCGCAGTCGGGTTGCCGGCTCGAGCATGACAGGGGCGGGCTCGGTCGCGGCACCGTCCTGAAGCGGGACGCTGGCCGCGTTCGCGGGCGTCGCCTCGACCGGCGCGATCATGGCCAGGCTGACGGCCTCGCCACTGGCGGCCTGGCTGCTTGGCTCTCCGGTCAGCATCAAGGCTGTCAGCAGCCCGGCGGACAGCGCCAGGCTGGCAAGGGCGACAAGGCCGCGCGTGCGCCGGGTATCGGCACGGGTTACGTCAAACTCTGACACTGGCCCTAAACTCCGGTCTGCTCAAAACGACACACGTATCCGCGCGGTACTCGTGGCCCGAACGCGAACCTGTGTCTGGTCCAACAAGCAAATCCCGCACCGTTCCCGAATTGATTCGGGAGCCCGGCGGAACCTGTCCCCACAGCCCGGGAACGAATCATGTCTTGGACTGATCCGGTTGCCAAGACCTTTCCGTCGTCATGATTGCAGTTTCGGTGTGAAAACCGGTCCCGGGCCGACCGAATCATGTATGCAAAAAAGCATGCAAGATGATCTCCCCGCCGAACTCCCGGCCGACCAACTCGCCGCCCTGCTCTGTGCACGGCTCTGTCATGACCTTGTCAGCCCGGTTTCGGCGCTGGGCGCCGCCCTCAGCGTGTTCGATGATCCCGACAGCACCGACATGCATGATGATGCGATGGAGCTGGTGCGGGAGAGTTCCCGCCAGGCCCAGGCCAAGCTGGAGTTCTGCCGGCTGGCCTTCGGGGCCGGCGGGTCTGCCCCCGGCATCATGGACAGTCGCGAACTGCAACGCCTGACCGAAGCCATGTTCTCGTCGGTCAAGCCGGAGATTGTCTGGAAGGTCGAGTCCACAGGTCTGGAAAAGCAGGCGGCCCGTCTGCTCTTGAACATGTGCCTGCTGGGTGTCGATGCGGCACCGCGTGGTGGCACGGTCACCATCGAAGGTGCCGAAACCGGTGGCGGTGCGCGTCTGCGTGTGATTTCGGAAGGGCCGAGGGCCCGCCTCGAGGCGGGGACGGCGCGGGCGCTGGAAGCTTTGGCACCGGAGAATGGTTATGACGGCCGCTCGATCCAGCCCTATTACACAGGCCTGATCGCGCGCAGCAATGGCGGCCGTGTCAGTGCGCAGGCGCATGAAAACCGGGTCGAATTCATCGCCCTGGTCAAGGGCCCGGAGGGCATGATCGGCTGATCACGCCCGACCCGGCCCGCCGGTTTGATCCGGTTTCGCCCGTATTCATCAGGTTTCATCCGGCCGCGGCCGGTTTCATATCGTATGAGCATTTTGCCGCGCCTGATGCGCCGGGAGCCAAGAGTCCGTTAACCAAGCCCTGTCACCTTGCTGTGAAATCAGAACCGTACGGGGCCTGCCATGGACGATCTTATCAGCGAATTCTTGATGGAAACGGCGGAAAGCCTCGACGTCATCGATTCCGAACTGGTACGCTTCGAGAACAACCCGGAAGACCGGGCGATCCTCGATAATATTTTCCGCCTTCTGCATACCATCAAGGGGACTTGCGGCTTTCTGGGCCTGCCGCGTCTCGAAGCGGTCGCCCATGCCGGCGAGACCCTGCTGGGCAAGTTCCGCGACGGTGAACTGAGTGTGTCCCCACCGATGGTGACCCTGGTTCTCCAGGCGATTGACCAGATCAAGGTGGTGCTCGATTCGCTGGAACAGTCCGGTGTGGAACCGGCCGGCGATGATGCCGAGCTGATTGCCCGCCTGGAAGATGCCGCGATGGGGCGACTGGCCGAACAGCCGGCCGAGGAAGCCCAGCAGCAGCCTGAAAACTGGGACAACGACCTGGGCCGCGAATTGCGCCCGGGCGAAGTGTCCCTTGCCGATCTCGAAGCAGCGTTCAATGGCGCCGACGCGGAAGTCGAACCGGGCACCGCGCCTGTCGCTGCCGAAGCGACCCCTGCGCCGACCGAGCATATCGGCGTCGGAGAATTTGATCCCGACCTTGGCCGCGAGCTGCGCCCGGGTGAAGTATCCGCCGCCGAGCTCGAAGCCGCTTTTGCCGACGCAGAAGCTGATCCGGACGTCGCTCCGCCGGCGCTTGCAGACGTCATCAGCAAGGACATGAGCCGCGAAGAAGCCCTGCAGACCGCCATGGCGGAACTCAAGGGTGCCGATGAGCAGGTCGCTGGTGAGGGTGGCGTGAAGGTCATGGCGACGGTCCGAGTCGGCGTCGATGTGCTGGAAGCCCTGATGACGACGGTGTCGGAACTCGTTCTGACCCGGAACCAGCTCATGCAGACCGTGCGCGGTCTGGAAGACGACGATCTAAAGGGGCCGCTGCAGCGCCTGTCGGCTGTGACCGGCGAGTTGCAGGACGGCGTCATGAAGACCCGCATGCAGCCGATCGGTGACGCCTGGCGCAAGCTGCCGCGGATCATCCGCGACGTTTCCACCGATCTGGGCAAGAAGATCGAACTGGTGATGGACGGCAACGAGACCGAACTTGACCGCCAGGTGCTCGAGCTGATCAAGGATCCGCTCACCCATATGGTGCGCAACTCGGCGGATCATGGCCTCGAAATGCCGGCTGACCGCATCAAGGCGGGCAAGTCGGAAAAGGGTACGATCAAGCTTTCCGCCTATCATGAAGGCGGCCACATCATCATTGCCATCTCTGACGATGGCATGGGCCTCAACACCAACCGTATCGGCGAAAAGGCCCTCGAGAAGGGCCTGACCACGCACGAAGAGCTGGAGCGTATGACGGATCAGCAGATCCATCGCTTCATCTTCGCGCCGGGCTTCTCGACCGCAGAGAAAGTCACCAACCTGTCCGGCCGCGGCGTCGGCATGGATGTGGTGCGTACCAATATCGAGCAGATTGGCGGCGTGATCGACGTGACGTCGACGGCCGGCAAGGGCTCGCATTTCTCGATCAAGATCCCGCTCACCCTGGCGATCGTTTCCGCGCTCATCGTCGGTTGTGACGAGCAGCGCTTCGCCATTCCCCAACTCGCGGTCCGCGAGCTGGTCCGGGTCGGTGCCGGGTCGGAGCATACGGTTGAAAACCTCAATGGTGCCCGCGTCATGCGTCTGCGCGACCGGTTGATGCCGCTGGTCGACCTGCACGACGTGCTGGGTGTCGGCGAGGCTTATAACGGCAACAAGGACGAGACCGGTTTCGTGGTTGTCCTCGATGCCGGCGGCCGCAATGTCGGCCTGGTCGTCGACAATGTCCTGGACACCGAGGAAATCGTCGTCAAACCGCTGTCGGACTCCCTGCGCGGCGTCCACGCCTATTCCGGCGCCACCATCCTGGGCGATGGCTCGGTCATCATGATCCTCGATCCCAATGGCCTGGCCGGCGAAATCGTCACGGCGATGGAAGAAGATACCGCCGACGGTGCCGGCTCCGCGAAAGCTGCTGAAATGGCCAATACCCAACGACTGCTCCTGGTCCGCGCTGGTGGCGCCGAACCGAAAGCCGTCCCGCTGGCCCTGGTCACACGTCTGGAAGAGTTCGATCCGGGTACCATCGAGAGCACCAATGGTCGTCTCGTGGTGCAGTATCGCGGCCGCCTGATGCCGATCGTGCCGATCGGGTCGGAAATCCGTACCGTCGAGGGGCAGCGCCAGCCGGTGCTGGTCTTCGCCGAGAACCATACCTCGATCGGCCTGGCTGTCGACGAGATCGTCGATGTCGTCGAAGAGCGCGTCGACCTGCAAATGTCGTCCGACAAGCAGGGCGTTATCGGGTCGGCCATCATCAAGGGCAAGGCGACCGATGTGGTCGACATTGCCTGGTATCTGGACCAG
The DNA here is from genome assembly GCF_034670125.1 of Maricaulis sp. Lineage (GTDB taxonomy): Bacteria > Pseudomonadota > Alphaproteobacteria > Caulobacterales > Maricaulaceae > Maricaulis. The sequence continues at coordinate 6,529 of NZ_JAXMOC010000005.1, forward strand.
TCCCGCGCCGGCAATATCCAGCGCCGCTCCACCAATCGCCGTCGCCGCATCCTGCTGGTCGACGCCGACGCCTTCGCGCGCCGCATGATTGCGCCGCTGCTGGCAGCTGCCGGCTATGATGTCACCCCGACCGGCGGCATGCACGAAGTGCACGCCATCGCCGAAGCCGGGGAGAAATTCGATGCCATGGTGGGGGATCCCAGCGCGCTGTCGCGCATTCGTCAGGAAGGCCTGTGGCCGAACCTGCCGACGCTGGCCGTCACCGACTGGCCGGAAGAGGCCCAGGCTGAAGGTCTGACAGCCGTGCTGCCGAGATCGGATCGTGGCGCCCTGATCGCCGCCCTCGACTCGGTGTCTCAAGAGGAGAAGGTGGCATGACCACGCATCACAGTGACAATTGCGAACTGAGCGCCGAGTCCATGAACGAGTATGTCTCGGTCCGGATCGGTGACCAGCTGTTCGGTGCTCCGGTCGACGCGATCCGCGAAGTCTTTGCACCGCAATCGGTCACCTCGGTTCCACTCGCACCGACCGAAGTCGCCGGATTGTTGAACCTGCGCGGCCGGATTGTGACCGCCATCGACGCCCGCCGCCGCCTCGGTTTGCCGCCGCGCGAAGCCGATGATGCCGGCATGGCACTTGGCGTCGAGCGTGGTAGCGAAATTTTTGGACTTATCGTGGATAGTGTCGGTGAGGTGCTTCGTCGTCCGAGGGCGGAGCTGGAACCGGTGCCTGCCCATGTCGATCCGACCTGGCGTTCGATGGTCAAGGGTGTGCATCGCCTGGAGAAAGAATTGCTCGCAGTTCTGGATGTTTCGGCCGTAATCGGATCGGCCGGCGCCAAAAAAGAAGCTGCCTAGCGGAGAGTGTTGGGATGAAAACTTGTTTGGTCGTGGACGACTCCCGGGTAATCCGGAAAGTCGCACGCAAAATTCTTGAAGAGCTCGAGTTCGAGTGCGTTGAAGCCGGTGACGGGTCGGAAGCCCTGGAGGCCTGCCGCAAACAGATGCCGGATGCGATCCTGCTGGACTGGAACATGCCGGTCATGAACGGTCTTGATTTCGTCAAGGCGCTGCGGCGTGAGGAAACCGGGGACCAGCCGGTTGTCGTGTTCTGCACCACGGAAAATGACATGGCTCACATCACCGAAGCCCTCCGGGCGGGTGCTGACGAGTACGTCATGAAGCCGTTTGATGGCGACATCATCGAATCCAAATTTCAGCAAACGGGTTTGCTGCGCGCCTCTTGAGGGAGTTTCCCATGACGGAACTCGCCTCCAAGGCGTCTCCCGCCCATTCTATCGCCCGCGTCCTCGTGATCGACGACTCGGCGGTCGCCCGCGGTCTGATGACCCGCTGGGTGGAAGAGGATTCCGACCTCACCCTGATCGGCTCGGCCGTTGATGGTGAGCAAGGCCTGAAAAAGGCCGAAGAACTCAAGCCGGACCTGATCATTCTCGACGTTGAAATGCCGAAAATGGACGGGCTGGCGGCACTGCCGCTGCTGCTCAAGGCTGCGCCGGGTTGCAAGATCGTCATGGCCTCGACGCTGACCCGTCGCGGCGGTGAAGTCACAATCCGTGCCCTGTCGATGGGGGCCGCGGACTACGCGTCCAAGCCGCAGGCCGGCCGTCTTGCCGGTGCCGAGGAATTCCGTCGCGACCTGTTGTCGAAGCTGAAGGCTCTGGCACCGCGCCCGATCCCGCCGGTTCCGACCCAGAACAATGTGGCGCCGGCCCCTGCCGCGCCCGGGGCACCGGTCGCCCGGAGCATCACGCCGCCGCCAGCATCGGCGCCGGCCAAAAAGGCCTTCGCACCGGTTGCCAAGCCGCCGCAGGGCCGCGGCGCAACACCCCGGCATACCGGCAAGCCGGAGATCATTGCCATCGGTTCCTCCACGGGCGGTCCGCAGGCCTTGCGCGATGTGATCGGCGCGTTTCCGGCTGACGTCCAGGCACCGATTGTCATTGCCCAGCACATGCCGGCGCTGTTCACGAAGATCCTGGCTGAACACCTGACCAAGGCCGGCAAGCTGGTCTGCAAGGAAGCGGAAGACAATGAGCGGCTGAAGCCGGGCTGCGTCTATATCGCCCCGGGTGATTTCCACATGACCATCCGCAAGGACGCGGCCGGTTTCTACGCGGTGCTCGACCAGACGCCGCCGATCAACTTCTGCCGTCCGGCCGTTGACCCCCTGTTCCAGTCGGTGGCGGAAGTCACCCGCGGTGCAGCCCTGGGCATCGTGCTGACCGGCATGGGTCATGACGGCCGCGAGGGCGCGCGCATGCTGCGCAGCGTCGGCGGCACCATCCTCGCCCAGGATGAAGCGACAAGCATTGTCTGGGGCATGCCGGGAGCCGTCGCAGAAGCGGGCCTGGCCGATGAAATCCTGTCCCTCGCGGACATGGGGCCGGGCATTGTCCGGCGCGCGAAAGGTGGAAACTAATAATGATAAAACACGACGACATCCTTTTCGTTGCCGCTGAAGCGTTCAAGCGTTCCGGCCTCGTCCTGTCAGCCGACAAGGGCTATCTCCTCGAAAGCCGCCTGGCACCGCTGGCGCGGGCCGAGGGCTATCCTTCGATCGAAGCCCTGATCACGGCGGCCCGCCGCGACTCCACCGGTCGCTTGCTGTGGGCGATCACCGAAGCGCTGGCGACGCACGAGACCTTCTTTTTCCGCGACAACACCCCGTTCGACCTGTTCAAGCAGGACGTGCTGCCGGTCCTCGCCCGGGCCCGCGGCAACAATGGATCGATCCGGATCTGGTGCGCGGCCTGTTCGTCCGGCCAGGAGCCCTATTCGCTGGCCATGTTGCTTGAAGAAGAACGTGCCCGCCTCGGCAATCTGCGCGTCGAAATCATTGCCACTGACATGGCGCCGCGCGTGCTGGAGAAAGCCAAGGCCGGCGTCTACTCTCAGTTCGAAGTCCAGCGCGGCCTGGCCGTGCAGCGCCTGGTGCAGCATTTTGATCAGCAGGGCGAGCAGTGGCGTATCAAGTCCAACATCCGCTCGATGGTGACCTTCCAGAAGCAGAACCTGCTGGAAAGTTTCGCCACCCTGGGCACCTTTGATCTGGTCCTGTGTCGCAATGTGCTGATCTACTTCGATCCGGACACCAAGAAGAAAGTCCTTTCGCGGATTGCCACGCAAACCGCCCAGGACGGCTATCTGATCATGGGCGCCGCCGAGACGGTCGTCGGACTGTCGCGTGACTTCTCGCCCGTCGAGGGACGGCGCGGCCTGTATGGCCGCAAGGTCGCCGCCAAGTCGGCCGCCGCCTGATCCACAAAACTCCGGATATCAACTGAAAACCCCGCAGTGTCCGCTGCGGGGTTTTTTGTATCCGCCTGCCGGCGGTTGATGCGCGGTCGGGGCCGGTAGCCGCCGACGGCCTGTGCCCCGAGGTCCGGCCCGTTCGGGCCGGTCGGCAGCGGCGTTGGCCCGGCTATTGTCCTGACATCTTCAAGGGCGCGGATGTCGTCATCCAGTGCTCGAGCCATGTGACGGGATGTACCATGATTGCCAGACTCCTATCCGCTGCCCTGTTGGCCGCCACCTTGTCGGGTTGCGCCTCCACCCCGGCAACCACCATCAACCTGCAAGGTGGAGACATGAGCTATTCCGTGCTGGGCAGCGGCGGTCCCGTGGTGGTGTTTGAGTCCGGCCTTGGCGACGATCGCCAGTCCTGGGAGGCCATCGCCCGTCAGCTGGCCGTCGACGCCACCGTGGTGTTCTATGACCGGCCGGGATATGGCGGCGCGCCCTTTTCGGATCCGACGCTCGATGGTGACCGCGACGGCCGTACCGGCGATGAAGTGGCTGTTGCGTTGCAGGAAATGCTGGCAAGCGCCAACCTTGAAGGCCCCTATATCCTGGTCGGTCATTCGATCGGCGGGCTTTACGTCCAGAGCTTCGCCCGCCGCTATCCCGAGCAGACCGCTGGTCTGGTTCTGGTGGACAGCCGACCGCCGCTCTTCAGCCAGCGCTGCGCCGCTGTCGACGCCGGCATGTGTGAACCGCCTTCGATCGTGCGGATGTTGATGGAACCCCATGTCCGGGCCGAGCTGGACGGAAGCGAGGTCACCATGGCTGACCTGGCGGATCCGTCCCGCCTCGGCGACTTGCCGATCACCGTGATCGTGGCGACCCGGCCGGCCAACGGTGCTTCGCCACAGTTCCGCCAATTGTGGATCGACGAGCAACAGGCGTTCGCCGCCGCGGCCGGGCAGGCTCGATATGTGGAGGCGTCCCGCTCCCGCCACTACATCCAGCGTGACCAGCCGGATCTCGTCATCGCCGAGATTGAGGCCATGATTGAACGTGTCAGGGCGTCCCGATAGCCGCTGGGTACCCATTCGAATTCGCACCGATCGCGCACCGGCCGTCGCTCCCCCCTTTGCGACAGGCCTGAGCGGCTCGAAGTCCTGTATGTCAGGGCCCCCCGCCTTCACCACCGGGACATCGGGTGTGCGATGACCCCTCCGCCGGCAGCGACAGGCGCTGGCGGAGGGGTCAACAACGAGCATTGACCTTATTGGCATCGACTCCGAAGGCGAACATGATGGACTGGGCTTCAAGCATCTCGGATTACCCCTTGGAACATCTCAAATTGGCGCTGCTCACCGCCGGGTTTTCCCAATCACTGCTGGTGGCAGCGATGCTGGTCTCCTTTGCGCGGAGTTCTGCGGAGCCCCGGTTCTATCTGGGCGTCTTCGTCGGGTTGTACGGGTCGACTTTCCTGGCCGAAATCATCGCCATGACGGGAATTCTGGGCGCGGTGCCCGGCCTTGCCGTACCGCTGATGATTGCCCCGATGTTTCTGGGCCCGCTTCTTTACCTGTACATCATCAAGGTCGTGAATCGCGATGGCCAGCTTGCGGCTCCGATCAACCGGCAGCATTTCATTGCGCCCTCGATCGGGGCGTTCGTGGCGTCGGGATTGCTTTTGGTGCCATCCGAAGCGTTTGGGAGATTCATCACCGAGGACGTCGGGCCCACCGCGCCGATTGACCTGCTTGTCATGCTGATGCTGGTCGTGGTCCTGTTGACCACATTCATCATCACGCTGGTGTACATCATCAAGGGGTATGCGCTTCTGAACAAAAACTCGGCCAGCATTCGCGACGAATTTTCGAATCTGGATCGCAAGCGGCTGAGATGGCTGAAATTCTCCTTGGTCAACATTGCGCTCCTGTGGGTCGCGGCCATGGCGGCGGACTGGACCGACATTTCGGACACACCGGCCGGCTTCATCACGCTGATTGTCTGGGAGTTGGCGAGCTTTTATGTGATTGCTGTGCTGGGACTGCGCCAGGGCGTGATCTTCGGTCCGCAAACCACGCCTCCGGCACCTGTTTCGCCAACCCCACCCGGCGACCGGTTGGGCGCGCTCGAACTCGTCGAGACCCCGTTGGATATCCGGCACGAGGCGGAGCAAAAATATACCAAGTCGGGCCTGACCCAGGAGGACATGGACCGGATCGCCGCGAAGATCCGGCAGGCGGTCCATGTGGATGCCATCTATCGGAACAGTGATCTGTCCCTGACCCAGTTATCGAAATTCATCGGTGTGCAGGCGCCCTATGTGTCACAGACGCTGACCCAGAAGATCGGCAGCACTTTCTACGACTTCATCGCCCAGGCCCGTGTCAGGGCGGCGATGGACATGCTGGCAGACCCGGACAATGCGGACTCGGTCCTGTCGATCGCCCTGACGGTTGGCTTCAACACCAAGTCGACATTCAATGCGGCGTTCAAGCGAGTCAGCGGCTCGACGCCGACCGAATGGCGGCGAAGCCACGGCGCCAACCGTAACTCCGCCGCCGGCTGAAGCCCGGTCGCCCAAGGGGAGAGGCGTGGGCGATCAGACCCTGCCCGCTAGAATCGGCGAACGTAGGAGATGCCCCAGCTCGACGCGTCGCCGCGGTCGTCGAACTCGGTCCGTGAGTATTCCAGGCGGACACCGTGGGCATCGTTGAAATAGAAGTCGGCGCCGGCGCCAAGGGCCAGGCCGGAATCATTGCCGGTCGGACCGGCGGTGGCCTTGAAATTGGCGATGTCATACCCGACGCGGGCGAACATGGAGAGGTGTTCCGACACCGGAAACGCTCCGGCGACCGACACGCCATAACCGTAGCGGAAGCGAGCCCGCGGCTCGACGGCAGAGCAATCTTCGCCAACCGGGCAGGCGATGCCCGAAGAGCCGCTCAGACCCGAGACCGCGTTGGCTTCGAGGCGGATGAATTCATTGAGATTGTAGCCCAGCCGGCCATTGGTCGAGTGGGCGTTGAATTCGTCGAATTGTTGGTAGGCATAGCCCTCCGAGAGGGTGAAGCGGGAGTCTTGCGCCTGGGCGCCTGCAGAGAACACGGCGACCAGAGCCGTCGTCAGGATCAGATGTTTCATTGTTATTCCCGAAACTGGATGTGGACACGGGCGGCCTTGGTGTCGACGCAGGGTCATTGAGCGCCTTGTCGCCCGGGAGCCGCCGTTTGAACGCTCAGCCGGATACGGGGGCGATGAATCCACTTCCTGGACCCGGCTGATGCTCTTTCCTAGCGACCTCGGTTCGCCGTGACGTCCGAGCCATCCGGGCCGGACTGTCGAGGTGTTCGGCCGGGGCCGCGCCGCTTGGCTCGGACGCCCCATCCCGCTTGCAGTGTCAGGTTCCGGTCACGAACATGATCGGAGACCCCCATGACAACTCATACGAAATCAACCATCCGCCCGGCCACGCTTTGGCCGGCTTTTCTCGCCATCGGACTTTTCATGAGCGGATGCGCGACGTCCGACCCGCTCACCTCACCGAACGGACGACCGGGCTTCTCGGTCAACTGCTCGGGTGGCGGCGGTGGTCGGTGGAGCGACTGCTATGAAGAGGCGAGCCGACTCTGCCCGCAAGGCTATATCGTGATCGATCGCGTTGGCGACACGGATACGATGGTTTCGGAAATCGATGGCGATTGGGACCTCCAGACCATCGTCAACCGCGAATTGATGATCGAATGCCGGTAGTCGCGAAGCCCGCCGATCGCCGCCGTTCAACGACGCGTGCGTGGTTCAGCTCATGGGCAGGCCTCGCCTCAATCGCGGTGATGTGGTCCGCCCTTCACGGAGCCGCGGCGGCTGACCAGGATGGGTGGCCCGATCCTCTGGTCGCCGCCTTCGCTTCGGCTGTGGAGGCTGAAACCGACGGTCGGGAGAACTGGCGCTTCCTCGCCGATGCCTACACGGTCGACGGGCCGCTGGCCCTGCGCTTCGACGGTGAGCAGCAGGATAACGATCATGGCTGGAGTCTGGTCACGCCGTCCATGAGTGAACTGACCGCTGTCCAGCGGACCGCTTGGGACGAAATAATCTCGCCCGGCGACGAAGAGGGGGAAACCGGCGGTTTGTTCCTGGCCTCGGATGCAGCGGAGCTGATCGCCGATGAGATCCAATTGCTGGCGGAAACCGAGGCAGAGCTGACCTACACATTCGCACCCTATCTGGGGGCGGACGAGATGGACGCCGCAATGGCCCGCCACCTGATCGGCGAAGTGACGGTCCGTCGCGACGGGTCCGGGCCGGCCCGCATCCGGCTGCATGCGCCGGAGCGTTTCCGCCCGCATCCCATCGTGCGGATCGACGCTTTCGAGCTTGTCATGGAATTCCAGCGTCTCGAGGGCCTGGCAGCGCCTGTCATGAGGCGACTGTCGAGCCGGGTCGAGGGGAGCGCGGCGTTCCAGGACATCGCTGAAGTGACCGAGATGACATTCAGCGAGATCGAGTATCTCGGCGTGACCGGCCGCGAGCCGGTTGTTGACTAGACGGTCTCCAATCATGAACGGAAACATCCTGCAGGAAGGACAAACCATGCGCTCAGCCAGCCATGTCCGACTTGCGGCCCTTGCCCTGGCTATCGCGACGGCAACGACACTGGCCCTGGCAGGTTCGGCCCGGGCGGTGCAAGCGGACGCGTTCGACATGTCGGACTTCGTCCGGCTGGTTCCGACCGACGCTCGCGCCCCGAAAGGCACGGTCTATATCCTGCCCGGTTCATCCGGGTTCGATATTTTCGGGGATACCGGGCACTATCGCCGGGCTGCCCGCGAATGGGTGCGTCGTTGCTATGATGTTGTGATGGTGGACTATCGCGCGGCCTACATCGCCGCCGGTCGACCCCGGGTCGGTGAGACCGGGCACAAGATCGCCTGGGCCACGGCGCAGGCGCGAACCCATGTCGAGAGACTGGGTTTCTTCCGGGGTAATGCCAACCTGCTGGCGGCCTGGTCGTTGGGCGGTGAGGGGGTTTGGGCCCTGAGCATCGATGGCGACGGCGTGCACAACTGGGACGCCGCCATCCTCTACTATCCGTCCAATCAGGATGATCTTGTCATTGCGCCCGGATTTCCGTCACTGGCACTGGTCGGGTCACTGGATGATGTGACACCGGCGTTGCAGGTATCCGATGCGGCTGCATCGAGCGGGTTTCTCGATGTCGTTGTGTTCGAGGCTGCCCATCACGGTTTCGATATTGCCAGCCTCGAGACCGGCAGGACAGTCCGCCTGTTCCCCGTTTTCGGTCCGAGCGCGACATTCCAGTACAATGCCCGGGCAGCGGCTTCGGCGGTGGAGGAAATCGACCACTTCCTCGAGCGCCATTCCCTGCCAAACTGCGCGGCGACGCCCTGACCTGGTCGGATCGAGGTACTTCACAAAGAAAAGGACCCGGGCGGGCAGCCCGGGTCCTTTCCAATCACGTCTGAGACCGGGATCAGGCTGACGCCTTCTCCTCGACCGGGTCACGCAGCACATAGCCGCGGCCCCAAACCGTCTCGATATGGTGTTCGCCGGCCGTTGCGGCTGCCAGCTTCTTGCGAAGCTTGCAGATGAAGACGTCGATGATTTTCAGTTCCGGCTCGTCCATGCCGCCATAAAGGTGGTTCAGGAACATTTCCTTGGTGAGCGTCGTTCCCTTGCGCAGGGAGAGCAGCTCGAGCATCTGGTATTCCTTGCCCGTCAGGTGGACGCGCTGGCCTTCGACCTCGACCGTCTTGGCGTCGAGGTTCACGCCGATCGAGCCGGTCTTGATGATCGACTGGGAGTGTCCCTTGGACCGACGCACGATGGCGTGGATGCGGGCGACCATCTCGTCCTTGTGGAAGGGCTTGGTCATGTAGTCGTCGGCGCCGCAACCCAGGCCGCGCACCTTGTTGTCGATGTCGGCATTGCCGGTGAGGATCAGGATCGGGGTGTCGACCTTGGCCACGCGCAGCGTCTTGAGGACATCAAAGCCCGGCATGTCCGGCAGGTTCAGGTCAAGCAGGATGATGTCGTAATCATACAGCTTGCCCAGATCCACGCCCTCTTCGCCGAGGTCGGTTGTATAGATATTGAAGCCTTCGGACTTCAGCATCAATTCGATTGACTGGGACGTTGCCCGATCGTCCTCAATAAGAAGAACCCGCATTTGGTTCGCCTCCGGTTTTTGCTACGCGGGGCGAATCACATCCGCCCGGCCTCATCTCGTGATTAACCTTATTTGGACGCTATGCGGAAACCCTTAACGAAAGTTAACTGCGACTTGACCGAATTTCGGAATCGCAGATTTTCAAAAATTCGTCGGGCACGCTTGATTCGGATTTCACGTTAACCATTCAAGGGTTAACGGGCCCCTTCCGGATCGGGTTGACGGAATTTTTGTCCCATTGATCAAATATGTGCGGCATAAAGTATTCCTGATCGCGATCCGCATTCACCTGTGACAACAGTCAAAATCGTCCAATGATGAGCGAGCCGGGGTCATCACGGTTATCCACAGTTGATGTTGGACAAGCGGGGACTCACCACTGGAATCGGAGTCCGTCCTGCCGGGAATCGGCTGGATTTTCGGCCTCCCGATCATCCCGGGTGTTTACGTCGAGGCAAGACGCAGCCGATATGATGTGGAAGAAGTGGCTTTTCAGTCACGCATGAGAAGGCGGGCCGACCCGTATGATGCAATCCCTGATCGATCGCGTCGGGCGACTGGATGACCGGATCCTTGAGGGGCGGGTCACCGCGCTCAACGGGCTGCTCGTCGAGGCCGAGGGCCCAAAGGCCGGCCTGTCGCTGGGCGCCCACGCAAAGATTGAGACCGGCAATGGCATCGCCGAATGCGAGGTGGTCGGCTTTCGCGGTGAAACCGCGTTGATGATGCCGTTCGGTCCGCTCGAGGGCATTCGCCCGGGGGCGCGGGCCCTGTTGCAGCCGGAGGCGGCTCGCGTCCGCCCGAGCCGGTCGTGGCTGGGACGGGTGCTGGACGGCTTCGGTCGGCCGCTCGATGACGGCGCACCGCTGACCGAAGGCGCCACCCCCTATCCGCTCAAGGGCAGCCCGCCCGGCGCCCACGGTCGCGCCCGTCTGGGTGACCGCATGGACATGGGCGTTCGGGTCCTCAACGGTTTTGTCCCCATGCGGCGCGGCCAGCGGCTGGGCATTTTCGCCGGCTCCGGTGTCGGCAAGTCGGTGCTGATGTCGATGCTGGCCCGCGCCTGTGATGCCGACGTCATCGTGATCGGCCTGATTGGCGAACGGGGTCGGGAAGCGCGCGAATTCGTCGATGATGTCCTGGGGCCGGAAGGCCGCAAGCGTTCCGTGGTGATCACCGAAACCTCCGATTCCCCGGCCCTGGCCCGTCGCCAGGCGGCGCACCTGACCCTGACCACGGCGGAGTATTTCCGCGACCAGGGTCTCGACGTGCTTTGCCTGATGGACAGCGTCACCCGTTTCGCCCTCGCCCAGCGCGAAATCGGCCTCGCTGCCGGCGAACCACCGACCACGCGGGGCTATACGCCATCGGTATTTGCTGAATTGCCACGGCTACTTGAGAGGGCCGGCCCGGGGCCGCAGCGCAAGGATGGCAAAAAATCCGGCTCCATTACCGGACTTTTCACTGTTTTGGTGGATGGTGATGATCATAACGAACCCATAGCCGATGCCGTACGCGGTATCCTGGATGGACATGTGGTCATGAGCCGAGCCATTGCTGAACGCGGACGCTATCCCGCGATCGACGTCTTGAAGTCGGTCAGCCGGACTGCGCCCGAGGTTTATGACGCTGCCGAGCGACCCCTGGTCGCGGAAGCGCGCAAACATTTGTCGGCCTATGCCGACATGGAAGAATTGATCCGTCTGGGTGCCTACACCCAGGGATCCAATCCGGCGGTGGATCGGGCCATTGAGCTCAACGAGCCGCTGGAAGCGTTCCTCGGACAGTCAAAAGACGATGCGGCGGACATTCCGTCGACATTTGCAATGCTGTCGGAGATTTTGGGTGGTGGTGAAGGAGGGCGGCAATGACACGCTCACATGAACCCCTGATCCGGCTGGCCCGGTTCAAGGTGGAAGAATTGCAAAAGCAGATGGCCGAGCTGGATCGCTCGCGTGCCGCGCTGGTCGGACAGATCGAGCGCCTGGAGGCCTCGGTGCCCGAGGAACAGGCCGCAGCCGCGCAGTCCAAGGAAGGCTATGTCGCCTACGGCTCTTACGCCCAGGCTGTGATCAAGCGGAAGGAAAACATCCGCGTTTCGCTTGATGAAGTCGACGTCCAGGCCGACGCCTTGCGTGACCGGTTGTCGGAGGCCTTCACGGACCTCAAGAAATACGAGCTCCTGGAAGAGCGCCGCCTGGCCCGGATCGAACAATCCGTGCGTGCCGCAGAACAGGACGAACTCGACGAAATCGCCCAGATCCGCCACGGACGCTCGTCGCACTAGCAGCGCGATATCTTTGACGACAAAAAAGGCCCCGGACCAGCTGGTTCGGGGCCTTTTGTGTGTTCGAGGCGGGGTGGGGCACGAGGTCAGTCACTTGTGCCCGGGACCTTGCGGAGCCTGTCCGCGCCTTGGATGTGACCCTCCAAAGCTCCGGCAGGGCGTGCGACCGGGTCCAGGGGCACGAAACGACCGACCCCCGTCATCCCGGCGCATTCGAAACGGGGGAGACACAGGTGCGTGCGTTTTGGGCAAGAAGTTTACAGGACCGTATGTTTGGAGCCGGGCGCGCGTGAAATCGGTGAGTGTCCCCGTTAATTTCGTGATGCCGGCTCGGAGATGCGTCAAGAAAAGGGACAGGTATATTTAACGCGTCTCGGGCGTGGTTGCTCGTTCCACCCGTGCCACGCGTTAAATATGCCTGTCCCCCTTTTAACCTAACGCCCGTAGCGGCGCTTGGCCCAGAAGATGGCGCCGATGGTCGTCATGTAGATGACCAGGCGCAGGATGACGACGACGCCGCCGCGCTCGTCGAGTCGGGAGAAAGCGAAATCGAAGGCAAAATCGGGCGGGATGCCGGTCGACCAGCGATAGAAGAAGGGGGCGCAGGCGTCGATCAGGAAGGCGATCGAGGCGGCGGCCGGCCATTGTGGCCATTTGCGCATGATCAGGGCGGCGACCAGTGACAGGACGATAATCAGCCACCAGTCAAACGGGGTGAAGCCGGCGGTCAGGCGATCTGCGAGACTGTCATACATGTGTCGGTGCTCCCCAAAGCCCGGTCAGGCCGCCTGTTTGCCACGTGCCAGCGAGCCCGCCAAGCTCTGGATATCCTTCGCCGCCTCGCACTGTGGCGCGCGCAGAGACACGGCAGTCTGGGCCCGGATCGCAGCCGGAACCGTCGGGTCGCGGCGGATGATGCCGGCGAGTGTTGGCGTAAAGCTCAGGAAAGCTTCGCAGGTTTTGCGGAAGGCGCTGAAGGCCTCGTTTGCGGCGCTCATGTCGGGTGCATTGTTGATCACCACCAGCGGCGAGGCGCCGTCATCGTGCAGCCGAAGCGTTTTGACGAAGGCATAGGCGTCGGTCAGTGAGGTCGGTTCGTCATTGAGCACGATCACGACATCATCGGCTGTCAGCGCGAGGCGGATCGTGGCCCGGTCAGCACCGGCGGCCAGATCGAGAATGGCGCGGTCATAGGACAGGGCCAGCGCGGCGACGCCGGTTGCCAGCTTGGTCAGCCCGGGGCCGGCCAGATTGGCCAGTGCCCCGGAGCCCGACCGACCCGAAATGACGTCAAAACCGCCCTTCTGGGAGGCACCACCCAGAGCCGGACAGGTCGCATCGGCAATGGCGACGCGGCCATTGATGACGCTGGAAATGTCGGAATTGGGCTGCAGCCCCAGCTGGACGTCGATATTGGCCATGCCGAGATCGCCATCCATCAACAGGCAGCGTTCGCCCATTTGCGAAAAGGCGCGCGCCATGCCGATCGACAGCATGGTCTTGCCGACACCGCCCTTGCCGGAGGCGATGGCAAGGATGCGGCCGGCGGAGCGGTCTTGCGGAGCGGAGGCGATTTTCATCAGTCGTCTTCCTCGAACGGGGTATTGCGGTCCTCGACCAGGACCCGGGCCATGCGCAGGGGCGTGGCCGGTGCCAGTCCGCCGCCAATGAACGGGGTGGACGAAATCTGGGCGAAGGCCAGGCCGGTCTCGCCGACGCCGAGCATGGCGCCGAGACGGCGTGCGCAGTCCAGCTTGACCGGGATGCAGCGGCTGGCACCAATCGAGGCGAACAACGAGGCTGCGTCTTCGGCATCCTCCGGTGTCAGCCCGGCGTCAAACACATAGATGATTTCGGCATTGGCGCTGTCAGCAAAGGCCAGGGTCATGTCCAGATCGTCGAGCTCGAACGGATTGACCGCCGGGCTGTCGATCAGGACAGGGCCGTCGATTTCGTCGACCGCATCGATCATTTCGCGCGGATCGTCGACAGCCCGGAAACCGGCCCCCATGCGACGGGCCAGTTCCTGAAGCCGGTCATTGGCGCCGGCGCGCTCTCCGTCACAGGAAATCAGGGTCGGCACAGCGCCTGCGGTTATCGCGCGAGCCGCGGTCTTGGCCAAGGCCGAGGTCTTGCCGACACCGGGCGTGCCGGCGAACAGCACGGCATGTTCCGGCACGGCGGGCAGAGGCTGGAAAGTGTAGCGGCTCTCGATGGCGTGGGCGAGACGGGCCACGGCCTGTCCGTCGGACAGGTCATGGGCCGAACGGATCAGGGCCTGGGCGGCAGAGCCGGGCGCGCGATGGAAGCCGAGTGCCCGGATGACCCGGTCCAGCTCATTATCCTCGCGCAGGCCGCGCTCGATCTCGGCTTCACCGGCCAGACGGATGGAACGGTCACGCACCTGTTCGGCCGGCTCGGCGACCCGCGCCATCTCGCTGGCCGCGCGGACATGCACGCCGCCGCCGGGCGCGTCACCGGTCGCGATGATCACGGCGTCGGGACCCATTTCACGGCGAACTTCGGCCATGGCCTGGGTCAGGGACGGGGCTGCAAAGGTTTTAAGGTGCATGGGCTCGCATCATTTCACAGGTCAAAATCGGTCGGTCAGCCGACATGGCCCATCGTCTGGAGACGTGCGCTCGGATGGATTTCATTTTGCGACATCACCACGGTCTGCGGGCGAAAACGCTCAACCAACGAACGCACATACGGACGAATCAGTGGGCTCGTCAGCAGTACAGGCACATGACCCTGAGCTGATGCGGTTTCAAAAGAGTTTCGAATGGCGGCGACAAAATCATGCAGTTTGGACGGTGCCAGCGCGAGCTGGCGGCGGTCGCCTTCGCCCACCAGCGACTCCAGGAAGGCCTGCTCCCATTGCGGACCCATCGCCAGCACCGGCAGGACGCCGTCATGCGCCTTGTTGGCGTGGCAGATCTGGCGCGCGAGACGGGTCCGGACATGCTCGACGATGGCGTCGAGATTCTGCGTCGTGGCGCTGGCTTCGGCGATGCCTTCCAGGATCGTTGGCAGGTCGCGGATCGAGATGCGTTCCTTGATCAGGGATTGCAGGACGCGCTGGATGCCGGCGCGGCTGATCTGTCCCGGGGTGATGTCGTCGACGAGGGCCTTGTGCTCCTTGGAGAGCTTGGCAATCAGCTTCTCGACCTCGGCATAGGACAGCAGGTCGGCCATGTTTTCGCGCAGCAGTTCGGTCAGGTGGGTGACCAGAACAGCGGCGGGTTCGACGATCGTGTAACCACGGAAGGAGGCTTCCTCGCGCAGGCCTTCATCGATCCAGGTCGCGGGCAGGCCGAAAGTCGGCTCCTTGACGTGGCTGCCCGGCATGTCGATCGGCATGCCGGCCGGATCCATGACCAGCAGCTTGTGCAGTTCCAGCACGCCCCGACCGGCTTCCAGTTCCTTGATGCGGATCGTGTATTCGTTATTGCCCAGCGCCATGTTGTCGATGATGCGCACGGCCGGGGTGATGAAGCCCATTTCCTCGGCCAGCGACCGGCGCAGGGCGCGGATCTGATCGGTCAGCTTGCGACCGTCGACATCATTGATCAGCGGCAGCAGGCCATAGCCCAGCTCGATCTTCAGCTCGTCGATGGCGAGGCTGTCCTCGATCGGCGCTTCCGTTTCGGCCTGGCTTTCCTGTTCCACAGCTTCCTGCTCGGCCTTCGCGTCCAGCTCGGCCTGGGCTGTTCGTTCGGCGATGTCCCGGTTCATCCAGGCCAGGGCGCCGGCGCCGGCCGACATCAGGGCGAAGGGAATCAGCGGCATGCCGGGCAGAAGTCCGACCATCAGGGCAACACCGGATACCAGGCCGAGGCCTTGCGGGTTGGCGGTCAGCTGGCCGAACAGGGCCTTGTCGGCCTGGCCGTTGACGCCGGCCTTGGAGACCAGCAGGCCGGCACCGACCGAGATGATGAGGGCCGGGATCTGCGAGACCAGGCCGTCACCGATGGTCAGCGAGGAATAGGCCTGGGCGGCTTCCGAGAACGGCATGCCGGACTGGACCACACCGATGATGATGCCGCCGACCAGGTTGATGGCGGTGATCATCAGGCCGGCCATGGCATCGCCGCGGACGAATTTGGAGGCACCATCCATGGCGCCGAAGAAATTGCTTTCGCCTTCCAGCTCGGTGCGGCGCTTGCGGGCGTCGTCTTCGGTGATCAGGCCGGCCGAGAGGTCGGCATCGATGGCCATCTGCTTGCCGGGCATGGCGTCGAGGGTGAAGCGGGCCGCGACTTCGGCGATCCGGCCGGAACCCTTGGTGATGACCACGAAATTCACGATCACCAGGATGGCAAAGACAATGATGCCGATGACGACATTGCCCTGCATGACAAAGGAACCGAACGCTTCGATGACCTCGCCGGCCGCGTCGGTGCCTTCATGGCCCTTGGACAGGATCAGCCGGGTCGAGGCGATGTTGAGGCCCAGGCGCAGCAGGGTGGTGATCAGCAGCAGCGCCGGAAAGGCCGAGAACTCCAGCGGCTTCTTGATGAAGAGCGCCGTCATCAGGACCAGGACCGACATCGAGATCGAGATCGCCAGCGACATGTCCAGCAGAAAGCTGGGCATGGGCAGCATCAGCATCACCAGGATGGCGAGAATGCCGACGGCCAACGCCACATCACCACGCAGCGTGCGGTTCAGGAAGGCGCGGATGTCAAATCCACCACTGGCAGGAGCGGCGGTCGGGGAGGCTGCGGTATCGACCACGGTTCAGTCCAATCAGGCTACGGAAACACCCTGGGCGGGTTGGTTGGGCGCGGGGATGTCAACGCCCTGGTCCGAATAGAGTTTCAGCTTGTTGCGCAGGGTCCGGATCGAGATGCCGAGAATGTTGGCGGCATGGGTCCGGTTGCCGAAGCAATGGTCGAGCGTGTTGAGGATCAGGTCCTGTTCCACTTCCGAAACCGTGCGACCGATCATGTCGGCTTGAACCGACTGGGCGGTGTCAGCGGCCTGGCGGACGACGTTATTGCCCGAGCCGGTGAAGGCCGAGCCGTCGGGCATGCGGATCGCGTCCGGTGTGATTTCCCGCCCTGTGGCCAGCAGAACGGCGCGGTGCATGGCGTTCTCCAGTTCGCGGACATTGCCCGTCCACTCCCGGGCCAGCAGCGAGGTGCGGGCGGCATCCGAGACCGGGCGGACATCGACGGCGTTGGCGGCTGAGTACTTCTTCACGAAATGCTCGGACAGGGCGACGATGTCGGCCGGGCGTTCGCGAAGCGGCGGCAGGGCGAGATTGACCACGTTCAGGCGGAACAGCAGGTCTTCGCGGAAGCTGCCATCGGCCACGGCCTTGCGCAGGTCGCGGTTCGAGGTCGCCAGGATGCGGATATTGACCTTGACCGGCTTGGTGCCGCCGACCCGGTCGATCTCGCGTTCCTGGATGGCGCGCAGCAGCTTGGCTTGCAGGCGGACATCCATTTCGGAAATCTCGTCGAGCAGGAGCGTGCCGCCGTCGGCCTCTTCGAACTTACCCACGCGGCGGGCGATGGCGCCGGTAAAGGCGCCTTTCTCGTGACCGAAGAGTTCGGACTCCAGCAGGTTTTCCGGGATTGCGGCACAGTTGACGGAGATGAAGGGAGCCTGGGCGCGCTTGGACTTGGTGTGGACATAGCGGGCCATGACTTCCTTACCGGAGCCACTTTCACCGGTAATCAGGACGGAGGCGTCAGAGCCGGCAATGCGATCGGCGAGGTGGATGACGGCCTGCATGGACGGGTCGCGGGCAATCATCGGGCGTTCGTCGTCGGCAATCGCGGCCAGAACGGCAGCGATCAGATCGGCGTCCGGCGGCATCGGAATGAATTCCTTGGCCCCGGCGCGGATCGCGGCAGCGGCAGCCTCGGGACGGACATTGACGCCGCAGGCGACGACCGGGACGGAGATCCGCTCGGCGTCATTCGCAGCGATCAGGGACTGCACGTCCAGGTGCAGGTCGACCATCAACAGGTCGGCGCCGCGCCCGGCCCGCAAATGGGCGGTGGCTTGCTCGATCGTGTCCACGTGCGAGACCTTCGCGCCGCGGTCGAGGGCGATCTTCGTGGCGGTGTGCAATTGCCCGCCCAGGCTGCCGACTATCAAAATTCGCATGATGTGCTCCGTCCTCTACGCCAGGCCTTAGCCCGCGTCCCCGTCCTTGATGATTTCCGTCATGGTGACGCCCAGTCGGTCGTCGACCACCACGACTTCGCCGCGCGCGACGAGCCGGTTGTTCACATAGATGTCGATCGCTTCGCCGATCTTGCGGTCCAGCTCGACCACCGACCCGGAGGTCAGCTTGAGCAGCGAGTTCACGTCGATATGGGCCTTGCCGAGGACCGCCGAGATATTGACGGGAACGTCAAAGACCGGCGCCAGGTCAGCGGCGCTCTTTTCTTCTTCGTCCATCATCTGCTGGCCACGCTTGGGCGCTTCGACCGGCACTTGCGTGCCGTCATCGCCCAGATCGGGAAGGTCGAGATTGTCGTCAGCCATGTCAGGCCTCCTTAAGCCGCGCTTGCACTGGCGGAATGGTCGCCGGGCGCGTCAGATTGGGTGTCTTCGTCGTCGGGCGGCGAAGCCAGCCAGCGAGCGACGACGTCATTCAGTCGGGATTCAATTTCATCGGCACTGCGCTGGATGGCACCGGCACCCCATTCCAGTCGGACATCGGCATTGGCCAGCCCGTCCTCGCCGCGCACCATGATGGCACCGTCAAAACCGGCGTCGCGGGCGGTCTTCTCGAGCCGTTCCGCCAGGGCTTCAACCAGCTCCGGATTACAACGCACCGACAGGCGCGGCTCCGAGCGCAGGTCCTTCACCGCTTCCAGCGCGACCTGTTCGATGGTGTCGACCGGATAGGCGGCGAGGGCCTCGCCGGCGATCTTGCGGGCGGCGGCCATGGCAAGCCCGGCGGCTTCCTGGCGCAGACCGTCGGATTCCATCGCGAGGCGGGACAGGATCAGCTGCATCTGCGAGGCGATGGCCTGCAGCGATTGAGCGCAGCGGCCTTCCTCCATCTCGCGGCCTTCCTCGACACCCCACATGCGGGCTGCGTCGACATCGTCCTGGGTGAAGAAGCGCTTGTAGCTTTCCCCTTCGCGCAGGATCTGGCCGTCATGGTCGAACTCTGTATCGAAATCGAATTTGATCGGATTCATCGTTCAACCTCCCTAGTAGATGAGTTCATCATCGGCGCCGCCATCGGCCAGCATGATCTCGCCCTTGGCGGCGAGGTCCTTGGCCATGGAAACGATCGATTGTTGCGCCTGGTCGACGTCTTTCAGGCGAACCGGGCCGAGCGAGGCCATGTCTTCGCGCATGATCTTGGCGGCGCGCTCGGACATGTTCGAGAAGAACAGGTCGCGCAGGCTGTCGGATGCCCCTTTCATCGCCAGGCCCATCTGGTCCTTGTCGATCGAGCGCATCAGTGTCTGGATGCCGCCCGGGTCGAGCTTGGAGAGGTCTTCGAAGACGAACATCAGCGACCGGATCTTCTCGGCACTCTCGCGATTGCGCTCTTCCAGCGCGGCGAGGAAGCGGTTCTCGGTCTGGCGGTCGAAATTGTTGAAGATCGACGCCATCATCTCGTGGCTGTCATGCTTGGAGGTGCGGGCCAGGTTCGACATGAACTCGGTCCGCAGCGTCTCCTCGATCCGGTCCAGAATCTCGCGCTGGACCGGTTCCATGCGCAGCATGCGGGTGACAACTTCCAGCGCAAAATCCTCGGGCAGGGCGCCCAGCACGCGGCTGGCATGCTCGGACTTCACCTTGGACAGCACCACGGCGACGGTCTGCGGGTATTCATTCTTGAGATAATTGGCGAGCACGACCTCGTTCACATTGCCGAGCTTGTCCCACATGGTCCGGCCGGCCGGACCGCGCAGCTCCTCCATGATCGACTCGACCTTGTCGCCCGGCAGGAAGGAGCCAAGCAGGCGCTGGGTCGCTTCGAATGACCCCATCAGGGAGCCGGTCGAGGACATCTGGCCGACAAAGTCGACGATCAGTTTTTCGACAGCCGACGACGTCACGGTGCCCAGATTCGACATCGCCTGGGAGACTTCGCGAATTTCCTCCTCGTCCAGATGTTGCCACATGCTTTCGCCCTCATCGCCGAGGGCAAGCAGCATCACCGCGGCCTTTTCGGGGCCGGTCAGGCGGGTCGGATCTTCAATGGCGCGCTTGTCAGACATGGTCGAGCTCAGCTCTCATGCAGCCAGGTCCGGAGGATCGAGATCGACTCTTCCGGGTGGGATTCAACGATATTGGCGACTTTCTTCAGCGACGATGCCTTCACCTGGCCGTCAATCTTCTCGATATCGATCGAGTCGTCGCTACTGGCGCCGCCGGCAGCGGGCAAGGCCGCCGGACGGTTCGGCTGGGTCGGCAGGGCGGTGGGAGCCTGGGCGCCGCCAATCGCACCGTCCATGCCGGCTCCGGCCAGGGCGAGACCCTGCGGCATGGCCACACCGCTGGCACCTTTGACCAGAGGCCGGGCGACCAGGAAGATGATCAGCAGGGCGGTGATGAACATGACGCCAATTTCGGCGGCGCGCATGATGTCGCTCTTGGTGAAGGACATACCGCTGGTGGCGGGCGTGCCCAGCAGCGGATCGGTTCGGGCGAATTCGATCTGGCTGACGGTCAACAGGTCCTGGCGGGCACCGGGCTCGCTGACAAAACCCATCGCCGAACGGACCAGGGCTTCGATGCGATCGATTTCCGACTGGGGCCGTTCACGCCAGGTGACCGTACCGTCCTCGGCAGTTTCCAGAACCCCGTCGACGGCCACGGCGACCGACAGGCGATTGATGGCGCCGGCCTCGATGATCTCGGTGCGGGTCGTGGAGGAAATCTCGTAATTGACCCGCTCGCTGGTGCTTTCGCGATTGGAGCGGCTGCCTGAACCTTCGGCAGCCGATCCGTCGGCCGCATCGGGCAGGTTCTCGGACGCCGAGACACGGTTCTGGTTGGCGCCGTCCTGGTCGTTGGACAGGTCCTCGCCGCGTTCGCGTGAACGCACCACCTGACCGTCCGGGTCATAGGTTTCAGAGCTTTGGGTGATGCTTTGACGGTTGAGTTCGGCGTTGACCTGGACCCGGGCCGCGCCGGCGCCGACGACACCTTCGACGATGTCGAGAATGTTCTGGCGCAGCTGGGCCTCGATCTCGCCGCGACGCTCGTCCATCAGCATCGAACCGGCTGACTGGCCGTCGCCGCCGCTGGCCAGCTGACGGCCGCGATCATCGGCGATGGAGACCCCGCCGGGCGCGATGCCGGAAGACGAGGCGACGATGTTGCGGATGACGCGGACCTGTTCCGAGTTCAACCGGCCATTGGTCGAAATGGTGACAGCGGCCGTTGGTGCCTGCTGGTCGCGCGAGAACAGGCGGCGCTCCGGCAGGTTGAGATGGACGCGGGCGGCGCTGACATAGTTGAGCGACTGGATCGTCCGGGCCAGCTCGCCTTCGGTGGCGCGCTTGGCGTTGATATTCTGCACGAAGCTGGTCTGGCCGAAACTGTCCTGGCGGTCGAAGATTTCGTATCCGACCGAGGCGCCGCTCAGCGGGCCGTTCGAGGCGACGCGTACCCGCGCTTCGTCAACCTGCTCGCGGGCGACATAAATGGCCGACCCGCCTTCGCGGATCTCATACGGGATGTTGGCCTGGTCGAGCAGCTGGGAGGTAGCGACCGCCTCGGACGGGTCGAGTCCGGAATAGAGCAGGGACTGGCTGGCGCCGCCCATGGCACCGGAAAAATACATGAGCGCGGCGGCGACACCGGCAGCCAGGCCGAAAATTGCGGTCAGACGCCCGGCCCCGAAAGCCCTGAACTGTTCAAAAAGCGCGTTCACGTGGAAATCCCTGCCTCAGAGTGTGCGCTTCATCAGCGAAGCACTGGGCAGAATTTTCCTACCTGTCGGGTAAACGAGACTTTAATACGCTTGCATACGTGATGACCGGCGCCCGATTAGCCAATCAGGGCACGCAATTCTTGCGCAGCAGGCGCGGCCATTCTCTCACTGTCGCGCGAGAACGGCGACCGAGGGGGCGCGGTCGCCGTTCATCATGCGCCAGCCAGGGGGGGAGCTAGCGGTATTGTTGGATACGGGTCGTCCGCAGTCCGGCCAGGCCGTGCCGGTCGATCGACCGCTGCCAGCCGAGGAATTCCTCGACGGTCAGTGAGTATCGCTGACACGCCTGTTCCAGCGTGAGAAGGCCACCTCTTACCGCGGCGACGACTTCTGCCTTGCGCCGAACCACCCAACGCTGGGTGCTCGGGTTGGGCAGGTCACCAAGTGTCAGCGGGCTACCATCCGGTCCAATGACGAAGTTTTCTTTTTTAAGGCGCGGTTGCATGTCCGGTCCCCGTTCTTTTTTTGTTTGTAGGATCAACCTACACGCAGCCCTTTAACATCGCCCTAAACTGCTGGGTAAATTTACGTTTAATGGGGTCGGTAAAATCCCGCTCTAAATGTTCCGATCGGCCTCACTTTCCGGTCATAAAAAATGGGCGGCCCGAGAAACAGGACGCCCGGCCACCCGGTCAAAAAAAAGGGCCCCGCCAATGGCAGGGCCCCGAGAAAGAAGCGGTTGGGTGATGGTTAGCGCTTCATTCGGATGGCTTCGTCGAGCATTTCATCGGCGGTGGTGATGATTTTCGACGAGGCGGAGTAAGCCCGCTGGGTGGTGATCAGGTTGGTGAACTCATTGGCGAGATCGACGTTTGAACTCTCCAGGGTCGAGGCCGCGATCTGGCCCGACGAGCCCAGGCCCGGCGGGTTGAGCGTGTAGGCACCGGATTCCGGGGTCACGGTAAAGGTACCGCCCGACTGGGCATCGAGACCGTCCGGATTGATGAAGGTGGCGACGGGGATCTGATAGATCTTGCGCACGATGCCGTTGTTGAACTTGGCAAAGACGAATCCGTCATTGTCCACGTCCACGCTCGAGAAATTGCCGAACGCCGAACCATTCACATTGGTCGAGAGCAGGGCCGACGGGCTGTCATACTGCGTGAACCCGCCCGGCGCGTTCGGTGAACCGAAGTCCAGCGTGATGGACTGGGCATCGACACCGGTCGCCGCGGCCCACTGGAACTCGGTCGCGCCAAGGGCGGCGACATTGGTCGACGACAGGAAGTCGAGCTGGGTCGGCAGCGTGGTGTTGGCACTGTCGATGCGGCCCTGGGCGTCAAAGGCGACGGTCCCGGTCAGCATCTGGCCGTCAACGAGGCCGGCACCGGTGGTGAGATCGGCGGCCGGGACCATGTGGACTTCGGCGTGCCACTGATTGGGGGTCGCGCTCTTGAGCATCGAGATGGTCAGGGTGCGGACACCGCCGACGCTGTCATAGAACGGGATGGAACGCTGGAAGTCTGGCGTCACCGTGCCTGACGACATGTTGTTGGCCGAGATCGAGGCATCATAGGTGGCTTCGTCAGCCGAGATCGCCTGGCTCTGTTGCAGGTTGGCGTTGATGCCCATGATCGTCGTCGCCTCGGCGGCACCACCGATCGAGGACAGGTTGATGGTCTCGAGCGCGTTGAGGTCGGACGGGTTCTGCGGAACCGAACCGTCGGCAGCCACAGGCCAGCCGGCCAGATACTTGCCGGCATCATTGCGCAGGTAACCGCTCGTATCCGGTGTGAAACGGCCGGCGCGGGTGAAGGACACCGGGTCGGAGGAATCCACGGTCGCATCGTCGCGGACGACAAAGAAGCCGCGGCCGGAGATGGCAAGGTCGGTCGGCGAGGAGCCGGCGGTCAGCAGGCCACTTTCGCCAATGGCGAGACGGGCGACTGAATTCACACCGGCAGCCGAATAGCCCTTGGTCGAGCTGTCACTGTCATAGAGCGGTGTGAAGACCGCCGAGGCGCGCTTGTAGCCCACCGTGTTGACGTTCGCGATATTGTCCGAAATCGAGGCGAGGGCGTTCGAGTTCGAGATCAGGCCGGATGCGCCGGCCAAAAGCGCTGAATTGATACTCATAATGCGTGCTCCTGGCGTTTTGGTTGATTTTACGGAGCTTTCTGCTGGTCAGGTTGGCCGGATCGCCCTTCTGGCGGTCCGGATCAGGCCGGCGGCCTGGCGTTAGTTGGTGTTGGCGTCCTTGATGGACATGACAGAGGAAAGCGGGACGCGGATACCGCCCATTTCCACGACGACTTCGGATCCGGACAGGTCCACACCTGTGACCCGGGCCGCAGCCTGGATGCCGACGGCGAGCTCTTCGCCGTCTGCGTCCTGGGCGATGATTTCCAGCGTGTAGACGCCATCATCGAGTGCTGCGCCTCCATCGCCGAGACCGTCCCAGGTGAAATCATGCGAGCCGGTCGAGGTCTCGCCATCACGGCGTGCCACGATCCGCTCATCTTCATCGCGAATGATGATCGAATTCGTAGTCGCATCACTGGGCAGTGTGTACTCCCAGCTGGCTTCGCCTTCCTGCAGGAAGGCCTGCGGTGTCTGGGCCGTAGCGATGCGGCCGATATAGCTGACCGAGGCGCTCTGCGCGGCGGCTGACTGAAGCAGCAACAGGTTTTCCAGGTTCTGGTTCTGGGCGATCTGCTGTTCGACACTGGAGAAATCGACCAGCTGGTTCACGAACTGGGTCGAGTCCAGCGGATTGAGCGGGTCCTGGTTTTTCATCTGCTCGGTGAGCAGGGTCAGGAACATCTCGAAATTGTCGGCCAGCCCGGTCTGCGAATTCGCGAGGGAGGGGCTGGTGGCACCGAGGCCGGAGACTGCATCTACCATCGTGTACTCCTAGACCTGCACGTCGACGCCGGTGCGTCCGGACAACAGGAAGCCGTAGGCCGAGCGCGGGCGGGCGGACAATTCGTCCTCGGCGCGCCGGGCCAGTTCATTGGTCTGAGTGAAGACCGGCAGCGCGTCGCCGGTATCGCGATCGTCATCGCCTGCCGGGTCCTGGCCGTCATTCATCTGGAAACTCAGCCCGTCCTCATCCAGCTCCAGCCCGGCCTCGGCCAGGGAGCGTTCGAGGTCGCGCGCCGAACGCTGCAACTCATTGAGGGTCTCGGGACGCTCCACCGTCAGGACGGCGTGGACGCGATTGTCGGCCCGCAACTCGATTCGCACATCGACCTTGCCCAGTTCAGCCGGGTCGAGCCGGATGTCGAAAACGCGGTTGCCGTTGGATACATGTTTGGTGATCTGGCCGGCAAGCTGGGTGGTGGTGTGCGGCGTGAAACGGTGTAGCTGGCTGCCGGTGCGATCAGCGGCCATCCGCCCCTCCAACCGCGACAGGTTGAAGTCTGCATCGGCCTGGACAGCCGCATCGAGTGATGCGCCGTCCAGCCTGGCGGCCTGCTGGGCCTGGGCCTCACCGAGGGCGGCAGGAAGCGGCGTGATCGGAGCGCCGGATTGGGCTGCGGTGGGCAGCGCGTCCTTGGTCGCGGCCAGGACGGCGGCCGGATCGCTGTTGGTCGCTGAGGCACCGGCTGCACCGGTCGCCGCGCTGGCAGACGGATTGGCCGGCGAGGTCGAACCCGGAGCGGCGTTGAAAGTCGGGGCACCGCCTTGCGATCCCGGCGACGGGCGGGCCGCGAGGCTGCTGGCGGTCTGGATGGTCGGCGTGTCGCCACCGCGCTGGCGCAGCGGTGTCGGGTCGACAGGCTCCCCGGACGTGCGGGCCGCCGCGGTTGCGGTGGGCTGGCCGGAGGCGGACGCTGAAGCTGTCGTCTTGCCGGTTGCGGTCGCCTTGGCCACGCCAGCGGCAGGCTTGTTTGGAGCTGCCGAATTCTGCCCCGATGCCGGAGCCGGCTGGGCTGGCGCTTGCGCAAAGGCCGGCACCGTCGTGGCCGCCGGATTTGGTCCTGCGGGAGACGGGCCGGAGCTGGCGGGTGTCGCGTTGGCAGCAGCGGCGTTGCCTGAAGTGATGGTGCCTGTTGCTGTCAGAGGCGTGGCGGTGACGGACTCCGTTGCCTTGGCAAGGGTGTGTCCGGCCTCTGTGCCGGGTGAGCCGACCAGGGCCGCCGCCGGCTTGGTTGCAACCGGGATCGTGGCTGCCGGGCTGCCGGCACCCGCGACGACAGGATTAGTGTTCGCCGGGATTTGAGGGCCCACGCCGGGCGGTGCGATCGGTGTGCGGGTGGCGCTGTTGATGGCAGCCGAAGGCATGGGTTTGGCGCCGTCGGCCTGAGCCGGATTCATGTCCGGTCCCGATGCCGGTGCCGCAGAGGGCGTCAGCGCAGGAGCCACTGGCCCCGGCCCGGACGGCAATGGGGCTGATACCGGGGCTGATATCGGGGCTGCACCTGACGCTGATTGAGTCGCAGCTGTGGTTGTCGGTGTGGCAGGCGATACCGGTGCCGTCCCGTGCGTGATGGTTTCGGATACCGGCTTGCCGACGGATATGCGTTTGTCACTGCTGCCAGCGGTGGCGGCAAGGACCGGCGTGGCAGCGGTGTCTGTGACTGAGATTGTCGTGGTCGCGGGTGTCGCCAGCGCCGGGGTCGATCCGGAAGGCGCGATGGTTTCGGATACCGGCTTGCCGACCGATATGCGTTTGTCACTGCTGCCAGCGGTGGCGGCAAGGACCGGCGCTGTGGCGGTCGTCGTCTCGTCGGGTGTGGCCGACGGGGCCGTTGCAAGGGACGCGGTCGCATTGGTCGTGCCCGTCGAGTTGGTCGTGCCCGTCGAGTTGGTCGTGCCCGTCGGGTTGGCGGGATCGATGACGTCCTGCACCTGCACGCCCGGCTTGGTGATGGAGCGGATGACCGGAGCGACCGGGGTGACCGGGATCACCTCTTCGACCATCAGCTCGGTACCCGCTTCGCCAGACAAGCCTGCTTGTGTCAGGCCCGCTTGTGACAGACCAGCCGGTGGCGGCGGCGCCACCATCGCGGGTGCGGCGGTGAGACCGGTGGTGTTTGCGGGCTGGGCCACAGTCTGAGCCACAGTCGGGGTCGGTGCGTCGAGGGGAAGCGGTGACGTGCTGGCCATGGCCGCGTTGCGGACCGGCGTGGCTGCGCCAATCGCCGACTGGGCCTGGCTGGCAGTGACCAGCAGCGCGAAGGGAGAGCTGTCTGCCACTGCGCCATTGACGCCCTGGAATGCATGGCCCGATCCGGCCGCAGGCTGCGCCAGTGCACCGCCGGCAGGTCCGGCGTCGGTCAGCAAGGTCGCAGGTGTCAGGTTCAGCGTCATGGGTGCTCTTCGACTGCGCCAAGGCACACATCATGCCTCGTCTCATCGGGATGATCGCAAGCGCTGTGCCAATTGAGGAGTGTCTAACATTCTGAAATTACGCGTTAATTTGGCGGTAACACCTTGCGATGGGCAGGAATATCCGACCTCGATTGCCGCCGGTGGGCGCAATTTGCCGGGTCACCGGCCTCGGCCGCCGGGCGCCCCGTTCGTGACCTTGTTACCGCGCGTGAGCGCGTGCAGCCGCCCGCGAGGGACCGGGGATCGTTTAGTTGATGGCCGGGCTGGCGAGGGACTGGCCGGGGATTGGCCCGGCGCTTGCGATGGTTAAGGCACGCCCGGCCCGCATCTGTCAGGACCGGACCATGGAAAGCGAATGAAAAAGCAAATGAAGGCATATGGTTACGGCATGGATCGCCCGGTGAAGGCCCGCCTCGGGCTGAGCGCCGCGCTGGGCAATGCTTGCCGCTTTGACGGCAGATTCCGCCGGGACCGCCTCGATTTTGCCGCCTGTGCAGGGAGCCACACATGTCCTTGAGCGGTATTCTCGGCAACGCCCTTTCGGGTTTGCAGGCCAGCCAGTCGGGCTTGCGCGCGGCGTCCAACAACGTCGCCAATGTCAACACGCCCGGCTATGCCCGCACCGTCTCCAGCGTTGAAGCCCGCAATGTCGGCGGCGTCGCGATGGGGGTACAGGTCAACGGTATCGTACGCATCGTCGATCGCTACCTGCAGCTGACCTCGTTGAGCAGTATTTCCGACGCCAGCGGCACCCAGACCCGGGCCGCCGCGCTTGATCGCATGCAGTCGCAATTCGGCAATCTGGACGATAGCGGCTCCATCTTCGCACGGCTCAACTCGGCTTTCTCCGGCCTGTCCCAGGCCAGTGTGGACCCGACCCTGTCGGTCGCGCGCCTGTCGGCAGCGGCCGATGTCGACAGTTTCTTCACCGAGGCCGAGCGGCTGTCCGGCGAAGTCCGTGTCCAGCGCCAGGAGGCCGACGCCAAGATCAGCGCCGCCCTGCAGCGCTCCAACGAAATCCTGCGTGAAATCTTCGACCTCAATGCCAGCGTCCAGAGTGTCGCCTCGAGCGGAGGCGACAGTTCCGGCGCCGAGAACCGCGTCTCCGAACTGCTCGATGAATTGTCGGAATTCATGGATATCCGAGCCGATTTCCAGGGCAATGGCCGGGTCGTGCTGCGGACGACCGACGGTGTCCTGTTGCTCGACAACTATCCCGCCGACCTGACCTATGAGGTCGGAGGCACGGGTTCCTACGGTGTCGAATACGGCAAGATTTATGCGGTGCCGCCCAATGGCGGCAATCCGCAGGAACTCGACAGCCATATCACCTCGGGCGAGTTGCGGGCCCTGATCGACCTGCGCGACCAGACCCTGCCCAACATCGCCGAAGAGCTGGCCGAGATGACGGCCGGTGCGGCTGACGCCCTCAACGCTGCCCACAACAATGCGGCCGCCTACCCGGCGCCGCAGACCCTGACCGGTCGCAATACCGGGCTGGAAAGCACCGACAGCCACGGTTTCAGTGGTGCCACGACCCTGGCCGTGGCCGACAGCACCGGCCAGCTGGTCCGGCGCATTGATATTGATTTTGACGCCGCCACCTATTCCGTGGATGGCGGGGCGGCCGTCGCCATAGCCGGCACGGTCGGCGACCTGGCAACTGCATTGAATACGGCTCTGGCCGGGGTCGGCTCGGCGAGTTTTGCCAATGGCAAGCTGACCGTGGCAGCGACGTCCGCCAATAATGGCGTCGCCTTCCTGCAGGACGAGACCACACCGTCGGCCCGCGCCGGACGCGGCCTGTCGCACTTTTTCGGTCTCAACGACCTCGTGCGCTCCGACACGCCCGGTTTCTTCGAGGTCGGCCTGAGCGCGGCGGAAGCCCATAATTTCACCACCGGCACGTCGCTGTCCTTCCGCGTCGACACGGTGGCCGGAAAGACTGCCGGGACCTACAACATCCCGATGACCACCGGGGGGTCGATCGGTGATGTGATCACCGCCCTCAACGACACGTCCAGCGGCATGGGCCGCTATGTTACCTTCGCGCTGAATACCGATGGCGGGCTGACCTACACGGCCAATGCGGGATACGAGGGTTATGAGCTGTCGCTGACCGGTGACGACACATCGCGCGGGACCAGCGGTGTCTCCTTCTCCGATCTGTTCGGCATCGGCCTGAATGCCCGGGCCTCGCGGGCCGAAGCCTTCGCGGTCGACCCCGCCATTCGGGCCGACTCGTTCCGTCTCGCCCTCGGCAAGCTGGATATTGATGCGGGCACGGTGGCCGGCGACTATGTCCTGTCGTCGGGTGACAATCGGGGCGGCGCCGGACTGCAGGACGCCCTGTCCAGCGCCCGCACCTTCAACGCGGCCGGTTCACTGGCCCGCTCGAGCGCCAGCCTTGGTGATTATACCGCCCGGATCGCCGGCACTATCGGTTCCCGTGCCGCCCGGGCCGAGAGCGAGGCCGGGTCTGCCGCAACACTGCAGGCCACGGCCGCCCAGAAACGCGCCGATGTCGAAGGCGTCAGCCTCGACGAAGAGCTCGCTGCCATGACGCTCTACCAGCAATCCTACAATGCCGCCGCGCGCATGCTGCAGGCGGCCAAGGAAATGACCGATACCCTGATGGGCATCGTCTAGGAGGTAATTCGCACCATGACCCGTGTTTCCACCTTCGCTGCCAACCAGAACGCGCTGATGGACCTGATGAAGGCCCAGAAGGCGATGTTCGACGCCCAGAAACAGCTGACCACCGGCAAGCTCGCCACCGACCTCAAGGGCGTCGGCCACCAGGCCGAGACCCTGTCTGCCACCCGCGCCGCCCTGCAGCGGGCCAGTGCCTACGAAGAAGCCGCGGTCCGCACCGAGGCCCGTCTGGCGAGCCAGGATGTCGCGATGGGCCAGATGGCCGATGCGATCACCGATCTGCGCCTCGCCGTGACCTCGAAGGATGGCGACTACACCATGCACCAGGTGCGCGAAGCCTTCGACAAGGTCGCCAACGCGCTCAACACGAAACATGCCGGAACCTATGTCTTCGGCGGCACACGCACTGACACGGCCCCGGTCACGACCAATGACCTGGACGACCTGGTGGCCATGGGTTCGGCGTCGGAAGCCTTCGTCAACAATGACCGTCGGCCGCAGGTTCAGCTCGACCAGAACCTGACCCTGGAGACGGGCATGCTGGCCAGCGATGTCGGCGGCGAGGTGTTCGACAGTTTCAAGCGCATTGCCGATTTCGATGCCGGCGTGAACGGCCCCTTTGACCGGCCGCTCAGTGCAGCCCAGGAAACCTTCCTGAACGGCGAAATCCAGAACGTCATCACCGCGCTGGACAACATGTATGTCCGGATTGGTGAGAACGGCGCTGCCCAGGCGAATGTCGAAACGATCCGGACCGCGCAGGGCGATCGCCAGATCTTCCTCCAGCAGATGCTGTCCGATCTCGAAGACGTCGACATGGCCGAGGCCGCGACCCGATTCCAGGCCGCCCAGACCGCCGTCGACGTCTCCGCCAAGACCTTCTCATCGCTCAGCCAGGTGTCCCTGCTGAACTTCCTGAGGTAGGGACGGGCCGACCGGTTTTCCCGCTTTTGTTGTACCGCGACCCCGCTCTAGTGTTTGCACTGGAAGGGGAGGGGCTCATGTCACGCAGATTCACACCAAGACGCCGTCGTCCGATCGTGGGTGGCGCGCTGCTGGGTGCCCTGATTGCCCTCGCGCTCTTCGTGATGAACATCGGGGTGAGCCTGGCCGTCCTGCCCTGGGTCGTTGTGGGCGCTGCGGTCGGCGGCGGCGCGCTGGGCGGTGGCGTGAAAATCGCTGCGGGAGACAATGCCTTGGCCGCATTGTTTGAACCGGGTTTGTCCGCGATCGGCGAGTTCTTGGCGGCAGGCCTCGGCTTCGTCGGTGACTTGTTCAGCGGGTCGGGGACATGACGGGTAAAGGAACGGCCAAAAAGAAGCGGGGCGTGGATCTCTCGGTCGTTGTCAGCTTGGTCATGGCAGTTGCTTTGACAGGCGTGTTTCTTTGGGTGGCTTGGGGGGCGTCCCTCTGGGTCCTCCTGCTGGGATCCGCGACCGTGTTTGGACTTTCCTTCGGATTGACGCTTGCGTTTACTCGCAATCCAATGAAATTCATCGGGCAGTTGCTCCACAATCTCAATTGGTGACGCTCCTGACCCGACTGGTCACGCACGCTTGCTTCGCCTATATACCCGCCTCCATCAACCGTTTGCTGCGGGCCTTGACCCCGCTGGAGGCGATATATGACGACCGACCTTCCCGTCGACACGACCGGCCGCGCCCGTGTGCAGGCCGATGACCTTATTTCCCGTTTGGGCTTGTCCGGCGATCCGCTGGGGCTGGGTGGCCAGCCGGGCGACCACCGCGTCGTGGTGGCCATGTCCGGCGGTGTCGACAGCTCGGTGACCGCAGCGCTGCTGCACCATCTCGGCTATGACGTCGTCGGCGTGACGCTGCAGCTTTATGATCATGGCGCCGCCATGGCCAAGAAGGGCGCCTGTTGTGCCGGTCAGGATATTTACGACGCCAAGCGCGTCGCCGAGGCCTGCGGCTTTCGCCATTATGTGCTCGATTATGAGAGCCGATTCCGCGAAGCGGTGATCGAGGAATTTGCCGACACCTATCTGGCCGGGTTCACGCCCATTCCTTGCGTGCGCTGTAACCAGACCGTCAAATTCGCCGACCTTTTGACCACCGCCCGCCAATTGGGCGCCGTGTGCATGGCCACGGGGCATTACATCCAGCGGGTTGTCGGCGAGAACGGCGCGGAACTGCGCCGGGCCGCCGATGCCGGCAAGGACCAGTCCTATTTCCTGTTCGCGACCACGCATGACCAGCTCGACTTCCTGCGCTTTCCGCTCGGTCACCTGAACAAGGACCAGACGCGCGAGCTCGCCGAGGCCTTCGGTCTCATCGTTGCCGACAAGCCGGACAGCCAGGACATCTGTTTTGTACCCCAGGGCCGCTATGTCGACATTGTCGAAAAGGTTCGTCCCGGTGCCTCGCGTCCCGGCGAGATCGTGCATGTCGATGGTCGGGTCCTGGGCACCCATGAAGGCGTGATCCGCTACACCGTCGGTCAGCGCCGCGGCCTGAAGATCGCCGTCGGTGATCCGCTCTATGTGGTGCGCCTCGATGCCGACAAGGCCCAGGTCATTGTCGGCCCACGCGAGGAACTGGAAGTCGACACGATCGCCCTCAAGGAGATTAACTGGCTGGGCGATGACGCCCCGCTGGACGGTGCGCCGGTGCAGGTCAAGGTCCGCTCCACCCGCCCGCCCGTGCCCGCCGCCCTCGCGGTCGATGGGGACAGTATCAGCGTCGTCCTCGCCAAGGGCGAGGAAGGTGTCGCGCCGGGCCAGGCTTGTGTCTTCTATTCATCTGACGACGCCGATCGTGTCCTCGGCGGCGGCTGGATCGTCAGCACCAGTGGTCGCGGTGGTGGATCGAGCGGGGTTCGGTTGATCGGGTAGGGCGTCGTGGACCCCACCGCCAGCGCTCCCCTCTCCATTTTTCCCGGAGGCGCGCAGCGCCACCCGGGACCGACGGGAGACGCATCGCATGCCGGAGGGTTTCGTGGCTCCCGGCTCTTCGCCCCGCTGTTGCGGGGCTGCGGCCGGGATAAATGTGCTTTGGTTTGAGAGGGATTGGCATGCGGAAGTTTGCGGCAACATCCGGCGCTGACGACGCTCACCGACAAACCCGCGCGTGTCATCCCGGGCGGAGCCCTGACTTGATCAGGGTTGAGACCCGGCACCCATACGCTCGGTGCTGCCGATATCGGCGTGTATAGGTCCCGGATCTGCAACCTGCTTGCGCAGGTTTTCGTCCGGGATGACAAAATTTTTGTGCCTTTATCCCCGCCCACGCACCCCTTTCCTTCTCCCTTGGGAGAAGGTGGCCGGAGGCCGGATGAGGGGGGAATTTTCCTGCGGTCACCGGGATTTACCCCTCACCCTGACCCTCTCCCAGGGGAGAGGGAAAGTGCGTGTCAGCAAAAATCCGCGAAAACTTATCCCCACCCATCGCCCGCCAACCCATAATGGCTTCGGTTTTCGGGACGGGAGGCACGAGCTCAGTCACTTGTGCCCGGAGACGAGCGGAGCCTGTCCGCGTGCGGGGATGACATCCCGACACTCCGGCAGGGCGTGCGACCAGGTCGCGGGGCACTAAACGACCGACCCCATCTACCTGACGCATTGGAATCGGGGTGGAGACAGCCCGGGAAAACTCCGAGAACGGGATGTCGGCGATGTCACGTTATTCAAATCAACCCGATGTCGGCATTGGCCGGCATCCCGTTCCCTCCTCCACTCGAAACGCCAGGCGATCGCGCCGTGGCGGTGCTGGTGCTTGCCCGCCAGGGCCGGCGCCGACTATCCTGTCCCAAACCCGGCGAGGCCTGATGCGTATTCTCCTGATCCTTTTCTTCAGCGTCGTTCTGGCTCCGGTCGCCCGGGCGCAACCGGCGGACCCGGACCCGGCGCCCTATATTGCCGCCTGCGAGGCGGGTGACGGGTTTTCCTGTCTCTACGCCTATGGCGTCCAGCAGCGCGCCGACAGCACATTCTGGCTGACCGACGAGGGGGTGGCCCTGTTCGTGCGTGGCTGCGAAGTCGGGTCTGACCGGGCCTGCTGGGTGTTCGAGCGCATCAACACGCCCAATCCTTACGGGCCGATCCGCTATGACCGCGAGCGCTACCTGCCGATCGCCCTGTCAGGATGTGAGCGGGGCAGCTCGATGGCCTGCTGGCAGGCCGCCAGCTTCTTCGAGGATGGCAATGTGGCCGATCGGGAGCGGGGCTTGGCGCTGGCCCGCCAGTCCTGCGAAGCCGGTTTTTCCGATGGCTGTGCCCGTCAGGCCGATCTGCTGGCGTCGCTGGGCCGCAATGCGCTGGAGGCCTCACGGGCGGCCTGCTACGGCAATCGTGTCGGCCGGATGCGCAAGCTGGGTGATTGCGACGTGGTGTGCGCCGAGGGCGACGGGACGGCCTGTTACGCGCTGGCCCTGATGTATCATCGTGGCCGTGATGGTGCCCAGACCCTGCGCCGCAATGCCGTCCGGGCGCGGGCCCTGTTCGTGCAGGCGTGTGAGCTTGGCGAGACGGACGCGTGCGAGCGTTAGCTCAAGCCGGCATCGTCAGCCCTTTCCAGCCCACCACGACCAGCCAGTGCATCACCGTGGCCGGCCAGACAGAGCTGCTGGTCCGGTAGCTGATCGTGCAGGCGAGGCCGAGGGCGGCGGTGATGGCGAGGAAGCCGGGTTGGAGGAAGAGCGGTTGCGCCATGGGCAGGCCGAGCCAGACCTGGACCGGATGCCACAGCACAAAGGCGGCGAGGGCGAGGGTGGCGCGAATCCGGCCCTTGCGACCCGCCAGCCCGACCCGGAAAACAAGCTCCTCGGCCAACGCCGGGACGAGGATCGCCAGTGCTGCTACCGCTAACAAGCCGGTCAAATCCTCTGTCACCAAAAAGTTGAACAGGTATTCAACTTTGTTGATGGCGAGGGCTGCGGCGATGAATAGAGCAAATATTAGAAGGGATTGCCCCCATATCGGCAATCCGGGCGAGGTTCGGACGGCTCGTTTTGCATCTGCGAAATAACTTGACGCTGTGCCGCATAATTCGATCATGCGCGCCAGACTAATCAAGAATGATCCCAGAGGAGAGATGAAATGAGTGCTGTGGACGATCCTATCGTCATCGTCGGCATGGCCCGCACCCCGATGGGTGGCCTGCTCGGTGAACTCGCACCCCTGTCCGCCAACGAGCTCGGCGCGGTTGCCGTCAAGGCGGCGATGGAAGAAGCCGGCATCGCCGGTGATGACATCGACCAGATCCTGATGGGCAATGTGCTGATGGCCGGTCAGGGCCAGGCGCCGGGTCGCCAGGCGGCGATCAAGGCCGGCCTGCCCAAATCCGTTGAAGCCACGACGCTCAACAAGATGTGCGGATCGGGCATGCAGGCGGCCATCATGGGTCGCGCCGCGATCACCTCGGGCGATGCCGACATCATCATCGCCGGCGGCATGGAATCGATGACCAACGCGCCGCACATGCTGCCGACCCATCGCGGCGGTTTCAAATACGGTCACGACACCATCAAGGACCACATGGCCCAGGATGGCCTCGAAGACGCCTATGAGAAAAAGCCGATGGGTGTCTATGCCGACATGATCGCGGAGGAGCACCAGTTTACCCGCGAGCAGCAGGACGCCTACGCCCTGGAAACACTGGCCCGTGCCCAGCGCGCGACCCGGGATGGTGACTTCAGGCGCGAGATCACACCGGTCACGATCAAGGGCCGCAAGGGCGATGTGGTTGTCGATACGGACGAGCTGCCCCGCAAGGCGATGCCGGAGAAGATCCCGTCCCTGCGCCCGGCCTTCTCCAAGGACGGCACGGTGACGGCCGCCAATGCCTCGGCCATCTCGGACGGTGCTGCGGCGCTGATCCTGATGCGCCTGTCGGAAGCAGAGCGTCGCGGTCTCAAGCCGATCGCCAGGATTGTCGCCACCGCAGCCCACGCCCACGAGCCGGCCTATTTCACCACCGCGCCGGTACCCGCCATGCGCAAGGTCGTCGAGCGCGCCGGCTGGCAGATCGGTGATGTCGATTTGTGGGAAATCAACGAAGCCTTCGCCGTCGTCCCGATGATCGCGATGAAGGAGCTGGGCATTTCCCACGACATCATCAACGTCAATGGCGGTGCTTGCGCCCTGGGTCACCCGATCGGCGCGTCTGGCGCCCGCATCATGGTCACCCTGCTCGCCGCACTGGAAAAACGCGGCAAGACCAAGGGCGTCGCCTCGCTCTGCATCGGCGGCGGCGAAGCCACGGCGGTGGCTGTCGAGCGCATGTAGGCCTGGTCGTACAGACTGGCATGAAGAGGGCGCGGCCGATGGCTGCGCCCTTTGTCGTTCGAGGTCGCAGATTGCCAATCTGACATGGAGTGATTAAGTTACAATCAGTCCGATTGGGAGCGATTGCCATGAGCGCTGCAACGCGTGTCATCACCGCGCATGTGCCGTCTGGTCTGGCCGAGAAGGTGGATGCCATGGCGGCGCGGCTTGATCGCTCGCGCGGCTGGGTGATGAAACAGGCTTTGGCCGCCTGGGTCGACCAGGAAGAGGAGCGTCACCGGCTGACGCTTGAAGCGCTCGCGGACGTCGATGCTGGCCGTGTTGTCGATCACGGGGCCATGCTGGCCTGGGTCGACAGTCTGGGAACGGACACGCCCCTGCCGCCGCCTGTCGAATAAAATCGCATGAAGATCGAATGGACCGCCAAGGCCAGCGGTGACCTCGCGCGGCTCCACGACTTTCTGGAACCGGTCGCTCCGGATACGGCGGTCCGGGTGGTGCAGGAAATCGCCCGAGCCCCGAACTGCCTGCTCAACCATCCTCGTATTGGCGAGAAACTGGACGTTTATGAGCCGCGCGAAGTGCGCCGGATCATCATCGGTCACTACGA
This sequence comes from Maricaulis sp., assembly GCF_034670125.1. Lineage (GTDB taxonomy): Bacteria > Pseudomonadota > Alphaproteobacteria > Caulobacterales > Maricaulaceae > Maricaulis. Next base: position 42,983 of record NZ_JAXMOC010000005.1, read on the forward strand.
GATGCGGTATGAGATTGCCGCCGGCACCATTTTCATCCTGCGTCTCTGGCATAGCCGCGAGGACCGGGATTTTGGTCCGGAGGCGTGAACGCAGTTTGAGCGCAGCTGATGGCAGATTGGTGTCTTGGGCGGTTTCACGACGCCCTCATCGAGGCCTCCAACCCGGTCAGCCCGGCGATTGGCAGGAAAGCGAGCCAGGCCGGGTGCTTGGCCCGGCTCAGGATGAGGGCCGCCACGCCGCTCACGGTAAAGACGGCGCTGATGATCCACAGCAGCGGGGCGTGATCCGGAAGCGGCGCGCGATGAATGACAACCAGCATGGCCGCAATTCCCCACCAGGTCAGCGTTGTGATGTGCCAGGCTGTGCGGATCAGGGCGCGGGCATACCAGGGGCCATGACCCAGTGTCGGCAGGTCCGGCATTGCCAATAGCGGGCGGATCAGGCGGACCTCTCCGGCGATGGAGTGGAACAGTCCGACCAGCACGGTCAGGCTTGCAGCGACGAGTAGCATGGGCGGGCCTCGCTCAGACAGGATTGGCGAAGATGGCCGCGACACCCAACGTCCCGGTCAGGGCGAACAGGCTGGTCGACGGCAGGCGCAGCGGCGGCATCCCGGCCTTGATGGCGATGGCGGCGCTCAGACCGGACAGGCACAAGGCCAAAGGTCCCAGCAGATAGGGAAAGGCGGCGAAACGGGCGTCCAGGGCCGTCGCTGCGAAGGCCAGGGCCATGGCAGCCAGCAGGACGGTGGTGATGTGCCAGCAATAATAGTTCAGCCATTTGCTGGCCGGCGGCAGATGGGTGTCTGCCAGCAACGGCCGGGCAACGACACGTCCGCCGGCAAAGGTGTGGACGGCGAAGGTGATGAAGGCGCTCAGGCTTGCCAAGGCGGCGAGGATGTTCATGATCAATCCGTACTGAAATTTATGTTCTAGAAAAAATGTTCTATTATGGGCCGACCGTCAAGCTTCCTCGATGACACTGTCTTTGCTGCTGTGGCCAATTGTCTGGTCGAGCAGGGGGAGGTGCGCCTGCAGGCCGTCACCGCGACGGCCGGCGTGTCGACCGGATCGATCTATCACCGCTTCGGCTCACGCGAGGGGCTGATGGCCGCCGCCTGGCTGGACGCGGTGGAGGCGTTTCAGGAACGATTTCTTGTGGCGTTGGCGGCCGGGACACGAGAGGCAGGGTTGGCGGCAGCGCTGGCCACCCCCGCCTTCTGTCGCGAGGAGGTGGCCCGGGCCCTGATCCTCACCATGGGGCGACGCGCCGAGATGATGTCCGACAAGGCGCCGGCGGAAATGCGGGCCCGTCTCGATCAGATCAATGGGCAAGGCAAGGCGGGGCTGGAACGGTTCGCGTTTGAGCAACGCCTGCCGTTGCAACGGGTCCGCCTGGCCCTGATCGGCGTCCCGCTGGGCGCCGTCCGGCTCTATTTGCCTGACAAGGCGGTGCCGGAGGGTGTCGATGATGATATCCGCCTGGCTGTCAGCGCCTTGCTGGCGGCGCGCTGACGCCGCCGCCCCCTGCTGCCAATCCATGCTGCACTGGCGAAATCCGGACCGGTCCGTCAGCCGTCGATATGTCCCAAGGGCAGGCCTCGGCCTTCCTTGACGTTGCGGATCTGCACCGAGGTACGGAAGTCGCCGACCACGTCCAGCGGGATCATCTTGTCTTGCATGAACTCGTTGTAGGCGTCGATGTCCGGGGTCACGATCTTGAGCAGGTAATCATAGGGCCCGGTCATGGTGCAGGCCTCGGTGACTTCCTGGAAGCTCTGGATGGCCTTCTCGAACTTCTCGTAATTGGCCTTGCGGGCCGGTTGGATCTTCACTTCCAGATAGGCGGTGAACATCAGGCCGATCATGCGCCGGTCGAGCTGGATCGAGCGGCGTTTGATGATGCCCTCGGTCTCCAGGCGACGGATGCGGCGCCAGCACGGCGAGGGGGTCAGGCCGACGATTTCGGCGATGTCGGCGACGGATCGACCCGCATCGGCTTGCAGGGCTTCGAGAATGCGTACATCAATCGTGTCCAGGGTGACGGTCATTATTTCCTCAAATCATCATTTGGAGGGAAAATAATTCAAGTTTCCGCACTTGCGAACCCCGAAATGGCACCGCATTGCTATGCTGGACAAGACCCGCTCTTGCGCGCTAGACGCCTGTCGCGTGGCCGCATCAGGCGGCGACGCCCGTTTAGGCACGTATTGCCGATGTTTTCAGCGAGAGCCCATGGCACACTCTGAACCCCGCTTCCACGTTCCCGCGCCACATGTCCGGCCCGGCGACACGCCTGATTTTTCCCATATCGACATTCCGCCGGCCGGCGAGGCCAAGCGCCCCGACACGGCGGTGCCCGGAATGGAGACCCGCGATCTGGCGCTCGGCCTCGTCCGTGTGCTCGACCATAACCACCAGGCGGTCGGCGAGTGGGACCCCAAGCTGGATGCCGGCGTTCTGCGCGAAGGTCTGCGCCACATGGTGCTGACCCGCGTCTATGACGACCGCATGCTGAAGCTGCAGCGTCAGGGCAAGATGAGCTTCTACATGAAGTCCACAGGCGAAGAGGCCGTGGCCGTTGCTGGTGCGATGGCGATGAGCAAGGACGACATGGTGTTCCCGTCCTACCGCCAGCAGGGCATCCTGTTTGCCCGTGGTCGCGACATCGTCGACATGATGTGCCACTGCATCTCCAACAGTCGCGACAACCTCAAGGGCCGCCAGCTGCCAGTTCACTATACCTGGGCCGAGGGCAAGTTCTTCTCGATCTCCGGCAATCTGGCGACCCAGCTGCCGCAGGCCGTCGGCTATGCCATGGCGTGCGAGTATCGCGGTGACGGTGAAATCGCGGCGACCTGGATCGGTGACGGTTCGACCGCCGAGGGCGATTTCCATGGTGCGCTGGTGCTGGCCTCGACCTATCGGGCGCCGGTCATCGTCAATGTGGTCAATAACCAGTGGGCGATCTCGACCTTCCAGGGCATCGCTGCCGGTGACGCGCCGACCTTTGCCTATAAGGGCATGGGCTATGGCCTGGCCTCCCTGCGCATTGACGGCAATGACTTCCTCGCCGTCTACGCCGCGACCCAATGGGCCGCCGAGCGGGCTCGTGCCGGCCATGGCACCACGGTGATCGAGCACTTCACCTATCGCGCCGATGCACACTCCACCTCCGACGACCCGTCCGGCTATCGTCCCAAGGGCGAGAATGCGATCTGGCCGCTGGGCGATCCGATCGAGCGCCTGAAGCAGCACCTGATCGGGCTTGGCGAGTGGGACGAGGAGCGCCACGCCGCGCTCGAAAAGGAACTCAACGAGCTGGTCATCGCCTCCTACAAGGAAGCCGAGAGCCACGGCACTTTGCATGACGGTCCGCTGTCGCCGGTCGAGTCGATTTTCGAGGATGTCTATGCCGAACCGGACTGGCGCCTGCGTCGCCAGCGCCAGGACCTGGGAGTCTAGATCATGGCCAAGATGAACATGATCCAGGCCCTCAACTCGGCCCTGGACAACATGATGGAACGCGATCCCGACGTGATCAGCTTTGGCGAGGATGCCGGCTATTTCGGCGGCGTCTTCCGCGTCACCGCGAACCTGCAAACCAAATACGGCCTCGACCGCTCCTTTGACGCGCCGATCAACGAGGCGGCGATCATGGGCATGGCCATCGGCATGGCCGCGAAGGGATTGAAGCCGGTCGCTGAAATCCAGTTCTCGGACTATATCTTCCCCGGTCTCGACCAGATCGTCTCGGAGATGTCGCGCATCCGCTATCGCACCGCCGGTGCCTTCACGACGCCGGTCGTGGTGCGCACGCCCTGCGGCGGCGGTATCCGCGGTGGCCAGACCCACTCGATGAGCCCGGAAGCCTTCTTCACTCAGGTGCCGGGTGTGCAGGTGGTGATGCCGTCCAATCCCTACGACGCCAAGGGCCTGCTGATCGCCGCGATCGAGAGCCCGGACCCGGTCATCTTCTTCGAGCCGAAACGCCTCTATAATGGTCCCTTCGACGGTCACTCCGGTGGCGCCCTGTCGAGCTGGGCCAATCATCCCAAGGGCGAAGTGCCCGAGGATCATTACAGCCTGCCCATCGGCAAGGCCGAAGTGGTGCGCGAGGGTTCGGCGGTCACGATCGTCGCTTACGGCACGCTGGTCCTGGTGGCCCAGGCGGCGGCCGAGAAGGCCGGCGTCGACGCTGAAGTCATCGACCTCAAGACGCTGGTCCCCTATGATATCGAGACCATTGCCCGCTCGGTTAACAAGACCGGGCGCTGCATTGTCGCCCAGGAAGCGCCGCGCACTTCCGGTTTCGCGGCCGAGCTGGCGGCGCAAATCCAGGAAGAGTGCTTTTACGCGCTCGAGGCGCCGATCCAGCGCGTCACCGGCTGGGACACGCCGTATCCGCACGCCCATGAATGGTCCTACTTCCCGGGGCCGGACCGTTTCATCAATGCCATGAACACCGTTCTGGAGGCCTGATCGATGAGCGAATATCGTTACAAGATGCCCGATGTCGGCGAAGGGATCGTCGAGGCGGAAATCGTCGAATGGCACGTCAAGGAAGGCGACACGGTCACCGAGGACCAGCATGTCCTCGACGTGATGACCGACAAGGCCACCGTGGAAATCCCCTGCGCCGTCAATGGCACGGTGAGCAAGCTGGTTGGCGCGCCGGGTGATGTCATCGCCGTCGGCACCGAGATCATGTTCATCGCGGTCGACGGTGCTGTGCCCGCTGAAGCCGACGCCGAGGCTGAAGCCGAAGCGGTGAAGCCCGCCGAACCTGCCAAACCGGCCGCACCCAAAGCCGCCGAGCCTGTGGCTGCAGCAGACGCGCCCTCCATCGCCAGCCGAACCGATGGCGAGCGCCCGCTGGCCAGCCCGGCTGTGCGCAAACGCGCCCTGGAGGCCGATATCCGCCTGGCCAATGTGCCGGGTACCGGCCCGGCCGGACGTGTCACCCATGACGACCTGGATGATTTCATCAAATCCGGTGGCCGTCTGGTCGCGCGCTCGGGATCGGGCAGTTCGTCCGTCCGGGCGCCGCGGACCGGCGTGACCGAGGAAAAGGTGATCGGCCTGCGTCGCCGCATCTCCGAGAACATGTCGCACGTCCAGCGAACTGTTCCTGATATCGCCTATGTCGAGGAAATCGATGTCACGGCGCTGGAAGAGCTCCGCGGCCATCTCAATGCCAGCAAGTCGGATGACCAGGCCAAGCTGACCTTCATCCCCTTCCTGGTGATGGCGCTGACCAAGGCGCTGCCCAACACGCCGCAAGCCAATGCCCATTTCGACGGCGAGGCGATGTTGCTGACCAAGCATGACGCCGTGCATTGCGGTGTCGCCGCGGCAACGCCGAACGGTCTCATGGTGCCGGTCATCAAGCATGCCGAGAGCCTTGATATCTGGCAGATCGCCGCCGAGCTGAAGCGTCTCGCCGGAGCGGCCAAGGACGGCAAGGCGACCAAGGCCGAGCTGACCGGCTCGACCATCACCATCACTTCGCTGGGGGCGATTGGTGGTCTGGTCACAACGCCTATCCTCAACGCCCCGGAAACCGCCATCATCGGCGTCAACAAGATGCAGACCCTGCCGCGCTACAATGCCGAGGGCCTGGTCGTGCCGCGCAAGCTGATGAACCTGTCCAGCTGTTTCGATCACCGCATCGTCGACGGCTATGAGGCGGCTATGCTGATCCAGGCCGTGAAGGGTTATCTGGAGAATCCGGCGACTCTGTTTATGTAGTGAAGTGTTGGTTCAGCAACGATATAGTGATGCTGGGTAGTAGCAACTGCCCGATCAGTTTGCGGGTTTCGGGGTTCGCTGCCATTCAGACATCGGAGTGGCATAGCCACAGCTTTGACTCGAGCGTCGGCAGGAGCTTAGGTCTCTTGCCTCACGAAAAGGGATTGCGCACATGAATGCGACGGACTTACCGCTCGACCAGATTATTCTCGACCCGAACAACTATAGATACCATGACGTTGGCGAGTATCGGAGTGTGCCAGATGATGCGCGGCACCTTGATAAGCACCAAGACCGGGCGCTCAAAACGCTTCGCCAAATAGGCTTGGAAGAAATCCGCGAGTCTATCCTCAAGAACGGGTTTATTCCAGTTGAACGCATTGTTGTCGAGCCGTACGGCGAGGAACCAAATCGCTATATCGTGATTGAAGGGAACCGTCGGATAGCGAGCTTGAAGCTGATTCAGCGCGATCTCGAGGAGGGGCTAATAGAAGACAATGACGGTCGACTAGCTGCGCTTTTCCAAGCTGTACCGTGTATCGTCGTCGAGCAGGGCAACGAAGAGTTTTTTCGGCATGTCCTGATGGGCATTCGTCATGTTGGCGGCATCAAAGAGTGGGGCGGATATCAAAGTGCCAAACTAGTCCAGGAGCTGCGAGATGAATTTGGTCTTGATGGGCAGGATGTCGCCGGACGGATTGGGCTAAGCGTCCAAGAGTGCAACCGCCGTTACAGAGCGATCAAAGCTCTAAAGCAGATGGAGCAAAACGAGGATTTTGGTGGATTCGCGAAGCCAGACATGTACCCGATCTTTCATGAGGCTGTCTCACTTCCGAGGGTCCGGGAGTGGCTTGGGTGGAATGCGGAGACGTTTCAGTTCGATGAAGAAGCCGAAGTTGAGAATTTCTATCAGTTGATTACGCCGACGGAACAGGAAGACGGTGGGCGCCCACGTGAGCCCAAAATTCGAACGTACTCTGATGTCCGCGAGCTCCGAAATATTCTCCAAAATGGCGAAGCCACGCGTGTGCTCCTCGATGAATCCGCGAGCTTTTTCGATTCTGTAACTCTAGCGAGAAGTCAGGAGCAGTCGAAGCGCTGGCGGAGGGATGTCGGAGCGGCATTGAATGCTCTTGAGGCAATTCCCTTCGCTGTTGTGAAGGATTTTACTCAGGACGACAAAGACGTTTTGAATAAACTGGCTAAACTCGCGACGGGGCTGGCGTCTGAGTGATCATGGGCCACCCTTCCATCAAAAAAGTGGCGGAGTTCTTAATACAGAATTTTGATATAAATTCTGGTCCTATTAGATGTTTAGATGCCTTTGCTGACTCGTATTGTTTACTAAAGGATACTGGTCGATCTGAAGATGTCGTGGAGTTTTGCGAGAGGAACTTCAATGATATTCGTCGGACGGTGGTTGATCATTACGAGCTTTGCGTTGCAAATAACTATCCAGTAGATTTTGAAATAATTGGTACAGGCAATGATTACATTCGAGGGATGGCATGGAGCCATGACGGGATGGCGGCCGACGAGCGCTTAATCCGTTCTCGGCGCTCGAAAATTGGCGCGAATATCGAAAGAATCGATGCGCTAGATGCTAATGGTTTTGAAGCCCTCATGGTCGCGTTTCTTGTTTCAATGGGTGCTTCTTCTTATAAAATTACGCCTGCATCGAAAGATGACGGCGTCGATTTTGTTGGGAAAATTGATCTAACTGTAAATCAAGATGATGGTGCGACATATTCTTTGATTGATAACTTTAGTACTTATGTAGTTGGTCAAGCAAAGCACTATAAAAAGACAAATTTCAAAATTTCTGATGTACGGGAGTTGATTGGTTCGGTCGGTATGGTTCGGAATGGCATTAGTGCTTATAGTCCGACGCGGTCAGACAGGTTTGGCATCCGGCCCTACGATCCAATTTTTGCCGTACTTGTCACTTCGGGTAACGTCTCGAAATTTGGGTGGGATTTCGCCTCGAGGTCGGGCGTATTGGTAATTGATGGGCGCCAATTGGCTGCACACCTGACTGAATCCGGATACTTCGACGACTAAAATTAGCGCTGACTGGTCGCGGAACCGCCCACCGCCAATCCCCCGGCATTAGTGCGTCTGGAATGCTCTGATAGCTCACCAGGCTCAGGCCAGGCGGTCCGCTAGTCGGGCTTGATGTTAAGCCGGTATCCCTGCTGACCCAGTTTCCGGCGACAAGGTGTTTCCCGATGATCATGGCGCGTCAGATCGAACCACCGCACTGCTTGACGTTGGTGTGGGCTCGAAGGCACAAAGGTCGCCAGAGGGGACTCCGGATGGCGACACATGTAAAACAGACTTGGTCCGATTTTGTCACGGTCACCGCCGTCTGGGCGGGGCTGGTCTTCGTTCTGATGTTCTACCACAAGAAAGTCGGCATGCCGTCGGAATGGATGCCGCAGGTCGTGTTCGGCAGCTTTGTGCTGGTCGCCGTCCTGGCACCGCTCGGCTCCTTGCTCTGGCGGCGGATGATCCGGGCGGCCTAGCCTCAGTCAGCCTCTTCCCCTTTCCCGGCCAAGCCGCTAAATCCGTCCGCGAAACACGCGGTTTCGTGCGTTGATCTTCCAAGGAGCGCCTGTGATGCAGACACGGTCTTGCCAAGTCCTCATTGTCGGAGGTGGCCCGGGCGGCTATCCGGCCGCCATCCGCGCCGGCCAGCTGGGTCTGGACACCATCATTGTCGACAAGCACGGGCTGGGCGGCACCTGCCTCAATCGCGGCTGCATCCCGTCCAAGGCGATGATCCACGCCGCGACCAAGTTCGAGGACATGGGCAAGCATGCCGACAGCGACGTGCTGGGCATCTCGCTGGCCGAAGCGCCCAAGCTCGACATGGGCAAGCTGGTCGGCTGGAAGGACGGCATCGTATCCAAGCTCACCGGCGGCGTCGGTCAGCTGATCAAGGCAGCAGGCGCCGAGCACATTGTCGGCTGGGCCGAGTTCAAGAACGCCAAAACCTGTGTCGTCACAATGGATGATGGCGAAAAGATCGAGATCACCGCCGAGAATGTCATCCTCGCCACCGGATCGGTCGAGGTCGAACTGCCCTTCCTGCCTTTCGGCGACACGGTCATTGGTTCGACTGAAGCGCTGAACCTGACCGAACTGCCGGAGAAACTGGTCGTGGTCGGAGCCGGCTATATCGGCCTTGAGCTGGGCATTGCCTATCGCAAGCTGGGCTCGGACGTCACCTTCATCGAGGCATCCGACGGTATCCTGCCGCTCTACGACAAGGAGATCACCCGCCCGATCACCATGTGGCTGAAGAAGCACAAGGTCGCGGTGAACCTGTCCTGCAAGGCGAAGGGTGTGACCGAAGAGGACGGCAAGGCCGTTCTTGCCTATGAGGACGCCAAGGGTGCGGCTCAGACCATCGAGGCCGACAAGATCCTGGTCGCGGTCGGGCGCAAGGCCTGCCTGGACGGTTGGGGCCTGGAGAATATGGGCCTCGATCTGGATGGCGGAAAATTCATCAAGGTCGACAGCCAGTGCCGCACCGGCATGCGCGGCGTCTACGCCATTGGCGATGTCGTCGGCGAGCCGCTGCTGGCTCACAAGGCCACCGCCCAGGGCGAGATGGTCGCCGAGATCATCGCCGGTCATCGCCGCGAGCATGACCCGGTCTCGATTGCGGCCGTGTGTTTCACCGAGCCGGAAATCGTCGGCGTCGGCCTGACGCCGGACGAGGCCAAGGCCAAGGGTGAAGAGATCATCACCGGCAAATTCCCGCTCGCCGCCTCCGGACGATACCTGTCGATGGAAGCGGGCAGTGATGGCGGTTTCGTCCGTGTCACCGCGCGCAAGGACGATCATGTCATCCTCGGCATCCACGCGGTTGGCACCCATGTCTCCGAATTGTCCGGTGAGTTCGCCCTGGCGGTCGAGATGGGTGCCCGCCTCGACGATATTGCCGGCACCATCCACGTCCACCCGACCCTGACCGAAGGCTTCGCCGAAGCGGCGCTGACGGCGCTGGGGCACCCGATCCATATTTCGGCGCCAAAGAAGTAGGGCGTCTGGCGTAGGGGACAGGTATAATTAACGCGTGGCTCCGCCGAGCTTCTGGATCGGGACGTGACGCGTTAATTATACCTGTCCCCTCTGGGGCAATCAGGCGGGATCACCATGGACGACACCGGCAGTTTCCTTTCCGGCATCATCGGGGCCGACCAGGCGGTCGCGGGCGAAGGCCTGGGCTGTGTGTCTTTCGAGACCGCCTTCCTGCGCCGGATCGAACCGGGCGAGGCCGATATCGACGAGCTCGGTCACGTCAATAATGTCGTCTATCTGCGCTGGGTCCAGGATATCGCCATCACCCACTGGCACGCCATCGCACCGGATGACCTGATCAGCGGCGAGGTCTGGGTGGCGCTGAAACACACGATCGAATACCGCGACCCGATCCTGCCCGGCGAGACCGCCGAGATCCGCACCTGGCTCGGTCGACCCCACGGCCCCCGCTTTGACCGCCATGTCGACATCCGCAAGCCCGGCGCCAAACGCTTCTCTGCCCGCGCCACCACCGAATGGTGCCGCATCAGTCGCGACACCCGCCGCCCGATGCGGATCGGTGAGGATGTGATGGCGGCGTTCGGGCTGGTCGGGGCGGAGCTGACGTAGCGCTAGATTCGCTCTGTCATCCCCAACGTGTCTGACGTCTCATTCAATTGCCCTATGGTGATCTCGTCCAGCGGGATGCCTTCCTTGCCGCGTTTGCCGGCGATGGCGCGTTCCGGGTCGCCGGGATAGAGGACCGGGCTGTCCCAATCCATCGGCGGGGAGGCGAGGGCGTAGCGGGCCATGGCGTCGGTCTCGGCCTGCATCCAGGCACGGTCCCCGAAGGCATCCGGGTCGATCAGGATGGAGAACATCGAATTTTTCAGCCCGCCGGAGCGGGGATGGTCGGGCTGGATCGTTCCGGCCCCGCCCAGCACGCCAGCCAGCAACTCGCAGGCAAAGGCCAAACCATAACCCTTGTGCTTGCCCAGCGGGGTCAGGGCGCCTTCAATCTCGAAACCGCTCATGCCCGACGGATCTGTGGTAGGGCGGCCCTGCTTGTCGATCAGCGAACCGGCAGGCACGGGCAGGCCCTTGTTGGAGGCGACCCGGGCCTTGCCCAGGGCGATCTGGCTGGTGGCGATGTCGAGCAGGAAGGCCGGACGTGTGTCTGTCGCGGGAAAGCTGATGCAGACGGGATTGGTGCCGAAGCGGGCGTCGGAACCGCGATAGGGCGCCACCAGCGGCGCGTGGTCTGTGACGTTGACGAAGTGCATCGAGATCAGTCCGGCCGCGGAGGCCTGTTCGGCATAGGCGCCGATGCGGCCGAGATGATGGGCATTCCCGATCGTTGCGGCCGCCAGTCCACCGGATTTCGCCTTGGCACTGGCCTGGCGGATCAACCGTTCGCCGGCGGGAGCGCCCCAGCCGCCACCCGCATCGATCCGCAACAGGACGGCCGTATCGGTCAGCATCGTGTCGCTGGCGTCGAGGCAGACCTGCCCGCGACGGATGTGGCTGGCATAGGCCGGCAGAATGCCGACGCCGTGGCTGTCATGGCCCTTGAGGTTGGCATCAACCAGATGATGGGCCACCGGACCAGCATCCTCCGCCCGAGTACCGGCCTGGCGCAGCAGGCGCTCACAGAAAGCGGTCAGGGTTGGCGCATCAATGCGGCGTTCCGGTGGGTTCATGGGGAGTTGTCTACCTCGTCGCCGTCAAAAGTCCGACTGCATAAGATTTGATGTCGGCCGTTATCGCTTTATTAAGCATAACTCGGTTCGAAACCTGTCGCATTCTGGCACAACCGTCCGACAATCCCAATTTTTCTGCCCTAACCGCCTGTATTTATTACACAAAAAAATCGAACAGAATTCTGCCTTTTCCGTCCGGATTTAAGCGTTTGGCAACCGCTATCGGGCATGATCCATCTCGTCGGGCAGCAAACGACCCGCACGAATTCAACAACGGCGTTCGAACACGGGGAAAATCCCGGACGCGCCACTTTGTAAAATGGATGAAGGGTAAGTCATGAAAAAGACGGGAACCATGATTCTGGCGGCAGCGATGTCTGCCATGGCTTTCACAGCGGCGCCGGCACTGGCTCAGGACCGTGAACGTACGGGTGTGGAAGCGCCAGAATATCCGCGAGGCGCAGAGCGTCGCGGTATCGAAGGATACGCAGTGGTCGAGTATACCGTGGCCGAAGACGGCTCGATTGCCGAGGCCACCGTTGTCGAGGCCGAGCCGGAAGGCGTCTTTGATCGCGCTGTCCTGCGGGCCATTGAAGGCTGGGAATATGCCCCGGCTGCAGCGGCTACGACCGGAATGCAGCAGCGGTTCGACTTCAATCTCGGCGGTTAACACCCTGAGACAAAGCGCAAATCAGCGAAAGAACTGAAAAGCGTTTACCATAATAAGAATTCATTTACGGCGGCGCGGTAGCGTCGCCGTATCTTTTTTGGGTCAGGCCATCAGCCTTAGGGGCCGTGAAATGAATTCTGTGCTTGAAACTTTTCTCAGCAAAACCACCAGCATCCGGGTCCGGCTGCTTGCGGCATTTGCGCTGACTTCGGTCATGACACTGATCGCGGCCATTGTCGGGGTCACCGGATTCAACTCCGCGAATTATGCAGTCGAGCAGATTGCCGATCGCGCCATTCCGGAAACCCAGGCAGTCGACGCCCTCTCCGAATACAGTGTCGGCCTCAGCGAGGCCCTCAGCGTGTTTGCCGCATCGACCACGGTTGAAGCGCGCCTGGAGAACTACAACCGCGTCGTTGGCTATCGCGACTCGCTCGGCGAGGAGCTGCAGCAGCTCGAAGCCCTGTCGGGTGTTGGCGAAACCACCGCCCTGCGGACGGCCGTAGCGGACCTGAACGAGCTTGTCGAAAGCATGAATGAAGTGGTCGAGCGCCGCTTGCAGATCCGGGATCGTCGTTGGGCCGCCACCAATGATGCCCGCAATGCCCGCGCCGCCCTGTCCTCCAGCGTCGAAGGCGCCCTGGATTCCAGCGACGAAGCGGACATTGAAAGCCTGCTGCGGGCCCTGCTGTCGGCCAACCAGATGCTGATCCAGTACAACGAAGTCGACACGGCCGCCTCGACCGGTGAAGTCGATGTCATTCTTGACCGCTGGGATGAGGCTGCCGGCGAGCTGGACGTGAATTTTGCCATCCTCGGCGCGATCGTAACCGATGTGATGCAGACCCAATCCGACAATCTGATCAATTTCGGCGACGGCGAGAACGGCATTTTCGAGCTCCGCAAGAGCGAGCTGGGCGCCGTGGCCGCTGCCGAAGTGGTCGCCGAGGAAGCGCGCATCTCTGCCGAGGCCCTGCTGGCCAGTGTCCAGGCGTTCAAGGCCCAGGTGGCCGGCCGCGTCACCGATGCGACGTCGGCGGCGGATTCAGCCGTCATTACCGGGCGCATCCTGCTCATCGCGATCGCCGCGATCGGCCTCGGCGTCGCCGCTGCAATCGCCATCTTCTACGTCAACAACATGCTGTTGAAGCGACTGAGCGCCATGGCCCGTACGATGGGTGCCCTGGCTGAGGGCAATAGCGATGTCAATCTCGGCTTCTCGCCAGGCAAGGACGAGATCGGTGCGATGGCGCGCTCGGTGGATGTGTTCCGCCAGAACGCTATCGAACGGGCTCGCCTCGAGGAAGAGACCGAAGCCGAGCGCCGCATGAAGGAAAAGCGGTCGGCGGCCATCGAAAGCCTGATCCAGGCCTTCGAACAGCAGTCGGGCGATGCCTTGGGTCAGGTTGGCGAAGCGGCGACCCGCATGGAGACTGCGGCCCGGGCCATGAGCTCGACGGCTGCCGCCACCACCGGCAAGTCTGCCGCGGTCGCCCAGGCGTCCGAGGGGGCTTCGCAGAACGTCCAGACCGTTGCTGCGGCTGCCGAGGAAATGGTGTCTTCGATCGGCGAGATCTCCCAGCAGATTTCCCGCTCGACAGAGATCGCCGGTTCCGCCGTCGACCAGGTCGAACAGACCAATGGCGATGTTCAGCGCCTCGATGATGCGGCCAAGTCGATCGACAATATCGTCAGCCTCATCAACGACATTGCCGAGCAGACCAATCTGCTGGCCCTGAATGCGACGATTGAGGCCGCTCGGGCTGGTGAGGCCGGCAAGGGCTTTGCGGTCGTGGCTTCCGAGGTGAAGGCGTTGGCCAGCCAGACCGGTGCCGCCACCCAGAACATCTCCGAGCACATTTCCGGTATCCAGGGCGCAACGGCCAAGGCGGTCGAGGCGATGTCGTCAATCGGTGGCACGATCCACGAGATGAGCGAGATCGCGACGGCCATCGCGGCTGCCATGGAAGAGCAGCGTGCGGCGGCTGGCGAGATTACCCGCTCGGCCCAGGAAGCGGCAGATGGCACCAGCCAGGTCTTTACCAATATCCAGGAAGTTGACCAGGCGACCTCTGAAACCGGCGAAAGTGCCGGTGAGGTTCTCGAGGCGTCGCTGGCCGTGTCACGGCAGTCCGACACGCTCAAATCGGCGGTCGAACAATTCCTCACGGAAGTTCGCGCAGCCTGATTGCAGCCGAACTGAAATCTGCCAGCGCCCACGGCTTGCCAGCCGTGGGCGCTGCGCGTATATGCCGTCCCTCCTCCTCGCGGAGGAACCTGTGTGGCGAGGTAGCTCAGCTGGTTAGAGCGCACGACTCATAATCGTGAGGTCGAGAGTTCAAGTCTCTCCCTCGCCACCATTCTTCCCCGTTTCCCTTCCCTGTTTTCCGAGATGTTGCGACAAGGCGGAAACCAGACCGCGTGAGCCTGATCGAGCGAGCCCCTGCGGCAATTGCGCCTGCGGCGCTTGGTCCTGTGGTTGTGGGGAGTGCGCTCGGGCATACAGGTGCCCCAGCTTGAGGAAGCCCGCCATGTCCCGATCCAATACGCTTACAATCCTGGCAGCGATCGTCGCGATCGTGGCCTGCGGTGCCTTTGTGATTTTCGGGATGATCAAGCTGGCCGGCGTCGAGATGAGCCTGCATGGCTGGATTGCCCTGGGGCTGGGAACGGCGGTCAGCCTGGTGCTGGGCGGCGTCCTGTCGACCGTGTTGGTGATCTCGCGCCGCCGGGGCTTCGACGAGGCCGCGCACGATGCCGGCACACTGTCCCGTTCGAACCAGTAGGCCGTACCGCACCCGCGGAACCCGCCCAACCATCCGTCGCCGGCGAATCATCAGGCTGGCCTGTTGTCGGGCGCGCCTTCGCCCGACCGGCCGGACACACGGGCAAAACGGGCATGGTATTCGGGATGCTCGGTCCCCATCCAGCGGTCCCACCAGGTGAAATAGAGTCCGAAATTCCAACCGCCCTCGGCGTGGTGCATCTCGTGATGGGTGACCGTGGTCATCCAGTCGAACAGTGGCCGCCCGGACTTGTCGGCCGGGAACAGTTCGACGCCGCAATGGCCGATCGCATTGCGCAGGATCTGGTGGATGCCCCACAGGAAGGCGACAAGCCCCGGTGTCGGCAGCACCAGCAGGATGAGCGGCAAGAAGAGCGCATGGATGGCGGCCTCGCCGGTGTTGAAGGCATAGGCCGTCCACGCGGTCGGCTGTTTGGACTTGTGGTGCAGGCTGTGCAGCGGGCGAAACCAGCCCGGCCGGTGCAGCAATCGATGGGTCCAGTAGAACCAGGCATCGTGGGCAAAAATCAGGATGGCCAGCGATGCGCCAAACCAGAATGGTCCGTGTTGCGTCGGGTCCATGTAGAGCCGTGAATGCCCGGTCAGGATTTCAAGCATGACCAGCAGGCCGACCAGGCTGAATATCAAGACAGAGCGCAGGGAAGTCAGGACTTCCCGCCGTATCTGGCGCCATGGCACCGGTGTCGTACGCAGGCTGCGCCGGGCCAGCCACCCCGCGAGCGTGACATTGACGATCAGATAGACGCCGCCGGCAAAGACCAGGTATCGCATGAGATCCGCGAGGAAGAATTCGGGCAATGTCTGCAAGGTGGGCAGCAGGGCTTCGTGCAGGGCAAGCGGGGATTTGGTCATGGAAACCTCCTTACAGAACGGGTTCGGTTTCCAATGCCAGCCGCTCAGCCTCCGGTCGCCGCGATGGCGAAGCTGATCAGACCATTTCAGGTATGCACGATCGTTTTCGAATCTGATCAGAGTCGCGACAGGGCGGTCCGTCGGTACAGCGTGGGTGTTGTTCCGGTTTCGGCCCGGAACGCCCGGTTGAACGGGGCGATCGACCCATAACCCAGGTCGAGTGCAATCGTCAGGACCTGGTCATGGGCCCGGTCCGGATCGGCCAGAAGCCGTCGGGCGTCTGCCAGTCGATGGGAATTGAGGAAGGCGGCAAAGTTGCGAAAGCCGAGACCCTGGTTGATCAGGCGGCGCAGCCGGTGTTCGCGGGTGTTCAGGTGTGAGGCCAGCGACCCGACCGTCAATCCGGGCTCGCGGTAATGACCGTCTTTCATGGCTTGCTCAAGTCGACGCGCCAACGGGCGGTCTTCCGGCGACACACCGTCCGGTGTGGCGGATCCGGCTGGTGAGGGGGTGCAGGTTTGGAAGAGCTGGGCCGGGGCCGTGACCAGCCAGCCGGCAAACAACAGCGCCAGCGCGAACAGGACATAGCCATGGCCATGGAACACCCAGTCTGGCAGCCCGTTTGCCGCATAGCGCGCCTCCAGCACGGAAATGGTCATACCGGCACAGGCGATCAGGCCGGCGAAAGCAATCCGGCACCAGCGACGAGGCGCAATCAGGTCGCCGGGCCAGTCGCGTATCGCCTGGACCACAACGTGAGCCATCATCGCGATATTGACGACCTGCCAGGCGAGCGCTGCACCGACCGACAGGGCCGAGCCGGGCGATGTCATGAAATGGAGGCCCGCGGCCAGCGCCACCAGGCCGATTGGGATCATCCGCCAGTGGTGCCATCGGAAGGCGTCGTCAAACAATGCGGTCGCAAACCACCAGAAGAAGACCGCGGTCGGAATGGCGAGCAGGTTCAGGACCGGGTTGAGGATGCCGAGCGCGTCAGAGATCGTGTTCGATGACACCAGCGCATAGGCGGCGACGCCCACGGCGAACACGATCCCCAGACGGGCAGCGAGGCTGGCCCGGGCTTCCCGAACGAACAGCAGGCCGAGGATCAGGCTGAGACCGACGGTTCCGCCCCGGGCCAGGATTTCAATGATCTCGGGTGCGGTCATGGGTGGCTTGGCTTTCGATGCGGGCGGTGCGGACAGGATTATCGCAGCTGGCGCCGCGCCGGGAAAGCGGCAGGTCCTGATGGGCCGCGTCCAGGCAAGGCAGGTCCAGTTGTTTGACGATCTCGTCGAGCAAGGCGTGCGCACACCGCCGTGTTCCTGCCTCGGCCATCGCGCCATGGCGGTTGTGGGGCCGGCAGGCTTGCCAGCTTAATTGCCGCAAGCGGGTCAGCTCGATGCTGGCCTGTTCGGCACTGGACAAACGGGATGCGATCTCCGATCGACTGACCGAGAGCGAGGCGGGTGCGCTGTCGGTCAGTGGCGGTGTAATCAGCAGGATTGCGATGAGAGTGATCATGGTCGACCTCCTTGGTTGGTGAGGCCGGTATGGCGATCATGCGGTGCCGCGTCTGCGCGAATTCGAAATCGCGGCAAGGTTTTGAAAGTCGAGCAGGGCTTTCCGGTTCCGGCGATGTGCCGCTGGACCGGGCCGGGCCGGGGTGAGCCGGGTTGTGAAAGGGGTCAGGTCGGACGCGTCTGTTCGTCTATCCAGTCGAGAAAGCCGGCATCGCTGGCCGCGGTGTCGACGGGCAGGGCAAGAATGGCAGGCACCTCGTAAGGGTGAAGTGCTGCCAGGCGGGCGCCCAGCGCGGCAGACCGGTCGCTGGTGGTCTTGAACAGGGCCACACATTCTGCAGCGCTCTCCATCCTGCCCTGCCAGCGATAGAGGCTGGTCATGCCCGGCAGAAGATTGACGCAGGCGCACAGGCCTTCCTCCAGGACGGTCCCGGCCGCAGCGCGGGCGCTCTCGCTGTCCGGCCAGGTTGTGTAAACAAGGCGCGTGCTGTCCATGGCCAAAAATCTCCCTGCCGGTATATAAGCGCCGCATGACCGACATCGCCACCCCCGCCAGCCCTGACCGATCGGCCCTCGTCCTGTTCTCCGGCGGACAGGATTCCGCCACCTGCCTCGCCTGGGCACTGCAGCACCATGACCGTGTCGAGACCGTCGGGTTCGACTATGGCCAGCGCCACCATGTCGAGATGGCGGCGAGGGGGCGGGTTCGCGACGGGCTGGCTGAGGCTTTCCCCGATTGGGGCAATCGGCTGGGTGAGGATTTTGTTGTCGACCTGGCGGGATACGGGGCGATCGCGGAAAGCGCCCTGACCGCCGACCGGGCCATCGAGATGCAGGCCAATGGCCTGCCGTCCACCTTTGTTCCCGGTCGCAATCTGGTGTTCCTGACGGTCGCGTCGGCGCTGGCCTACCGGCGAGGCCACACGGTGCTGGTCGGCGGCATGTGTGAAACCGACTTCTCCGGATATCCTGACTGCCGCCGCGCCACGCTCGATGCCATGCAGACGACGCTTGGCCTGGGGCTGGACAGTCCGGTCGAAATCGCCACGCCGCTCATGCATCTCGACAAGGCCGCGACCTGGGCACTGGCCGATACGCTCGGAGGGCCGGACCTGACGGCTCTGATCGAGGAGGAGAGCCATACCTGTTACCGCGGCGAGCGTGGGCAGCGTCACGACTGGGGCTATGGTTGCGGCAATTGTCCTGCCTGCGAGCTGAGGGCGCGGGGGCATGCGGCCTGGAAGGCCACGGTGTCGGCATGACCTATTCCGTCAAGGAGCGCTTCCTGACCGTCCAGGGCGAAGGCGCCCAGGCCGGGCGACCGGCGGTCTTCCTGCGTTTTGCGGGCTGTAATCTGTGGTCCGGACGCGAACAGGACCGTCACAAGGCGGTCTGTAACTTCTGCGACACGGACTTCGTCGGCATGGATGGTCCGGGCGGGGGGCGCTTCAAGACCCCGACAAGCCTGGTGGACGCGGTTGCCGAGCTTTGGCCTGGCGGTGGGCGACCGCTTGTCGTCTGCACGGGGGGCGAACCGCTGTTGCAACTGGACAGCCCGCTGATTGATGCCCTGCACGAGCGCGGGTTCGAAATCGCCGTGGAGACCAATGGTACCGTGCGCGCGCCGGACGGGATTGACTGGATCACGGTCAGTCCGAAAGGCAAGGCACCCGTCATCCAGACCTCCGGTCATGAGCTCAAACTCGTCTATCCACAGCCGGAACTGGATCCGTCTGCGTTCGAAAAATGGGACTTCCAACGCTTCTCCCTGCAGCCCATGGACGGGCCACACATGATGGAGAATGCCCAGGCGGCCTTTGCCTACTGCCTGGCGCACCCGAAGTGGTCGCTATCGCTGCAGACCCACAAGTGGATCGGTGCTCCCTGACCAAAAAGGTCGCGACGGCCTCAGCTGTGAGGTCCGGGCGCGACCCCCAGGCTGTCGGCGATCGACTCCGCGAAGCCCTGGAAGGCGAGACGCGTGTCGGTCCACACGCCGGCGGCTGCACCGCTCCCGGGGTCCGGATTGAACCAGTCATAACGGAATTCGGCAATCACGCTGCCGTCGGCATTGACCAGCCGGGCGCTGAGCGCGGCACCGCCATTGGCGTGGGCCGAGTAGTGGGCAGTGTCCAATTCCTGGATCTGCTGCATGGTCGGTCGGTTCGGGACCACGTCCAGTATGGTGATGTCGAGCACGGTTTCGCGCACGGCCACGCCATGCCAGTTGGCGCTGATCAATGAACGTTCCAGATCACTCCGCAGATAGCCGGACAGGCGGGCCAGCTCGGCCTCGCCCAGACTGTCGGCCTTGGTCCGGACCAGCTCGGAAAACCCGATCCGGCCAATCTCGATCGAGCCTGTGGCTTCACTTCTGAACTCGGCCTGAAAGGCGGGGTCCGGCTGGGCCAGGGATCCGGCTGTCAGGCAACTCAACGCAAGTACACAAACGAGAGTACGCATGTCGGTCTCTCCTGGGTTCATGTCCCCCTTGCGAGGACAAGCCTATCACATATTCGTGATGCGGAGCAGGGGGCCGGCCCGGCATTCTATGTTGCGGCACAAAAAAGCGGACGCACCTGCGAAGATGCGTCCGCTTGCAACCTTGAAAAACGCGTGATCACGAACCGGAAACGGTCCGCTCGTCCAGGCTGTCGGAGATCTGGTCGGCGAAGCGGGAGAAGGTGCGCCGGGCATCGGTCCACTGGGCGAAGCCGACAACATCCCGGATGTTCATGCTGCGCCAGCCATAACTGTAGGTCTCGAGTACCTGACCGTCTGCCGAGACCAGCCGGGCCTCGAGGTCGGCGCCGCCGATCGAGATCGAGGAGGGGTGCAGCGGACGGGTCCCACCCATCTGCGCCATTGTCGGGCGGTTTGGTTGGGCATCGAGAATCGTGACGTGGAGGATATGGCCGTTCCCGCCAAGATCATCAGCCAGCTCGCGCTCCAGGGCGGTGCGCAGATACCGGGCCAGGCGATCCAGCTCGCGCTCACCAAAGTCCTCGGCGTGTTCAACAAGTTCCGGTCCGTAGGCAATCTCGCCAATCGCCACCGGCTGGTCGGCCAGTGATGGGGTCGAAAGGGCACCCAGTGCCAGGATGGCCGTCATAGTGCGCAACATATCGCGCCTCCTTGATCCAACTGCTTGCAGTCCCTGCGACAGAGTCTAGCAGGATCAGAGGTTGGGTTGAAGGCGGTGAATATGCACGAATGCGCGATCAGGCGATGCCGCCATGATCCGGCCAGACAGGACTAGTCTTCGCTGTCGTCATCATCGTCGTCGCCGGGCGTGACGACATCGATCGCCGCGCCACCGACGGCACCGGCTGTGCGGACTGCCGCGCCGGCGGTGCCGATGGCAACATCGGCTGCCAAGGCGGTGGCGCCGATGACAAGACAGCCGGACAGCGCCGGTGCAAGGGCGAGCAGGGCGATGAGGGTCAGGATGCGGCGCATGTCGGTCTCCGGTTCAATAGTCCCCTGTCATGACGCATCAGGTCTTTCCGCATGGTGAACGCGCGGCCAAGGCCCGGCAGTCAACGCCCCTCGCGCCACCAGCCCAGTCCCAGCATGCTCAGGATCAGGATGACGAGCAGCAGGCCGGGCAGCAACGGTATGCGGGTCGAGGCGCGAACCACGTAGCGTTCATTGCGTTGCAGGCCGAGCCAACTGCGACCGGCCTGGTCGGCGCTGGTGCGCGTGCGGCGCAATGAGGGCAGGGCCGCGTCCGGCCCGTCGCCGATGGCAAACAGCCCACCGCCCGTCGCGTCGACAAACGGATCCAGCCGGTCAGCGACCGGGCGCAGGTCGGCGTACTCCATCGGATTGATCGGTCCGAGTGCGGCCACCGTCGTCAGGTCTCCCGAGCGCAAGCGCACCAGGCCGGATCCGCTGGCGGGAAGGCGGGCGGCGAAATGACCCGGCTCACCGTCCGCCTCGGTCATGGTGACCACGTCCTGCCGGCCATCCGGCCAGGTCAGCTGCAAAGGTGGCGGGGATTCGGCCAGGGTCACGCGCTCGACCTGCAACTCGCCATCGGTTGCGAAGGCAGTCAGCCGTTCCTCGTCCAGTTCCGGCTCCCGCATCAGCCAGTGGGCGACTCGACGAAACATTTCGGCGTAGGGCCCCCCGCCCTCGAAGCCCCGTGACCACAGCCAGGTCTGGTCCGACATGACAATGGCGGTGCGGCCCTGTCCCGATCTCTGCACGACCAGCAGGGGGTTGCCGTCGGGCGTTTGCAAAAGCGTCTCTCCGCCCAGCGCGGTGCCGTGGATGTGGCGCAGCCAGCGACCCCATTGCGGCGAGCTGCCGCCTCCGGCCAGCCCGGCAGTGACCGGGTGGCGAAGACCGGTCTCGGTTGGCTCCGGCGAGAAAGGTGCCTCGGTGATATAGCCTGTCGGGCGGACCGGCAGGACAGCGGCCAGCGGCGTGCGGTAAAGGCTCGGCGCTCCGGCGAAGGGCGGACCGGCGGTGACCAGCAAGGCGCCACCATTTTCGACATAGCGGGCGATATAGTCGAAATAGAGCTGCGGCATGATGTTGCGACGGCGATAGCGGTCGAAAATCACCAGATCGAATTCGCTCAGGCGTTCAACAAAAAGCTCCTGCACCGGGAAGCCGATCAGCGCCAGCTCGTCGACCGGGGTCGAGTCGCGACGGTCCGGTGGCCGGAGAATGGTGAAATGGACCAGATCAACCGACGGGTCGGACTTCAACAAGTCACGCCAGGCGCGGGCACCATTGTGCGGTTCGCCCGTCACCAGCAGAACCCGCAGGCGGTCACGGACACCGCTGACCGAGACCGCCGCGCGGTTGTTGATCAGCGACAATTCCTGGGGTCCGGCCTCAACCTCGGCTTCGATGACATTCTGTCCCCGGCGCTCGACCGGGACCTCGACCCGGGTCGAGCGGCCGATCGCGATCGGGTAGACTTGTGGGTCACCGCCCTCGAAGCGGAAAGCGACCGAGGCGGTGCCTTGCATCGAGTCATCCTCGACGCGGATCACGAAGGCGACCGTCTGCCCGACAATGCCGTAGCGCGGCGCTTCCTCGATCACCAGGCGGCGGTCTCCGGCCGAACGGTCACCGGTCATGACGTGATGGATCGGGGCGTCGATATTGACCGCATCAGCGTCCAGCGGCGCGTCATGCACCTGGCCATCGGTGACCAGCACGACGCCGGCGAGCCGGTCCGGGGGCGCGCTGGCGAGCGCGGCATTGACCCCGTCGAACAACATGGTGCCGTCAGCGGTTTCACCAGCCTCGACCTCGATCAGGTCGAGCAGCGGATCCGACTCAGCCTGCCGACGCAGGGTCTCGGCCATTTCCTCAGCCGCCTCGCGGCGACCACCGACCGTCATCGAGGCCGAGGTGTCGGTGACCAGCACGGCGACGTCCGGCAGCGGATCGCGCTCTTCCTCGACCAGCGAGGGGTTGGCCAGCACCAGGGTAATCAGGCCGACCGCCAGCGTGCGCCAGATCCAGCCGGACAGCTTCTGGGCACCGCCTGCGGCAATCGCCAGCAGGGCGACACCGGCCAGGCCGGCGATGACCGACCATGGCAACAGGGGCGCGAAATCCAGCGCCGATACGGTCGCACTCAGCGGCAGGCTCGCGGACGCACTCATTGGCCCAGCCTTTCCAGGATATCGGGGACATGGACCTGGTCGGCCTTGTAGTTGCCGGTCAGCGCATACATGGCGATGTTGACGCCAAAGCGGATCGCCAGCTCACGCTGACGGTCGCCGCCTTCGATCGGTGCCGCGGCGCCACCGCTCTCGCCACGCGCCCAGGCCGTGGCCCAGTCATGCGAGCCGATGATCACGCCGGACGTACCATCGCGCGAAGCGCCGTCAGGGTTCGCTTCCACCCAGACCGGCGCGTCGGCATAGCGGCCCGGAAACTCCTGCAGCAGATAGAAGGCCCGTGTCAGCACATGGTCGCCCGGGATCTGTGACAAGGCCGGCACATCGATGCTGTCGAGCACGTTGACCAGGCCCGGATGGGGGGCACCGGCCCTCAGCATGGCGATGTCGGCGTCCTGGGTGTCGAAGATGATCAGCCCGCCAGCGGCCAGATAGGCGGCAACCCGGCTCGACGCCTCGTCACTCAATGGTCCGGCATCACGGGTCACCGGCCAGTACAGCATCGGGAAGAAGATCAGTTCGTCGGTATTCACATTGACAGCCAGTGGCGGCTCCGGCTCCATCGCACTGCGACGGAATATTTCCTGTGACAGACCGGTGAGACCGGCCCGGCTGCGATTGTCGATCGTTGTGTCCCCGGTGATGACATAGCCAAAACGCAAGGTCAGCGCGGCCTGCATCATCTCGTCGCTCAGCTCGGTGCGTTGCGGCTCGGGCGGGACATCCTGGGCTTCGGCGACAGGGACGCCCAGCGGGGCAAGGCCGAAAGCCAGGGCGGCGGCTGCCGCAGCGCCGCCCAGCCGGATTGGCAAGCGGCCCGCAAGACCCAGCGCAATCAACACGTCGAGCGTCAGCATGATCAGGGCCGCCGCCAGCAGGGCAGCGTCGAAATGGCGGGCGCGAGGCCCGTCCAGACCGGCAAAACTGGCGCCGGGCAAATCGCGGGGCAGAGGATCCATTCGTGTGTCCGGTCCGATCACATTGAGGGCGCTGGTCGCAGAGCCGAGACGATAAAGGCCCGGCGGCGCGACCGGTGAAACCGGCGTGGTGTCGAAGTTTGCCGCAGGCACCGGCCGGGCGCTGATCGGTGCCGCCACCAATTGCCCCTCGGCATCGAGAGCCCGGTCGAGCACCCAGGCGCCATTGCCGGGAACGGTGGCATTGCCGCCCTGGGACAGGCCCATCAGGCGTTGCAGCATGCGCGGGAACAGACCTGACAGCGGCAGATCCGACCAGTCGGGACTGGCGGTGACATGAAACAGCACGATCCAGCCGCGGGCGCGGCGTTCGGCTGTCACAAGTGGCGTGCCGTCTTCAAGGCGCGCCCAGACGCGGTCCGGCGTGGCGCTGCCTGGCTGGGCCAGGACCTGGCGGTCGATCGTGGCCGTGCTGTCGGATGGCAGGCCGGCGAACGGCGACGTGTCGGGGAAAGCAGCAATGCGCTGCGGCTCGTCCCAGTTCAGCGAGCCACCAAACAGGCGTCCACCTTCGCGCAGGATGACCGGCAAAAGCTCGTCGCCCTGCGCCGCGAGGCGTGGTCCGGCAAAGCGGATCAGGACGCCGCCCTGATTGATGAACTCGGCAATACGCTCATCATCCGTGCGGGCGCTGTCGGTCATCACCAGCACCGATACGTCTTCGGCCAGCAGGGCGTCCAGATCGCCATTGATGAGTTGGGCATGCGGACCAAGGGCGCTGCGCACATAGTGGAGATCGGAGAGCAGAGGCTGGCCTTCATCGCTCTCCAGTGTGATCAGGCCGACGCGAGGACGCTGCCACTGGTCGCCCAGCAGGCGGACCGAGGCAGCTGAAGCCGTGCCGTCGAGACGCAGGCTGACAATGCGGTTGCGCAGATCGAGGGGCAGGGAAATATCGGTTGTCGCCAGACCTTCACCGGCGGCAAAGCTGACATCGCTGCGGGCAATCGCCCGGCCGTCATTGCCCAGGGCGGTGACGGCGACCGTGCGCGGGAAATCGCGGCCAGCCCGCATCACCGAAACGGTCAGCCCGTCGGCGGCGGGTTGCGGCGCGGCGAGACCCAGCGGGGCGCGCCCGGCATCCGGCTCGACCACGGTGAGGTCGCCCATCGAGGACAGGACCCGGGACAGTTCGCCGGCATCGCGGCTGTCGACACCATCGCTCAGCCAGGTGACGGCCATCGGCCCGTCCAGCGTGCCGGACGAGCGGGCGTCGGCGATCCGGTTGGCGATGGCGCTGCGGTCGGCCGGCCAGGGTTGGGGAGCGGCTGTTTCGAGCTGGCGGCGGGCATCGTCGGCATTGCCGAAACGCAGGGCCGCGGCGGCTTGACCGGTCGGCGCGGTGGTGACCAGGGCGACAGCGCGCCCGTCGCGGTCGGCAGCGTCGATCAGGCGTCCGGCTTCCTGACGCATGTCAGGCCAGGCCGCGGCGCTGGCCCAACCGGTATCCATCACGATCAGGGCCGGGCGGGTTTCTTCCTCGACATTCGGCGGCGTCCAGACCGGACGGGCCAAGGCGATGATCACCAGGGCGGCGATCAGCAGCCGGAACAGGATCAGCCACCAGGGTGCATGTTGCGGCGTCTCGGCATCATCCGGGGCGCCAAGGAGCAGACGCAAGGGCGGAAAGATCGCCCGCTTGGGTGCCGGCGGTGTCGCGCGCAACAACAGCCACAGCACCGGCAGGGCGATGAGGCCGGCCAGCGCCAGCGGAGCGGCAAAGGAAAGGGGGCCGAATGCAAACATCAGGTCAGACATCCCTCGCGAGGGCGCGGTAAAGGGCGAGAACGGCACTGGTCGCCGGTCGGTCGGTGCGATGGGTCACCAGTGTCCAGCCATACTGGCGGGCGAGATCGGCAAGGCGGGCACCATGTTCGGCCCAGCGCTGGCGGTAGGCGGCGCGGGCTTCCTCGGCGCGGCCGAACAGCAAGCTGTCGCCGCCGCCGGGGTGTTCAAACCGGGTCCGGCCGGCATAGGGAAAGTCTTCCTCGGCCGGATCGACAACCCGCAGCAAGACGCCATGCGCTTCCATCGCGGCGAAACGTGACAGCCGGGCTGTCCAGGTTTCGATCGGGTCGAGAAAGTCGCTGGCCAGGACAACGCGGCCGAAGCGGGAGATGTTTGGCGCTTCGACCGATGACGCGTAACCGGGGCCGAGCGCCAGGCGTCGCGAGGTCCGTTCCAGGCCCAGTGCGCCGGTCCGGGCAATCGCCGACTCGCCCAGCACGCTGACCCGTTCGCCGCCCTGGGTGAGCAGCGCCGCGATGGCGATCTGGCACACCGCGGCTCGGTCGATCTTGGCACCGTGATTGCGGCTTGAGGTATAGCGCATCGAGGCCGAGCCATCGCGCCACAGCCAGATCGTATTGGCGGCCTCCCACTCATTCTGACGCACAAAGAGCTGATCCGAGCGCGCCGACTGGCGCCAGTCGATCGCCTGGCGGCCGTCTTCCGGACGGTGGTGACGGTATTGCCAGAAGGTCTCGCCTATGCCGGAACGACGTCGACCATGCACGCCCTGGGCGACCGTCGCGGCAATGCGATCGGCCTCGGCGAGGAGTGATGGCAGGCTGGCTGCCGCATCCTCGCCTTCATGGCGCAACGAGACGACGCGCGCCTCGTCCTGACGATTGCCGCCGTTCTGGTTCATGATCAGGCGGCCCGGTCCGCGAGCGACTTGATCAGGCCTTCCAGCGTGTGGCCGTCGGCACGCGCGGCAAAAGACAGCGCCATGCGGTGTTTGAGGACCGGTTCGGCCAGTGCGGCGACGTCCTCGGTGGAGGGGGCGAGGCGGCCTTGCAGCAGGGCGCGGGCGCGGCAGGCCAGCATCAACGCCTGACCGGCACGCGGGCCTGGACCCCAGGACACGCCTTCGCGGACGGCCTCGACATCGGACTCTTCCGGTCGGGCCAGTCGCAACAGGTCGAGGATGGCTTCCAGCACCCGCTCGCCCACCGGCAGGCGGCGAACGAGGGCTTGCAGTTTCAGGATTTCGGCGGCGTCGAGCACGCTGACGGCCTCGGCCGTGTTGGCACCCGTGGTGGCCAGCAGGACCGCACGTTCGGCATCGCGGCTCGGGTAGGGCACGTCGACGCGCAACAGGAATCGATCGAGCTGGGCTTCGGGCAGCGGATAGGTGCCTTCCTGCTCGATCGGGTTCTGGGTCGCCAGCACGTGGAAAGGTTTGGGCAGGTCGTGACGCTCACCGGCAATGGTGACATGGCCTTCCTGCATGGCTTGCAGCAGGGCGGCCTGGGTTCGCGGGCTGGCGCGGTTGATCTCGTCGGCCATCAGCAGGCGACAGAAGATCGGGCCGGGCATGAAGCGGAAATGACGCTTGCCGTCATCGCTTTCTTCCAGGATCTCCGAGCCGAGAATGTCGGCCGGCATCAGGTCGGGCGTGAACTGGATGCGCTTGGTGTCTATCCCCGTCGCCACGGCGATGGTTTCGACCAGTCGCGTCTTGGCGAGGCCGGGCGCGCCGACCAGCAAGGTGTGTCCGCCCGACAGCATGGCGGTCAGGCAGAGCTCGACCTCGTTTTCCAGCCCGTAGATTACACGGCCGATCGACTCCTTGACCGCCTTGAGGCGATCGGTCGCGGCGTCAGCTTCAGCGATCAGCTCTGCTGCGGGTTCATTCATCTCGGTCATCGTCCTACATTCCTCCGCGATACAGATGATCTATAAAGCCATTTGGCGCGACGCAGCATGGCGTTGCGCAGATGAGGTGTCCATGCCCGGAACGTCCCAATCCCGTGATCCGATGCAGTCGCTGCTGAAGGCCGCCCGCGAAGCCTGCAGCGGCCTGCCGCCGGTCGAGCGCTGGCATCCCGAATATTGCGGCGAGATGGACCTCGTCATCAAGCGCGACGGGTCGTGGTGGCATGAAGGGGTACGCATCACGCGCGACCGTCTTATACGGCTGTTTGCCACAATCTTGCGGAAAGATGACGACGGCGTTCATTATCTCGTGACGCCGGTCGAGAAGATCGGCATCGAGGTCGAGGTCGCGCCCTTCCTGGCGGTGCGAGTCGATGCCGTTGGCGAGGGCCGGGACCAGTCGCTGATATTTCACACCAATATGGACGAGTTGACCGAGGCGGGTGCCGATCATCCGATCTCGGTGACGGTCGACCCTGACAGCGGCGAGCCGACACCGCTGGTGCATGTGCGCGGGCGGTTGCAGGCGCTGATGACCCGGCCCGTCTTCTACGAACTCGCGGAACTGGCGGTCGAGCGTGAGGGCGTGACCGGCGTGTGGAGTGGCGGTCAGTTCTTCTCGCTGGGACAGCCGGATGGATGAGGCCGCGGCGCTGGTCGCCCGCCTGCGTGAATGCCTCGATCCGGTCGATAGTCCGGACCTGCAGCCGCGCCAGGGCGACGGCTTCCTCGACGGCAAGGCGCCGCCGCCATCGCCCGAATTCGCCGATGTGGACATCCGCACCGCCGCGGTGATCGCGCCGTTGATCCTGCACGACGGTCCGCCCCGCCTTCTGCTGACCGAGCGGGCCTCGCACCTGCCCCGCCATGCCGGCCAGATCAGCTTTCCCGGCGGCCGTATCGATCCGGGTGGCGAAACGGCGGCCGAAGCGGCCGTGCGCGAGCTGGAGGAAGAAGTCGGCATCGCCCGTGCGCATGTCGAGCTGGTCGGCCGGTTCGACAGCTATGCCACGGTGACCGGCTATCACGTCACGCCTTTCGTCGGTGTCATCCGGCCCGGTTACACCCTTCGGCCTGACCCCGGCGAGGTCGCCGACGTCTTCGAAACACCGTTCGATTTCCTGATGGATCCGGCCAATCACCAGCGTCATTCGCGCGAATGGCAGGGCCATGTGCGGCATTATTATGCGATGCCGTGGCAGGAGCGCTATATCTGGGGGGCAACGGCAGGCATGCTGAAATCCCTGCACGATCGACTATATGGTTGAAACATGATCCGCATCACGCTTTTCGAAATTGGCTCCTTCCTGCTGCCGTTCGCGCTGTTCCTGCTCTGGCGGCGCCTGTCCAGCCGTGCGCCCGATGCCGGACGCATGCCGACCTTGCGCCTTGCCGCCGCGGGGGCGGCCAGTGCGATCGTGATGATGCTGGTCCTGATCGTGCTGGATGCCAATCGGGCCGGCCATGCGGGCGAGCGTTATGTGCCGCCGCAAAATGTCGATGGTCGCATCATCCCCGGTCATTTCGTCCCGGCCGACGACGACGGCGATAACGCCCCCCCGGCAGATAGCGACCCCGACGACCCGCAATGACGACGCCGCGACTGGATCCGGCCCGACATGGCTGGATGACCGCTACGGCCACTCGCCGGGTCATGGCCGCGCTGGCCGCCGCAGGGCAGGGGCAGTCGCGCTTTGTCGGTGGCTGTGTCCGCAATGCACTGCTGGGTGAGCCGGTCGCCGATGTCGATATCGCCACCCAGCTTGATCCCGACCAGGTCATCGCCGCCGCGAAAGCGGCCGGGCTGAAGCCGGTGCCAACCGGCAAGGCGCATGGCACCATAACCGTGGTCTGTGATGGCGAGCCCTTCGAGGTCACCAGCCTGCGCCGTGATGTCGCGACCGATGGGCGCCGCGCCGTGGTCACCTTCACGCAGGACTGGGCGGAAGATGCCCAACGCCGCGATTTCCGCCTCAACGCGCTCTACGCTGATGCCGACGGCTCGATTTTTGACCCGACCGGTGGTCTGGAAGACGTGCAAAACCGCCGCTTCGTCTTTGTCGGAGACGCCGGGATGCGCATCCGCGAGGACTATTTGCGCATCCTGCGCCTGTTCCGATTCGAGGCCTGGTATGGAACCGGGTCACCGGACGAGACGGCGATGGCTGCCATTCTCGAACACAGGGACGGCTTGCATAAATTATCCGCCGAGCGGGTCTGGGCGGAGCTGAAAAAGCTGCTGGCAGCAGGCGATCCGCTGGCCGCCGTGACACGCATGCGCGACGCCGGTCTGCTGGATTTGATCCTCGGAGTGAACGGATCATTAAGAGTCCTGCGCGGTATCATTGCGCAAGATGTAGAATACGGATTAGCGCCCGATTCGATGTTGCGATTTGCGGCGCTCGCCGATGGCGGACCGGAAAGGATCAGGACCATGGCAGCGAAGATGAAAATGTCGAAGGCAGAAGCCGGCCGGCTCGAGGGCGCGGTCAATCCCGTCGCCCGCGAGGATGTCCACAAGGCCTGGTCGGATTCGGCCGCCGCGGAACGCGCCATCATGGCGCTGGGCGCACGCGCCTTTGAAGATCAGGTCCGGCTTGAGGCCGCCGGCGAGGTGGCCCCGCCGCCGCGCGACTGGACCCTGCTGGCCAAATTCGCCCGCGAATGGAAAGAGCCAGAATTCCCGGTCAAGGGCGGCGACCTCATCCTGCTCGGCTATGAGCCCGGCCCGATGCTCGGCGACGCGCTCGATGAACTGAAGGCGGCCTGGATCGCCGACCGGTTCGAGCCGACCAAGGACGAGCTGATCGCCCGGCTGAAAAAGCACTAGGTCGTCAGCCCACCGACGAGATTGAAAACCCCGGCCTCACAGCCGGGGTTTTTTCTTGGGTCCTGTCTTCAGATATCCAGATTGAGGTACATCGCGGTGAAGGCGAGGCTGTCGACGGCGCCATGGGCGATGATGTTGGGCCAGAGATTGCGCTTGTTGACGAGATAGAGCGTGCCCAGCGCCAGCCCGATCAGCCCGGTGACGATCAGGCCGCGAATGCCCTGGTAATAGGCATGGGCGATGCCGAAGATCAGGGCCGGGATGAGGATGGCGACAAAGCTCGCCCAGCGGGCATCGGGCAGCAGCTTGCCGATGCGGTTGATCAGATAGCCGCGAAAGAAGATCTCCTCGCCGAAGGCCGCACTGGTCCAGCCGATCGCCATCCACATCAGATAGACCGGCAGATTGCCCTCGATATTGCCCCATCGGGCTTCGACGCCCTCCTGGGTGCCTTCGGTTGACCAGAAACCCAGCGCATCGCCGGCGAGGGCGGTCCCCGCACCGATGCCGAGAATGGCGACAACGCCGAGCAGGGCCTGGGGCAGGACCAGCGGAACGGACCACCAGCGCTTCAGGCGGCGCAGGCCGAAGCTGGCCCAGCTTTCCTTGTGGCGGATCGTGAAGCCGGCGATGGTCACCAGGGTGAAGGCCAGAGAGATCGGCCCGGCAAACCGCCAGGCGATCTGGTCGAAGATGAGTTTGGTGCCGATCAGAACGGCCATCACGATGGCGAGTTCGATGATCAGGCTGGTCGTGCCCCGGGGCGGTGTCGTGGTCATGCTGCTATCCTCAAGCGTGAACCGCACAAGCGGTCAGTGAAGGACAGGATGCCGATGCGATGGGGCGGGGTCTTGTATGATCGTGCGGGCGAACTGGCCCGGCGTGATGCCATAGGCAGCCTTGAAATGGCGGCTCATATGGGC
The DNA here is from genome assembly GCF_034670125.1 of Maricaulis sp. Taxonomy (GTDB): domain Bacteria; phylum Pseudomonadota; class Alphaproteobacteria; order Caulobacterales; family Maricaulaceae; genus Maricaulis. The sequence goes on from NZ_JAXMOC010000005.1 coordinate 74,352, forward strand.
CTGGTCGACGAAGCCGGCATCCTGCGCCGCGTCAGCCAGCCGGTCGCCCCCGGCGATGGCCTGGCGAACCTGATCGAGACGGCGCTGGGTCAGGTATCGCGCCGGGCTGGTGCCGCGCAGGGTCCGGAAGTCGCGGCTTAACTGCCAGCGATCCAGCCCGGTCAGACCTTCCAGCTCGTCCAGTGACACCCCGCGGGCGCTGTGGGCGCGGATATGGTCACAGGCGGCCTCGACCATCGCGCGGGTGACCGGGCTTGTGGCGACGGGAGCATCACTGAGGCAGTCCAGTGCCAATGCCAGATCGATCAGGGCGCTCTCCTGGTCGAGGGCGTCAGCCTGCGGAGGCAGGTCCAGCATGGCACGGACAGCGTTGATCAGGGCCGGATCGCGACTGACCCCGCCGGGCAGGAAGGGCAGTCCGCCGCCGGGCCGGTGACGGGCCAGGATTTCCGGCAAGATGTTCAGACCGGCATAGCCGAACCCGCCTTCAGCGCCCGGACGGCCGTCATGCAGTTCATCAGGATGCAGGACGACCACGGCGCCGGGCTGCGAGCGCCGCGTGGCCCCGCGATAGTCAAAGTCCTGAACCCCGCGCGTGGTCAGCGCGAAGGTGTAGGTATCGTGCCGGTGCGGCGAGAAAGCCGTCGCAACGATATCGGCGCGAAAGCGCTGGACGGGCAGGGCGGCGTCAAGGGGCATAGGTGGTCCGGTGGCTGCTTTGCCCACTGGATGCCTGTCAGCCCGCTAACGGATGCAGGACGCGCTGCGGTCTACGGCCACTTCGCCTCAGGCGGCATGCTCGAGAGGATGGACTTCACATTGCCGCCGGTCTCCAGGCCGAATTTGGTACCGCGGTCATGCAGCAGGTTGAACTCGGCATAGCGGCCGCGGCGGATCAGCTGTTCCTCGCGGTCCTCAGGCGTCCATGTCTCGCCCATGCGGCGACGGACGATTTTCGGATAGATGTCGAGGAAGGCGAGGCCGACATCGCGGGTGAAGGAAAAATCGGCATCCCAGTCACCGGTATTGTGACGGTCGTAGAAAATTCCGCCAATGCCGCGCGGTTCGTCGCGGTGGGGCAGGTAGAAATACGCGTCACACCATTTCTTGAAGCGGGCGTGGAAATCATCGCCGTGTTCGTCGCAGGCCTGTTTGCAGGCGGCGTGAAAGTCGATGGCGTCCGGGTGACGCTGGTTGCGGGCGCGGTCGAGCACCGGCGTCAGGTCCATGCCGCCGCCAAACCACCACTGGGTCGTGGTGATGAAGCGGGTATTCATGTGCACGGCAGGCACATGGGGTGACCACATATGGGCGATCAGCGAGACACCGGTCGCGAAGAAGCGCGGATCCTCGGCGGCGCCGGGGATTTGCTGGCGGAAGGCTTCGGAAAACTCGCCCTTCACCGCCGAAACATGCACGCCGACCTTCTCGAACAGGCGGCCGCGCATGATCGCCATCGTCCCGCCGCCCTCATCCTTCGACCCGTCACCGCGTGTCCAGGTTTCACGTTCGAATGTGCCGGCCTCGCCCGGATAGAGCGCCTCGGGTGCCTCCCGTTCCAAGGCTTCGAATTCGGCGCAGATCTTGTCGCGCAGGTCTTCAAACCAGCATTCCGCAGATTCGCGCTGGATGTCGGTGGCGGCAGAGGCGGGAGTGTGGGTCATGGCGGAATGTTTAGCGGAGTGAGTGGGGAGGGCAAGACGGGAGGCCTGCGCGCGGTGCCGCATCGGATGACGCCTCACCGTTGTCATCCCGGATGGACGCCCGGCGCAGGCCGGGCGCAGGTCCGGGACCCAGATGTTCGAACACAAAGGTCCCCGCCATCCGTCCGGCTTTCGCCGGACATACTGCGGGGATGACAAATTGAGACCGTTCACCCCAACTGCCGCGATGCCTCGGCCAAAGCGATTCCCGCCGAGACCGTCACGTTGAGCGAGCGCATGCCGTCGCGAATCGGAATCTTGACGCGACATGTCGCCGCGTCATGCACATCGTCGGGTACACCGGCACTTTCGCGGCCGAAAAGCAGGCGGTCATCGGGTCTGAATGAAAAATCCCACAGTTTTCCTGCACCCTTGGTGGTGAACAGGACGAGGCGCCCGGTCGCGGCTTGTGCACTTGCCTGGTAGGCGTTCCACGAGGCGTGGCGGAGCGGTGAAATGGCCGCTTGGTAGTCCATCGCCGCACGCCGGATCCCCTTGTCTGTCAGGGGAAAGGCACAGGGTTCGATGATGTCGAGTTCCGCCCCGAAACAGGCCGCGACCCGCATCGCTGCCCCCAGGTTTTGCGGAATATCCGGTTGAAAAAATACGATCCGCATTCTAAGCCGCGCTGAGACTGGACCCAACTGTCTGCATGCGGCATTGCGCCACCTACTGGTCAGTGCGTCCGGGAGTAGTTTATACCGCGTCAAACCCCGCATGTGCGGGCACGTCAAGTGAGACGTGGTTTTTCTGGGGCAGGGCCCGCATCCCGCGGTCCCCATTAGATAAGAGAAGAGGTCGGCTCGTGACGGAAGAGAACGGCGCGCCCGGTGCAGACGGACAAGAACCGTCCCGCCGCGACTTCATCTATATCGCTGCTGGCGGTGTGGCCGCTGTTGGCGGCGGTCTCGTGGCCTGGCCATTCATCGACCAGATGAACCCCGCAGCGGATACGCTGGCGCTGGGGTCCATCCGCGTTGATGTGTCTGTGGTCCCGGTGGGATCGGAAATCACCGTCATGTGGCGCGGTGGTCCGGTCTTCATCCGTCACCGCACCGAAGAAGAGATTGCCGAGGCCCGTGCGGTCGAGCTTGATGCTCTGCCGGACGAGGAGGCCCGCAATGACAATCTTCCCGCCGGCGTGCCGGGCACCGACGCCAACCGCGTCCTGCGTCCGGAATTCCTGATCGTGAAGGGCAATTGTACCCACCTTGGCTGTGTGCCGCTGGGTCTGGCGGCCAATACCGGCGATTATGACGGCTGGTACTGCCCCTGCCACGGTTCGCACTATGACACCTCGGCGCGGATCCGCCGCGGGCCGGCACCGGAGAATCTCCCGGTTCCGGACTACTACTTCGAGACCGAGACGACCGTGAAGATCGGTCTTTCGCCTGACGAAGCGTCTAACTCCGGGTGGGCTGTATCATGAGCGGACCTTCGACCTACAATCCGTCGACCGGTATCGAGAAATGGCTCGACGAGCGTCTCCCGATCATCCGCCTCGGCTATGACAGCTTCGTCGACTTCCCGACGCCGCGAAACCTGAACTACTGGTGGACCTTCGGCGGCATTCTCGCTGTCTTCCTGATGATCCAGATCGTCTCCGGCATCGTGCTGGCCATGCACTATGTGGCGCACGAGGACTATGCCTTCGACAGCGTCCAGCGGATCACCCGTGACGTGCCCTTCGGCTGGCTGATCCAGTCGATGCACGCCAACGGGGCCAGCTTCTTCTTCGTGGCCGTCTACCTGCACATGTTCCGGGGCCTGTATTACGGCTCCTACAAGGCGCCGCGCGAGATCCTGTGGATCCTCGGTGTCGTGATCTACCTGCTGATGATGGCCACCGGCTTCATGGGCTATGTTCTGCCCTGGGGTCAGATGTCCTATTGGGGCGCCATGGTGATCACCAACCTGATCGGTGCCTTGCCCTTCGTCGGCGATGCCCTGCGTGAATGGCTGTGGGGCGGTTTCTCCGTTGGTCAGTCAACGCTGAACCGCTTCTTCTCGCTGCACTATCTGCTGCCCTTCGTGATTGCGGCCGTTGTCGGCTTGCACATCTGGGCGCTGCATGTGCCGGGCAATGGCAATCCGGTTGGCCTCGAGACCCGCAAGGGCAAGGACAACAAGAAGGACACGCTGCCCTTCCATCCGTATTACACGGTCAAGGATGGCTTCGCGATCATCGTCTATCTGATGGTCTTCGCCACCTTCGTCTTCTTCCTGCCGACCGTGCTGGGCCATGCCGACAACTATATCGAGGCCAACCCGCTGGTGACGCCGGCGCATATCGTTCCGGAATGGTATTACCTGCCCTTCTACGCGATCCTGCGGGCCATCACCTTCGACATCGGTCCGATCGACGCCAAGCTGGGCGGTGTGCTGGCCATGTTCGGGGCCATCGGCATCCTGTTCGTCCTGCCCTGGCTGGATACGTCCAAGGTGCGCTCGATGCGCTACCGCCCGCTGACGCGTTGGTTCTTCTTGTTCTTCGTGGTGGCAGCGCTCGGCCTCGGCTGGTGCGGCGCCGTGAACCCGGATGACTACGTGCTGGGCATTGAGGGCTTCAAATTCCTCTATCTGGGTCAGTTCCTGACCTTCTATTACTTCGCCTATTTCATCGTCATCCTGCCGTTGATGGGCATTATCGAAAAACCCAAGGAGCGACCGGCCTCGATCGAAGCCGCGGTTCTTGGCTCGGACAAGGCCTGAGGGGAGCGACGATCATGAAGATGACCCGCATTTTCGCCGCCGCCATTGCGGCCCTGGGCTTCGCCGGCACGACGCTGGCCGCCGAAGGTGAGCAGTATCCGCCAAAGGAACACCACTGGCATCAGGACGGCCCGTTCGGCACCTATGACCGCCAGGCTGTTCAGCGCGGCTATCAGGTCTACCAGGAGGTCTGCGCCTCCTGTCACTCGATGGACCTGATGCGTTTCCGCAATCTGGCCCAGCGTGGCGGTCCGTTCGAAGAGGAAGCCTTTCCGAACCCGAACGACAATCCGATCGTGATGCAGATCGCGGCCAGCTATACCCGCGTCTGGGACCGGGACGAGATCAATGATGATGGTGATCCGGTCGAACGTGCCGGCCTGCCGTCTGATCCGTTCCCGGCACCGTTCCCGAACGTACAGATGGCACGAGCCTCCAATGGCGGTGCCTATCCGCCGGACCTGTCGCTGATCGTCAAGGCCCGCACCGGTGGCGAGAACTACATCTATTCCTTGCTGACCGGCTATTATGACGCGCCGGAAGACAGCCACCTGGCGCCGGGCATGTACTACAACCCGTACTTCGCCGGTGGCGCCATCGCCATGGCACCGCCGCTGGCCGAGGGCATCATCGAGTATGCCGACGGCACCGAAGCGACGGTCGAACAGATGGCCGAGGATGTGACCACCTTCCTCAGCTGGGCCGGTGATCCGCACATGGAAACGCGCAAGCAGATGGGCGTCATGGTTCTTCTCTTCCTGCTGATCTTCGCCATCCTGGTCTACCTGGCCTACCGTCAGGTCTGGGCCAATGTGAAGCACTAGGCTTCGCATGTTCGCTCAACGACTGATCAAGGCCGCCGTTGCGCTCGCAGCTGCGGCCTTTTTCGTTCCGGCCGCTGCCGCACAGGATCAGGTTCTTGATCCGGTCACGATCTTGCCGGGATTATGGGGGTGGGACACTGAGGTCCGCGAAGGTGCAGACTATGGGACATGCGAGAACGCGCCGTTGCGTATCTGGTTCTCCGATCGGGGCGAGCGGTATAACGCACAAAATGTCGGCAGCGAGGCGGTGTTCACGGCTCCCGTACTTGCGCACCTGCCCGCGACCGCGGAGCTGGCCGGTATCCTGATCCGGTATGATGACGAGGACCGCCTCGATGATGCTGGGAACGTGGTCGCTTGGTGGTTGGTGATGACCGGCGAGAACAGCTTTATCTGGATCCGCAATGACTGGGTCGGGACGGGCGGGTCGACAGCGCCCTTGGTCCGTTGTGATGACAGTTTGATCGGCTGACATGACCAGCTGGACACTCGGCATAATCGGTGGCTCCGGCCTGTATGCGCTGGACGGTCTCAGCGATGTCCGCAGCGAAACCATCGAAACACCCTGGGGCACCCCGTCGGCGCCGCTGACGCGCGGCTCTCTCAACGGGGTCGAGCTGGTCTTCCTGCCGCGCCATGGCGCCGGGCATGCCATCCCGCCGTCGGACATCCCCTTCCGGGCCAATATTGCCGCGCTGAAAATGGCCGGCTGCACGGATATCCTCTCCGTCTCGGCCTGTGGCTCGCTGCGTGAAGACCTGCCGCCGGGACATTTCGTGATGGTTGACCAGTATGTGGATCGCACGGTGGGGCGCGAGCGCTCCTTTTTCGGGACCGGATGCGTCGCCCATGTCCCGCTCGCCCAGCCGGTCTGTTCGCGCCTCGCCGCCCTGGCCGCTGACGCCGGCGAGGCCGAGGGCCTGCCGGTGAGGCGCGGCGGGACCTATCTGGCGATGGAAGGCCCGCAGTTTTCCACCCGCGCCGAAAGCGAGCTCTACCGGCAATGGGGCATGGATGTGATCGGCATGACCAACATGCCCGAGGCCCGGCTCGCCCGCGAGGCCGAGCTGCCCTACGCCTCGGTCGCCATGGTCACCGACTATGACTGCTGGCGCGATGAGGGCGAGAGTGTGGATGTGGCCAGCGTCCTGGCGGTCATGCAGTCCAACACCAAGGGCGCCAGACGCCTGCTCGACCGGTTGACCGGACGCCTCGCCGGGCTGCCGCGCACGGCGTCGCCCGATGGTATCGAGACCTGTCTCGACACGGCCATCATCACCCCGCCCGGCGCGCGGGATCCGGCGATGGTCGAGAGACTTCGCAGCATCGCCGCGCGGGTGCTCTGAGCCCCGGCCGCCCCCACGCATCACCCGGTTTTGACTGGACGCACTGGCAGGCCGGTGGTGTGATGCACCATGATATCTGCTCGCTTTCGCCTGAAACCCGTCTTGAATCCCATCCTGATGGCCGTCCTGTCGGTCAGTCTTTTGTCGGGCCCGACCGGGGCGGCCGACCGGATGAGTTTCCTGCCGCTTGATCCCGACAGCTATGCCGACAGCCGCAATGGCGTTGTGCGGCTGCTGTGTGTCGACAGCAGCAACGGCCATTCCTATCTCAGCCGCGCCGTCCTGCTGGACGTGACCGGGCCGGACAGTTCGCACGATGTCCTGCTGGCAGCACGTCACGGTGTGATCGGTTCGGCAGGTCAGCGTGCGTGCCAGGTCCAGGGCCAGGAGGCCGCCACGGGCCAGATCATCGACATGGTGGTCGCGCCTCAGGATCCGATGGAAGGCAATGAGTTCAGTGAGGACTGGGCCATCCTGCGCACCGCCGGGCGCTTGCCGGCCGATATTGCCCGCCTGCAGGCCGCCGGAGCCGGAACGGGTGCCGAGGGCCGCCTGACCATGGTCAACCGGGTCACCGACAACCGGGCCTGTCATGTCGAGGAAATCGCCGACTGGGAAGATGCCCGCCTGATCGTGCATGACTGTCCGGCCCGTCCCGGACTGTCCGGGTCGCCGATGGTGACGCTGATCAAGGGCGTGCCGCACGTCGTCGGCCTGCATGTCGGGCAATACATCATCTTGCAGGATGATGGCCGTCGGCTGGGCGTGGCGCGGCGTCTGTCGGGCGAGTTTCTCGACACGTTGGTCGCCTATATCGAGCCCGACAAGCCGTCCGGCGCAGTGCCCTGACGCCTGACCCCTTTCCCCCCAGGCAGGCCTCGTCCATAAATGGCGGGTAGCGGGGAGTGGGACATGCTTTTGATTTCCGGAATTTTCGTGGCGGTGCTGGGCGTTCAGCCACTCGACCTGCCGACACCGCGACCCGCCGTGGAATGCGCCGAACACCTGACCAATTGGAGTGCCCGGCGCAATTGCCTGCGTGGCCTGCTCGGTTCGGCCGAAGAGGCGCTCGACGAGGCTGCCGATGCCGCCCGCGAGGACGCCGACGAGATTGATGCGGATTCCGCCGGCCGCTTTGGCGCCCGCGTCGCCTTTGATGCAGCCCAGTCGGCCTGGCTGGCCTATCGCGACGCCGAGTGCGCGCGTCGCGCTGCCGCGATGTTCCTGTCCGCCGACTCGCGCGAGGAAATCACCTTGGACTGCCAGATCAGCCTGACCCGTGCGCGGGCGCACGAGCTGGCGGAGCGCTGAGCCACATGACGCCGGTCCTCCATATCGGCAATCGCCGCTTCTCCAGCTGGTCGCTGCGGGCGTGGCTGGTGCTGACAAAGGCCCGGATCGCCTTCGAGGACAGGTTGGTTCCGCTGCATGAAACCGACACCCGAAAGGCGCTGTCGGCGATCTCGCCCGGCGGCACGGTTCCGGCGCTTCACACAAAAAACGCGGTGATCTGGGATTCGCTGTCGATCAGCGAGTGGGCAGCCGAACAGGTGCCGGGCTTGTGGCCGTCTCATGAGGGCAAGCGGGCCCGGGCGCGCGCCGCGGTGTCGATGATGCATGCCGGCTTCCTCGCCATCCGCGAGAACTGTCCGATGGACCTTTGCCGGTCGCCATCGCCGATCGAGCTGCGCGACGAAACCCGGACCGATATCGCTGCCATGCAGGCGCTGTGGCATGATGTCAAAAGCGTCGACGGGCCCTGGCTGTTTGGCGACTGGTCCATTGCCGACGCCTTCTTCACACCGGTCGCCGCACGCTTTTTGGCCTATGACATACCGTTGCATGCCGAGGCCCAGGCCTATTGCGACACACTGCTGGCCGATGAAGACTATCTGCTGTGGCACCACGCCGCCCAGGCGGAAACCTTCGCCAACCCGTACGAAAACCTCATCTGACCCGATATCGAGGCGAGACCGATGGACCTGAAATCCGCCATCCGCACCATTCCGGACTATCCGAAGCCGGGTATCCAGTTTCGTGATGTGACGACCCTGATTGGCGATGCCCGGGCGTTTCGCGTGGCCGTGGATCGCATGGTCCAGCCCTGGGCCGGGGCCAAGATCGACAAGGTCGCGGGGACCGAGGCGCGCGGCTTCATCCTGGGCGGCGCTGTCGCCCACCAGCTCTCGGTCGGCTTCGTCCCGGTCCGCAAGCGCGGCAAGCTGCCCTTTCGCACCCTGCGCGAGGACTACCAGCTGGAATATGGTCAGGACACGATCGAGATCCATGTCGACGCCATCGCCGAAGGCGACCGGGTGTTGCTGGTCGATGATCTGATCGCCACCGGCGGCACCGCCGAAGCCTCGATCAAACTCCTCCAGCGCGCCGGCGCCACGGTTGTCGGCGCCACCTTCATCATCGACCTGCCCGAACTGGGCGGCGCCACGCGTATCGAAGCGCTGGGCGTGCCGGTGTCGAGTCTCGTGGCGTACGAGGGAAAATAGACAGCCAGAGTCTTGGCGGGGAAGGTGGAACAGGATGTTCATAGGCCATTACGGACCGGCTCTTGCCGGCAAGAGCATCGCCAGAGCGGTGCCGCTCTGGGCCTTCTTTCTGGCGGTGCAGTTTGTCGATGTGCTCTGGGGCATCTTTGTCGCCAACGGGATCGAGCATGTCCGCATCGTGCCGGGTTTCACCGAGGCCAATCCGCTCGACCTCTATGACATGCCGATCACCCACTCCCTGCCCGGAGCGCTGGGCTGGTCGGTGCTGGCCGGCCTGGTCTGGGCGCTGGTATCGCCGAAGCAGAAGTGGATCGGTGGCATCGCCATTGCGCTGGCGGTGTTCTCGCACTGGATCCTGGATCTGATTGTCCATGTCCCCGACCTCGAACTGTGGCCCGGCGGCCTGCGGGTCGGGTTCGGCTTGTGGAACAACTACCCCGTCGCCCTCGCGGTCGAGTTCGGGGTCCTGCTGGCCGGTTTCGGGCTCTATCTGCGGGTGACCGAGGCGAAGGGGCTGATCGGCCGGATCTGGCCCTGGGTCTTCATGGCCCTGCTGGCGCTGGCGGAATATGCCAACCACACAACACCGGTTCCCGATGATTTCACGACCGCCGGTTATATGGGCACCATCACCTTCCTGCTTATCGCCGCGCTGGCCGCTATCTGTGACCTGACCCGGCGGACGCGCTGACCAACTGCGAACATGACAGACGCCGGACATGAAAAAGGCCCGGTCAATGAGACCGGGCCTTGTCCGTGTCAGGGGCGGTTGATCAGTCGGCGATCAGCGCCCGCACATCATCGGTCATCGTCAGCAGCGAGGGCTGGTGGATGTACATCATGTGGCCGGCTTCATAATAGCGGAAGTGGACTCGATCCTGGTCGAAGCCGGGCTGGTTGAACATCAGTTCGGCCGCGAAAAACGGCGTCGCCAGATCGTAATAGCCCTGTTGGACCAGCACTTCGAGATCGGAGTTCTGGCGCATCGCGCGGGCGATCCACGGGGCGACATTGATGTAATTGTTGTTGCCCGAACGACCGGCATCCCAGTTCCAGCCGCGCACGCCGCCAATGGTCGAGTAATACTCGGTCAGATCGACGCCGAGCGTCCGACCGAAATAATCGAGCATCGAGGCGGTGAAGCTGCCATCAATGCCGTAGAAGCTGGGATCGGTCTCCGGCGTGTCGCCGACACCATCCACCTCGACGCCGGTATAGCGGCTGTCCAGTCGTCCCACCGACAGCCCTTCATTGCGTCGCAGTTCGCGCATGAAACGCTGCAGCGGAACCCGCATGTTGGCGCGCTCGAGGTAGATTTCCGAAAGGCCTGTGAAACGCGACAGTGTTGCGATCACCCGATCGCGGCGGTCATCGGGTAGCGACACGCCATGCATCAGGGCCGGCATGTACTCCTCGATCGCGAAGGTCCGGGCGCCGGTGAGGAAGGCTTCGATATCGCCTCCCCAGGCGGCGCGGTCGACCTTGCCGTGATACCAGGCGGTGGCCGCATAGCCCGGCATCAGGCCGACATAGCCGATATCATTGCCGTCCGAGGTATCGTCAAAACGGAAGTCCAGCACGGTCGAGATCAGCGCGACGCCATTGATCGAGACGTCGGTATAGCTGCCCTCCAACTGGTTCAGCAGCGAGCCGATGCGCAGCGTGCCATAGCTCTCGCCCAGGAGGTATTTCGGCGAATTCCAGCGCTGGTTCTCTGACAGCCAGATGCGGATGAACTGGGCCAGGCTCTCGCCATCCTCATTGACGCCCCAGAAGTCGCTGCCTTCGCTTTCGCCAATGGCGCGCGACCAGCCGGTCCCGACCGGGTCGACGAAAACAAGATCGGCGACGTCGAGGATGGAGTAGGCGTTCTCGACCACGTCAAAGGGTGCGGCGCCGTCATCCATCGCGTCGGGCAGGACCAGACGCTGCGGGCCGAACACGCCCATGTGCAGCCACAGGCTGGCCGAACCGGGGCCGCCATTGAAGACAAAAGCGACCGGCCGCGTGCGCGGATCATCCGTGCCGTCAGCGATGTAGCTGGTGGCGAAGATCGCGGCGGTCGGATTGCCGTCTTCATCGCGCAGGAAGGTCTCGCCGGCGGTGGCGGTATAGCGGATGCGCTCGTCACCGACGGTGACCTGGCCGCGGCTTTCCCAGACGCGCGGCTCCGGCGTATCGTCGGCCTCTTGCGCTGCGGCAGGCAGTGTAAGGGCGACCGCTGTGATGGCGGCGGCGAATAGTCGGAACATGGTGAAACTCCCCGATGGTTTGACCGGTTATGGTTGGCGGGGAGAGTAGGGCGCTCGCGCGGCCAGGCAAAGCCCGCATGGTGTGCGGCTTTGCAACCGGCGGGGCTAGCAGTCGGCGGTGTGGGCGACGATCCGCATTTCCACAAACAGGGCGTCGGACCATAATTGCTCGACGCCAATTCCTGACCAGGCCGGCCAGGGCTGCTCGGTGATGAATTCCTCCCGCACGGCGCGGAAGATTTCCTGATGCTCGCGCATGTCAACATGGAAGCTGGTCATTTCGACGACATCGCTCCAGTCGCAGCCTGCGCTGTTCAGTACGGTTTCCGCTCGCTGGAATGCGTCGCGAATAGCGGTTTCATACGATTCCGCCGTTCGCGCCTCGCTCAGCCGGATATAACCGACGACGCCTGACAGATAGAGACGGTCTCCTGCGCTCACCGCCGAGGACATCCGGAAATGCTCCGCGCCCTCACGATCAGCCGGAGGGATGAAGGCTTCGACCGCCGGGCGCTCCGCTGCGGAGGCAGGGGTGGCCTGAAGCAGAGTGGTAAGGGCTGCAAGCGCAAGCAAGGTCATGGCATATCTCCGTTTTCCGGACGATAGCCGCCAGTGCGCGCAGGGCGGGATCGCGAAGTCAGAACGCCGTGTCACATCAGCGTGAGGCTCAGCGCTTCTTCTCCACCAGAAGGGTCTTTGGACGGCGTTCGCGGGCGGTCTTGAACAGCTGGAAGCTCTGATTGACGAAATTGGTCACATCGGTGAGCGAGCGCATGAAACTGACCAGTTCCTCGGTCTTTTCCGCCTCGACCAAGCGCAGCGGTGCCGCCGGATCGCCGCCCTCAAAGCGCACGTAGAACAGAGGCTCGCCGCGCTTGAGGATCAGGTCCTTACTGGTGTCGTGCCATTCAAAGGCCCACATGTGGGCGCGTGGCCAGATATCGGCCGGGAAGCGACCGCACATCATCACGCCGGGACGCTGGCTGGCTTCATAGTGCAGGAAGGGCGGGAACTGGTTCACGTAGAGCGGGTCATCCGACACGAAGACGTAGGGCGTCACCAATTGCAGCATCGGCCGGGCCGGATGGCGCCATTCATTCTGCGGTGACATCATCAGGATCTGCTGCAGACCGGCCGGCCGGGTCGAGGCTTGTGGTCCCTCGATATTGGTCAGCTGGAGCTGGCCCTGCGCGTTCTTGACCATGCGCAGGTGCAAGTCGATCGGGCAGGGGATGGCATAGTGGCGCCGGTCAAACTCGATCGCGGCCGGGCAGGACACGGCCGATTTCGAGGTCGCCGGCTTGTCATGGGAAAAACTGACCGGCTTGGGCGCGTCCCAGATCAGGCTCGACTTCTCGTCCTTGAGAAACCAGCCCGCCCTCATCACCCGCCGTTCGGCATGAGCAGCCTCGTCTTGCATCCGGCGATAGAGCTTCACGAACATGGTGTGCGTTCCCTGAGACTGGCATCGAGCAGGTGCAAGCTAGGCCAAGCTCGGTTGAGAGGCGAGGGCGGTATTGCAGGTGGTGGTGTCCGGCGCCGCTCCGCGCTATAGCGCCGCCATGAATTACCGCCACGCGTTTCACGCCGGAAACTTCGCCGATGTGCTCAAGCACTCGGTGCTCGCCCTGTGCCTTGAACATCTCAACGCCAAGCCCAAACCCTATCGGGTGATTGACACACATGCCGGGATTGGCGGCTATGACCTCGCCTCCTCGGAAGCCGAGCGCTCGCCGGAATGGAAGGACGGGATCGGCCGCCTGATCGATGCCGACCTGCCCGAGCCGGTGCAGGCCATGCTGGGCCCCTGGCTCGACATTGTCCGCGACATGAACCCGAACGGCATCAAGGCCTATCCCGGCTCTCCGGAGATTGCGGCGCGTCTGACGCGCGAGGAAGATCGTGTGCACCTGTGCGAGTTGCACGAGGCGGACAGCGTCACGCTGGACAACCGCTATCGCCGCGACGCCCGCATCAAGGTCGAGCGCCGCGATGGCTACAAGGCGCTGAAAAGCCTGGTGCCGCCGAAGGAAAAACGCGGCCTGGTGCTGATTGATCCGCCTTTCGAGGACCGCGATGAGTTGGCCCATATGGCCGAGGCGGTGATGGGCGCGCTGGCGAAATGGCCGACCGGTACCTTCATCTTCTGGCGTTCATTGAAAAACCTGTGGGCCGCTGACCGCTTCGACAATGGCCTTGCTGAATGGCTGATCTCGGAGAAGGATTTCGAGCCGGAAAAAATCCTGCGCGCCGATCTGTGGATCCGTGATCTCGCCTCCGAGGGCAAGCTGGCCGGGGCGGGCGTGGTCATCATCAACCCGCCTTTCACGCTGGAAGACAAGCTGGTCAGCGCCATGCCCTGGCTGGCCGAAACGCTTGCTCAGGGCAATGGCTATGGCTGGCGCGTCGATGGTGGCCTGACCGAGGATGACCTGGACGAGGGCGGGGAGTAGGCTGACCTCCGCTTGTCATCCCCGTGGAATGTCCGGCGAAGGCCGGACGCAGGGCGGGGATCTATGTGCCTGCAACCAGCTAGGTCCCTGACTTTCGCCCGGCCTTCGCCGGGCGTCCATCAGGGATGACAAGGGGTGGCGTTGGAGACCTTGGTGATCGTTTCATCGCACCCAATCTCCTCGCGTACGGGTTGAATTTCCCTGCCAAGTCCCCACCTTTGGCGCTCGCGCGGGGCAGAGCGCCTGACACTCGCTGAAGGCAGACCTTCCATGACCGATGAAACGCCGTCAGGCGCCGCCGAGACGGCCGTCCTGTCGATTGACGGGCTTTCGAAAACCTATGCCGGCGGCTTCACGGCGCTGAAATCGGTCGATCTGGACATCCGGAAGGGCGAGATCTTCGCCCTGCTGGGCCCCAATGGGGCCGGCAAGACCACGCTGATCGGGATTGTCTGCGGGCTCGTGAATGCCACAGCCGGGCGGGTCGAGGTTTTCGGGCATGACATAGACGGCGACTACCGCAAGACCCGCGCGCGCATCGGCCTGGTGCCGCAGGAAATGTCGATCGACATGTTCACCAAGGTCAGGGATGCAGTGGCCTATTCGCGCGGCCTGTTCGGCAAGCCGGCCGATCCTGACTATATCGAGCAGGTGCTCAGGGACCTGTCGCTGTGGGACAAGCGGGACACCCAGATGCGGGCCCTGTCCGGCGGCATGAAGCGCCGGGTGATGATCGCCAAGGCGCTGTCGCACGACCCCGACATTCTCTTCCTCGACGAGCCGACCGCCGGTGTTGATGTCGAGCTGAGACAGGGCATGTGGCAGGTGGTCGAAAAACTGCGCCAGCGCGGCAAGACGATCATCCTGACCACGCACTATATCCAGGAAGCCGAGGAAATGGCCGACCGGGTCGGGGTGATCCGTCAGGGCGAGATCGTGCTGGTCGAGGAGACCGCCACCCTGATGGCCAAGCTGGGTCGCAAACAACTCATCCTGCAGCTGGCCGAACCGCTCAAGGCCCTGCCGCCGGAACTGAGCGTCGAAGGCCTGTCGCTCGCACCGGACGGCGACGCCCTGCATTTCGACTATGACACCAAGGCCGACCGACCCGGCATCACGACGCTATTGGCCAGCCTCAATGCGGCTGGTGTGTCGGTGCGCGATCTGGAGACGCGGCAGAGCTCGCTGGAAGAAATCTTTGTCGACCTGGTCGGAGGTGCATCATGAACTGGCGCGGCGCAGCAACGATCTACAAGGCCGAAATGGCGCGCACCGGACGCACGCTGATGCAGTCCATCCTCGCTCCGGTGATCTCGACCTCGCTCTATTTCGTCGTCTTTGGCGCCGCCATCGGCTCGCGCATGGAGTCGATTGACGGTATTGGCTATGGCGCCTTCATCGTGCCCGGCCTGGTGATGATGATGATCCTGATGCAGTCGGTCTCCAACGCGGCCATCGGCATCTATTTCCCCAAATTCAACGGCACCGTCTATGAGTTGCTCTCCGCCCCGATCTCGGCGCTGGAAGTGGTGATCGGATTTGTCGGAGCAGCGGCGACCAAGTCCCTGATCCTGGGCGCGCTGGTGATGGTCACCGCGGCCTTCTTCGTGCCGATGGAGATCCAGCACCCGCTGGCCATGCTGGCCTTTCTCATCATGACTTCGGTGACTTTCTCCCTGTTCGGCTTCATCATCGGCATCTGGGCGGACAATTTCGAACAGCTCAATATCGTGCCGATGTTGATCGTGACGCCGCTGACCTTCCTCGGCGGCAGCTTCTATTCGATCTCGGTCCTGCCGCCCTTCTGGCAGACCGTCACCCTGTTCAACCCGGTCGTCTATTTGATCTCCGGCTTCCGCTGGAGCTTTTACGGCGTGTCAGACGTCGATATCGGCATCTCGCTGGCCGCCATCGCCGGCTTCTTTGCGGCCTGCGTCACCATTGTCTGGTGGATGTTCAAGACCGGCTATCGCCTCAAGACCTAAGGACGCCCCCGTGACCCACCGCTATGCCATTTTCGACGTCTTCACCGATCAGGCCCTGGCCGGAAATCCGCTCGCCGTGGTCTACGGGGCGGATGATCTGGACGAGGTCGCCATGCAGGCCATCGCCGCCGAGTTCAACCTGTCCGAGACGGTCTTCATCACCGAGCCGCGCGGCCGCGATGCCGATTATGGACTGCGCATTTTCACACCGCACGAGGAGCTGCCCTTTGCCGGCCATCCGACCATTGGCGCGACGGTCGCCCTGACCCTGGCCAGCGGTGCCGGCGAGGGCCAGCGAAAGCGCTTCGTGCTGGAAGAGACGGTCGGCGATGTCACGGCGGACGGACGGGTCAATGGTGAGCGTCACGGTTCCGCGCGGTTCTTCGCTCCGAAACTGCCTGAACAGGTCGGCGAGCTGCCTGACTATGCCGCCATCGCGGCGGCGCTGGGACTGCAGACCGGTGACCTCCTGGATACACCGATCACCGGCGGCATCTGGTCGGCCGGCGTGCCCTTTGCGGTCGTGCCGGTCCGCGAGCCGGCCCGGCTGTCGGCCATCAAGCTGGATCTGGCCGCCTTTGAGGAGGTATTTGGGGGAGAGGCGCCGGTCTGTGCCCTCGTGGTCGCCAAGGCGACGCTGACCGAGCACACGACCGATTGGCGGGCGCGCATGTTTGGTCCGCATCTGGGGATCACCGAGGACCCGGCCACGGGCGGTGCGGCGGCGGCCTTTGCCGGCTTGCTGAGCGAGCAGGCCGGGCTGGGTGAGGGCGAGCATGGTATCGACATCTATCAGGGCGTCGAAATGGGTCGGCCCAGCCTGATCCGCCTGCGTCTCAAGCGCGAGAACGGCAAGCTGACCGACCTCATGCTGGGCGGCGATGCCGTCAAGATTGCCGAGGGCGAGCTCTATTCGACGGATCTGGGCTAGCCAAGCGTTCGCGCCGTGAAGACGTCGTCCCGGGCGACGCGGGGCAGGATCACGCGGATGAAATGCGTGGAATAGCGACGCAGGAAGCGCTTGCCCTTCTCCTCATCGCCGGTTTCCAAAGCCCGCAGGCGGATAAGCGCACTGTGCTCTTTGCCATCGAGGTCGAAATAGCCGATCCGCTTGCCCGGCGAGGCTGCGGTGATGCCGGCCGCCAGTGATGCCTCGTAGCTGGGCGGTATCCGGTCACGCAGGAAATTGGCCAGAAGCTCGCGGCGGTCGAGATGCAGCGAGAGCCGGTTCTTGTGGCAGCTGTTTATATGCCGGTCCTGGATCAGCGAGAGCTGGGCGTCGATCTCGATCTGGGTGACGTTGTGACCGGCGCGGAACTGGGTTTGCTTGCTCTTCTTCGGGGCTGTCAGCCAGATCGAGAAGTCATCGACCGGCAGGCCGGTATGATCCACTGCTTCGACCACGATCTGGTAGAATTCCCGGAACCGGTTGCCATCGGCGCTGGCGCGCCCGAACACACGTTCGCGCAGGGCATCGGCCTCATCGCCATCCTGGGCCAGCTTGCGCGTTGCCAGACAGATGTTGGCCCAGTCGCTGGCGACATTGCGGTAGGCGGTGGCTGACGAGGTGCCCAGGGCTTGCAGGATGAGATCTTCGAGGCGCCCCGCAATGTCAGGGTCCTTGGACGCGCTCTCCTTGGCGGCGGGTTTGAGAATGCTCAGATGGCTGCGATCGGGAAGGACCGCGAACGGCGTGTTGTCCGGGCCGCGCCGTGTCCAGGCGGTGAATTCCGGTTCCAGGATCGAGCCCCTGGTGAAATCGACCGTGACCCCGCGCGGATCGATATTGGCGGTGGCGATGCGGACGGTCCCGTCCCAGGCCTTCTCACCCAGTATGCCTGTGCCGAAGATCGGGTCGGCGCCGACGATCACGAAGGGGCGGGTGCCGCTGTCGGAATAGGGGCTGTCTGTTGACCCGTCGACACTCAACCGGTCGCGCAGGGCCAGGTCTTCCTGGAATTGTGAGGCCAGTTCCAGGGCATTGAGGAAATGGGTCCCGGTCTGGAAACCATTGGTGAAGCCCTTGGTCAGGCGGCCCAGTGTCGACTTGCCGATGGTCGCCAGGGGCGAGCCGAAATTGGCCGGGGCCAACATCAGGAAATTGGCCACCGGGGCACCGCCGCGCGGATAGTATTCAGCCATCCACCAGCGCGCCACGAGAGCTCCGGTCGAGTGTACGACGACATGGAATTTCGCCGGCAGGCTGCCCTCGGCCTGCAGGTCGGCAATCACCGTGTGAAGGCGGCGACCGGAGTCCTCGATGCGGACATCATCGTCCATCGACGGATAGCCGCCCAGAAAGACGTCGCGGGTTTCATAGCCGTGCGCTGTCAAAAGTGCGCCGATCTTGGCCATCGATCGGTCAGTCGCGCTCCATCCGTGGATCAACAGGACGTGTTCGCTCATTGCAACCTCCGGATATTTGCGCGGAGATTATCACCTTTTGCGGGAGTCTAACAGTACTCGTCCTCGGCCCCGTCCCACCACGGATGCCAGGGCGGCAGGTCGGTTGAGACTTTCATCGGGAAGTCGGGAGCGCGTTTTTCCAGGAAGGACATCACGCCCTCCTTTGCATCGGCGCCCATGCCGGCATGCAAGATGCCCAGGCTCTCGACGCGGTGCGCTTCCATGGGATGGGCCGCACCCTGCATGCGCCAGGCCATGCGCCGCATCATCGCGACAGAGACCGGAGCACAACGCTCGGCGATCATGCGGGCCCGCTCGCGGGCTTCGGCCATCAGGTCCTCCGCCGGCACGACGCGGGCCACCAGACCGGCCTCGAAGGCTTCAGCCGCCGAGAAGGTGCGCCCGGTCAGCCCCCAATCCATCGCGGTCGAGATGCCGACGACGCGCGGCAGAAACCAGCTCGCACAGCCATCCCAGACGATGCCGCGCTTGGCGAAGGGATAGGCGAACTTTGCCTCCATCGAAGCGAGGCGGATATCCATCGGCAGGATCATCGTCGCGCCAATCCCGACCGCGGCACCATTGATGGCGCCGATGACCGGTTTCAGTGTGTTCCAGATGCGCAGGTTCAATACCCCGCCACGGTCCCGCCATTTCGGATCGGTCTCGTCAAACTCACCGCTCTCACGCGCCTGGGCGACCATGTTGAAGGTCTCGGCCCCGGTTGACAGGTCCGCCCCGGCACAAAAGGCCGGGCTCTCGCCGGTAAAGAGGATGGCTTTCACATCATCATCGGCGTCGGCCAGGTCGAGCGCCGCAATGATCTCGTCGCCCATCTCATAGGTGAAGGCATTGAGCCGGTGAGGCCGGTTCAGCGTGATCGTCGCGACCTGGTCTTCGACGGCGTATTTGATGGTGTCGTACGGCAAGGCATGTCCCCTCAAGCGCGGCGTGTTGTCGGCATGATGGGATGGATTGGAGAGGGGGGCCAGAGGGTAGACTGTTGGCTCGCGTGGCCTTGCACACCCAACCGTTGTCATCCCCGCTGGACGTCCGGCGCAGGCCGGACGCAAGGCGGGGACCAACATGATTCCGACACATAGGTCCCTGACTTTCGCCCTTCCTTCGCAGGGCGTCCAGCGGGGATGACAAAGGTGGCGCGTGGACGAGCGTAGCGCTGCCCGTCCCCTAATCCTCGCCGGTCTGGAACAGCTTGCCGCGTTCGGTCCAGAACACGATGGCCAGGGCGGTGCCGGCCATCAGGGCCTGGCTGACGATCAGCGGGGTAGCGGTGCCGTCATAGAGCTGGCCGACATAGGAGCCGATAGCCGCACCAACAACGCCGGTAACGAAGCCATAGACCGCCGAGGCGGTCCCTGCGATGTGCCCGACCGGCTCCAGGGCCAGGGCCGAGAAATTCGCGGCAATCAGGCCGAGAAAGGCCATTGCGGCTGACAGCAACACCAGGAAAAGGACGAAGTTGTCGATACCGCTCCACAGGACCACGGCATGGCCGGCGGAAATCACCGTGAAAGCGATCAGCGCGCTGTGTGACAGCCGCCGCTGGCCAAGCCGCATGACCAGCCGCGAATTGGCATAGCTGGACAGGCCGATCCCGCCGGCGATGGCGGCAAAGGCAATCGGAAAAGCGTCGTCGGACAGGCCGAAATGACCGACAAAGATCTGCTGGGAACTGCCCAGAAAACCGTACAGCCCTCCAAAGAAAGGAGCGCCGGCCAGTGTATAGCCGAGCATGACGCGATGCCTGACCGTCTCGCGAAACGCCGCCAGCAGGGGTTTGACCCGCAAGGGGACGCGAAACTGCGGGTGCAGGGTTTCCGGCAGGCGCAGCTGCAGCCAGACCATCAGGCCCAGCCCAAACAGGACGAGGAAGGCGAAAATCCAGCGCCAGGGGGCGATGGTCAGGATGGCCTGCCCCAGCATGGGAGCCAGTATTGGCACCGCCATGAAGGCGGTCATGACCATGGATATCACTTCGGCCATGCGTCGGCCCGATGTCAGGTCGCGGGCGATGGCCGTCGCGATGACCCGGCAGGCCGCTGCGGCGGCGCCCTGGAAAAAGCGCGCCACGAGCAGCATATCGAAGGTCGGGGTCAGGGTGCAGATCAGACTGGTCAGGATGAAAAAGGCCAGTGCGAACTGGATCACGATCTTGCGTCCGAACCGGTCCGACAGCGGGCCATACAGAAGCTGGGCGACCCCGAAGCCGGTCAGATAGACGCCGATCACAAATTGCTGGTCGTTTTCGTTCCGCACGCCCAGATCGCCGGCGATGTCGTCGAGTGCCGGCAGCATCATGTCGATGGCCAGCGCGACCACGGCCGTCATCGCCACCAGCAGTGCGACGAGCTCCGTGATCGAAATCGGCATGGCTGTGCCGGTCGCCTTGGAAGGCTGTGTCATGACGTGCTCCCGGGGAGCGGTACGGAACCATACCGCCCGCGTGAAATGCGACCTTAGCGCGTAAAGTGCAAGTCTTTCGGTTGCATGTCTGTTCAGGCGTTTGTGTATGGGTCGTAGAACAGGTGGGCCTGGAAGCTGGTCGCGATCCGGTTGGCGCGCTCGAGGAAGGCGGATTTGGCCGCTGGTGTCGCGCCGATCTCGTCGAGCGTTGCCGCGAACAGGCCCAGCCAGCGCTCGAAATGGGCTGGCGAGATCTGGGATTTCAGCTTCACATGCGCCGGCATCGGTCGACCGGCATAGCCGCCATCATGGAAGATGATCGCCGACCAGAAGGACTTCATCGTCGCCAGGTGCGGTCCCCAGTCACCGGAAATCGCGCCGGCAAAGACAGGACCGAGCATCTCGTCCTCGCGGATATGCCCGTAGAAGGTTTCGACAAGGTCGCAGATAAGATCCTGCGTGATCCCCATCTCCGCCGCTTCGGTGCGGGCGGCCTGGCGGGCTTGCGTGACGCGGAGCTGGATCGGTGAAGACATGGGGCGGATTTAGGACGGTGCGGCCGGGCACGCAATGCGTCCGGCTGGCGCAGGGGGGCCGCAGGGCCGGAAGGGGTGAAACGCGTGAGCGTTCGTTCTCTCGCCGTCGGTCACCCACTCCGTCTCGCCCTGTCGGGCGATCCACCTCGCCCATCAAGGGCGAGGACCTGTTCGACCTAAACGTTGAACCGGAAGTGCAGCACATCGCCATCCTTGACGATGTAGTCCTTGCCTTCGGCGCGCATCTTGCCGGCTTCCTTGGCCGGGGCTTCGCCGCCGCAGGTGACGTAGTCGTCAAAGGCGATGGTTTCGGCGCGGATGAAGCCCTTTTCGAAGTCACCATGGATGACGCCGGCGGCTTGCGGCGCGGTCCAGCCTTCGCGGATGGTCCAGGCACGGGCTTCTTTCGGCCCGGCGGTGAAATAGGTCTGCAGTCCGAGGAGGGAGTAGCCGGTGTGGATGAGGCGGTCGAGGCCGGGTTCTTCCAGGCCGATCGCTTCCATGTATTCGTCACGCTCCTCGTTTTCCAGCAGCGCCAGCTCGCTCTCGATCTTGGCCGAGATGACGACGGCCTGCGCGCCTTCTTCCTCGGCCCGCTTCATCACGATCTCGGAATAGGCATTGCCGGTGCCGGCGCTGGCCTCATCGACATTGGCGATGAACAGGACCGGCTTGGTGGTCAGGAGCTGCAGGTTGCGCCAGGCCTTGCGGTCATCCTTGGGCACATCGGCAAAGCGGGCCGGCTTGCCGTCATTGAGCTGGGCCAGGGCGATATCGATCAGGACGAGGGTGGCCTTGGCCTCCTTGTCGCCGGACTTGGCCTTCTTCTCGAGGCCGGACTTGCGCTTTTCCAGGCTCTCCAGGTCGGCCAGCATCAGCTCGGTCTCGACAGTTTCAAGGTCGGCGAGCGGATCGATCCTGTTGTTCACATGGGTGATGTCGTCATCGTCGAAACAGCGCAGCACATAGGCGATGGCGTCGGTCTCGCGGATGGTGGCGAGGAACTGGTTGCCCAGGCCTTCGCCTTTCGAGGCGCCTTCGACCAGGCCGGCAATGTCGACGAAATTCATCCGCGCCGGCAGGATTTCCTTCGAGCCGGCGATCTCGGCCAGCTTGGCCAGGCGCGGCTCGGGTACGGCCACATCACCGACATTCGGCTCGATCGTACAGAAGGGATAATTCGCCGCCTGCGCCGCTGCCGTCTGGGTCAGGGCGTTGAACAGGGTGGACTTGCCGACATTCGGCAGGCCAACGATGCCGCATTTGAAACCCATGGCGCATTTCCCTTGCTGGTTCGAGCGCGCGTTATAAGAAGAATGCCGCGCGGGGTCGACTGTGGAGTCAGTGGAGGCGTCCCTTGCTGAGCTCGCGCGCGCTGTTGTCACCCCTGATGGACGCCCGGCGCAGGCCGGGCGCAGATCAGGGGCCTAGCTCTTGGCCACATGTTGGTCCCCGCCTTGCGTCCGGCCTTCGCCGGACATCCAGCGGGGATGACAAGGCCAGGGGTTCAATCCTCGCCGTCCGAACCCCGCTTCACCACCTCCGGCGCGGGCGCCTTGTGGGTCACTTTGGTCTGGAAAGCGTCGTAATCGTCGGCTGCCAACAGGTCGAGGCTGCCGGCGATGGCGTCGAGCAGGTCGATCAGCCAGTCTTCCTCGGCCTTGGCGAAGTCGGACAGGACATAGCCGGTGACGCGATTGCGGTCGCCGGGATGACCGATGCCGATTCGGGCGCGGCGGAAGTCCGGGCCGAGCTGGCTGGTGATCGACTTGATGCCGTTATTGCCGGCTGCGCCGCCACCCATCTTCATACGGAACTTGCCCGGCGCCAGGTCGAGCTCGTCATGAAAGACGATGATGTCCTCCGGCTTGACCCGGTAGAAGGCCGCCGCGGCACCGACGGAATGGCCGGCATTGTTGTAGAAGGTCTGGGGCTTGAGCAGCAGCAGCTTGTTCGAACCGATCGTGACCTCACTGGCCAGGCCCTGGAAGCGCTTGCGCCACGGACCGGCGCCCCAGGCATGGGCGATGATGTCCAGCGCCATGAAGCCGACATTGTGCCGGTTGCGCAGGTATTTCGGCTCGTAATTGCCAAGCCCGGCCAGGATCTTCATCGAAGGGGCTCCCCCAAACATGTGCCGGATACGAAATCAGCGAAGCCATGGTGTGGCCTCGCTGATCTCAATACCAGTGCTGAAAGGCGGTGAGGACTATTCCTCGTCGCCCTTCTGGCGGATGGCTTCCGGCTCTTCCGGTGCCTCGACGGCCTCGTCCTCTTCCGCATCCGTGAGAACGGCGCGCGAACCCTGCAGGGTGGCGACGGTGAAGTCACGGTCGGTGATGGTCGGGGTCACGCCCTTCGGCAGCTTGATCGCCGAGATGTGCAGCGAATCGCCGATGTCCAGGCCGGTCAGGTCGGCTTCGACCGATTCCGGAATGGAGCCGGCCGGGCAGAGCAGCTCGACATCGTGACGCACGATGTTGAGCACGCCGCCACGCTTCAGGGCCGGGCAGGCGTCTTCATTGATGAAGTTCACCGCCACGTCGACGTTGATCTTGGTGTTTTCATCGACGCGATAGAGGTCGATATGCATCGCCTTGTCGGAGACCGGGTGGAACTGGATGTCCCGGGCGATGACCGTCTGGCGCTTACCGTCGTGATCGATCTCGATCATGTTGGACAGGAAGTGACCGCCCAGCAGGGCCTTGCGGATTTCATTGCCGCGCAGTGTGACCGAAACCGGGTCCAGCTTGCCGCCATAAACGATGCCCGGGACGAGGTCTTCCCGACGGGCAGCGCGAGCCGCGCCCTTGCCGGTGCCTTCACGAACGTCAACGGTGAGAACGATGTTGGAGCTCATCGGTCCAGATCCTTAAATGCAAACGCCGCCTCCAACCGGGTCAGCCCCGGCGGGCGGCGATCTATCCAGGCTTTACGCCACAGTGTTATTTCGAGCGGCGGGCTATAGCCGATACAAACGCCCCACGCAACAGCGCTGCACGGGAAGAGTCAGCGATTGGCAGCCCTGTCTTGGTCAGCCACGCATCGCAAAGTCGAAGCGGGTCTCGCATCCCGTCGCATATCGGGACGGGGCAGTGTCACTCCAGGCGTAACGCCAGGTCGCGATTGCCCGGGCTGCCGGCGAGACTGCGTCGCGCGTCGCGCCGTGATCCAGATCGGCGACATCACCGCCATAGCGGATGTTTCGCGTGGTCCCGTCCGGAGCGATATCGAAACGCATCAGAATTTCGCGCGGAGCCGAGCTCTGGCTGATATACATGAAGTAGGCGAGTTCTTCGGGAAAATCCGGAGCCGGCCTGTCAACAATGGTCATGTGCTCTCGGGCGCCGTAACAGCGCATGGTGGCGCCAGGCGGTTCGGCCGGATTGAGGGTTCCGCCGAAGTGGACCAGCTCTTGGCTGGCGCAGGCGGACGCGCACACACCGACAACAACGACACCGACAAGACGCATGTTTTCCCCCAAGTTCAGGCGGGAAGGCCAACACGGCAGACGTGTTGGTGTCAATCTGTCTAGGTCTAGTCGAACAGTTTCGACACCGACTCGTCATTGGCGATGCGGCGGATGGCTTCGCCGAGCAGGGGCGCCACTGACAGGCGGCGGACTTTCGGGGTTTCGGTCGAGCCCGGCGGCGGCACGATCGAGTCGGTGACGACCAGTTCGCGCAATTGCGACTTGGCGACCCGTCCTTGCGCGTCCTTCGACAGAACGCCGTGGGTGACATAGGCGGACACCTCGACGGCGCCTTTTTCCAGCAAGGCATCGGCGGCGTTCACCAGCGTGCCGCCACTGTCGCACATGTCATCGAACAGGATGCAGCGCCGGCCTTCGACCTCACCGATGATGTTCATCACCTCAGCCACACCGGCTTTCGGGCGACGTTTGTCGACGATGGCGATCTCGGCATCGAGCAGTTTGGCCAGCGCCCGGGCCCGCACCACACCGCCAACATCGGGTGACACGATCAGCAGGTTGTCGGTCTCGTAGTGGCGACGGATATCCGCTTCCATCACCTTGGTGGCGAAGAGGTTGTCGGTCGGAATGTCGAAAAAGCCCTGGATCTGGCCGGCATGCAGGTCGACGGTCAGGACCCGGTCGGCGCCGGCCTTGGCGATCAGATTGGCGACCAGCTTGGCCGAGATCGGGGTGCGGCCGCCGGTCTTGCGGTCCTGCCGGGCATAGCCGAAATAGGGAATGACGGCCGTAATCCGCCGCGCGCTGGCCCGCACCAGCGCGTCGATGCAGATCAGCAATTCCATCAGGTGATCGTTGGCCGGGCGCGAGGTTGATTGCAGGACGAAGACATCCTCGCCGCGTACATTCTCGTCGATCCGCACGAAGATCTCGCCGTCGGCGAACCGTTCGATGTGACTGGCCGTCAACGGCGCGTCGAGATAGTCAGCGATGGACCGGGACAGGTCCGGATTGGCGGTGCCCGACATCAACTTCATCGTTTCGACCCCCGAGTCGTGGAAACGCGGGCTGCTTAACACCGGGGGGCCGGGGAATGAAGCTGAAATGATCAGCCTGCGGAAAAACCCGGTGGGGGTGGCAAATCGGCACTGTCCAGGCAGACCAGCTTGAACAGCGCGCCCATTTGTTCGATGTCCGTCAAGCGCCAGATTTGTCTTGCGATTTCCGAGCGTTTGCCGGGTCGGGACTGGCTCAGAACGGCGGCGCGTGCCTCCAGTCCCATATCCACCAGCCACTGACCCTGGGGTTGCGGGCCATGCGCGGTCAGTCCGGCCGAACGCCCTGCCTGCATTAGGGATTCGAAGTCCACGCGAGCGGTCAGGTCGGCCGTGCCGGGGTTTTGCAATGGCGGTTGTTTCTTATGAGCGCGGATCGCCTGCAGGGTGTCACCGATCTCGCTGGTGGCGGGGCCATAGTCGATGAACAGCGCACGACCTGGCTGGTTGGCGAAGCGCTCCGCCAGCTGGTCGACCACTTGCCGGTCGCCCGGTCGCAGCTCGACCAGAGCGCCATCGTCCGCGTCCCGAAGGCGTTCGGGAACAAGATTGCTATCCTGGCCCAGCGGCGGCCCGAGTACGAAGACGAAATCCGTCGTATCCGATCCTTCATCGGTCGGAGCCAGTCCGACCAGGCGTTCATGCCACTCACCCTTGTGGCGGATGGCCTGACGCACGGGAAGGCAGTCGAGGAACTCATTGCCGACGATGAAGGACGGGCCGGGAGCAACCGCGCCGAGCCGGTCAACCCAGCCGATCCGGGCGCCGCTGGGGCCGAGCGTCTGCGCCTGCACCGCCTTGAGGGCGGCACTGGCTTCGATCAGCACCACCTCGGTGGCCTCCATGAAGCCGGGGACCGTACGGGCAGCGCGCAGCGCGTCGCTCATCATCGTGCCGCGCCCGGGACCCATCTCGATCAGCTTGAAGTCGTCCGGCCGGCCCATGTCGAGCCAGGTCTGGGCGGCGACCAGGCCGATCAGTTCGCCGAACATCTGGCTGATCTCCGGTGCGGTGATGAAATCCGCCCCGGCCCCGATCGGGTCCTTGGTGGCATAGAAACCATGACGTGGATCAAACAGGGCTTCGGTCATGAAGGCGGCGATCGAGATCGGCCCGCCCGAACGGATACGGTCGCGCAGCGTGTCGGCAATCATGACTTCGCAGGCGTGTCCGTCTTGAGGGCGCGATGGATCAGCCAGGCGCCGGCCAGGATCATCGGGATCGACAAAAGCATGCCCATGGTGATGTAGCCGCGAAGGGCTTCGGGCATGTAGACGTCCGGCTCCCGCACGGTTTCCAGCGAGGTGCGGAACAGGCCGTAGAACAGCAGGAAGAGTCCGGCATTGAGGCCCGGCCTCTCCAGCGAGCGGAATTTCCAGGTGGCGATGTTGATGATCGCGAACAGGACAACGCCTTCCAGCGCGGCCTCGTAGAGCTGGCTGGGATGACGCAGGGCGCATTGCGGGTCATGCGCGAAACGCATGGCCCACGGCACCTCGGTCGGACGCCCCCACAGCTCGCCATTGATGAAGTTGGCCAGCCGGCCGAACAGCAGCCCGATCGGGGTGACCACCGCGGCGGCATCGCCGATCCGCATCAGGTCGAGTTTTTGCCCGCGGGCAAACCACCACAAGGCGAGGGACACGCCGATCAGACCGCCATGGAAGGACATGCCGCCATCGGTAATGCCCAAAACAATGTCCAGCGGCCGCTCCCAGATCATGTCCGGCATGTAAAAGAGGACAAAACCCAGCCGACCGCCGCCAATCACACCCAAGGTCGCCCAGATCAGCAAGTCGTCAACCTGCGGCTCGGTGAAGGGAGCTTTGGGCTTCTTGGTGCCGGCCGGAGCCCACAGTCCGGGGCGCCGCGATAGCGAGACCATGTAGCGCCAGCCCAGCATCAATCCGGCGATATAGGCCAGCGCATACCAGCGCAGGGCGAACCAGACCCGCTCCTGATTGCCGAAGTCGAACCCGTCGGGTCCGATCGAGAACAGGACGGGGTCGATCAGGTCAAAGCTTGGCGGACAGACTTGCATGATATACTCGGTTCCTGGCTCGGCGAGGTGCAGCTGTGACGGAACAGCGCGTTGCGCTTTTCGGGCCAGAGCCGCATATAGGCGATGTTGAACCCACTAATGGCTTTCTTTGATGCAAACGCGCAACCCGCTTCTGAATGATTTTGCTGATCTGATGACCGACGCCTTTGGCGCGGCACAGGCGATGGGTGAAGAGGCGCGCACGGTGTTCCGTGCCCGCGCTGACCGCATGGTCGCTGAAATGGATCTGGTCACGCGTGAGGAGTTCGACGCCGTCAAAGCTGCGCTCGATGCCTCGCAGGACGAGGTTGCCGCGCTGACAAAGCGCCTCGACGCGCTGGAAAAAGCCGCCGCGGCCAAGCCGAAAACGACGCGCCGGGCCAAAGCCCCGGCCAGCAAGGCCAAAAGCACCAAGGCCTGATCCCGACATCACGCGCGTAACGCGCTTTTTATTGCGCCTGCCGCGGCGCAGACATACCGTGACCGCACGGTGTGAGTCGCCGCGCAGACGAAGGAGCCACTTCGATGGACCTGCTGTCAGACGAATTCTCACCGACTGTGACCGACCCGCTCGACGCGGTCGAGCAGGCGGTGATCGGCGAGCAATACCCTTATGACCGTGACGAGAACGGTGAAATCCACCTGACCGCCAGCGGTGAGTGGCGCGACCACCAGATCTGGTTCGCCTGGCGGCCGGAGCTGGAAGCGCTGCACATCTGTGGCAGCCTCGATTTGAAAGCCCCGGCCAACCGCCTCGGCGATGTCTGCCAGTTGGTGGTCCGTCTCAACGAGAAACTGTGGATGGGGCATTTCGACATCTGGGCCGAGGATGGCTCGATCGTCTATCGCCACGCCCTGTCACTGCCCAATGGCGAGGCCGTTTCGCCGTCGCAGGCCGCGGCGATGATTTCGGCGGCCCGTGAGGCGGGTGAGCGCTTCTACCCGGCCTTCCATTTCCTGGTCTGGGGCGGCAAGGGTGTTGAAGAAGCGGCCGCCGCAGCCATGTTCGAAACAGCTGGCGAGGCCTGACCCCGAAGATGGCACAAGGCTTTCGGATTGCACTCATCGGTGGCGGAAACATGGGCGGGGCCCTGGCGGCCGGTTGGCTGCGCACCAGGCGTGGCGCGGTTGCGGCCGACGAGCTCGTGGTCATCGATCCCCATCCCGGTGATGCGGTTCAGGAGCTGACGGCCAAGGGCGGCGTTTCCGTCCTGCCCGAGCTGACCAAGAGCGCGGCGGCTGGTCTGGAACTGGTTGTTTTCGCCCTCAAGCCGCAGGCGTTCGAACCCGCCGCGTCCGCGGTCGCCGACCTTTTGCCCGGCGAAACCGGCGTCATCTCTGTCATGGCCGGTGTCACCCTCAACCGCATGTCGGCGGCATTGGGTGACCGGCCATTGATTCGTGCCATGCCCAATACAGCTGCCGCCGTCGGCGCCGGCATGACCGTGTGTGTCGCCAACGATGCCGGAGATGCTCTGGAAAAGACGGTCACGCGCCTGTTCAAGGGCGCCGGTTCGGTCGAATGGGTGGCGGATGAGCGCATGATCGGTGCCGTCACCGCGGTCTCCGGATCGGGCCCGGCCTATGTCTTCCTGCTCGCCGAAGCCCTCGCGGGGGCGGCCTTCGCCGAAGGCCTGCCGCGAGAGTTGGCCGACA
Organism: Maricaulis sp.; assembly: GCF_034670125.1. Taxonomy (GTDB): domain Bacteria; phylum Pseudomonadota; class Alphaproteobacteria; order Caulobacterales; family Maricaulaceae; genus Maricaulis. The sequence goes on from NZ_JAXMOC010000005.1 coordinate 103,682, forward strand.
AGTTGGCCCGCGAAACCATCATTGGCGCCGGGGCGCTGCTGGCCAAGTCCGGCAAGTCTCCCCAGGAATTGCGCCGCGCCGTGACCTCCCCGAATGGCACCACCCAGGCGGCCGTCGACGTGCTGATGGGCGCCGGTGGCGGCCTGCCCGAACTGGTTCGCCAGGCGGTTGCCGCCGCCGAACGCCGCTCGCGCCAGATGGGTCAGGATCCGGGCAAGCGCTAGGTCCTTCCCCTTGATGGGGAAGGTGGCGCGAAGGGCCGGAAGGGGTGAAACGTGTCAGCGTGTCGTCACTGACTGCTCATCACCCACTCCGTCTGGCCGCTACGCGCCCAGCCACCTCGCCCATCTAGGGCGAGGACCTGTCCAACGGGACAATGGGTGGCGACTTGTAGATCGGTTCACTGCGGCAGGCTGATCACCGCCATCAAGCCACCCAGTTCAGATTTGCCCAGCTTGATATCCCCGCCATGGCCGCGGGCCACGTCGCGGGCGAGGGCGAGGCCGAGGCCGACGCCCTTGCGGTTCTGGTTGCGGCTTTCATCGAGGCGGTTGAAGGGCTTGAGGGCCTCGTCATACTGGTCTTCCGGGATGCCGGGACCATCGTCCTCGACCCGAATCTCGATCCGTGTGCCATTGGGCTCAACTGCGACTTCGACGACGTCGCCAAAGCTGGTGGCATTGCCGATCAGGTTGGCGAGGGCTCGCCGGATGGCGCCGGGGCGCAGCTCGGCATCGAGTTCGCCTTCGGTCTCGAACCGGATATCGCCGCCATGGCGGCGGGCATCCTCGACCACTTCCCGGGTCAGCCCGATCAGGTCGATGCGCTGGGTTTCCTCGCTGCCGTCACCGCGGGCAAAATCGAGATACTCGTCCAGCATGGCTTCCATCTCGTCGAGGTCACGGCGGGCGTCGGCGGTCTCGTCGGTCTGCGGCATCAGGGCGAGCTGCAATTTGAGCCGGGTCAGCGGTGTGCGCAGGTCATGGCTGACGCCGGCGAGAAGGGCGGTGCGCTGTTCGAGATGGCGCTTCAGGCGGGCCCGCATTTCCAGGAAGGCATGGGCGGCCTGGCGCACCTCGGTGGCCCCGGCAGGACGGAAATGGGCAACATCCTGACCCCGGCCGAACTGCTCGGCGGCGTCGGCGAGGCGGCGGATCGGCTTGACCTGGTTGCGGATGAAGACGACCGAGACGGCGGTCAAAAGCGTCGTCGCGCCAATGATCCACAACAGGAAGATATGGCCGGTCGTGGCGAACACCCGGTCGCGCGGTGTGATGAAGCGCAACACGCCGCCTTCAACCTGGACCCGTACATCGACATAGCTGGGATAGCGGGTGGTATCGAACCAGACCGGGTTTTCGAGTTGCTGTGACAGGGCCTCCCGCAAGGTGATGTCGAGCGTGCGGAAGAAGGAGGATCGCCGCGATGTCGGCAGGGTGTCGTCGGGCCGGAAATCGATCGACAGCCGGGTGGTGCCCAGCGCCGCCTCGATATGACGCTGGAAGGCCGCGGTTTCGCCGCCCTCCTGCTCATAGAGCTGGGTCGCCATGGCGATCTCGCCGGCGACCCCTTCCGACAAGCGACTGGTCACTGTCTCCCAGTGTTCCTCGAAGAAGGACCAGGCCACGGCCACCTGCATCAATCCGACCGGCAGGACGATGATCAACAGCGTCCGCGCGAACAGGCCCTTGGGCAAGATGCGTTTGAGAACCGACACGCGCGTCAATCCTCGAACACGGGATCGGCGAGCAGGCGATAGCCTTCACCGCGGACCGTTTGCAGGTGCATGGGTTCCTTGGGGTCGGCTTCCAGCTTGCGCCGCAGGCGCGTGACCTGCACATCGACCGCCCTTTCACCGCCTCCGGTGCGCTCCGACAGGGTCAGGCGCGACACGGTCTGGCCGGCCGATGCCGCGAGGGCGGCCAGCAGGGCCGCTTCGCCGCCGGTCAGGCGGACCGGCTCGCCGTCCCTGGCCAGGCTCTCGCGGGCGATGTCAAAGCTCCACGGACCGAAGATGACGCGCTGGATGGCGGCCTGGGCCGGCTTGGCGCGTCGCAGGATGGCATTGATGCGCAGCACCAGTTCTTCCGGCTCGAAGGGTTTGGGCAGATAGTCGTCGGCGCCCAGAGACAGGCCCTTGATGCGGTCCTCGGCATCGCCGCGGGCGGTCAGCAGCAGGATCGGCGTTTCGCCCCGCTTGCGGACGGCCTCGGTCAGCTCGAACCCGTTCATGCCCGGCATCATCACATCGAGCACCAGCATGTCGAAGGCGAGCGAGTTGAGGGTCGACAGGGCCTTGTCGGCATTCGGTGCAGTCGAGACGCGAAAGCCGCGCTCCTGGAGGAAGCGTTTGAGCAGGTTGCGGATCCGGTCGTCATCATCAACGACGAGAATGTGCGCGTCTTCAACGTGCGTCTGGGCCATGAAGTCCTGCCGGATTGCGAGCCGTGATCATGACGCGGCGGACGGAAGCGCTCAAGGTGCTTTGTCGGAGGTCGGACGCAGGGCCAGGACATAGTCCATTCCCGACCAGACCGTGACCAGTGCGGCCAGCCAGAACAGGGCGTAGGCAGACCGTGTCAGGACCGTGCTTTCCCCCGGACCGGCCAACAGGGTCGCCAGGATGAGCGCAATGATCGCCACGCCCTGGACAAACGCTTTCAGCTTGCCCGACAGGCGGGCGCCAACGCTGCGGCCGGATTTGGTCAGTCCGATGCGGACATAGGCCACAACCACGTCCCGCCAGACAAAGACCAGCACGGCCCAGATCGGGATCAGTCCCGCCGCAGCCAGGGCCAGGAAGGCACCGCTGCGATAAAGACTGTCAGCAAGCGGGTCGAAGGCCGCGCCGAAATCCGACTGCATGTTGAATGTCCGGGCGACCCAGCCGTCTGCGATGTCGGTCAGCTCGGCGACAACAGCCACGGCCAGGGCGAAGCCCAGGGCTGTTGAGCCACCGTGACCGAGCGTCAGGAAGAGCACGGGTACCAAGCCGACCCGGAAGGCTGTCAGGATGTTGGGCAGGGAGAGCAGGTCGCGCATCATGCGTCGTCCTTGGCGGCCCGGATGGCCGACACCAGTTCCAAAAATCCATCGGCCTCGTCGGCTCTCGTCAGCCAGCTGGGCCAATGGGTGACCTGATCGGCAAACCGGGTCAGGCCGGCCACGCCGACGCTCAAGGGGAAGTGCGCGAACATCGGTTCATCATTGGGTGAATCGCCGACGAACACGACCTGGTCGCGCTGGTCCGAGGGCGACAGGCCGAAGGCCTGCTCGAGCAGGCGGACGCTGGAGCTGCGCTTGTTGTGGTCGCCGAACCAGGCGTTGACATGGATCGAGCTGATCTTGGCGGTAGCGCCGCCCTCGCGGAAAATCGCCGCCGCCCGTTCCGCATCCGCCAGGGGCAGGGGCGGAACGGCTTCGGCGAAATCGAGCGCAACGTCGCAACAGCGCCAGTCATTGTCCTGGGCCGGTGCCGTGCCCGGAACAGCATTGCAGGCGGATTGCATCAGGTGCTCCAGGCGGGCCCGGTCGTCGGGACCGACCGCGGCGACGTCGTCGCGCTGCATGGACCCGTCAGGCTGCAGCATCAGGGTCAGCGCGCCATTCTCGCCAACGACCGCATCGACCGGCCACCAACGGGCAATCAGGTCGCACCAGCCGGCCGGTCGTCCGGTGACGGCAATGGTCAGTACGCCGCTTTGGCGAAGGGCCTCCAGGGCTGCGAGGCTGGCTGCCGGAAGGCGTCCATCGCGGGTCACAGTGCCGTCGAGATCGAACAGCAGGGCGCGGATGCCGGCCAGCGGCGATGCGGTCGGATCGTCCGGAAGGTGAGGAGGCAAGGGCGTCTCGGCTCTGCGGGTTCAAGGCGGCTGGGTTGGTCAGGCGGATCATACAGGGCGCGGCGGGTCCCGCCACTCCCAATCCCGGTTCAGCCGTGACCCTGCATGGGCTTCGGCAAGAAACGATGAAGCGTGAAGGCGGCAGCGAGCCACAGGAGCGCGATCCAGGCGTAGAGTGCGATGTCGCTGCTGATCCAGCCCAGGGGGGCCGCAATCAAGGGCAGGCCGCTGGCGGTCAGCGCGAGGGCCTGACCGATCAGCGCTATCGGGCGCGCGCTGGCTGACAGCGCGTCACCGGTCGTGGGGCGCAGGAGGTCGTACACTAGCGTCGCCACGATCGCGAGTACGGGCGCGATCAAATAGGCGCTGGGGCCGATGATCAGCAGATACAGGACCAGCCACCCGCTGGCGTGGGCGGCGCGGGCGAGGCGGGCGATCAGCGTGTCGCCGCTGATCCGCAGCAGGGCGATCACGCAGGCGATCACGAAGGCCGTCGCACCAAAGCCGGCGAGAGCCCGGGCGGCGGTCATGAAACCGTCGAAAGGCGCCAACCCGTCCGCCGTACCGGTCCAGCGCCAGGACAGCCAGATCGCGACCGGTCCGGTCAGGCAGAGGACGAGGCGGAAGAGGGCGAAACCGGTCTTCATCGGGGGTGTCATCCTGGTGTTCATCATGCGCACTCCGTCATTTCTGGAACCAGTCATGGATCTTTCGCGCCATGGCCTTGGAGATGCCGTCAACGCCCTCCAGATCGGCCAGCGCCGCATTGCGTACAGCCTTGGCCGAGCCGAAATGGGCCAGCAATGCCTTCTTGCGGGACGGCCCGATGCCATCAATCCCGTCGAGCGGATTGTCGGTCATCTGCTTCTTGCGCTTGGCCCGGTGGCCGCCGATTGCGAAGCGATGGGCCTCGTCGCGCAGGCGCTGGAGATAATAGAGAACCGGGTCCTTCATCGGCAGTTTGAAGGGTGGTTTTCCGGGCAGGTAGAAAGCTTCGCGACCGGCATCGCGCTCCGGACCCTTGGCGATGGCAGCGATGGTGATGCCGGTCTCGTCGGTAATGCCCAGTTCCTCGGCGATTTCCATCACGCTGGACAATTGACCCTTGCCGCCATCGATCAGCACCAGATCGGGCACCGGCGCGCCGTCATCGCGCTCTTTCAGCAGGCGCGAGAAGCGGCGCTTGAGCATCGCCTTCATCATCGCGAAATCATCATTGGTGGCGGCGTCATCGCCCTTCATGTTGAAGCGGCGATAATGGTTCTTTTCGAAGCCTTCCGGTCCGGCAACGATCATCGCGCCCAGCGCGTTGGTGCCCTGGATATGGGAGTTGTCATAGACCTCGATCCGCTGGGGCAGGTCAGGCAGGTCGAAGACGCGCTGCACGCCTTTCAGAAGCTGGGTCTGCGAGGCGCTTTCGGCCATCCGCCGGGCGAGGGCTTCGCGGGCATTGGTCAGGGTGCGCTCGACCAGCTTGCGCTTTTCGCCGCGTTGCGGCGTGTGCAGGGAGACCTTGCGTTCGGTGCGCAGGCTCAGCGCTTCGCCCAGCAGCTCGGCGTCCTCGATCTCGTGCGACAGCAGGATCAGCGCCGGCGCCGGCTTGTCGTCATAGAATTGGGCGATGAAGGCAGCCAGCACCTCGGCCGGTTCGGCCTCCATGTCATGGCGCGGGAAGAAGGACTGGTTGCCCCAGTTCTGGCCCGCCCGGAAGAAGAAAACCTGGACGCAGGACTTGCCACCATCGGAGTGCACGGCGACGACGTCGGCCTCCTCCACGCCGTCGGGATTGATGCCTTGGTCAGTTGTCACAGCGGCGATGGCGCGGATGCGATCGCGCAGCTTGGCGGCGGTCTCGAAGTCCATCGCTTCGGAGGCTTGTGCCATGCGGGTCTGCAAATCCTCGCGCAGTGCATTCGACCGTCCGCGCAGGAAATCGGTGGCCTGCCTGACCAGCTCGTCATAGGCGGCGGGCTCGATCAGATCGACGCAAGGACCCGCGCAGCGCTTGATCTGGTGCAGCATGCAGGCCCGTGAGCGGCCCTCATAAACGCTGTCGCTGCAGGTGCGGACCAGGAAGGCCTTTTGCAGCGTGTTGAGGGTCTGGTTGACCGCTCCGACCGAGGCGAAGGGACCGAAATAATCACCCTTGGCCTTGCGCGCGCCGCGATGCTTGGTCAGCTGGGCGGCGGGATGGTCCTTGCGGATCAAAATATAGGGGAAGCTCTTGTCGTCGCGCAGAAGGATGTTGAAGCGCGGCTTCAGCGACTTGATCAGATTGGCTTCCAGCAGCAGGGCTTCGGTCTCGGTCTGGGTGACCACGAACTCCATCTTGCGCGTCAGTCCGATCATCAGGGCGATGCGGTTGGAATGGCCGCGGCCATTGGCATAGTTGGAGACCCGGTTTTTCAGGTTGCGGGCCTTGCCGACATACAGGACCGTGCCATCTTCGCCGTACATCCGGTAAACGCCCGGCTTGGGCGGCAGGTTGCGGACATGGTCGGCAATGAGTTTCGCGCCCGCCAGAGATTGCGCAGGCGCGGCGGAAGCGTCATCTATCTCACCGGATTGAGGAGTTTGCGAAGTCATGTCGGACAGGATTGCGCTCGTAACCGGTGGCGGCAAGCGCCTGGGTGCCAAAATCGCCAGCGCCCTCGGTGCGGATGGCTGGCATGTGATCGTTCATTACAATGCTTCGGCGACCGAGGCACAGGCCGTTGCTGCTGACATCGTTGCGGCAGGAGGCTCGGCCCGGGCCGTTCAGTTTGATCTTGCCGACACCGCTGCGGTCGAAGACTTCCTGGCTGATGTGGGGCGCATCGACGTGCTGATCAACTCCGCCTCGATTTTCGAGATGGACCGGCCCGAGGACGTCTCCCCGCAATCGCTGGAAGACCATTGGCGTATCAACACGGCGGCGCCGGTCCTGCTGGCCAAGGCGATGGCGGCGCATCACACGGAGCGCGCCTCCGGCTGTGTGATCAACCTGCTCGACCAGAAACTCTTCAACCTCAATCCGGACTTCTTCGCCTACACCCTGTCCAAACACGCGCTTCTGGGTGCCACGACGACCCTGGCGATGGCCTTCGCCCCCGCCGTCCGCGTCAATGCCATCGCGCCGGGTATCACCCTGCCATCAGGCGGTCAGTCTGACGCCGAGTTCGCGCGCGCCCACACAACGAATCCGATGCGCGGCGGCTCAACGCCGGATGACATCATCCGGGCGGTGCGCTTCATCCTTGCGACGCCGTCGATGACGGGTGAGACCATCACCATTGATGGTGGCCAGCATCTCGACGCCCGCAATCGCGACGTGATGTACGCCGCCAATCCGCCGCAGGACGACGCCTCATGAGACTGGACAATGTGATCGAGAACGCCCTGGCCGGCGCGTCGGGCGAGGATGTCTTCATCTACCGGCTGGAAGGCGTGAAACTGGATGTCGAGATCGGCATCCATGACTATGAGCGCGGCGTCAAACAACGCGTCCTGATCGACGTCATCACCCTGGTATCCAAGGAGTGGTGCGGGTCGGACGATATCGGCACGGTGGTCGATTACGACTATATCCTGCACGGCATCAAGGCGCTGGAGACCCGCCAGTTCGACCTCCAGGAAACCCTGTGCGGGACAGTTCTGGATATCGCCCTGCAACCCGCCGTCGTCACCGCCGCCCAGGTCACGACGCGCAAGGTGGATGCCTATGCGGATGCGGCGGCTGTCGGACTGACGCGGTTCCGGCGGAAGGTTTGAGGCGGGGGTTTTCCCGCCGTTTTTGTCATCCCCGCCGGATGTCCCGCGTATGCGGGACGCAGGGCGGGGACCCAGGTGGTCGCGACCACATAGGTCCCTGACTTTCGCCCCGCTTTCGCGGGGCGTCCATCAGGGAAGACAACTTGGATTGTCCGGCGAAACTTACCCGGTCGCCTCGGTCGGCTTGCCTTTCAGCAGCGGCTGGAACCCGCCATAGGTGAGCGAGCGCCACAGCCATTCCAGCGGACCGAAGCGGAAGAAGTGGAGCCAGATCGGCGACCAGATCAGCTGGATTGCCCACACAATCAGGACCAGCTTGAACTGGTCGACCCGTTCGACCGTACCGAACAGTCCAAGACCCGGCGTGCCGACGAAGATGAAGGTCATGATCAGGGTTTGCGACAGATAATTGGTGAAGGCCATCCGGCCGGTCGCCGCGAACAGTTTCACGATCAGGCTGAAGATGCCGATCTTGGCGATCAGCATCACCGCCGAGGCATAACCGAAGGCGAGGACAAGGCTGCCGACATAGGTCAGGGCATTGCCGTCAGCCATGGCCTGGGTGTCGAACTCGCCGGCGATCATGGTCGTCGTAGAGGTGTGGCAGAGCCACCAGCCGACCGGCAGGGCGATCAGGGCGAGGATGCCGTAGCGGACATGGCCCCAGCTGGCGGACAGGAAGCCGCTCTTGAACAGCGCCATGCCGATGAACATCAGGCCGAGCGTGCGAGGGCCAAGCGCGATCATCGAGAAGATCTGGCCGATGGCGGCGAAACCGGCATTCCAGGGCAGGCGTTCGACATAACCGGCCTGGTAGGCCTCGGTCATGCCGGTCTGGAAGCCGGACATCATCTCGGCCTCCTGTGCGGCGCTTTCGGGTGAGGCGAACATCACGCCAAGATAGCCGCCGCCGACCATCAACAAGGCGGTGACCCCGATCAGGACGATGCCCCAGATGACCAGCTTCAGCGGCGACATGCGGCGGGCCATCACGGCCAGCATGCCCAGCAGGGCATAGTGGACCAGAATATCGCCCCACCAGAGCAGGTAGGCGTGGATGGCACCGATCGCGAGCAGCCACAGCATGCGCGGATAATGCTTGCCGGTATTCTCGCCATCGCCGGCCATCAAGATGATGCCGGCCCCGAACAGGGTCGAGAAAATCGTGACAAACTTGAAGGCGAAGAAGGTGTGCGCGAACGCCCAGACATCCAGGTTGGCACCGGTCAGGTCCATCTGCATGGTCGGGTCGTCATAGGCCATGGGCGTCATCGCGAAGCCCTGGACATTCATCATCAATATGCCCAGCACGGCGATGCCGCGCAGTGCGTCGATCGAGACCAGACGGTCGATTCTCGGAGCTGACATTGTGTTCCCCCTCGGAATATGGCGCGCAGACTAGCGGTCCGGGCCATGTTTGTCGCGGGGACGCCGCCATGTGCAATTCCCCCTTACCGACAAAGTGTTCGCTTGCGCATCCTTGTGCAACACTCTGTCACCTTGACCGGAGATTACCATGCACCGACGTTCCCTGATCCTGGGCCTTGGCTCACTGGCCCTGCTGGCCCCGTCGACGGCCCTGGCCGGGCAGTTCCGTCTGAATGAACGCCAGGCCGGCGAGGGCGTCCGGGCGGCGCTCAGCCAGGCGGCCCGACTCGCCACGACACGCCTGGGCCAGACCGACGGCTTTTTCGGTGATCCCCGGGTCCGCATTCCGCTGCCGTCCCGGGTTCGTGATGTCCAGCGCATGTTGCGCCGGGTCGGCCTGTCGCGTGAGCTCGACGATCTGGAGCGCCAGCTCAATCGTGCGGCGGAGGCTGCCATGCCGGCGGTGCAGACAATCTTCGTTGATGCCGTCCGCTCGATCACACTGGACGATGCGATCGGCATCGTGCGCGGCGGTGACCGTTCGGCGACGGATTTCCTGGAACGCCAGACATCGGACGCGCTCTATGGTCTGATTCGCCCCCGCATGGCTGATACGCTGGAGGCGTCGGGGGCCTACCGGACGCTGCAGCCGATCGAGGACAGGCTGGGCCGCCAGGGCGGCTTTCTGGGCCGACTGATGCGGAGCCAGTCAGGTGGCGGGTCCCTGCGAGAACAGGTGACGGATGATGCGTCCCGGCGCGCCATGGCCGGTGTCTTCCACTATGTCGGTGAAGAAGAGCGCGCGATCCGCAGCGATCCGGTCAACCGGACCACCTCCATCCTGCGCCGGGTCTTTGGCTGACGCGCGGGGACACGGCGACCTCACACTCAATTGACCGGCACCCGGCTGGTGCCGTGAGCCGGATCGGGCAGACTGATCCGGCTCGGTCTGGAGGGAGGGCCTGTCGATGTTGTTGCGCCACCTGTCGGCCGGACTGGCCGGTCTGTTCATCTTTGCCGTACTCGCCTTGCCGCAGGCTGGAGCGCAGTCGCGCCTGGAAGTCGATTGTGAAGCCGGGTGGGCCCACCATGTGGCCGCGCGCGGGGTCGCCTTCCTTGTCATCCATCGCGGTGCCCTGGTGTGTGAGCGCTACGACCGCGGGGTTGAGCCCGACGACAGCTGGTGGCTGGCCAGCGGCACCAAGAGCTTTGCGCCTGTGATGGTTGCCTTGGCGGTCCAGGACGGATTGCTGGAGCTGGACCAACCCGTTTCTGACTTGCTGGGCGAGTGGGCGGACGACCCGGACCGGTCTGCGGTCACGATCCGCCACCTGCTCGACCAATCGAGCGGTCTTGCGGTCAACGTTCGAAACCGGCGCCTGCCCAGCTATCAGCGGGCCATTGCCACCCGGCAGGAATTCGACCCGGGTGAGCGGTTCCGGTATGGCGCCGCCCATTTCGAAGTGCTGGGAGAGGTGCTGCGACGGCAACTCGCCGTCAATGATCTTGACCCGACTCCGGCCGACTATCTATTGCGCCGTTTCCTGCGTCCGCTGGGGATCGGGATCGACGCCTGGCGGGCGGTCGATGGGCAGCCGGCGATGTCGGAAGGCGCGCGGATGTCCGCGCTGGACTGGGGGCGTTTTGGCCAGGCCGTGCTGGCACAGGGTCGCTTTGGCGATGTCGCGCTGGGCGATGAAGGGGTCTGGGCGGCAATGTTCGAGCCCGGTACTGCCAATCCCGGATACGGGCTCGGCTGGTGGCTGATCGACCCGGAGGCGGATGGCTGGTCCCGCCCGTTCGTCGCCGTTGCGGCCGGGGCTGGCGGCCAGCGTCTTTACGTCATTCCGGCCATGGATCTGGTGGTCGTACGGATGACCCGCGGCGTCATCGACGACCGGGCGACACGAGACGAGCCATGGTCGGACCGCGACTTCCTGAGGCGTCTGATCGGGGTGCGACGTGAGGGGCGTGGCGAATAAGCAGGGTCAGGCTGACGCGAGGTGTAACGCCTTTCGCCTGTATTAAAATCAATAGTTTGCATTGCGAACGCAACGATAGATTTTAGCGACTCGCCTTACGCGCTTGTCAGCGTTAACCTTTGCGCCGCTGTCGGTCGCGGGCCGACGATCGGACGGTTCGGGGGGGGGCATGGCCGACTTGATCACCTATGTGCTCGCCATCATTGGCGTAATGGGATGCGTTCTGACCCTGGTTGGAATCGCCATGCCAAGGCTGGCTGCTGCTGACGGGATCGAAATCCGGTGGGCCGATGCCAGCGCCGAGTCGCTCTTTCGGATCCCGGTCACTGCCGTGCAGAATTTTATCGATTCAACACGCAATGCCTCGGAAGGGACGGCCGCACGGGCCCGCAGTTTCCAGAGCGTCGCGTGGATCGTGATCAGCGTATTTGGCACCGGTTATCTGATTTTCCGGATCGGATACGGAAGCGAGGCCGTCTGGGACCACATGGTGCCGTTGATCGTGATTGTCGGTCTGGGTGTTCTCGCACTGTTTCTCAATCAGGTTTTTGCCCGCAATCTCCACCGCCTCATCGAGCGCGTGAGGCTTGACACGCGGCACGCTGGATTTGTCCGGCACCTTGGGTTTCTCGAGCGCCGGAAAGAGCGGGTGGACAGCTTTGCCGCGCGCGGGGACCTGGATGCAGATGGCCGGAATTACATCAATGCAGAGCGGAGGACTCTGAGGCGCCGGAAGCAGGACACCCAGGCGCGGATCGAACTTGCCGAACGGCGACAGAACGAGCTGGGCGACGTCCCGACACTGGTCGCCAGCAGTCGGGCCGGAACGTTCCGGGTGTTTGTCGTGACGTCCATGGTTGTCGGGGCTCTCGGGTGGTTGTGGTGGCAGAGTTACCTGCCTCTCGTGGCGGGTGTCTTTGATATCCCGATCATGGATGCCCTGCAGACCATTGTGTTGATGATTCCGATCCTGCTGTTCATGTTTCTGTTCCTGCAAACCCTCATCCCGACAACGCAAATCCTGTCGAGCAACGAGCTTTCCGATCAGGACGAGACCGCAGACCCGCTCAACCAGACATCCGTCTTTCTGTTTCTGCTGGGCATCTGCCTGTCGCTCGCCCTGACTTTTTCCGCCCTTGCGCTGGGGAGCTTTCTGGAGCCGATGGCCCCTCTGCCACAAATGCTTCAGCTGGTTGTGTGCAACGCGATTTTTGATGGCCTCACACTCATGCTGACCATTCGGGTCCTGCAGTTTGCCACCCGGGGCGCTTTCAGGCGCGGTTCTTCAGATATCGTGGCCTCGTTGAAAGTGTTGGTCGCCATTGTCGTTGACATCGGCATCGCGGCCGGGCTCGCATTCCTCAGCCTGTATATCGGATTGTTCGGATCGGAGTTCCAGGTCAGCGCGGTGGAAGCCTTGCGGGTCCTGGTGGGGCAAGCGCCGAATGGCGAGGGCCTTGAGTTCGGTCCCTATTTCTGGGTCATGCATACCGCTTTCATCCCGACTGCGATGTACCTTCTCGGTTTGGTCTTGCTCATCCTGATGAAGCTGATCGCCACGGTTTTCTACAACGTGTTCAGCGGTCGTTTCGGGCGGGCCATTCCGGCGACGGGTACCTTGTTGATGACGGTGTCCGCCATGGGCGGATACCTGCTCTATCTCGGTGATCGGCATCATTGGTTCGGGGGCGGGTAGGCTTGGCGCACGGAGGGAAATAGGGCTCATGGACTTCAATGGGATTGAACTGGCGGCGATGGGGTTGGCTGCCATGGCAGTGCTGGTCATTGCTGTCGCCTTAGCTGTCGTGGTCGCCATGCGACGGGGCAGAACCTTGCCGACGGACGTCCTCGACAAGACCCGACGGGCCCGCGAACGCAGCTATCATCAAGCCGAAAAGGACCTGGCCTCCTTTCGCCGAGATATCCGCAAATCCCATCGCAATGGTGCGGTCATCATCGATCTGGTGTGTGATTTGGGTGATCAATGGGAGGATCGGGCTGCGCCGCGGTACATCACCCACGAGCAGGCAATTCAGGCCCAACAAAGCCTGCACCCGTTGATGGCGCTAAAAAGCCGGAAACGGCTCCCGACCCTGGTCATTATCCTCCATACCTTCGGAGGCTATTCGCTCGCGGCCCAGCTGATTGCCTCTGCAGTCCATGCCTATGAAGGCCCGAAGGTCGCCTATGTTCCGTACATAGCGATGTCGGGCGGAACGAAAATCGCCCTGGCAGCCGAGAAGATCGTGATGGGACCGACCGCGTGTCTCGGCCCGATCGATACGCAACATGGCGGAATTTCCAATCGAAATCTCCAAGCCCTGCGCGGCGATGAAAAACTGCCTGCGATCCCGCCCAACTTTCTGGTGGCGATGTATGAGGCCGAAAAATTCGATAGTTTCGCGCTCGATCACGCGGAAAAGATCATCCACCCCAATCACACGCGAAGTGGCAAAAAGCCGGATGTGGCGCGTTTCCTGGCATCGGGCGAGTGGTCCCACAGCCGACCGATCTACATGTCCGAAGCGATCGATGCGCTGGGGCTGAATGCGGTCTCTCCCTGTCCGGCATCGGTGCTCGGCTATGTGGACGCCCGAATCCGGATGATCGACACGCAAATCGAACGGGAGGCGAAAGCGCCTCCTGCTTCGGCTGTGGCCACGCCTGACGATGGTCCGGCGTCGAGCGACAGCGCACTGAAACTCAGGGTGACCGCCTAGCAGCGGATCGGACTAACCGCCCATCGATGTCCGGGCGAGGACCACGATGTAGCCGACATAGCCGGCGAACAGCAGCGCGCCGAGGAGGCGGCTGATCGGTTGCTTGGCGAGGATGATGCCGGCAATCACGACGCTGGCACCCAGCATCACCCAGAAGTCGAGTCCGAAGAAGGACTCCGGTACCGGCAGGTCGGCGCCGGCCATCGAGGTCGCAATGCCGGTCGCACCCCCGACCGCGAAGACGTTGAAGATGTTCGAGCCAAGCACATTGCCGATGGCCAGATCCGCCTGGCGACGGACCGAGGCCATGACCACTGTGGCCAACTCCGGCAGCGAGGTGCCGAAGGCGACCGCGGTCAGCCCGATGATTGCGTCATCAACGCCCAGGTCGGCGGCAGCGGCGGTGCCGCCGGTGACGATCATCTGGGCACCGATCGGCAGTCCCACGAGGCCGATCAGCAGGGAGCCGAGAATGGTTGGCAGGGATTTGGGCAGACCGTCCATGTGTTCCAGGTCGGTCAGTTCCGCGATGGCCGGATCGTCGGTCTTGCCGCCGGCCAGGACCGCCAGCAATACAACGTATCCGATGATCAGGGCGAACAGGATGTAGCCCTCGGTCGCCGAGATGCTGCGATCCCAGCTGAAGGCGATTATGATGACCGCCGCGCCGAGCGCGAAGATCGCATTGCGCCGCACGCCTGGCGTGGTCGTCGCGATGGCGCCGAACATCGCCGGCAGGCCGAGTATCAGCAGGAAATTGGCAATGTTGGAGCCGACGATATTGCCAAGCGCCAGTCCCGGTGCGCCGGACAGGGCGGACTGGATCGACACCACCAGTTCCGGCGCCGAAGTGCCGAAAGCGATGATCGTCAGTCCGACCAGCAAGGGCGGCAGGCGCCACAGGCGGGCCAGGGCCGCACCGCCGCGGACCAGCAAATCCCCGCCAAACAGCAGGAAGATGATGCCGACCAGAATCAGCGCGATATAAGCGGGAGCACCCATGCCTTGGCGGACCGTCGGTTCGCGGACTAGTCGAGGCGGCGGTATTCGATGAGATTGAGAAGGCCGAACAGGCCGGCCACGAGGCCGATAGCGATCAGAGCGTACATGAGAAAATTCCCCAAAACGGCTTGCATTGGCCCCGTACATAACCCGCCGACGCGGGACTGGCTAGCGGGTGTTGCGGCATGAACTGGCGACAGCGTTTCGAGCCCGTTGTGCGGCCATTCATGCAGGCGTTCTGGCGCCTGTCGCGCGGTACGACGCTGGGTGTCCGTGGCATTGTGGTGCGCGCAGACGGACACATTGTGCTGGTCCGCCACACCTATGTCGGCGGTTGGCATCTGCCTGGCGGCGGTGTCGAAAGGGGGGAAAGCGTTCGCGATGCACTGATCCATGAGTTGCGGGATGAGGCGGGTGTCGCGGTGCACGGTGTCGACGTGATCCAGGGCATCCATGCCAATCACAAACGGTTTCGCGGTGATCATGTCGTTGTCTGTGTGGTGCGGGAGTGGGCGGCGTGCGAGAGCGACGCGGCCGGCGAGATTGCCGAAACTGGCTGGTTCGACCCGGCGGCTCTGCCGTCCGGCACCACAGCCGCGACCCGCGCCCGGATCGCGGAATTTCTGGGTGAGGCCGGGATTGCCGACACCTGGTAGGCCCGCGATCCGGAGAGTTGCGGTGTACCGGATCTGACTGACACGAAGCGAGGGGAATCGGGCCGGTCAGTCCGGTACACCGCGGGGCGCACGCTGACGACATTAGGTGGCCCGGTGTGAACGCCAGCTGACACCCGTCGACCAGATTTTGCCTTGAATGTGGCTTCAATTGGGGACAAGTGCGGCAAAATCCCTAGGATAAGGGAGACAGGAGCCTCTATCCGGACCGATTCGAATGAAAACGACGCCAGGTGGCGATACCTATCTTCGAACCTCGACGGGCGATGACGAGCCGAAATCGGCGCTTCAGCGTCTGACCGATACCGATGGCTGGGTGGGTCAGGTCCTGCCCGGCCTGGTCGCCGTGACCTGCATATTCGTCGTTGCCCTGGCGGTCATGGCCGGCGAAGGACGGTTGATGTCCTCGGCCCGCGAAACCAATTTGCGGACACTGGAAACCGTTCTGCGAAACACGCGGCAGCGCTTCGAATTGTGGGCGCAATCGCGGGAAAATGATGCCCGCGTCTGGGCCGAGACCGGGCGTTTGCGCTCCGCTCTGGAAGGACTGTCCAGCGCACCCGTCCCGGCCGCCCTGGCGGCCTCGCCGGACCAGGAATGGTTGCGCGACACGCTGGGGCCCTGGCTGACGGAATACGGGTATCGCGGCTTCATCGTGATCGCGCCGAACGGGACCACCCTGGCCTCGATGCGGGATGACGATCTGGGCCAACCGTCACTGGTGCTCGATCTGGTCAATGCCGACCGGCTGGCCTCGACCGGCGTGGTTCTGACGCGGCCGCATATCGTCGACCTGGTGGACGTCACCGATTCGATCGAGGGCGCGGTTGCCGAGGAAATCCTCATGTATGCCGTCGCAGCCGTGCGTGAGGGCGACGCGCTGCTCGGGTATCTGGCGCTGCGGATTGACCCCCTTTCGGAATACACCGCAACCTTCGGCGTCGGGCGGACCGGCGTCTCCGGCGAGACCTTCGCCATTGACCGGGACGGCCGACTGCTCACCGAAACCCGCTATGGCGAGGAACTGGTCGAGGCCGACCTTCTGGTCGCTGGCCATCCATCCATACTGCATGTCGAGGTCCGCGATCCGGGCGTCGACGTCACGATGGGGGGCATTCCCGCCCGTCCCTATGCCGACTGGCCGCTGACAGTTGCAGCCCGGGGGGTCACGACCGAGGGGCAGGGGCACAACCTGCAAGGCTATCGCGATGTGCGCGGTGTTCTTGTCATGGGGGCCTGGGACTGGGATCCAGCCCGTGATTTCGGCATTATCACCGAAGTGGAACTGGCCGAGGCCATGGCCGGTGCCAACCAGGCGCGGGCCGTCTTGCGGGTGTTCGCGGTCGCGATGGCGCTGTCCTTCATCCTGCTGGCTGTCCTGTTCAGTGCCCACCGCTCGATTACCCGCCGCCGCGCCCAGGACACCCACGAGGCCAATCAGCGGCTGTCCCAGATCCTGATGACCGCGGCCGAAGGGATTTACGGCATCGATGGCGACGGCGTGATCACCTTCATCAATCCGCGGGCCTGTTCGATGCTGGGCTATCGCGAAGCCGAACTGATCGGCAAGGACATGCACGCCATCGTCCATCATTCTCGCCGCGACGGGTCGCTGTTTCCGCGGGAGGAATGTCCGATCCATTGCGCCGGCGTGCCGGCGGAATCGCCGGATGGCGACGTGTTCTGGACAAAGAGCGGCCAGCCCATTCCGATCGAGTCGGCCTCGTCGCCGATCGACCCCGAAGACAAGTCCATTGGTGCGGTCGTCACCTTCCGCGACGTCACCAACCGCAAGCGTGACGAGCTGGCCCTGCGCCGCTACGCCCAGGAGCTGAAGCGCTCGAACTCGGAATTGCAGGAATTCGCCTACGCGGCATCGCATGACCTGCAGGAGCCCCTGCGCAAGATCCAGGCCTTTGGCGAGCGCCTGAACAACAAGTGCTATGACGCGCTGGATGAAACCGGGCGGCATTATCTGGAACGCATGGTCGATGCCTCGACCCGGATGCGCCGGCTGATCGATGACCTGTTGAGCTATTCGCGGGTCAATTCGAAGACCACCAATTTCCTCGCCGTCGACCTGTCGGCGGTTGTTGCCGATGTGCTGTCCGACCTCGAGCCGCGAATCAATGCCGAGGATGCGAGGATCCGGGTCAGCGATCTGCCTGCAATCGAAGCGGATCCGGGGCAGATGCACCAGCTCTTCCTCAACCTGCTGGCCAATGCCCTGAAGTTCCGCCGGCCGGGCGTGCAGCCCTCCATCTCCATCGAAGGCAGCGTCGAGGTGGGCGAGAACGGGGCCATGGCGCGCATCGCTGTGGCTGACAATGGCGTCGGCTTCGAGCCGCGCCATGCGGAGCGGATTTTCGGCATGTTCGAGCGTCTGCATGGCCGTGACGAGTTCGACGGAACCGGTGTCGGCCTGGCGACCTGTCGCAAGATCGCCGAACGCCATGCCGGCGAACTGACCGCTTGGGGTGAGCCGGATGCCGGCGCCGTATTCACACTGTTGCTGCCGGTGCGGCAGGGCAGCGTGATGTAGTGCGATCATGCCGACCCAGGACAGGCCATGAGTGACCCCGACCCCGCCTTTGAGCGATATGCGCCGATCGGTATCGGTATCGCGGCCGGATTGCTCGGGCTGGTCCTGCTTGTGCCACTTCTGGCTTCGCCCGGACCGCAGCTGGCGGACCTTGTCCTGCTCGGTCTGGGTGCGATGGCGGTGGTCTGTCTTGTGGCAATCGCGGTGGTGGCGATCCGCCGGTCCGTGCAGCGTCAAAAATCGGCCAAGGCGCTGGCATTGCGGGTCGATGACCTCAACCTGTTTGTCGTGGCGTCACGACACGATTTGCGCGAGCCCCTGCGCAAGATCATCACCTTCGGCGAGCGGCTGCGCGAAAGCCTGGGGTCGACAGCCGATGCCCGCCAGGACCGCTATGCCGAGCGTATGGCCGATGCCGCCGAACGCATGCAGGGCCTGCTCGACGAGTTGACGGCGCACAGTCGCATCCATGATGGCGCGCTGGTCACCGAAGCTTTTCCGGTCCGGACGGAGCTCGCCGGTGTTCTGGACGGCCTCGCAGCCGAGCTGGAGGCGTGTGGTGGTCAGGTCGCGCTTGGCGAGCTGGGCGACATCCGGGCGAACCGGGCGCAGTTTTCTGCCTTGTGCCGGATCCTGCTTGGCAATGCGATCCAGTATGCCGCCAAGGACCGGCCGCTCGCGGTGTCGGTGGACCGTGAGACCGGACCGGACGGAACCACCCAAATCCGGTTCAAGGACAATGGGATCGGCTTCGATCCCGCCAACAACGAACGCATTTTCGCGCCACTGGTGCGGCTGCATGCACGCGATGCCTATCCGGGCACCGGTATCGGCCTGGCAATCGCGCGGAAGATTGCCCACCGACACGGTGGACAGTTGATTGCGCACGGAGAATCCGGAATTGGCGCGACCTTCACCTTGATCTTGCCGCGCCAAAAGGCGAGTTTGTATCAAGACGATCCCAAATCAACGCTCCAACCGGGTTGAGGCTGTCATCATGAGCGACGAAAACCGGCTTTTCACCATCCTGATGGTCGATGACGACCCGGATGACAGGTTGCTGTTCAAGGAAGCGTGCGAGGAAGTGCGCTTGCGCAACCCGCTCGACTTTCTCGAGAATGGCGAGCAGCTGGTCGATTATCTCAAACGGCGCGGCTCCTATGCCGATCTCGCCGGAACGCCCTTCCCGGGGATCATCCTGCTTGACCTGAACATGCCGCTGAAGGATGGCCGCGAGGCGCTTGAGGAAATCAAGGCCGATGCCGAGCTGCGCCACATTCCGGTGATCGTGCTGACCACGTCCAAGGACGAGGATGACATCCTGTCCAGCTACGGGCTGGGGGCTTCCTCCTATATCGTCAAACCGATTTCTCTCGACCGGCTGATGCGGGTGGTCAATTCGATCGGCGAGTACTGGGTGCAGATTGTCGAAGTACCGTCGACCGAGGGCGATACCGACGATATCTGACCGGATCTGATTCGGGTTTCCCCGTGCAGGCGAATTTGCTAGCCTCCGGTTCTGCCGGGGGGCGAAGTCGGGTCTGTGTGATCCGCAATTCGGGGAATTACCATGAAACATCTTCTTGTGGCCGGTCTGGCCTGTACGCTGTTGGCGTCGCCGGCCCTGGCCGAGGGCATGAGCAACGCCATCGGGCACTCCGTGCGCGTGACCGCCGGCGAGCAATCCTTTGACGCCTGGTTCAATGCCGATGGCAGCTATAGCGACAGCCGTGGCCTGACCGGCACATGGACCTATGAGGGTCAGCTGTGCATCCAGGTCATGACCGAGACCGGTCCGAACGAGAATTGCGGCCCGTGGAATGAGAGCCTCACGGCGGGCGAAAGCTGGGTCACCGACGGCTGGTCGGCCGACGGCAGCGCGCTGACCGTCCAGATCATCGCCGGATAAACACCGGAAGCGTCAACTCGAACAGTCCGGGGTAGCGGTCGTGATGCGCGACTCCGACCCCGGCTGTTTCGCGCCTCAAGCGACCGCAGGCGACGGCGCCGCGGTTTCCGGCTAACATCCCGCCCACAGGTCGCCGGTCCGGGGCGGTGGCGAGGGGAAGATCATGTTGCTTGCGCGTCTGTCCAAGATTTCCGCGACACTTTTCGTGTCGATGATCATGGCCATGGTCATGCTGGTCATGCTGTGGTTCTACGCAGCGGACTGGCTGAGCTGGGTGCAGGACGGGGCCGACCTGATCGAGGACCTGATCGCCTCCATCCCGCTGGAAGACCGGTACAATAATTTCGTCCGCCTGTTCGCCAGCGACGACAAGATCGTGCTGCTGATCTTCACCGTCATCGCCCGCATCCTGCTGGCGCTCGTCGGCAGCAGCTTCACGGCACTGACCGGTGGCAATGACCGCTACAAGGTCAAGGAACCCGGTCTGATCAGTCAGGTTTCGTCGATGATGGCGACGCTCTTCCTGTCCTTCATCGTGGCCATCATCATGCTGGCCGTGATCTCGATCGCGGCGGAGGGCGTGTTGCACAGCCTGTTGGACGCGGCCGATTGGGTTGAAGACCAGCTGGCCCGCCTGCCAATCGGTGGTCGCTGGCGCGCCGGTGTCCGCTTTGCCGTCTCCGACGACAAGATCGTGCTGTTGTTCTTCACCATCATCGCCCGCTTGCTGATTGCGGTCGTGGCAACCGGTTTCAGCCGGGCGATCGGCGGCGGCCAGCCGGAGATCGTCGGACCCAAGGCGTAGGTCCGGGCTAGCGCGACAGGCGCTCCGCCAGGAAGGGCAGCGACACATCCATCCGGTAGTCGATGGAGGAATGGGTGTCGGGGAATTCCTCATAGCGGTGTTCGACACCCAGGGCGGTCAGCTTGCGGGTCATGCGGCGGGCGCCATAGAGCAGGTTGTACTGGTCGACATCGCCGCAATCGATCATCAGCGCCTTGAGCTGTTTGAGACGCTCGCCATGACGGTCGGCCATCTCCAGCGGATCCCATTTCATCCATTCCGCCCAGCGTTCAGGGATGATCTCGCACGTGTCCATGGTGACCGGCAGGCTCATGCCCAGATAACCGCGCGGGTCCGGGTCATAGGTGGCCCCCATCGCCAAGGTCATCAGCGCATGCAGGTCGTCGCCGGAGACTTTCGGGGCCGCTTCAAAGGCCTCCATGAAGCTGCGGATCGTACCGCCATGCTTGTCGATGCGGCGCAGGGTGTGGGCGAAATCGGAGGCAAAGGAGAGCTCAAAGCCCATATCGCCGGAATGGCACACCGCGCCGGCCCAGATATCCGGATGCATCATGGCGTGCATGATGGCGCCATAACCGCCGGATGATTTGCCGAACACGCCGCGATGACCGGTGCCGCCACAGCCGAAGCGGCTCTCGATGGCCGGCAGCATTTCCTCGATCAGGAAATCGTCCCAATTGCCCATCGCCGCCGAGTTGACATACTGGTTCCCGCCCAGCCGGGTGAAACAGTCGGGGAAGGCGATCACCGCCGGCTTCATGACGCCGGTCGCAATCAGGCGGTCCGCCCGCTCGGGCACGTTCTCTCCGAAATTCTTCCACGCGACATGGCCCAGGCCCGAACCGGTAAAGCCGACCAGGTCGACCAGCAGGGGCAGGCCTTGCCCGTCATGCCCGGCGGGTACAAAGACATCGACCCGGCGCCGCAGGGGATCTCCCAGCCGGTTGTTGGCAATCGCCTCGCTGTCGACGAATATCGTGTGCATCTGCCCTTTGGGCAGGGTGTGGTCGCTGTGCATGATCAGGTTCCCCGGTCGGTAGGCGGTCAGGTTAGGATGTGTCGCGCCCGTGGCAAATGGTTGAGCTGCGGCGGCAAAGCGGGCAAGTCTCTGCCCCATGAGCGATACCAAACACTACATCTCGGCCAATGGCCTCCTTGAAGACAGCTTCCGT
The DNA here is from genome assembly GCF_034670125.1 of Maricaulis sp. Lineage (GTDB taxonomy): Bacteria > Pseudomonadota > Alphaproteobacteria > Caulobacterales > Maricaulaceae > Maricaulis. Next base: position 125,448 of record NZ_JAXMOC010000005.1, read on the forward strand.
CTGGCCCGCCAGATCCTCGACAGCGGCTTTCGTCCGACCCATATCGTCGGCGTCTGGCGCGGCGGGGCGCCTGTCGGCATTGCCGTGCAGGAATACCTCGCCCGTTGTGGCCTCGAGACCGACCATATCGCCATCCGGACCGCCTCCTACACCGGCATCGACCAGCAGGAACGCAATGTGCGGGTCTATGGAGAGGGTTATCTGGTCGACACGCTGGATGCGGATCACCGCTTGCTGATTGTCGATGACGTCTACGACAGCGGGCGCTCGATCGCGGCCGTGCTGAGGGTGTTGCGGGCCAAATGCCGGCGCAATTTTCCCGACGATGCCCGTATCGCCACGGTCTATTACAAGCCGCTGCGCAATACGACCGACCTGACGCCGGATTATTTTGTCCACGAAAGTGACGAGTGGCTGGTCTTCCCGCACGAGATTTGCGGTCTGTCCCCGGACGAGCTGGCCGCCAAGGGCTTGCCGGAAGACCTGCTCCCAGGGGGTGGCGCAAGGGTGACCGCCTCATGAAGCCAACCGTGCCGCTGCCCTACTGGCTGGCCCTGGGCCTGATGGTGTTGGAGACAGGCTATGTGCTGTGGAATGTGGCGCTCGACCTGATCATCCGCATCCTGCCCTCCAGCCATCAATATCTCGACCCGGACCTGGTCGCGTTCATCCGTTCGGTCAGCTGGTTTCAGGACACGGTTTTCTTCCTCGCCGCCGCGGCGGCCTGTGTGGCCGTCTGGTTGTTCCTGGGGCGTTCAGTCTGGGTGCTGGCGGCCTATGGTGCCCAGGTATTCCTGTCCAAGGCCGATTGGCTCATGTCCGGTTTCAACGGCGTCGAGATGTTTACGACCCAAGGCTATATCAGCCTGACTTACCAGACCGTGGTGATGGGCCTGTTGATCTGGCTGTCCTATCGAGAAACGCTGGACTGAGCGACCGCCGCGAGCCCGATCAGTCCTCGTCGAGACCGATATCGAAGTTTGGCGCCGAATGGGTCAGCGCGCCGACCGAGATCACGTCGACCCCGGTTTCGGCAATGCCGCGCACCGTATCCAGATTGACCCCGCCAGAGGCTTCCAGCGTGACCTTGCCCTTGGCCGCCGCGACGGCGGCGCGCAGGTCATCCAGAGAGAAATTGTCGAGCAGGACGCTTTCTGCGCCGGCTGAAATCGCGGCGTCGAGCTGGTCGAGCCGGTCCACCTCGACGGCGATCCGCGTCATGTGGCCAGCACTTTTGCGGGCGGCCTCGACCGCCTGACGCACGCCGCCGCAAACAGCGACATGATTGTCCTTGATCAGGATGGCGTCATCCAGGCCGAAGCGATGCAGAGCACCGCCGCCGGCTTGCACCGCCTGCAGCTCGAAGGCACGAAAGCCCGGCGTGGTTTTGCGGGTATGGGCGATGCGGGTGCCGGTGCCTTTCACCACATCGACATAGGCGCGGGTCAGGGTGGCGACACCGCTCATCCGCCCCATGAAGTTGAGGGCGATGCGCTCCGCCGCGAGGAGGCCGCGGGCCCGGCCGGTCACCGAGATCAGCACATCGCCTGGCTTGACCGTATCGCCGTCTTCCATCTGCGGGCTGACCAGGGCTTCGGGATCACATTGCCAGATCGCCGCCAGCGCTGGCTGGAAGCCGCAGACCACACCGGCTTCGCGGGCGTTGAAATAGAATTTGGCCTCGGCCTTGGCCGGAATACAGGCCAGCGAGGTGACATCACCGCGCCCGCCCTGGTCTTCGGCAATCGCACGAGCCACGGCGTCGTTCACCACATGGCGGGGCAGGGGCAGGATGGCGGGCATGGCGGTCGTCCTATTCAGCCGGACCGGTGAGGGCCGCGGGCGCCAGCTCCGGCGCGGCAAGATCGTCGAGGCGCAGCGCGCTATGGCGCGCCTCCTCGAGTGTTTGTGGGCAATCCGTGCGGAAATGACCACCCCGGCTTTCACGCCGGTTCAGCGCACCCGTCACGATGAAGCGCGCCGCGACCAGCGCATCCGCCTCGCCATGCTCGCGCCGCATCCTGTCGATCAGCACCGCCAGTTCGCTCAGCCCGGCCGCGCTCCGCTCTACCCCGCAATGGCGCGACATGGCCTGGCGCAGACGCAGGAGAGCGAGGGGTGGCAAGCTGGGGCTTCCCCCGCCTGCGGGGGAAGTGGGCCAGCGCAGCGAGGTCGATGGGGGGGAGTCCGCCACGACCAAGCCCCCTTCCGTCGGGCTGCCGCCCGCCACCTCCCCCGCAGGCAGGGGAGGCGCAACACGGGCAAACCGCGCCGCACTCACCAGCCCCTCAGCCAGCGAGTTCGACGCCAGCCTGTTCGCGCCGTGCAGGCCGGTGGCGGCGCACTCGCCGATCGCAAACAGGCCGGGGACTGAGGTGCGACCATCAACATCGGTCGCAACACCGCCCATATGATAATGCGCCGTCGGGGCAACCGGGATCGGCTCTATAAGCGGATCGATGCCGGCTCGCTGGCAGGCGGCGAAGACCGCCGGGAAACGCTCCGGGAAGGCCTCGCCCACAGCCTCGCGGCAATCGAGGAAAGCGCCTTTTCCCGCCGCGTTCTGGCGATGCACGGCGCGAGCGACGACATCGCGCGGGGCCAGCTCGGCGTCGGCGTGGATGGCCTTCATGAAGCGGTGGCCGGTCTTGTCGACCAGGATCGCCCCCTCGCCGCGCAGGGCTTCGGTGCACAGGGGCGCCGGATCGAGACCGGCATTGAGCGCGGTCGGATGGAATTGCACGAATTCCGGGTCGCGGATCACGGCGCCCAGACGGGCTGCCATGGCCATGGCCTGGCCTTGCGCGATCGCCGGTGTGGTGGTCAGCGCGAACAGGCCGCCGGCGCCGCCCATGGCGAGCAGGGTGGTGTCAGCCTCGAGGGATTGAATCTGGCCATCCGGGCCTTGCGCAATGGCACCGGTGCAGGCGTTCACGTCACCCAGCAGGGAGACCGCCTTCCAGCCATCGCGGATCACGATATGATCAGCGGTGCGAACCGCCTCGATCAGGGTCGCCATGATCGCGGCGCCCGCGCCATCGCCCTTCACCCGTGCGACCCGGTGCCGGGAGTGAGCCGCTTCGCGCGACAGCGACCAGTCAGAACCATCCCGCTCGAACGGCGCGCCCAGCGCTGCCAGCTCTGCGACTTCTGCCGCCGCCCCCGTCGCCAGAGCCAGCGCCGCGTTGCGATCCACCAGTCCGGCGCCCGCCGCAATCGTGTCCCGCGCATGCAGGTGCGGCGTGTCATCGCCAGCCAGCGCCGCCGACACCCCGCCTTGCGCCCAACCCGACGCCGCGCCTTCACCCAGCGGCGCACCGGTCAACAGGATCACCGGCCGCGGGGTAAGCTTCAGTGCCGCCCAAAGACCGGCGATGCCGGCGCCGCAAATAAGGGTGGGGCGGGTCATCGGGTTCAGATCACAACCAGATCTACACGCTTTTCCGGCTTGGTCGGGTCAAAGCTGGCAGGCTTGGCCGGCTTGGGCAGGTCCAGCATGGCCTGGACGGAGGCGCGGGCGCCTTCGATGACGTCGTCGGGGACAGTCACTTCGTGCTGTTCCAGACGCAGGCAGTCATAGATGTTTTCCAGCGTGATCCGCTTCATGTGCGGGCACAGATTGCAGGGGCGGATGAACTCGACCTCGGGCACGTCGGCGGCGACATTGTCGCTCATCGAGCATTCGGTCAGAAGGACGGCCTTTTTCGCACCGCTATCCTTGGCCCAGTCGGCCATGGCGGCGGTCGAGCCGGCGAAATCGGCGGCCTGAACGACTTCCAGCGGGCTTTCCGGATGGGTGATGATGACCACGCCGGGATGGGCGTCGCGCAGGTCCTGGATGTCCTGGGCCGTGAATTGCTCATGGACTTCACAAGCGCCGGCCCAGGTCAGGATTTTGACATCGGTCTGGGCGGCGACATTCTTGGCCAGATATTGGTCGGGCAGGAGGATGACGGTGTCACTGCCCAGGCTCTCGACCACCTGCACGGCGTTGGAGCTGGTGCAGCAGATATCGCATTCCGCTTTGACGTCCGCCGAGGTGTTCACATAAGTCACCACCGGCACGCCGGGATAGGCGGCCTTGATGCGGCGCACATCCTCGCCCGTGATCGAGCTCGCCAGCGAACAGCCGGCGCGGGTGTCGGGGATGAGGACGGTCTTTTCCGGGGCCAGGACCTTGGCGGTTTCGGCCATGAAGTGGACGCCGGCCTGGACGATGATGTCGGCGTCGCTCTGTGCCGCCATGCGGGCCAGCGCCAGGCTGTCGCCCATCAGGTCGCCAACGCAGTGGAAAATGTCCGCCGTCATGTAATTGTGGGCGAGGATGACCGCGTTCTTTTCTTTTTTCAGCTGGTTGATGGCGTGGATGAGCGGGGCCTTGGCCGGCCACTCCATCGGCGTCACGACATGGCTGACCTTGGCGTAGAGATGGTCCGTCGCGGCCTTGACCTCGTCGGTATAGGCGAGTTCAGGCCGATCCTGATCAAAGGCCACAAGCGTGCCGTCAAAGTTCATCCGGTCCATTTTTCCCTCACTTTTGCTCAAATCGAGCATATCCAGGGTCTGAAAAGAGGCGATGGCTGGAGGGCCATCACCCGGAACGCGGCTTATGCTCGAAATGAGCTTAACCGTGACACCGGTATATGCTCACTATGAGCATTGCGCAAGGTCAAAGCGTGAATGGCGGTCAGAAAGGAGCGGGACTTTCAAAGCTGACCGGCGCGCCGCCGTCGGGATGGCGAAAGCCGAGGCGTTCGGCATGCAGGCAGAGCCGGTCGCTGGCAGCGAGGGCGTCGGCCGGGGCATAGAGATTGTCGCCCAGGATCGGGTGACCCAGATGCAGCATGTGGACGCGCAGCTGGTGACTGCGCCCGGTCAGGGGGGTCAGGCGGATCCGGCTCACGCCGTCGGCGACCTCCAGCACGTCCCAGTCGGTGACGGCATTGCGACCGCGCTCATGGCAGATCATCTGGCGCGGACGGTTGGGCCAGTCAGTGATGATCGGCTGGTCGACGCGTCCGGTGGCTTGCGACATCTCGCCCTGGACGATCGCGATATAGGATTTCGTCGTCATCCGCTTTTCGAATTGCTTGCCGATATGCGCCTGGGCGTGGCCGGTCAGGGCCAGCACGATGACGCCGGACGTGTCCATGTCGAGCCGGTGGATGATGCGGGCAGACGGGAAATCGGCCCGGGCCCGCGCCTCCAGACAGTCGGCCCGCTCCGGCCGGTTGCCGGGCACGGTGAGCAGGCCGGTCGGCTTGTCGATGACCAGGATGTGCGCGTCGGCATGGATGATGGGCAGCGGGCCGGCAGGCGGCGGCTTGTATTCGAACGGGCGCGGTGCGGCGGCGCTTGCGGCGTCAGACACCGGTCTCAACCCTCTTTCAGACGCGGTGTCGACAGGCCCAGCGAGGGCAGGCCGGCGAGCGCTTCGCGGCGATAGCGGAACAGTTCGGCTGGACGGCCACCGGTGGCGCTCTCCACCTTGCCGGTGCCTTCGACAAAGCCGGTCCGGTCCAGCGCGCGGCGGAAATTCTGCTTGTGCAGGCGATAGCCGACGACCGCTTCGACCACCTGTTGCAGCGCCGACAGGGTGAAGACTTCGTCCATCAACTCGAACACCACCGGGCGGTATTTGATCTTGCCGCGCAGGCGCGAAATGGCGGTCGCCAGGATGCGGCGATGGTCCGACGCCATCGCCTGACCCAGACCCGGCGCCACCAGGTTTGGCTCGGTCTGGCCGTCACGGGCGGCCTCCTCGACCAGCCCGGCTTCGTAGAGCAGTTCATAGCGATCCAGCGCCCGGCCTTCCTGCCAACCGCCGGGATTGAGGCCGAAGCATTGTTTGATCCGGTCATGGCAGGAGGCGCGGCGCCCTGGCCCGCCGGCTTCATCGGCCCAGGCCGACAGGCGCGGCAGGATCTGGCTGTCGATGATGCCGGGGCGGCCGTCGCGCCAGTCTTCCCACGGGAAGAAGCGATACCAGCCGCGCCACTGGCCGCCGCCTTCGGGCGGATCGGAGACATTGGGCGTCAGCGCCAGATAGCCGATCGAGATGATGCGGTCGTCTTCCGAGCCGGTCATCGCCGCGACCGGCGCCTCGCGGCCACGATCGCCGAACGTATAGAGCTGTTCGACATAGCCCAGCTGGAAGCGGGCCTGCTCGTCGACCCAGCGCCTCAGCCCGATCTCCAGCGTGCGGTGCTCGGTCGGGTCGAAGGGACCGAAGGGCAGGGCTTCACCTCCGCCCGGCTGGGGCACGATCAGGACCTGTGGCACATCGCCATCGACCGCCAGGATGACCGCGTTGAGGCCGACCGAGAGGGCGAGGCCCGCTGTCACTTGCGGCCAGCCTCGAAGGCCGCCAGCACGGTCTCGAACCGATCCAGGAACAGGATCTGGGCTTGTTTGACGGGCAGCGGCTTGATGGCGATCTCCAGTCCGGCCGGGGGACGGCCGAAGAATTTCACGGATTCGCCATGGCTGAAACCGGCGATCTGGGTCGCTTCGAAATAGGCACAGATCACATCGGCCCGCTTGATCTTGCGCTTGACCTCGACGGGGAGTTTCGCGGGCAGGCCGAAGCGCAGCTGGATCGCCGCCTCGAGCCGGTCCTCGAAGGCGCGGTAATTGACACCCAGCGCCGCCTTGAACGGGCTGATCATGTCACCGATGACGTATTCCGAAGCATCATGCAGAAGGGCGGCGACACGCCATTTGTCCTCGATGCCCGGGTAGAGAAAGTCGAGAATCTCCAGCACCACGACCGAATGCTCGGCAACGGAAAAGGCGTGATCGCCGGCGGTCTGTCCGTTCCAGCGCGCCACCCGTGCCAGACCATGGGCAATGTCCTCGATCTCGACATCAAAGGGGGACGGATCGAGCAGGTCCAGCCGCCGACCGGAGATCATCCGCTGCCAGGCACGCGGGGCTTCTTTGGCTTTGCTCGTCTTGGCAGCAGCAGGCATGTCATCCATCTCGTCAGCGTCTTGCGGGCAGGGGAAATAGCAGAGAAGCGCCGCCGGGACCAATCCTGGCACCGCATTGTCCACACCTCCTGCGCGGCCATGCCGCACCGCTCCGGATTGACGTGGCCGGAAATGGGGCGCGAAATAGCCTTATCAAATATAAGGAGATAGGACATGGGTCTGACACGCGTGGTCCTGCGGCTGGGCCGCAACCCCAAAGCCGGTTTCCCGGAAGGCGATGACGCGCATGGCTATGTCGTGGTGGCGCCGCTGGACAGGGATGGCCGGCTCGACCTTGAGCTCTGGCGCGCCAACAAGGCCGCCTGCACGGTCGACCGCTTCTCGCCCGACCCGGACGACAAGGCCGATGGCTGGCTGTCACATCGTGGCAGCCACTGGTTCTTCCGCTATGACGAAGAGGATGAAGGGCCGGATGAGCCGGTGTACCGGCTTGGTGATCACACCATGCGGGTCGGCGAATACCTCACCATCCACGAAGCCGATGGCGATGATTTGACCTATCGGGTGACCGAGACCGTGTCGGTTTAGGCCGCGTCAGTCCCGCGACCACAACTCCATCAGCGCCTGGTTTATGAACGGGTGCTCTCGGCCCTCCACGTGTTCTACCAAGAGGCCGAGGCGTGACGCTCACGACCCCCGTTTGTCTCGCTGGACCTTGAATTCACTACCCAATTCTGCCAGAAAAACGAACAGAATTTGCTATCGATCGGCCCGGATCAGGGGGGTGGGTTACCAGCACCGCAATTTGGGGCCATCCCAGAAAGGGAACCTGTGTACATGAAGCTTTCGAGCCGAAACTTTGTATTGAGCGCCTTCTTGGTTTCCCTGGCTATTCCTGCCGCTGCGCAATCGCAATCTCGCGCAGACACAATTGAGTACCTTGTCAGGCAGTGCGTCAGCTATCCATTTGCGCGCACGGGGACTACCGCCCGAGGGGAAACGCGGACTCACGACCCGCGTTCATTTACATTTCTAGATGAGAATTTCGGCATACTTGAAGCCACGACGGCCGACAATGTGAGCTTCAGTATTCCGCTTTCAGAGGTGCAGTTTTCCATGGTTGGGCGCGGAGTGACGTTCAGCGTAAACGAGAATGGGTACTCCAGTAGGTATGACGTTGATGTCGTCAAGGTCAGCTGTAGCGATGGAGGCGGATGCGTCAGCTACGTGGATCGATATGACGGTCAAGTGAGCACCGGAAGCCTGGCGGTTGCTATGCTGCCTTGCCGTCAGGCGGAACGCGCCGTCAACGCACTCGAACACTTGCAGGAGACCACGTCCGATCCATTCCAGTAGGATGAGCAGTGGAGCAAGCGTGAAAAACGGGGGCCGCCCTGCGCGCGGCGACGGGTGTGACGCAGGATGGGGACATGTCCCTTGGTAACGTCCACGGCGTCTCGTCTCCGCACGCTTTCGCGCCGGAAGTGGGAGGGAACGGGATGTCGGCGGACACCGGGGTGTCCTGTTGGTGGTCTGCGGTGTCCGTGATGTCCTCGACATCCCGTTCTCGGAGTTTTCCCGGGCTGTCTCCACCCCGATTCCAATGCGACAGGTAGATGGGGTCGGTCGTTTAGTGCCCCGCGACCTGGTCGCACGCCCTGCCGGAGCTTTGGACTGTCACATCCAAGGCGCGGACAGGCTCCGCTCGCTTCCGGGCACAAGTGACTGAGCTCGTGCCTCCCGTCCCGAAAACCAAAGCCATTATGGGTTGGCGGGAGATGGGTGGGGATAAGTTTTCGCGGATTTTAGCTGACACGCACTTTCCCTCTCCCTCGGGAGAGGGTCAGGGTGAGGGGTAAATCCCGGTGAAAGCAGGAAAATTCCCCCTCATCCGGCCTCCGGCCACCTTCTCCCAGGGGAGAAGGAAAGGCGTGCGCAACGGGGACAAGTGGCGTTCAGGAGGGCACGCCAGGCGCTCTGATCGGTGCGGCAAATCGGCGTTACTGGCAGGCGGGGCTCATGGGCGGCGGGCGCTGATGACATGGGTGCCGGAAATCCGGTCGTAGAGGGTCCGCCCGCCGCCGAAGAACAGCATCAGGATGAAGAGTGCGACGGCAAGGTTCGAAGCCATGGCCAGTGTCAGGTTCGGCATCGGCATGGGGTCGAGAAGGGGACGCCCGGGCACATGCCAGATCGCCGCGTGCGCCAGCTCCCAGGGCAGGAGTTTGATCGCATTGCGGATCGCCACCCGGCCGCGCGACAGGCGCTCGCCGTTGGTCGCGACAATCCTGACGCCCAGCAGTTTCTTGCCGGGAGTCGCGGCCCAGGGGCTGGCTTCAAAGACCGTGAAATAGAGAAAGACCGGCAAGGTCAGGGTCACGAAACCGATCGCGTGACCGGCTATCTTGCCGCTCGCTTCGGTTGGCACGGCGAGGTCTGACGGCGCGTTGGAATAATTCACCAGGATCAGCAGGCCGATATAGGCCGCGATCACGATGTAGTCGGCGAGAAAGGCCAGGATCCGCTTGATGGCCATGGCAGGGTCTCCGGGTGTTGGTCGCGCCGCCTACTCCTCCGCCACGACCGCCAGGGTCGACAGGTCCGGGCTGATGGCCAGGCGGGTGACGCCGGTCAGCCAGTCGATCGAGCCGATCGGTTCCCAGCCGCCCCAGGCACGCCAGACCAGTCGGTCATCATGCATGGCGATGAAGGTAATGCGGTCGTCCGGCAGGATGGCGACAGCGAAATCCTGGCTGGTGCCGGGCAGGGCGAACATCTCGCGCAGCTCGCCGGTCTGCGTGTTGAGCGCATGGACCGTGTGAATTCCGGCGTCATCGGCCAGCGTCACATAGAGCGCCGGGCCGCGACCGGCGCGGAAGAAGCTGCGACCGGGATTGTCGGCAATGTGGGTGACGGTTTCCGGCGTGGTCGTGCGGTCGATCAGCTGCAGCGTCATCGGTTCACCCAGATGGAAGACCGCGACGGCACTCATGTCACCGGAAAAACCGTAATAGCCGACCGGCGCCAGTGCCTCGGCAGGTTCGCGGGCGCTATTGTCGGGATTGGCCAGATAGGCATTGCCGGCATAGCCGCTGGGCGGCTGGTAGATATAGCTGAGACGGCCATCCGGGGCGATGCGAGGCGAATACTCGCTCTCGCCGGGCGTCTGTGTGACCGGCATGGTCTCACCGGTGGCCAGGTCGAGCCGCCAGATATCGGTCTCGCCGCTCTCGTCGCCGGCCGTGTAGAGCAGTCCGCCATCGCCGGTGAAGAAGGGCTGGTTGTCATAGCCGGCACGGGTGACCCCGCCCAAGCTGGCGCCAAGAACCGGCGCGTCGCCCGACCAGTCAAGCGCGAACAGATGGATGTCCGTGCCGGGCAGTCCCGCGACGTCCTCCTCGCCGGCCTCGTCCCCGGTGGTGTCGACCTGTGCGGTCTCGTCCGGCGTGACGGGCGTCTCGTCCGGCGCCGCCTCGTTTTGCGCAGCGGGGGAACAGGCCGCGACGGCGGCGATCGAAATCAGGCTGAGCCAGGTTTTCATGGGCGTTTCCTTACCGCTGCGGCGCCAACCCCGTAGCCGGCTCCGAAGGCGCACATCACGCCGGTTTCACCGACGGCCATGTCGTCGGAGTGCATCTCGAAATTCATCACCACCGAGGACGAGGAGGTATTGCCGTATTCGTGCAGGATGGCCGGCGCATTGTCCTCGGTGCGGTCGCGCTCGAGGATGCGTTTGGCGATCATGTCGACCATGCGGATATTGGCCTGGTGCAGCCAGGTCCGGCGCACGTCTTCTGGTGCCAGATCAATACTGTCCATCATCCGCCGCGCCACTTGCGGGGCGAAGCCGACCACGTCCTTGAAGACCCGGTGGCCGTCCTGGTCGAGATGCGGGGCGAAATCGGGATCGACCGTCTGTTCGGCGATATTGATGAAGCCATAATCGGAGCGCAGGGCGGAAGACCATTTGTTCTCGGCATGGGTGCCGATCACGTCCCAGCCACCTGGCTTGCCGTCATCGGCCTCGACAATCATCGCCGCCGAGGCGTCGCCGAAGATGAAGTGTACTTCGCGGCGCGAATGGACATTGATGCAGGTCATCAGTTCGGGCGAGCAGACCAGGATGCGCCGGGCCTGGCCGGACATGATCATGCCGTTTGCCATGTGCAGGCCGTAAAGGGCCGAGGCGCAGGCCATGGTCATGTCGAAGGAGAAGCCGGTCGACCCGATGGCCTCCTGGATTTCGCAGGCGACGGCCGGGAAATTGCGTTGCTGGGCAGAGGAGGCGACGATCACGCCGTCAATGTCCGAGCCGTCATAGCCGGCCTTGTCGAGCGCGATGCGGACCGACTTGAGTGCAAACTCGGCCTGGGTCGAGACCTGGTCGATCGGGCGCGGCGGGATGCGCGGTGTCATCGCGTCGATGTCGAGAATGCCGCTCTTCTCATAGACATGTCGGCGTTCGATGCCGGACGCGCCCTTGATGAATTCGCTGGAGGACAGCGGGACTTCCTCGGCGTCGCCTCTGGCAATGGCGTCTGCGTGCTCGGTGTTGAAGCGGGTCGCCCAGGCATTGTAGCTGGCGACGAGCTCGTCATTGGTGATGACGTCGGACGGGACCCAGTATCCCGTTGATCGAATGAGGCTGTTTTTCACGGCGTCGGACTCTGTGCTTGTCCCTGATGGGCTCAGCCTAAAGCATGGACGCCAGCGATCAATCCGCCCTGACATTGCAAGGATGATGCGTTGTCGCCACGAAAACGGGCAGGCGTGCACAATTTCGAGGCGCGCTGCTGTCAAACGCGGCAAATCTTCTCTGCAAAGTCGACTTCCGGCGATTCCCCGGCCTAGCTCTTCGCAACTGCAACAAACGCCAAGCGCCGTTTCGGGAGAGTCCCATGGATAGTGGTAACAATGCCTGGATCCTGACATCCACCGCCCTCGTCCTGCTGATGACATTGCCCGGACTGGCGCTGTTCTATGGCGGCATGGTCCGGCGCAAGAATGTGCTCTCCACGCTGATGCAAAGCCTGGGCGCGGCGGCTGTCGTGACCGTCTTGTGGGCGTTGATCGGCTATTCGCTGGCCTTTTCCGATGGCGGCGCCGCGAACGGCTTTGTCGGCGGGCTCGGGCGGCTGGGCCTGGCCGGTATCCTTCCCGACACGATGTCCGGTGATCTGCCGGAAAACCTCTTCCTGATGTTCCAGCTCACCTTTGCCATCATCACCGTCGCGATCATCGCCGGTGCGGCAGTCGAGCGGATCAGGTTCTCGGCCTTCATGGTCTTTGGCGCCGCCTGGCTGATCCTGGTCTATGCCCCGATCTGTCACTGGGTGTGGGGCGGCGGCTTCCTCGGTGAAGCGGGTGTGCTCGACTTTGCCGGCGGGGCAGTGGTGCATATCAATGCCGGCGTCGCCGGTCTGGTGCTGGCCAAATTCCTCGGTCCCCGCAAGGGCTATCCGGGCACCAACATGGCGCCGGACAATCTGGTCCTTACCGTGATCGGGGCGGGCCTGCTGTGGGTTGGCTGGTTCGGCTTCAATGGCGGCTCGGCGCTGGCAGCAGACGGGGCCGCAGCGCATGCCTTCGTGACCACCCAGATCGCGGCTGCCAGTGCGGTGCTGGTCTGGATCGGGCTGGAGTGGATCCTGCGGGGCAAGGCCAGCGTCCTCGGGGCGGCATCCGGTGCCATTGCCGGGCTGGTCGCGATCACCCCGGCGGCCGGCTTCGTGCCGACCTGGTCGGCCTTCATTATCGGCGCTGGCGGTGCCTTCGGGGCCTATTGGGGCGTGACCGCGCTGAAAAAGGTCCTCAAGGTCGACGATACGCTCGACGCGTTCGGCCTGCACGGTATTGGCGGTCTGGTCGGCGCCATCCTGACCGGCGTCTTCGCTTCCGAAGCGATTGGCGGGACGGGCGGCGCGATTGAAGGCAACTGGATGCAGGTCTGGACCCAGACCTGGGGTGCGCTGGCCGCGGCCATCTACTGCGGCGTGGTCACGACTGTCATACTGTTCGTGCAATCCAGGATCATGCCCCTGCGCGTCGACGAGGACGGCGAGATCACCGGCCTCGACACGACGCTGCACGGCGAGTCGGTTGGCTGAATTGGGGACAGGTATAATTAACGCGCGGCACGGTCCGTAAGCAGGGATTCCAGCGAGACGCGTTAAATATACCTGTCCCCCACATTTTTAGGGATTCCAGCGAGACGCGTTAAATATACCTGTCCCCCACATTTTTCGTCCTGGCCTGTCCTCCCCGGCCTGTGGCGTATACTGGGCCCGGCCCGTCGCCCCTGTCCGCAGGGGTTGGCGGGCCGGGCCTCTTTTTATCTGATTTTTCAAAATTGCATGGGCCGTATTTGCCTGTGTGTGCGGGTTAAAGCCCGCTCAGCATGACAACGAAACCGACCCATACCACCGTGTCGAGTGCAATGGATGCAAATTCGAATAATGAGGCGTGCCGCATGATGTCTGCCCTGTGTTGATACACAGGATGGCCCGGCGGGGTGACAGAAACTGTCGTGGGTCAAATGCCGCGCGCAGGCACAAGGGTCCCGGCCATGCCGGGGCGATGACAATGGGGAGGATGTGTCGGTGAGGGCGCCTGAACGCCTACAGCTTCTCGACAAACACCGTACCGGCCGAATAACCCGCTCCGAAAGAGCAGATCAGGCCCTTCTCGCCGGTCTCGAAACCGTCGTGATGGCGATGGAAGGCGACCAGTGAGCCAGCGCCCGCCGTATTGGCGAACTCGTCCAGGATGACCGGCGCTTCGTCTTCGGTGAAGTCGCGTCCGAAGACCTTCTTGGCCACCATCATGTTCATGTTGATATTGGCCTGGTGCAGCCAGAGGCGTTTCATCTGGTCCGGCCTGAGGCCGAAATTGCCCAGGTCGGTGAGGATCATCTCGGCGACCATCGGGCAGACTTCTTTGAAGACCTTGCGGCCCTCCTGCACGAAATAGCGGTCTTCAAAGGCCGGCTCCGGCTCCTCTGACGCATTGAGGAAACCGAAATTCGAGCGGATATTGTTGGAGAACCTGGTCATCAGATTGCGACCGATGATCTTCCAGCCATCGCCGCCGGCAACATCCTCATGCTCGATCAGCATGGCCACGGCGACATCGCCGAAGATGAAATGGCTGTCGCGATCGCGGAAATTGAGTTGCGGCGTGGTGATTTCCGGTGTCACCACCAGAACCGACTTGGCCATGCCGGTCTCGATCATGTTGACCGCATTGATGATGCCGAACGTGCCCGAGGAACAGGCCACTGTCATGTCAAAGCCGAAGCCCTCAATGCCCAACGCGTCCTGGATCTCGATCGCCATCGAGGGGTAGGTGCGCTGCATCGAGGTCGCCGAGCAGATCACCGCGTCGACATCGGCAGCCTCGCGACCGGCGGCTTTCAGGGCGTCCTTCGCGGCGGCGACACCGGCCTCTGCCATCACCGACAGGGCGTCATTGGGGCGCGGTTCGGCGCGCGGGCGCATGCGGGTGATGTCCAGCACGCCCGCCTTGTCGATCGAATAGCGCGACTTGATGCCCGAGGCTTTTTCGATGAAGCCGGAGGAGGAGGGGTTTTTTGCCTCGACGGCGCCGCGCTCGATGGCGTCGGCATGTTCGGCGTTGAAGTGCTCAACATAGGCGTTGTAGCAGGCGACGAGTTCGTCGTTGGAGATGGACTCGTCTGGCGTCCAAAGACCGGTCGACCGGATTACCGCGCTCATAAACTTCACTCCGAAACGGGCATGTCAGGGCGCGCAACTTAGTGGCTGCACCAAGGCCCGTCACCTGCACAGCTGCGCATGCCTGCCCTGCGGGGCTTTGACGACGGGGCGGAGCAATGCGAGACCTTGGTTTCAAGTCATTGGTTCGGGGAGATTGATCCATGAAGACACGCGCCGCCGTTGCCTTTGAAGCGGGCAAGCCGCTTGAAATCGTCGAGGTTGACCTGGAGGGCCCGAAGGCCGGCGAGGTCCTGGTCGAGATCAAGGCGACCGGGATTTGTCACACGGATGAGTTCACCCGCTCCGGTGCCGATCCGGAAGGCGCCTTCCCGGCCATTCTGGGCCATGAGGGTGCCGGCATTGTCCGTGAGATCGGGCCGGGCGTGACCGACCTGAAGGTCGGCGACCATGTCATCCCGCTCTACACGGCCGAGTGCCGGACCTGTGAATACTGCCTCAATCCCAAGACCAATCTGTGCCAGCGCGTGCGCGCCACCCAGGGCCAGGGCGTGATGCCGGACGGCACCTCGCGCTTTTCCTACAAGGGCGAGAAAATCCTGCACTATATGGGCTGTTCGACCTTCTCGAACTTCACCGTCCTGCCGGAGATCTCCCTCGCCAAGGTCCGCCAGGACGCGCCCTTCGACAAGATCTGCTATATCGGCTGCGGCGTCACCACCGGCATTGGCGCGGTGATGTTCACCGCCAAGGTCGAGCCCAATTCCACCGCCGTCGTCTTCGGCCTGGGCGGGATCGGGCTCAATGTCATCCAGGGCCTCAAGCTGATCGGCGCGAAGCAGATCGTCGGCGTCGACACCAATCCGGCCAAGCAGGCGATTGCCCGCCAGTTCGGCATGACCGATTTCGTCAATCCCAAGGACCACACCGACCTGGTCGGCCACCTCGTCGAGCTGACCGGCGGCGGCGCGGATTATTCCTTCGAGTGCATCGGCAATGTCGAGGTCATGCGGGCGGCGCTGGAATGCTGCCACAAGGGCTGGGGCGAGAGCATCATCATCGGCGTCGCCCCCGCCGGCGCCGAAATCCAGACCCGCCCCTTCCAGCTGGTCACCGGCCGCGTCTGGCGCGGCTCCGCCTTCGGCGGCGCCAGGGGCCGCACCGATGTGCCCAAGATCGTCGACATGTACATGGAAGGCCGCATCGATATCGACAGCCTGATCACCCACAAGCTCAAGCTGGACGACATCAACAAGGGGTTCGATTTGATGCATGCCGGGGAAAGTATCCGGGCTGTTGTGGAGTATTAGGGTGCGCGCTTTCGCTCCGGTGTTGACCAGTCTTGTTTTGATCGGTTGCCAGTCGTTGCGACACCCGACGATAGACATTGCCGACGTGGATTGTGGGGCTCTCCTCGCATGGACAGAAGAGCAAAGTCGCGTAGAGCGAGTAGCGAATTGGGACTGGGACTATCCGGGAGACGTGATCGCTATGAGGGCGAAAATGTCAGTGTGTTCGCCAGAGAGTTGTACCATCGATGAGATGGATCGAACCATGTATGCGAGCCTAAGTCGTTATACGCATAGCCTTTCTCTCGGCGAATTTGCCTGGCTTGCGGCGGAATGTGTTGGCGCGAGGCCATCCGTTAGGTTCGATTCGGATGGCGGTGTGATGCAAGTCGAGGCTCGTGTGACGGCTGGCGAGCGCAGTTTAGAGATTGCGTATTTTGAGGACCGTTGTGCTTTTGGCGATTGGATCGATGATCCGGGCTGGGCGGGATGCACGTCCTTCCGGGCCAGCGGCCTTCACTGACTATTTGAGGCGCCGCAAAGGGCGCGTCTCTACTGGCAAGACGACCGGGTTGTTGAAATCACGTCGGCCTGATTTGTCATTTGAGGCGGGCAGTGTCCGACGATACTCGCGCTCCGGCGCACACCCCGCCATAAACCGCTTGCCGGGGGTTCGCCGGCTCCGCTTCTTCAGGTCAAGGGCGCCGCAGGCGCCGCTTCGCGGTTTCACCCTTGAGCTGAAGAAACGGAGACGGCCCGCTGGCTGACAAGCGAATTATGGACAGTTCTGTGCGCCCGTGGCGCGGGCGAGCGTCGCACGACCTCACGATGGGCGCCTGACCGGGTCCTTCCCCTTGATGGGGAAGGTGGGCCGGCGCGGAGCGACGGGTCGGAAGGGGTGAAATGCGCCAGCATTCCTGCACCGACTGCCCATCACCCACTCCGTCTCGCCCTGCCGGGCGATCCACCTCGCCCATCAAGGGCGAGGACCTATATTCACCACTCCGCCCCATCATGATATCATTCTGCTATCAGGAGGCGCCCATGGGCCAGGTCATCATTCGCAATCTCGACGATGCGGTTATCGCCAATCTCAAGCGCATGGCGGCGCGGGATGGCAAGTCGCTGGAGCAATTTCTGCGCGAGGTGCTGGCCGAGCGCAGCAACCGGCCGCGGGAGAGCTTTCTTGAATTCGCGCGGGGTGTCAGTGAGCGGTCGCGCCCGTCTGATATCGACCCAACGGACCTGATCCGCGAGGACCGGGACCGTTGAAGCCGGCCGTGTTCGACGCAAGCGTCGCGGTGAAGGCCCTTTTGGCGGTCCCCGGTCACGACGCGGCGCTGATAGCCATCGGGCGCTACGCCATGGTGGCGCCGGCGTTTATCGTGACTGAAGTCGCCAATGTGATCTGGAAGTATTTTCGGCGCGGCGACATAGACCTTGCCACAAGCCTTGATGTGGTCCGCAATTTCTCCGGATATCCGGATCTGCGCCCCGATACAGGCTTGCATGTCGAGGCCATCTCCCTTGCGACCCGGTTTGAGCACCCGGTCTATGATTGCCTCTACCTTGCCCTGGCGCGGGACAAGTGTTTGCCGCTGATCTCCGCTGACACGCGCATGCTCACCCTCGCTCGCGACCGCCTGGGCCTTGAAACCATTCCGCTCGACAACATGAATCCGCAGCCTGCGCCGTGACGCAGCTGCCGGTCAGGGCGCGTCCTCACCGGTTTCCGGATCCGCCAACACAGCCTCGACGCTGACCAGTTCGATATCGTGCATCTGGTCGAGATAGGCGTCGAAATAGGCCTTGTGGGAGGCGCCGACGATGACCAGGACGCGGGCGCCGGGCTGGTTGCCGGCGGCTTCGACGACATTGGCCGCCATGCGCAGGCCGCGCACCTGCCACCAGGCCACGTATTGCCGCGCGACGGCCTGCTCGTCGGGTGTCGCAGCGGCCCGCCCGAAATCGCCCTCGATGACATAGCGCTGATAGGGCTCGCTGTTTAGGAAGCGATAGCCGTCCAGCACGGCTCCTGCGGAACCGATATAGGTCTCGCGGGCCGCCGCCATGTCGGCATCAAGCGGGTGGTCGGCCTGCCAGACCGACTGGATGACCGGGCCCAGCTCCGGCGGCGCCAGCACCTGGATGAAGTCGGCGGAATGGTCGTCCATGGCGGCCAGCTGTTCCAGATCCAGGACGCGGGCCAGGCGCAGGGCAATCAGGTTGTTCTCGTTGCGCGAGGTCAGCATGGAATCGAGCCGCTCGCGCAAGGCGTCAGTGACGCCGTCGGCCGCGATCCGCTCGTCGGGGTCCAGCCGGGACCATTGCAAAGCGGCAGACCAGGGCTCGCCGGCGCCGAAGAAACGCAGGGCCAGTTGCCGCCGGTCGCCGGCGGTCGGCTGGTCCGGCCATTCCGACAGTGTGGTCAGGACGGCGAGGGCGGCGTCCGGCTGTCCCATCTGCAGGCTGTCGAGCGCCGGGGCAGGGTCATGGCAATAGCCGTCGGCGACGCCCGGATAGAGATTGCCATAGCGGCGCAGCGTGTCGCAGGTCCGCCCGCCCACGGCCTCGATCGCAATGATGTCCGGCGACCAGTCGCCGAGGCGGCGGACCAGCAGGTCGAGATGGTCTGGCGTGAATGCGGCTTCAGGCAGCGCGTCGAGATGGGGCGTGCCCAGCACCAGCACCCGCGTCGGCTCCCCGCCCAGCCTGGCCTGCACGCCTGAAAAATCGATCAATGGCGCCGCCCCGGTGCGGGCAAAGACCGGCGATCCGGCCAGGGATGGCGTGGTCTCGGCGCTGGCAGGCAAGTCAACCTGCCGGGTGCCGTTGGAATAGGCATACAGGGCGCCAACGGTCAGCGCGGTCGCGGCCAGTAGTGTCACGGTCAGTCTCATGCTGTCCCCCCTCGTCAGACATTTGTGTGAGCCCTCGACAGCCAAGCTGAACGCGTCCGCCAACGCAATCTCGGGTGAGGGAAAACCGGGGCAGATCGCGAAAACTTGAACGCGGGTTGCGCGATATTTGCCGGGACGGCGGAGTGGCGTATGTCTTCTGCCAAGCAGACAGGAAGGATTGCCCCGCCTCATGACCCTGACCCCCGATATCACGATGGTGTCCACCTGGACCTCCTTCGGCGGCACGCTGTCCGTCCATGACCATGACAGTGAGGCCTGCCGCGGGCCGATGCGTTTCGCGGTCTATACGCCGCCCCAGGCCAAGGATGGTCCGGTGCCGGTGGTCTGGTTCCTCTCCGGGCTGACCTGCAACTGGTCGAATGTGATGGAAAAATCCGGCCTCCAGCGTGTCGCAAGCGAGTTGGGTCTGATGGTTGTGGCGCCGGATACCTCACCGCGCGGCGAGGATGTGGCCGATGATGCGGGGTATGATCTGGGGCAGGGCGCCGGCTTCTATGTCGACGCAACGACCCATCCGTGGGCGCCGCATTTCCAGATGGAGACCTATATCGCACACGAGCTGCCGGCCCTGGTCGGCTCGCAATTTCCGGCCGACATGGAGCGTCAGGGCATCATGGGCCATTCCATGGGCGGGCATGGCGCGCTGACGCTCAATTTGCGTCTGCCCGGCCGCTTTGCCTCGGTCTCGGCCTTCGCGCCCATCGTCGCGCCGACGCAAGTGCCCTGGGGGCAAAAGGCGCTGAAAGCCTATCTCGGTGATGAGTGCCCGGCCTGGGGTGAGCATGATGCCTGCGAGCTGGTGAAGCGCCAGCCGACCGACCAGATGATCCTGATCGACCAAGGCGAGGCCGACCAATTCCTCGACGAGCAATTGCGCCCGGACCTGTTCGAGGCAGCCTGCCGGGAAGCCGGCCAGCCGGTCACCGTCCGCCGCCATCCCGGCTATGACCATTCCTACTGGTTCATCGCCAGCTTCATCGAGGATCATCTGCGCCATCACGCCAAGGCGCTGGGCGTCGGCGACTGAGCGAGAGGTCCTCGCCCTTGATGGGCGAGGTGGCTGGACGCGTAGCGGCCAGACGGAGTGGGTGCGGGTGGTTGGTGCCGGAGCGCTGGCGCGTTTCACCCGATCCGACCCGAGGCTGCGCCTCGGCCCACCTTCCCTTGTCTGGGGAAGGACCTGACGCTCTCCCCTAGAGCGGATCGCGGCGGTAATCATCCGGATTTTCGACCCGGTGACGCGGCCGCATCTCCACATCACCATCGCCGTCATCGCAGATCCATTCACCGGGCGCGGCCGGGTCGTGCGGTCCGGCGGGACGACACTCGCCGGCGCCCATCTCGGCGGCGGAGGGCAGATTGGGATCGCGCCCCTTTTCCAGCCAGGCGCAGCCGGGCAGGAATGAGGCGGACAGAAGTAGCAGGATGATGCGCATGACAACGCTCCGATGCGGGCTCCCCAGCCGACGCATGGGTTGAGTTTATCCGGTCCGCGCGGGCGGGCAAGACCGGCCTGATCCGGCATGGACAAGCGGCGGGGCAATGGCTCTAATCGGCGCGGGCAGGCAGGAACGGCCCGCCATCAAAGGGGAAATCATGCTGACACGCGCATTGACGGCCGCACCGATGGCCGCAACGCAACGGCTACCATCCCCATCAACCGTCGCGACTGCGAAGCGCAACCCGGCACCATGATCTGGCACCATGACAGCCAGGTCGGCGGCCAGTCCTGTGACGCCTCGCGGACGGAGTGCCTGGTTGTCTGCGGGAGCGAGGCCGTGCTGGAGAGTTGGTAGGGGCGTCCGGGGGGATGCCGGAAAAGCCGAAAGACAGGCGCCCACGCGCGCAGCTTGACCCATAAAACCCTTGTCAGCCAGCGGGCCGTATCCGGTTCTTGAGGTCAAGGGCGGCGCAGCCGCCGCTTCGCGGGTGTCCCCTTGAGCTCAAGAAGCGGATACGGCTAACTCCCGGCAAGGGGATTAAGGTGGAAAGTGCGCCTGTGGCTCGAGCGGGTAGGGTTCAGGCGGGTGGTGATTTCAGGCACGCCTCACCACCGTCATCCCCCGGTGGCCGCGCAGCGGACATTCGGGGGGCCTCGACAATGACGTCGACCGGGTGGACGAGGTCCCCCCCGGATCACGGCCCTGCCGTGACGGTGGGATGACGATTGAAAAAGGGCGGCTCAGGCTCTGCGCGGATCCGGAGCGCTCCTACCGCACCAGCGCTTTCACCGCGTCATGCCGCGGGCAGGTCACTTCATGGTCATTGACCATGCCGACCGCTTCCATGAAGGCGTAGACAATCGTCGGGCCGACGAACTTGAAGCCGCGCTTTTTCAGGTCTTTCGAGATCGTTTCTGACAGCGCCGTCTTGGTCGGCACGTCCGCCAGGCTGGCATAGCTGTTCTGGATCGGCTCGCCGCCGACGAAAGCCCAGAGATAATCCGCGAAATCCTCGCCGTTTTCGCGCATGGCGATATAGGCCTTCGCATTGCCGATGGCGGCGTCGATCTTGGACTTCGAGCGGATGATGCCGGGATCGGCCAGCAGGCGTTCGCGGTCGGTATCGGTATAGGCGGCGATCCGGTCCGGGTCGAAACCGTCGAAGGCGAGACGCATGGTGTCGCGCTTGCGCAATATGGTGATCCAGGCGAGGCCGGCCTGGAAGCCGTCCAGCATCAGTTTTTCCCACAGGGCGCGGGGATTGTATTCCGGCACGCCCCATTCGGTGTCGTGGTAGTGGGCATAGATCGGGTCGGGCGTATTCACCCAGGCGCAGCGCTGGTTCATGGACGGGTCCTTGTCACAATCCCTGCACTCGACCGCGAACCGGCCTGCTTGCCAAGCTGTCGCGGCAGGCCCTGCTGACAGTATCATGGCAGGAGGGTGAAAAACGGGCTCCGGTCCTCGCCCTTGATGGGCGAGGTGGATTGCCGCAAAGCGGCAAGACGGAGTGGGTGATGGGCGGCCGGAGCCGGATCGCTACGCGTTTCACCCCTTCCGACCCGAGGCCGCGCCTGGGCCCACCTTCCCCATCAAGGGGAAGGACCCAAATCGCCAGATCACACCTTCGGTGCGGCTTCCAGATCGGCCCAGAACTCGTCCGGGACGACGATATTGGCTTCCTGGCCGTCGGCTTCACAATAATGCTCGGCGGCGCGCAAGCGGTCGAGGCGGGCGAGGATGACGGCGTGGTGGCCACTGGACGAGGAGATGGCGCCGACGGTCGTGGGACCTGCCATCACGGCGGTGCCGGGCGGCGGGGCTTCGGCGGCGAAGGTAGCGGGCAGGGAGCGCTTGCGGATGGTGCCGCGGCGCTTCATGCGCGAGACGACTTCCTGGCCGATGAAACAGCCCTTCTTCCAGCCGACGCCGCCGAAAGCGTCCAGATTGACGTCGGTGGGAAAGACATCGGCCTCGCCATAGTCGCGACCGAAGGCCGGGATGCCGGCCTCGATCTCGATCGTGTCGATGGGACGGGTCTCGCTGGCCGCCGCGCCCAGACCGCGATGGACCCGGCCGCCCAGGCGCGGGTCCTCACAGCTGCCCGGGAAGGGCGTGGTCGACCACAGGGCAAGGATATCGGTGTTGAACACGATCTCGGCCCTGGCGCGCAGCTTGAACAGTGTCAGCCGCTTCAAGAGGCCGTCGGCGGCGCCGGCCGGCACGTCCAGCCAGACCGTGTCGCCGTCGGCAAACATCATGAAATCGACGAGGATCTTGCCTTGCGGGGTCAACAGGGCGCCGGGCCGACAGGTGCCGGCGGTCAGGGTCAGGACATCGGCGGTGATCAGGCGTTGCAGCAGGTCACGGGCATCGGGGCCGGCGACCGAGATGATCCGGCGGTCGGGCAGGGCGAAGGGCAGGGAGGCGGGCTGGTTCATGGCCCCGATATGGCATTGCGTCCGTCTCTGGCCAAGCCCTTCGCGTCGCGCTATCTGCGGTGCCCATGCAACGCGTCCTCTTCATCACATCGACCCGGATCGGTGACGCCATCATCAATTCCGGCGTACTCGACCATCTCGTGCAGACCCGTCCGGAGGCGCATTTCACGATCGCCTGCGGCCCGCTCGCCGCCTCGCTGTTCACCGAAACGCCGCGCCTCGAACGCATCATCGTGATGCGCAAGAAGAAGGCCGGCCTGCACTGGTGGGATTTGTGGCGCGAGACGGTCGATGTGGAATGGGACCTGGTCGTCGATCTGCGCTGTTCCGGCACCGCCTGGTTCCTGCGCGCCAAGGAGCGCCGCATTCTCAGCCAGAGCGTCGTGCCAGTGCCCAAGGTCGAGGAAGCCGCCAGCGTGTTGAAGCTGGTCCCGGCGCCCGACCCCAAGCTGCATTTGTCCGAGGCCGTGCGCGCCGAAGCGGCGACACGCGTGCCCGGTGAGGGGCCATACCTCGCGATCTGCCCATCGGCCTCGTGGATCTTCAAGGTCTGGCCGGCCGAGAAGTTTGCCGAATTCATCCTGCGCTTCACCGGGCCGGACGGGGTGATGCCGGGCGCGCCTGTGGTGATGCTAGGAGGGCCGGGTGACGAGCTTTATGCCCAACCCATCTTTGACGCCCTGCCGGAGATCGAGTTCATCGACCTTCTCGGCCTCGGCCTGCCCGAGACTGCGGCCTGTCTGGAACGGTGCCGGCTCTATGTCGGCAATGATAGCGGGCTGATGCACATGTCGGCGGCTGTGGGCACGCCGACGCTGGGCCTGTTCGGCCCGTCCGATGATCGCTGCTATGCGCCGTGGGGCGACCACACCGATGCGGTGCGCGGACCGGCGACATTCGAGGAAATCGACAGCGCCCATGATGACCGGCGCAAGGCGTCGACCAGCCTGCTGGCGGACCTGACGGTCGAGACCGTGTATGATGCGGCCAAGGCGCTTTACGAGAGGACTGCGAAACCATGACCCAGACATTCGATGTGATCCTCAAGGGCGGCGAGATCGTCAATCATGACGGGCGCGGCCATGCCGATATCGGCATCATTGACGGCAAGACCGCGGCGATCGGCGACCTGTCGCAGGCCTCCGCTGGTGAAGTGGTCGATTGTTCCGGCCTGATGGTGCTGCCGGGCGTGATCGACACCCAGGTCCATTTCCGCGAGCCGGGCATGGAATGGAAGGAAGACCTGCAATCGGGGTCGCTCTGCGCGGTGATGGGTGGCGTCACGGCGGTGTTCGAAATGCCGAACACCAATCCGACGACCACCGTGCCGGACATGCTGACCGACAAGCTGGCCCGGGCGCAAAACCGCATGCATTGCGACCACGCCTTTTATGCCGGCGCCACCAATGAAAATGCCGACATCCTGCCCGAGATGGAGCGGATGCTGGGCTGTTGCGGCGTGAAGGTCTTCATGGGCGCCTCGACCGGATCCTTGCTGGTGGCTGATGATGAGGGTGTGGAACGCGTCCTGCGCGCCATCAAGCGCCGCGCCGCCTTTCACTCGGAAGACGAATACCGCCTCGCCGAGCGCCGTGGGCTGGCGGTCGAGGGCGACTGGACCAGCCACCCGCATGTGCGCGACGCCGAAGCCGCCATCATGTCGACCAAGCGCCTGGTGCGGCTGGCCCGCAAGACCGGCAAGCGCATCCATGTGCTGCATATCTCGACCGCCGAGGAAATGGATTTCCTCGCCGGGCATCGCGACATCGCCTCGGTCGAGGCGACGCCCCAGCACCTCACCCTGGAAGGGCCGGAGATCTATGAGCGCATCAAGGGGCGCGCCCAGATGAACCCGCCCATGCGTGATGCCCGTCACCGGGCCGGCCTGTGGCGCGGCATCCAGCGTGGCATTGTCGATGTGATCGGATCGGACCATGCGCCGCACACGCTGGAAGAAAAAGCCAAACCCTATCCGCAAAGCCCGTCCGGCATGCCGGGCGTTCAGACGCTGGTCCCGGTGATGCTGGACCACGTCAACGCCGGACGCCTGACCATTGAACGCTTTGTCGACCTGACCTCGGCCGGGGCCCAGCGCATTTTCGGCATTGCCGGCAAAGGCCGCATGGCGGTCGGCTGGGATGCCGATTTCACCCTGGTCGACATGAAACGCAAAGAGACCATCACCGATGCCTGGTCGGCCTCGAAGTCCGGCTGGACGCC
Source organism: Maricaulis sp. (assembly GCF_034670125.1). Classification (GTDB taxonomy): domain Bacteria; phylum Pseudomonadota; class Alphaproteobacteria; order Caulobacterales; family Maricaulaceae; genus Maricaulis. The sequence goes on from NZ_JAXMOC010000005.1 coordinate 150,384, forward strand.
GTTTGACGGCATGTCGGTCACCGGCTGGCCGGTCGGCACCATCATCCGCGGCCGCTCGGTGATGCGCGATGGCGAGCTTGTGGCCTCGGGCAGCGGGCAGCCGGTGCGCTTCATGGAAGCCCTGCCGCACGACTGATAGCCTGTGCCGGAAAGCCCTTTGGAAGGACAACACTCATGACCACGACCATTCTCACCGCCATCGCCCCGGGCGAGTTGATCGACAAGATCACCATCCTGCGTATCAAGTCCGAGCGTATCGGGGATGAGGCCAAGCTGAAGAATGTCCGGACCGAGCTGGGCATTCTCAATGAGACGCTGGCGAAAGACGTGCCGGCCAGCGACGAGCTGTCCCGCCTCGACGCCGCGCTGCAGGCGGTCAATGAAGAGCTCTGGGTGATCGAGGATGATATCCGCGATTGCGAGCGGGCCGGTGATTTCGGTCCGGAGTTCATCCGTCTGGCCCGCGCCGTCTATGTCACCAATGACAAGCGCGCGGCGTTGAAAAAGGAGATCAATCTCCTGCTCGGCTCCAATATCGTCGAAGAGAAATCCTACGCTGCCTATTGAGTTGCGCCGCCCGGGTCTGTAAGCGGGCGGGCATCCGGTGGACCTGTGCTCCGCCGACACCGCACAAGGACTGCCCGTGGAACGCCAGAGCTTCTATTTCTTCGATATCGACGAAAACATCCTCCATTTGCCGACCCGCATCCACCTGCTCAACACCATGACCGGTGAGGAGCGCGCCATGCGCCAGCACGAGTATGAGGACATCAAGGCCTATCTCGGCGTGCCCGGCCTGTGGGAAGACTGGGCCGATCCGCCGGCCCGCGCCTATCGCGAATTTGCCGATGGCAAGGATCGCAATGGCGAGGAATACCTGCTGCGGGACGTGCGCCGGGCGATGGATTCCTCCGGCTGGAAAGGCCCGTCCTGGGAGATTTTCAAATACGCCGTGCTCAAGCGTCGCCCTGTCGCCATTGTCACGGCGCGCCAGCATTCGCGCGAGATCATCGAGGCGGCGCTGCAGCTGATCGTCGATGCCGGACACCTGCCCGAGACGCCGAACTTTCTTGCCATCTATCCCTGCTCCAACCCGGAAATCCGTGACGAGCTGGGCGCTCACCTGACCACGGCCGGGCTCAAGCGCCGCGCCATCCGCCAGTGCGTGGAGAAGGGGCTGGACGAGTATGGCCGGGACCTGCCGCATTCCTTCGGCATGTCGGATGATGATCTGAAAAATGTCGACCTGATCACCTCGGCCATGCTGGAAGCCAAGCTGGACTATCCCGACAAGCGCTTCTTCGTCATCTCCACCAATCGTCGCCGCCATGTGAAGATGGAAATCCTGCCGCCCCACAAGGACGAGGAAAAACTCCGCGCGGCGGAAGATGACTGGTACGGGTGAGTGAACGGGGGCCGCCGCTATTACAGCGATGCCCCCGACTACTAATCACAACCTACTCTCGTCGCTCAAACAGCAAATCGGAAAGCACCTTTTTGGGGGTTTCTCGATAGCTTGCGATTAGAAGTCGCGACACAAGCACAACACCAAGACTCATAAAGGCCCCTAACATTGCGTTGAATATACTAATCGTCATGATTCCATATATAGCAATAATAGACCCAACGATAAAGAAGAAAGAAATGCCTGCCGAAAGGAAAATTAGCGAAATTGACTTCATTACCCAATTTATTTCTATCGTTTTTCCGGAAAAATAGACTTTCGCATTGTAAGCTGAATTTGAAAGTTCGAATTCTATAGATGCTGCCTCTTGTGTTGTTAATTTTCGCACTAAGGCAAATCGTGTGCCCTCCAGTCCTAGTGCCCACTTTAGTGGCCAGAGGCATTTTCTGGCTATTTGCATTACATAGTCCCGATTTTTCACATATCGACTTCGTGAGTTAAGAGGGGGCAGGTGGAACTAACCCGTCTCGCTTGCGCCTCATCGCACCGGTCGCGCCGCGCGCTAATTTTACCTGTCCCCCGCTTGCCTATTCGCTGCGGTGAACCGTCAGCAATGGCACATAAGCCGAGCGGATGGCCGGGACGAGGCCGCCGAGGAAGCCGATGATGACGGCCATGATCATGCCGGCCAGCACGGAGCCGCCGGTCACGGCGAAGGAGAACACCACCTGGGTGAAGCCGGAGCCCAGCGTCGATGCCGATATCCCGTTGAACAGGAGATAGACGGCGCCGGCGCCGACCAGTCCGCCGATCGCGGCCAGGACCAGCGATTCCACCATGGTGCCGACGGCCGCGGCAAAGCCGGAAAAGCCGATGGCGCGCAGGGTCGCGATCTCGCGCATGCGGGTGTCGACCGAGGAATACATGGTGTTCCAGGCCCCGGCGAGGGCACCGATGGCCATCACGATCGCCAGCGGCCAGCCGATGAACTCGATCAGCACCGCCGTGCCGCCGGCCTGACCGGCGAAGAAGTCGGTTTCGCTCTGGATGTCGAGATTGAGGCGCGGCTCGTTCTCCTCAAAGGCGCGCAGCTCTTCAATGGCCTCGGGCGAGGTCAGGCGGGCACGGATCGACTGGACGCCAGTGCCGCGATTATAGAGGTTCTGGATCACCGCGATGTCGGCCCAGATTTCGCTGTCAAAGACCGAGCCACCGGTCGAGAAGATTCCGACGATGACCCATTCGTTGGGGCCAAGGCGGATCGTCTCGCCGAGATCGAAACCGGAGAATTCCCGCAGCACCGCTTCGCCGACCACCAGTTCATTGGTGCCGGTCTCGAACATGCGGCCTTCCACCATTTCAAAGCCCTGACGCAGGCGCAGGGCCTGCTCTCCGACGCCGCGCAGGGGCAGGTTGGCCTCGGTCTGCGAGGACCGCTTGATGCCATCAACGATGACGAAGAGCTCGCCGGAAACCAGCGGAACACCGTCAGCATCGCGGGCGACACCGGGCGCTTCCTCGATCAGGCGAACCTGGCTGGAGGCGAGGCCCGAGTTGAGTTCCGCTTGCGATCCGGCCCGCAGCATGACCGCGACACTCTCCGATCCGGTTCCCTGCAGCGTGGCCCTGAAACCGTTCGACATGGCGAGGAAGCCCAGCAGCACGCCGGTGACCAGCGCGATGGAGATCACCGTCGCGAGGGACAGGCCCGCCCGCTGGGGGATGGAGCGCAGGTTCAAAAGGGTGACGGCGCCGATTTGGTTGAACATGACGCGTCCCCTATTGCTTGCCGAGCGCGGTGACGATTTTCACGCGCTGGGCATTGATGGCCGGGACAATCCCGGTGAGCAGGCCGAGCAGGACAGCCAGTCCCACTCCGACCCAGAAGACCGTGGCTGACATGGCCAGTCCCGGAAGGAAGGCCGCAGCCGCCTCGGCAACGCCCGAGATCATCAGGTGGGCCAGTCCGAGGCCGAGCAGGCCACCGACCAGGCTCAGCATGACGGACTCCGAGAGCACCATGCGGAAGATGCGCGGGGCCGGAAAGCCGAGCGTTTTCATGACGGCGATCTCGCCGGTCCGCTCATTGATCGCGGTCACCATTGTGAAGCCGACAATGATCAGGATGGTGGTGAAGGCCGAGCCGACCACGAACAAGAGGATCAGGGCGATATTGCCGAACTGGTTGGCGAAGGCCTCGTTGAAGGCGGCCTCGGTTGTCGTTTCGGTTTCGGAGGGCGAGTTGGCGAACAGCTCGTCGATGGCGCGCGACACCTGGTCGTTCAGGGACGCGTCGGAGGTATTGATGATCAGCCAGCCGACCTGGTCGGTGTTGAAGGCCAGCGCCTCGTTGTAATAGTCGTAGTGGAACAGGGCGTAATTGGCCGGGACCTTGTCGTCTTCGGCGTCGAAAATGGCGCAGATGTTGAAGGTCCAGCTCGCCGTGCCATCGGTCTTCTGCCAGATGTTGGACAGGAGCGGGATGGTGTCACCGACCGACCAGCCATATTGGCCCGCCAGATCAGCCCCGACCAGCAGGCAATCCCGCGTGTCGAGGAAGGCCTGGCGTTGTTCGGCCGGCATGGTCAGTTCGGCATAGGCGGCCAGATAGGTCTCCGGGTCGACGGCAAAGGTCTGGACCTGTTGCGTCTGCTCCTGGAAATAGCCGCCGAACCAGCTGGCATGGGCGACATTGTCGACCCCTTCAATGGCCGAGACCCGGGTCCAGTAAGCATAGGGCATCGAGACGGTGAAATTGATGCGGTTGACGGTGATAAGGCGATTGTCGGCTGCCAGTGCGCCGCCCGAGGTCCAGACCGAATAGAAGGCACCAAGCACCCCGAAGATCAGAAAGGCGATCAGGATCGACAGGGTCAGCAGGATCGCCCTCAGCTTTTTGCGGAAGAGGTTCTTCCGGATCAGCGTGAGATCATTCATTGGGCCGGCTCCTGCGCCTGTTCGACAAAGCGGCCCTTGTCGAGATGCAGTTCGCGGCGGGCATATTTGGCCGCCGAGGGGTCGTGCGTGACCATGACGATGGTCTTGCCGAGTTCCTTGTTGAGCAGCTGCAGGGTTTCCAGGATTTCGTCGGCCGATTTGCGGTCGAGATCACCGGTCGGTTCGTCACACAGGAGGACCTTGGGGTCGGCGACGATGGCGCGGGCGATGGCGACGCGCTGTTGCTGGCCGCCGGAGAGCTGGCGCGGCCGGTGCCCCTTGCGGTCGGCCAGGCCGACAATGTCCAGCGCCGTGGCGACGCGGTCCTTGCGGGCCTTGCCGGACAGGCTGGTCAGCAACAGCGGCAGCTCGACATTCTGCGCCGCGGTTAGCGTCGGCATAAGGTTGTAGAACTGGAAGATGAAGCCGACATTCTGCGAGCGCCATTTGGCCAGCTTGCCCTCCGACAGCTTGTCGACCCGCACGCCCTCGCAATCGACCGAGCCGGAGGAGGGCCGGTCGATGCCGCCCAGCAGGTTGAGCAGGGTGGTCTTGCCGGAACCGGACGGACCCATGATGGCGATGAAATCGCCCTGCGGGATCGACATGGTCAGCTCTTCGAAGATGGTGATCGACTCCTTGCCCCGGGTGTAGCGTTTGGACAGGTCGGAGAGGGTGTAGAGCGATGTCATCGGCAGTTCCTCGTTCAGGCTGGCCGTCGCGCGCCCGGTCGGGCGTCGGCGGTATCGTTCAAGCGTGCAGCAAATTCGCCGCTTTGTAAATCAAAGTGCTTCTACTCAACGAAAATGACGCGAGACGCCATGTCCGGGAGGATGCGTCCGTCGCGTTCGTCAAAGGCGACGCGGACGGTGATTGTGGCGCGGGCCCGGTCGGCGGTCGGGATGATGGCCTCGACATGGGCCGGTATGCGCCAGTCCGGATAGGCGTCCAGCCGGGCTTCGACCCGCTGGCCCGGAGTGACCCGGCCGATCTGGCCCTCGTTCACGTCGACTTCGATCTCCAGTGATTCCATGTCGACGAGCGTGGCGACACCGGTCCGGGTGAAACCGCCGCCGGCCGAGGCCGGGGAGAGGATTTCGCCGACCTGGGCATTTTTGGCGATGACAATGCCGGTGAAGGGCGCGCGCACGACATGGCGGTCGATCAGGTCTTCCTGCGAGCGGACCTGGGCGGCGACGGCCTGATAGTCGGCGCGGGAGGCCTCGATCTGGGCGGTCAGGCTTTCAAACTGGGTGCGGGCGGCGGTGACAGCAGCCTGCGAGCCGATCTCCCGCTCGGCCAGCGTGGTCGCGCGCTCCATCACGCGCTGGGCCTCGGATAGCTGGGCGATCAGGGCCAGCGGCCGGGCCGCGGCGGCATTGCGCTGCGCAATCAGGAGCTCAAGCTGGATCCGGGCCCGTGTGTCGTCCAGGCGGGCCAGGACCTGGCCTTCCTCGACGCGGGCGCCTTCCTCGACCAGAAGCTCGGAAATCCGGCCGGTTATCTCGGCCGAGACCGTCGCCTGGCGCCGGGCGACCACATAGCCGGTGGCGACGAGGCCGGAACTGCGCGGTGTGGCGCGGGCCGGCGGGGTCGCCGCCTCGGCCGGCGCTTCGCTCGCCGGAGCGGGTGTCTCGACGGCCGCAACCGGTTGCGGTGCCGGCGCGTCGGAGCGGGTCAGATACCAGGTGACACCGGCCGACAGGGCCGCCACCACCAGGGCGATCACCAGCGTGGCAAGGATCGACACCCCGCCGGAGCTGTCGCCCTCGTCACGGTCAATACTCAATGATTCCAGTTGTGACCTTCGATCCGACATTTCGTCCCCTCATGCATCCCGCCATTCATCCTTAGCGCGACTTCATGACAATGGGAACGGGACGGGTGGTCAGCCAATCCCGCCACGGGCCGGATCAGACCGTTCGGCTTCACGCCCCGTCCAGATAGAACAGCTCCTCCACGCTGACTTTCAGGGCGGCTGCCAGTTTGAGGGCGAGGACGGTCGAGGGGATGAAGACCCGGTTTTCCACCGTGTTGATCGACTTGCGCGTGACCCCGACCGCTTGCGCCAGTTGTGCCTGGGTCAGGCCGTGGCGGGCCCGCATCTCCTTCAGTCGGTTGCCGAGGGCAGAGGGGCTCACGCCGCCTCCTCCTCATCGCCGTCGCCGCCGCGGCCCAGCAGTACGAACGTCGCCAGCGGGGTGAAGATACCGATGATGAGCAGGGCCCGAATGGCGATCGTGGCCGAAAAATCGATCAACAGATCGGCCGCCAGCAGCAGCGAGATCGCCCCGATCAGCACCATGAAGCCGGTGCGGATGGCGATGCGCTGATTGTGACAGAACAGCTCGTCCTGAATCACCGACTGGCTCTTGGTCCGGCTGACCTTGCTGGCGTAGAGGAGAAACAGGAACGAGGCCACCGCCCAGCCGACGGCACCGACCAGCAGGGTGATCTGGATGATCAGGTCCTGCGGCTCGCCACTCCACCCCTGGTCGCGAACAATGTCCTGGGCCAGTTGCGCACCCTGCCACAGCAGGAAGGAAAGGGCGGCCAGACCGAGGGTCCGGTCGCGTTGTCGGATCAGCTTGTTGATGGTGTCCATGATGAACTCCCGTTCTTTGTTGGTGTTACCTACACGTTACATTGAAAGTTACCTACGCGTTACACAGAGGGTAGTCAAGGTGACATGCACGGTCAGCGCAGCGTGATCTGCTGCGTCGTCGTGTGATGCGAGACGCGGGAGCCGTCGTGGCAGGATGAATGGAGCGGTGATGCGGCGGAATGGGGACAGGTGTCATTAACGCGTCATGGCGGCGCTCATGCGCAGCGATTGAGCCACGCGTTAATGACACCTGTCCCCTTGTTCGCGGTCAGTCGAAATAGGCGGCCCGCATCATGTCCGACAGGTCGCGGCCGCGGTGCGCCAGCGCACGGCGTTCGGCGTCGGCTTCCAGGCCGCAACGGGTGCGATAGCGTTGCTGGGCGCGGTAGCCGTCATTGAATCCCTCGATCAGACGGTCGCGCCAGCGGCGGTCGTCGGCGGCCTCCATGGCCAGCAGTTCGACCATCTGTTCGCGCCATTGCTGGTCATCGGGACCACTGCAGGCAAAGGCCAGATAGTGCAGCTCGCCCAGCGTATAGGCGAGATAGGGCAGGGTGCGCTCGAGATCGAGTTCCTCGCGGATCTCGTCACTGATGGCGTCATCCTGGCTGGATGGTGCGCGCGTCGCTTCGCGTGTCTCGCTGACCGCTACCGGTTCCGGGCGGGTAAAACTTCGCGGCTTTTGGGCCAGGGCCGGGCCGACGGCAAGGGCCAGCAAGGCCGGAAGGATCACGAGGGCGCGCATGAGGCGCATCATGGCACGGATTGTGGCGCGCTCAAGGCGGTGACGATCTCGCGGGCCCGCCCGATCACATCGCGGGTACGGTCCCATTTGGTCCGCTTGATGGCCTCGTCAAAGGGGAAGAATTGCGCCTCGGTGACGTCATCCGCCGCGACCGGTTCGCCACCGGTCCACACCCCGGCGAAATCGACCAGCAAAAAGTGCCAATCACCCGGCTGGCCAGACTCGCGCAGGCCGATACTGTCGATAACATCGATCAGGCCGACAATGCGCGCCGTGGTGCCGGTTTCCTCGGCCAGCTCACGCAGGGCCGCTTCAGCGGCGGTCTCGCCATACTCGATCTTGCCGCCGGGCAGCGACCATTGTCCCTCATAGGGCGGCTTGCCGCGCTTGATCAGCAGGACGTCATCGCCGCGAAAGACCACCATGCCGGCACCGGGCACGGGCTGGCGGCGCGGTGTGTCAGTGGCCGACGGGCTCATTGGTCGGGATCATTGGCCGCGTCGAGGTCTGCGGCCGGGTCGTACTTGCCATTGGGTGACCAGATCGCCAGCTCATTGCCGCTGGGATCGGTGAAATGGAAACGGCGACCGCCGGGAAAATCCTCGCGTTTGGTGATCGTGCCGCCAGCCTCTTCAACCCGCACTTCCGCGGCCAGGATATCCTTGGCCTTGAGGATGATCAGGCAACCGGCTGGAAAGGCGGTTTCCTCGAGGCGCAAGCCGCCATCGAGGCCAGCGTTTTCGAATGCCGCATAGGTCGGCCCGAAATCGATGAAGCTCCAGCCGAAGGCGCCAGCGTAGAAGGCCTTGGCGGCTTCCAGGTCGGTGACCGGTATCTCGTTGTAATCGATCTTGAGAATGGCTTCGTTATCGTTCACTTGGCTGTCCATCCGCCGTCTACGCTGATCCAGGATCCATTCATATTGGCCCCGGCATCGGAGACAAGATAGAGCAAAGCACCGGCGAGCTGCTCATAGGTGACAAATTTCTTGGTCGGCTGCGCCGCCAGCATGACGTCGCGCACGACTTCATCCTCGGTAATCCCGCGCGCCTTGGCCGTGTCGGCGATCTGGTTTTCCACCAGCGGCGTCTTCACATAGCCCGGGCAGATCGCATTGCAGGTGATGCCGTCCTCGGCCAGCTCCAGACCCAAAGTCTTGGTGAAACCCATCACGCCATGCTTGGCCGCCACATAGGCCGACTTGAACGGTGAGGCGACCAGGCCGTGGGCCGAGGCGAGATTGACGATCCGGCCCTTGCCCTGACGCTTCATGATCGGGATCGCGGCCTTGGCGGCAAGGAAGACCGAAGTCAGATTGATGGCGATGATGGCGTCCCATTTCTCGGCCGGGAAATCCTCGACCGGCGAGACATGCTGGATGCCGGCATTGGACAGGAGGATGTCCAGCCGCCCGAACTCACGCTCCGCCGAGGCAACCATGTCGGCAATCTCGTCCGGCTTGAGCATGTTGGCCGGATGGTAGCGAGCCTCGACCCCGTGATCCGCCGCGATTTTCGCCCGCAGCGCCTCGATCTCTTGCGCATCCCCCAACCCGTTGAGGATGATGTTGCAGCCATTCTGAGCCAACGCCTCCGCCATCGCCGCGCCAATCCCGCTGGTCGAGCCGGTAATGATGGCCACCTGGCCCGTGAGATCAGTGCGAATGGAAGACATGAACCACCTGTCAAGTTTGAGCTGAGCGCAAGAGACGGGAAGGGGGCGGGGAGGTCAAGGGCACGGTTTCCTCTTCCCCACGCTGTCGGGCAGAAAAGCTCACACAGGTCCTTCCCCGTGATGGGGAAGGTGGGCCGGCGCGAAGGGCCGGGTCGGATCGGGTGAAACGCGCCAGCGTTCCGACATCTGCCGCCGATCACCCACTCCGTCTCGCCCTGCCGGGCGATCCACCTCGCCCATCAAGGGCGAGGACCTGATCTGCCGCCGCAGATATCAACATGAAAACGCCGGCCACCAGGGCCGGCGCAATCCAAGGAGGGAGACATGTTTCGGTTTCCGAAATGCTCTCTCGTCCTCTGGGTGAAGAGAAGACGGATCGGCGGGTGGACCCTGTTGATCCGGCTCTCTCTCGCCTAAAGGGCGGCCAAAGGGGGTGGGTCACATCCATCCCCGGCGGCCCTTGGGTTGTATCATATCTTGCAGGCGCGTGAAATAGGGACCCTAAGCCGCCTTCTTCCCCGCCGCCGCAGGCTGAGGCCGGGTGAACAGCAGATCGCCCTCGCTCGAACCCTCCGCCTCGAAGCGGTAGCCGCCGAGGTCGAACTTCACCAGGTCGGCCGGGTCGGTGATGCGGTTTTCGATGGCCCAGCGGGCCATCATGCCGCGGGCCTTCTTGGCGAAGACCATGAGGGCGCGCAGCTGGCCGTCTTTTTCTTCCTTGAAGGTGGCGGTGACCACGCGGCCCTTCAGCGCCTTGCGATCGACGGCCTTGAAATACTCGTTCGAGGCCAGGTTCAGGATGACCGGCTCGGCGTCGTCTGTTTGCAGGCTGTTGAGCTCTTTGGCGATCCTGTCACCCCAGAAATCATACAGGCTCTCGCCGCGCCTTGTGTGCAGTTTGCGGCCCATTTCCAGGCGATAGGGATGGATGGCGTCGAGCGGTTTCAGGGCGCCATACATGCCTGACAGGATGCGCAGATGATTCTGCGCCCAGTCGAGATCATCGGCCGACAGCGTGTCCGCCTCAAGCCCGCGATAGACCTCGCCATTGAAGGCGAAGGCGGCCTGTTTCACACCCGGCTGGTCGGCATCAAAGGCCTGAAAACGTTCGCGATTGAGGCGGGCGAGATCATCATTGATCTTCATCATCGCCTTGATCTTGGGCGCCGTCAGCTGACGCGTCGTCTTCGACAGGATCCGCGTCTCGTCGATCAGGTCCGGCGTTGTCGTCGGCAGGTCGCGCCCGACGGCGTCGAAGTTCATGTTCTTGGCGGGCGAGAGCAGAATCAGCATGGGCAATCTCCTTGCCCTCAAGGATAGGGATCGCCGCGCCCGCTTTCCAGATGCGGACGCGGTGTCGCGTGCTGAAATGATTTATGGCCGCGATAGAGCGGGGCTATGAGTGGGTACAAAATCGGGGCAGGCCCAATTAGTGCCCCGCCACGTCCGCGCCTCCGGCGCAAACCCCGCCATAGACCGCTTGCCGAGAGACCGCCGTATCCGGGTCTTCAGGTCAAGGGCGGCGCAGCCGCCGCTTCGCGGTTTCACCCTTGAGCTGAAGACCCGGATACGGCCAGCTGGCTGACAAGCGATGTATGGATGGCTCCGCACCGCGTTGACGGGAGGTGTGGACTTGTTGAACTTGCACGTGTCGGGAAAACGGTACGTATCCCCGTTTTCTTTTGGCCGCGGACAACCGGGCCGCAAGAACGTTCGGCCAAGTTATGAGTCGAGTAGCAGCGGTGTGTGATTGTTTCATAGTGGTGAATTAACGAGGGTATTAGGTGCCCAGTAATCAGGTATATATTTCGCTATGCATCGCTTCGTTGGTGTTATCTGCTTGTCTGCCGGATCGGCAGGGCGGGAATTCTGGCCTTGATGTTTCTTGGTGCCAGGTAAGCGGCGATGGCGAGATCGAAATCTATCTCGGCGAAAGCCCGTTCTCAGATGTGCCTGTTGTGCAAGAGTATGACCTTACCTATCAAATTGAATTCTGCGGGGATTCGTCTCGCTGTATTGCTGACCCGGTAATTGTAGATTTTGACGCATTGGAAAATTCCTTGAACGGTAATTGGTGCGAGGGGCAGGTTTGTTTCCAATTGGTTCGTGGCAATGTTTCAAGCAACATGACCGGCGAAAACAATTTAGTGTCTTCGTGGCACTCTGAGTATGAGATCCACAGCGACTTTGAGTTTGACCACACAGGCGCCATCACGAAGTTGAGCTTTTTTGGAAGCGACTTTGAACCCTGCCGGGTTGCGCAGTAACTTCCCCATCAATGGGAAGCGGATACGACCTGCCCACTGACAAGCGATCTATGGATTGCGCTGCGCGGTGGTGCGGAGGTCATGGCCGAACAAATGGTGGCTCGAACGCGACTGATACCGGTAGGGCCAGCCCGAACATGCGCTACAGCAAGACCCGCGGATTCATGATGCCCTTGGGGTCGAGCGCGGTCTTGATCGCTCGCATCACAGCCACATCGACCGGCTTTCGGCTGGCGAGTTCGGTGCGCTTCAGGATACCGATGCCGTGCTCGGCCGAGATCGAGCCGCCGAATTTGTCGACCATGTCGTAGACAAGGCGTGAGAGCGGGGCGGCCTGGGCGATGAAATCATCGTCGGCGCCGGTCTCGCGGGCGGCGACGTTGAAGTGGACATTGCCGTCGCCGACATGGCCAAAGGCGATGACGAGGGCGCCGGGGAATTTGGCTTCCACGGCTTGGGTGGCCTGGCGCATGAAGGCCGGCATTTTCGAGACCGGGATGGAAATGTCGTGCTTGACCGCCTTGCCATGGGCGCGTTCGGCCTCGGCGATGGTTTCGCGCAGGCGCCAGAAGTCATGGATCTGGCTGTCGTTTTCGGCGATGGCGGCGTCGGCGATGAGCCCGGCCTCAAAACCCTGGCCCAGCGCGTCTTCCAGGGTTGCGCGGGCGCCGTCGGCGCGGCCGAAACTCATTTCACACACCACATACCAGGCATGTTCACCGGACAGCGGATCGCGGGTGCCGGGGACGTGCTCCAGGACCATCTCCAGCGCCATGCGCGGCATGATCTCGAAAGCCGTGACGGCACCGCCGGAGACCTGTTTGGCAAGGCCGAGGAATTTCACGGCGTCGTCGACACTGTCCAAGCCGCAAAAGGCGACTTCCATGCGCGAAGGGCGCGGGAAGAGTTTCAGGGTCGCCGCGGTGATGATGCCCAGCGTGCCTTCGGCACCGATCAGCAATTGCTTGAGATCGTAGCCGGTATTGTCCTTGCGCAGGCCGGTCAGCCCGGACCAGATCGTGCCGTCGGGCAGCACCGCTTCCAGGCCCAGGACCAGTTCGCGGGTCATGCCATAGCGCAGCACATGCACGCCGCCGGCATTGGTCGAGATCAACCCGCCGATCATCGCCGAGCCTTGCGACCCCAGGGAGAGCGGGAAAAGCCGGTCATGGTCGGCGGCGAGATTTTGCAGGGCCTCCAGTACGCAGCCAGCCTCGACCGTCATCGAGTCATTGTCGGCATCAACCTCGCGCACACCGGTCATGCGTTTGAGGCTCATCAACACCTCGCCCTGCGGAGTTGCCGCGCCGCACAGGGATGTATTGCCGCCCTGCGGGGTGATGGCGATGCCGGCCTCGTGGCACAGGCGGACACAGGCCGCGACTTCGTCTGTACTGGCGGGTTTCAGGAGGATCGGGGTGGAACCCTGATAGCGACCGCGCCAGTCCGCGACATGCGGGGCGAGCTCCTGCTCGTCCTGCGACCAGCCCTTGGGACCCAGGATATCCTTGAGCCCTGCGGTGAGGCTGTCGGGCAGGGCGTGGGCGGTGACGGCGGGGGTCTCGTTGACGGTTTTGGAAACAGGCATGGCGGGCGGGTCCGGTGGGTCGAGGGTCAGAGCAGGTCGTCCTTGGGCGCGGCGGCGCGTTGCAGGCGGTCATTGATGGCCTCACCCAAGCCCTCATCGGGGATGGGCGCAACCGCAATTCGTCCCGCACCGCGGGCGTCGAGCGCTCGCAGGGCCGAGAACAGGCCGGTTGCGGCTTCGGCCAGGTCGCCGGTTTCGGACAGGTTGAGGTCGCCGCCAATGGCACCAAAGCCCAGCAGGACTTCACCGGGCCGTGCCGTTTCGGCGTTGAGCCGCATGGCCGCGTCGGGTGCGTAGTGGCTTTTCATCATGCCGGGAGCGAGCAGGGCCTCGGCATCGCCGGCATCGGCCAAGCGTCCGGTGATCGCCTCGATCTGGCGCCGGGCCAGACCGCCCGGCCGCAGCAGGGTCGGCGTGCCGCCGAGCAGGGCGATGACGGTCGATTCGAGTCCCACCGGGCAGGGGCCGCCATCGAGGATGAGGTCGATCCGGTCGCCCAGACCTTCCGCGACATGGGCGGCGGTGGTCGGGCTGACGGCACCGGACGGGTTGGCGCTGGGGGCGACCAGCGGGCCGTCAAAGGCCCGGATCAGGGCCTGGGCGGCGGTGTGACGTGGCGCCCGCAGGGCAATCGAGTCGAGACCGGCATTGGCAATATCGGCGATCGGCGCGTCGGGGCGCTTGGGCAGGACCAGGGTCAGCGGGCCGGGCCAGAAGGTCTCGGCCAGCTGATCCGCCAGATCCGGCCATCCTGCCAGTCGCCAGGCCATGGTGGGACCGGCGACATGGGCGATCAGCGGGTTGAAGCGCGGTCGTCCCTTCGCCGCGTAGAGGCGCGCCACGGCGTCGGCATTGCCGGCATCGGCGGCGAGGCCATAGACCGTCTCGGTCGGCATGGCGACCAGACCGCCCGCCTTGAGAATGGCGGCAGCCTCCTCGATCACGGCGGGATCGCTGGCCGGTTTGATCGGGGCGGGTTTGCTCAAGGCGGGTTGCGTGGGGGCGCTCATGGCCGGGAGCTAGCCCCCAACTCGCCTGTCATGCAAGCGCAAGGCGCAAGTCAATTCGCCGCATCGGCCTCGATGTGGAGCTGCAGGGTCACGTCCGCAGCGGCCGAGCCCCAGCTGGATCCGCCAACGCCAAACTCGGTGCGGGCGATGACGAAACTGGCATCGGCGACGGCGCGGCCGTCGGCGATGTCCAGGGTGAAGGGCATCACCAGCTCGCGTTCCGTCCCGCGAATGGTCATCACGCCGTGCGCTTCATAGCCGGTATCGGTGGCACGGATGTCGTCGGAGACGAAGCGCGCGGTCTGATGATCTATCGGGTTGAGGCCGGCATTGGACAGCATGCTGTCATCCATCTGGCGATTGCCGGTCGAGCCGCTGGCCGTCGTCACGCTGGCCTCAATGCGGGCGGCGTCGAGGTTGGCCGGGTCGAGCGTGATCGCGGCGGTCCAGGTGTCGAAGGCACCGGTCACCGTGCCGCCGGAGACCGTGGTCTCGAACGCGACCGACGAGGCATCATGATCGACGGACCAGTCCTGGGCCTGCGCCGGAACGGTCAGGACGGTCAGGGCGGAGAGGGCGATCAGGGACGTACGCAACATGGAAACTATCCTTTCAGGAAGGGGATCATGCGGGCCATCAATCCGTCCTTGTTGATGAACTGGTGCTTAAGGGCTGCGGCGACATGCAGGCCGGTCAGCGTGAAAATGGCCCAGCCACCGGCGCCGTGCAGGCTGGCGGACAGGTCTTGGAAGCCTTCGGTCTGCGGCACCGGGAGTTTCGGCAGGACGAGATCGGGATTGTTGAACAACAGGGTCGGCGGTTCGGCGGCCGAAGCGGCGATCAGACCGCCCAGCGGCATGCCGATCATGATGGCGTAGAAGGCCCAGTGGGTCGCCGTCGCGGCCAGTCGTTCCCAGGAAGCCATGCCGTCGGGCAGGCCGGGTCCCGGATGGGTGAGCCGCCAGGCGAGGCGGACCAGTGACAGCAGCAGGACCAACAGCCCGGTTGTCTTGTGGGCGTTATAGGCGAACTGGACTTCGTCCAGCGTCACGTTCTCGCCCGCAAACAGGGCGTGTTTCAGGTCTTCCATGTGCCAGGCATAGAAAACCATGCCGATCAGCATGGCGGCGATGACCCAGTGCAGGGCGATGGCGACGCCGGTATAGCGCGTGGTGGGGCTCATCTCAGTCATCCTCTGTCAGGAACTCGGCTTCGATCAGGATACGCACGGTCGGGCCGACAATGCTGTGTGGCAAATTGCCGACATTGAACGCATCACGGTCCAGTATTCCGTTGGCGCTGAACCCGATCGCCGGGCGCCCTTCCAGCCAGTTGGTCAGCCCGCCATTGAAGATCACGTCCAGCGTCACCGGCCTTGTGACCCCGTTCAGGGTCAACTCTCCGGTGACCTGGCCGGTGCTCGCGCCGGTCACATCGATCGCGGTCGAGCGGAACACGATTTGCGGGTGCCGGTCGGCCTGCAGCCAGTCTGCGGCCAGGGCGGCGTCGAAGTCCGGATCGCCGGTGGAGACGGACGCCGCCTCGATGATCGCCGTCAGCCGGGCAGTCGCGGGCAACGCCGGATCAAAATCCAGGGACGCGTCAACCGCGTCGAAGCGGCCCGTATACCAGCTCAACCCCATGTGCTGGACCTGCCAGGTCACGCTGGCATGGGCCGGATCGAGCGACCATTGCCCGGCTGGCAGGCGTTGCGGGTCGGTGGTCGGGGTCAGGCAGCCGGCCATCAGCAGGCAGGCCATCGGTGTCAGGAGGCGGGGCAGACGTGTCATCATACCTCATATGAGGGTATTGGCCGTCGCGATAAAGCCACACCTTGCGCCGGGATCGGCAATTCACTGTTTCCGGATTCGCTTCACGCGGGCGAAACGCTATGTTCGCCCCCGCACAAGAAATGCCGAACAGGCAGTCACAAGGAGGTTGGTCATGTCCTATCGCGCCCCGCTCGATGAGATGCGTTTCACACTGGAAGAAGTGGCTGCTGTTGAAGGGCTGAAGGCGACCGGCGCCTTTCCGGATTTCTCCTCGGACCTGACGGCTGCGATCCTCGACGAGGCCGCCAAGCTGGCCGAGAACGTGCTCGCACCGCTCAACAAGGTCGGCGATGCCGAGCATTGCAAGCTGGCCAATGACGCGGTGACCACGCCGACCGGCTTTCCCGAGGCCTACGCGCAATTCGTCGAAGGTGGCTGGCAGGGCCTGCAATTCTCCACCGACGATGGCGGTATGGGCCTGCCGCGGGCGCTGGGCGTGACCGTGCTGGAAATGATCCAGGGCGCCAACCTGTCCTTCGGCCTCGGTCCGATGCTGACCTATGGCGCCATCGAGGCGCTGATCGAGCATGGCACGGACGAGCAAAAGGCAATGTATCTGCCCAAGCTGATCACCGGCGAATGGTCCGGCACGATGAACCTGACCGAGCCGTCGGCCGGCTCCGACGTCGGGGCCCTGCGCACCAAGGCCGAGCCCAATCCCGACGGCAGCTGGGCCATCTCGGGCCAGAAGATCTACATCACCTGGGGTGATCATGATTGCGCCGAGAACATCATCCATCTTGTTCTGGCGCGGACGCCGGGCTCGCCTGAAGGTACCAAGGGCATTTCGCTGTTCATTGTTCCCAAGGTGCTGCCCGACGGCTCGGCCAATTCGCTCAAGGCCATCGGTCTCGAGCACAAGCTGGGCATTCACGGCTCGCCGACCTGCACCATGGAATATGCCGGCGCGACCGGCTGGCTGATCGGCGGCGAGAATGCTGGCATGCGCTGCATGTTCACGATGATGAACTCGGCTCGTCTCAATGTCGGCGTCCAGGGCGTCGGTATTGCCGAACGCGCCTACCAGCAGGCGCTCGCCTATGCCACCGACCGCAAGCAGGGCCGTGCCGTCGATGCGGACGGCCCGGCGCCGCACGCCATCATCCATCATCCTGACATCAAGCGGACCCTGTCCCTGATGAAAGCGAAGATCGCCGCCGCCCGCGCCATTTGCGTGTCTTGTGCGGTTGCCGCCGACATGGCGCATCACGGCGATGAGGACGATGAGAAGGCCGCCGCCAAACGACGCGAGGAATTGCTCACCCCGATCGCCAAGGCCTGGTCGACCGATATCGGTGTCGAAGTCGCTTCGGCCAATATCCAGGTCCATGGCGGAATGGGCTATATCGAGGAAACCGGCGCCGCCCAGCATCTGCGCGATGCCCGCATCACGCCGATCTATGAAGGCACCAATGCGATCCAGGCCATCGACCTGGTGGGCCGCAAACTGTCCATGGGCGATGGCGCGGCCTTTGACGAGCTCTATGCCGACATCGACCAGACCATCGAAAGCTGCCTGACCTCCTCGCATCCCGATCTGCCGCCGCTCGGCGAGCGTCTTCGCGACAGTCTGGAAGCCCTGCAGGAGGCCGCCGACTGGCTCGCCGAAGCCGACATGAAGGACCGTCTGGCCGGTGCCACGCCTTTCCTGACCCTGGCTGGTGAAACGGTTGGCGGATGGTTGCTCTGTGTCGGTGCTGTCGCCGCCCGTCGCCGCCAGAAGGAAAATGTCGGTGATCCCGCCTTCGCCGCCCAGCGCATCGCCCTGGCCAATTTCTACGCCGAAGCCGTGATGACCCTCGGCCATTCCCGTGTCGACGACATCACCATGGGCGCCGACATGATCGACGAGGTTGGCTTCGGGCTTTAGGGCGAAGGGCTGCGGCGGTGCAAAAAGGGGACAGGTCTAATTAACGCGTCGATCCTGTTGCCGCCTTGCTGACAGTGCCGCGCGTTAATTAGACCTGTCCCCTTTTTCAGACCCACATCGCGTCGGCATTGGGGTGACCGCGACCGTCGAGCAGGCGGATCAGGCCGACCACGCCGCGGATCAGCATCCACAGCCAGATCAGGGCCAGGCCGAAAAAGCCGAACGGCATCAGGATCACGGTCATGATCATGAAGGTGCACACGATGATGCCCAGCACCGCCGTCCAGAAGGACTTGATCTGATAGGTGTAGTGCGATTGCAGCCAGTGCGGTGCCCGCTCGCGGCGGGCATAGGCGATGATCACCGCCAGGATGGTGGAGATGCCGATGATGTTGCCGACGAGGAACAGGACATAGTTCAGCCCGGCGAACAGCTTGTCGTCGCGGTCTGAAGCGTGGCTGTTGCCGGGTTCGATGATGGTCTCTGACATGGGACAGGTCTCCTTGCTGCCAAGGCTGCCAGACCGGGCCTGCCGGGCCAAGCGGGAAGGCGCTGGCATCAATCCCCTGCGTCCCGCGGGCCACGCTGGCGGCTTAAAATGCTGTCATGGGCAGGCGGACTTCTTGGTTATGCGGCGAATTCGACGTATCGAAGTGTCCTGTTAGCCAGGTCAGGTCCTGTTCAGCTCATGTTAGGCAGAATACTCGATATCTTGATCCCGGTCCTGTTGCTGGGAGGCCTGCTGGCCTATCTGGCCTTGCTGGCAATCGGCTTGCTGACCGGGTGGCATCTGCCCTATCCGGCCAGTTTCTGGTGGCTCGCGGCGACCGGGTGCCCGGCATTGGGCGTGGCATTGATTTATTGGCGGGGCCAGTCGGATGGACCTGTCCTGGAAGGGGAAGAGACATGAGCCTGATCGTCACCATGGGTGAGACCGTTCCGGGTCGCGAGATTGACCAGGTGGTCGGGCTGGCGCGCGGCAATGTCGTGCGGGCCCGCTTTTTCGGCCGTGATTTCATCGCCGGCCTGCGCAATCTGGTGGGCGGCGAAGTCCCTGAATATACCAATCTTCTCTCGGAATCACGTGAACAGGCGCTCGACCGCATGGCGAAACATGCCGAAGAGCTCGGCGCCGACGCCATCATCTCGGTGCGCCTGACCACCTCATCGGTCATGGAAGGCGCGGCGGAAATCCTTGCCTACGGAACGGCTGTGAAACTGAAATGAGTCCCCTGATGAAGCGTCTTGCCGGCCGTGCGGCCGATGAAATCATGGAAACCGTCCGGTTCATCGGCGGTGTTGTGGCGGTGTGGCTGGGTCTGGTGACCTTCGGCTTTGCCGCTTTCCACATCCCGTCGGAAAGCATGCAGCCCTCGCTGGAAGTCGGCGACCGGGTGCTGGTGTCGAAATGGGCCTATGGCTATTCGGTGCATTCCCTGCCGCTGGGGCTGGGCTATGTCCTGCCCGACAGCTGGGACGGACGCATCGCCTGGTCGCAGCCGCGCCGTGGTGATGTCGTGGTATTCCGCGACGAGAACCAGACCCCGCCGCGCAATCTGATCAAGAGGGTCACCGGTGTGGCCGGTGACGTGATCGAAGTGCGCGCAGGCCGTCTCTACATCAATGGCGAAGTCGCACCGCGCATGTTTGAAGACATTCGCACCTATCGCGAGGACCGCTCGGGCCAGCCGGTCACGGTGAGCCATTATACCGAGATCCTGCCCGGTGACCGCGATCATCCGATCTATGAGCGCATTGATGACTATCCGCTTGATGATTTCGGACCGGTGACCGTGCGTCCCGGCACCGTCTTCGTGATGGGCGACAATCGTGACGCCTCCAGTGACAGCCGCGCCTCCGGCGGGCCAGGCTTTGTGCCGCTGGAGAATGTCGTCGGCCGCGCCGAGACCGTGTTGTTCACGCTGGAACGCTGCCGCCGGGAACAGGGCCTGCACTGCCCGACCGGCCGGGTCTGGGGCGGGCTGTAAGATCGCGTCTGCCGATCAGAGGGGCGGCCGTGTCAGCGACTAGTCTGGCGCGGGCTTGGGCACCGCTCTAGTCTCTCCCCAAATCACTCAATCGGGGAGAGGGCGCATGAGCCTCAAGGGAAAGACGATCTTCATCACCGGCGCATCGCGCGGTATCGGTCTGGCGATCGGTGAGCGCTGTGCCCGCGATGGCGCCAATATCATCATCGCGGCCAAGTCCGACACGGTTGATCCGCGCCTTGAAGGCACCATCCACACGGCGGCCAAGGCCATCGAGAATGCGGGCGGACAGGCGCTGGCGGTCAAGTGCGATATCCGCGACGAAGCCCAGGTTGAAGCCGCGGTCGAAGCCGGGGTCGACCGCTTTGGCGGCATCGATGCCGTGATCAACAATGCCTCCGCCATCTATCCGCGTGGCACCGGCGATGTTCCGATGAAGCGCTATGACCTGATGCACCAGGTCAATGGTCGCGGCACTTTCCTGACCACGCAGAAATGCCTGCCGCATCTGATGAAGTCCGAAAACCCGCACATCATCGCCCTGGCGCCGCCGCTCGACATGCGCGGGATGTGGTTTGGTCCGCACGTTGCCTACACCTCGGCAAAATACCAGATGAGCCTGTGCATCCTGGGTTGGGGCGAGGAGTTCAAGGGCAAGATCGGCGCCAATGCGATCTGGCCGCGTACCGCTGTCGCCACCGCCGCGATCTCCAACGTGCTGGCCGGCGAAGAGGCGATGAAGAGCTGCCGCAAGCCGGAGATTCTCGCCGATACCGCCTATGCGGTCCTCAACAAGCCGGCGGCCACGTTCACCGGCAATTTCATCATCGATGACAGCTTTTTGTGGGATGAGGGCGAGCGCGATCTCGACCAGTATTCCTACGACCCGTCGATCGAGCTCCTGCCGGACTTCTTCGTCCCGGAAGAGCCGGCCGCGCCTCCCGGCGTGAAGATCATGGCGATCCCGGCGGCGCACTGATCGGAGAGGGGGGCAAGCCTGCGATCATGGCGGCCTGGAAGGAACAGGTACACGAAATAGTAGCGCGCACCTTTTTGAGAGTTTCCTGACTGATTTCATTGGTTAATCGTCAGGCAAATTGGTGTGTGTTGTCTAATCGCGGCTGTCTTGGTCAAGCTCCTGGTCTTCACATTTGATGTCACTGCCGGGGTCGTGGTTGTCTTCGCGGTCTGTTGAGCCGGGGATAAACGGGGACATGTACCGTTTTCGCGCGCGCCCCGCGCGGAGCCGTCCATACATCCCATGACAGCCAGCGGGCCGTATCCGGTTCTTGAGGTCAAGGGCGGCGCAGCCGCCGCTTTGCGGGTTCCCCCTTGAGCTCAAGAACCGGATACGGCGTACTCCCGGCAAGGGATTTATGGCGCAACAGGCGCGGGGTGCGCCGGTGCTTATGCCAGAGGCCTTGGCGGTGGCCGCATTAAATGGGACAGACACAATTATCAGGTAGGCAGGGACAAATTGAATGCGTCTGGCCCAATTGTTTAAGGCTGCGGCCGCAGTGCCCGGGTGATTGTTCCGGTCATTGCTCCGGGCCCCGATTTGGCGCAAAACGGACGCGATGACCGACACTTTCCTCACCATTGCCTACGCCATCGCAGCCGGATCGATCGGCTTTGCACTCGCCATGGCGCTGGCCAATCGTGGTCAGCGGGGCGACCGGTCCTTGTATTTTTGTCTGGCGCTTATCGCGCTGCTGGCACATGTGCTCGGCCAGCTGGTCATTGTCTCGGGCGCCTACCGCTATGCGCCGCATCTGGTCGGGGCTGACCTGGCGGTCAAGATGGTGCTGGGGCCGGCCGTCTACTTCTTCGCCCGCGCCCTGATGTCGACGGAAAAGCCGCGTTTTGGCGGCTTGGACTGGTTGGTGCTGCTCGGCCCGGTGCTGGTCCTTGTCGCGACATTGCCCTTTGCCAGCCTGAGCGCCGAACAGAAGCTCGCCCTGGCCGACCCGGCGACCCGCAATCCGGATCATTTCCGGATCGCGCTCTTTACCTGCACGGCGACACTGGTCGTCTTCCTGACCTTTACCGGCGCCTATCTTGTTGCCGCTTTGAGGCTGCAGGCGCGGCACAGGCGGCAGATGATGGAGGAGTACTCCAACGTCGAACGCAAGACGCTGGACTGGCTGCGCACCGTGCTTTTGGTGTTCGCGGGCGCCTGGACGTTTTTTGCCATCAAGCAGGTGCTCTGGATCACCGGCACGTCGCTACCCGCCTTCAATGTCGTCCTGGCATTCACGGAGACCCTGGCAATCGCGGCCTTTGCCTATTTCGGTGTGCACCAGCCCGAGCTGCCCTCCGAGCGGAAGACCAAGGACAGGGCGAGCACAGCCGACGCGTCAGCCAGACGCCCGATCCTGACCGAGCAGCGCATGAGCCGGACCGCCGCCAAGCTGGTCGGCGCGCTGGAGGCCGACAGGCTTTACGCCGACAGCGAGCTGTCGCTGCGCAAGCTGTCCGACATCACCGGCGTCACCAAGAACCATATCTCCGAGACGCTGTCCCAGCATCTTGGCGTCAATTTCTTTGACTTTGTGAACAGTCATCGCGCCGACGAGGCCAAGCGGCTCTTGAGCGAGACCGAGCTCAATACGCTGGAAGTCGCCCTCGAGGTCGGGTTCAACTCCCGTTCGACCTTCAACGCGGCGTTCAAGAAACATGTCGGCGCACCGCCGAGCCAGTATCGGGCCGAGGTGCGCAGCGCCGGGCCGCCGGACATGGAAAACGCCCTCCACTGACACGCGTCGATGTCCGAATGGCCCCATTCGGACGACAGGCAGGCCGATATTCCGCATGACCGGGGGGCCGGTGACCGCACCGGCTTGGTTCACTGCTTGGTCGACGGGAGCGCTTACGCCATGTCCGCAATACACTATTCCGATCAGTCCGCCCGCCGCATGGCCCGGCTGGCCGGCCTGTCCTACGTCATCTATTCCGCCACCGGGATCTACATCACTTTCGGACCGATACCGGGCCTTGGTGCGCTGGCGGGTGGGGAGGCGGCGTCGCAGTCGCTGGAATTTCTCTTTCGCACGGGGCTTCTGGCCGAGGCGGTGATGTATACCTTCGTCGTCATATCGGCAGCTGCCATGTATGCGGTGCTGAGGCCGGTGAGCCAGGGCGGCGCCTTGGTCGGTGCCTTCTGCCGGCTGATCGAAAGCGCCATGGGGGCGACCTTCATCATCTTCAAATATGCCGCCTTCGCCGCCATCGTGAACCCCGATCTGAGTCCCGGCTTTTCGGGTGAGGAACGCTCCGCCCTGGTGACGCTCCTGCGCGATGTCTACGGGTCGGCGATCTATTTCCTGCTGATCCCGATGGCCGTGGGCGGCGTTGTTTTCTTCGCCCTGTTCTTCCGCTCGCGCTTCCTCCCGCGTTGGCTCGCGGTCTGGGGCATGATCACCTATCTGGTCGTCGGGACCGTGGCCGCGACCATCATCTTGTTCCCGTCGGTGCAATCGCACGTCATGCTATTCTTCATGCCGGGTGCCCTGTTTGAATGGGTTGTGGCGTTGTGGTTGCTCTTTGCGGGGATCAACACGAAGCGCCGGACCGGCCAGTCTCCGCTGGCCGTCCGCGGTGCCGCGGCCCCCTGACGGGCGTCGAACACAGGGTGTGATGGCCGTCACACCCTGTGTAACTCGTTGTCATTTCTAACAACTTAGAGGTTGGGTGAATCGCATTTACCATTAGGGTCTGTCTCTCGGGACCATGCGATGAGGGGCGGGACGATGAGGACGCGATCAGGTGGCGGGTGGATCAGTGTGGTGGTGATAGCAGGCGTGGCCATTGGTTTCGCGATCGCCTGGATCCAGGGCGGCTCGCCCTACAATTTCTGACCCTTTCGGTCAGGCCCACGGGCGCAGCCCAAAATCCCGCTTGCGCTTTTTCAAAATTCGCCACTATGGGAGTTGGAGCGTCGCACTCTGCGGCCGGTCGCCCACAAGCGGACCGCCGCTGACCCTTCGCCAGCCGTCGACGCGGCCGGCCGGAGTGACCCATCCATGCTTCTCGTGGACACCTATCTGGCTCCCAGCCCCCTGGAAGGGCTGGGCGTCTTTGCGTCTGAATTCATTCCGGCCGGGACCCTGGTCTGGGTGCTCGACCCGGCAGTCGACCTGATCCTGACCGAGGCCCAGCTGGCCGAGCGGCCGCAGATCTATCGTCAATACATGCAGCGCTATGCCTATTTCGATCGCGGGCTGAACGGCTATCTGCTCGATGGCGACCATGCCCGGTTTCTCAATCATTGTGCCGAGCCGAATATCGATTTCCGTGCCGACGGCAATGGCGAGGCCCGTCGCGATATCCATTTCGGTGAGGAAATCCTGTGTGACTACAGCCAGTTCATGGAGGATGTCGTGCTCCTGCCGAGCTCGGCCCGGCCCGGCTTGGTCGCGGCGCCGGCCTGAGAATTCCCGGTCGGAACGCACGGCCGGGGCTGGAAAGCGCGCCGCGTTGGCCGCAAGGTGGGTGGCATGAAAACCACGATCTTCGACAGTCCCGCAAGCCGCCTCCACGCCGTCCCGCCCGGCCATCCCGAGCATGTCGGGCGATATGAGGCGGTCCGCGAGGCCTTGCTGGCCCTGCCGGGCTGCGACTGGAGGGAGGCGCCGACCGGGGCAATGACCGATGTGGCGCGCTTTCACAGCGCCGCCCATGCCGACCGTGTCCTGACTGCCTGCGCGCAGGCTCCGGCCGGCGAGTGGCAGGCACTGGACCCGGACACTCTGGTCTGCGATCGCTCGGTGGCGGCCGCGCTGGGCGCCGTCGGTGGTGCGGTCGCGGCAGTGGACCAGGTGATCGCGGATGAGGCCGGAGGCGCGGCCTTCGTGCTGGCCCGTCCGCCGGGTCATCACGCCGAGCCGGACCGTCCGATGGGGTTTTGCCTGTTCAACACCATCGCCATTGCGGCGGCCCATGCCCTGGACGTGCACGACCTGACCTCGGTCGCCATCGTCGATATCGACGTCCATCACGGCAATGGCACGCAATGCCTGGCTGAGCGGGAGGCACGGGTGTTTTTCGCGTCCCTGCACCAGGCGCCGCTCTATCCGGGCACGGGCGGGAAGGGTGAGACCGGCCTCAACGGCAATGTCCTCAACTGCCCGATGCCCGATGGCGTGACCGGTCCGCAATGGCGACAACGGTTCGGGGACCGGGTACTGCCGGCCCTGCGTCGGGCGCGACCGCAACTGGTCCTGGTCTCGGCCGGATTTGATGCGCATGCGGATGATCCGGTCGGTGGCTGGGGCCTGCGCAGCAATGACTATGCCTGGGCCGCCGGGCAGCTGGCTGGGATTGCCCGAGAATTTGCCGGTTCCCGGCTTGTTTCCGTGCTGGAGGGTGGCTACGACTGTCCGGCCCTGGGGCGGTCGGCGTCGGCTTATGTCGACGCGCTGTCGCAGGCGTGACATCCGAATTCTGCCAGGCTGCGACGGGGCGTGCCGGCTGCCGAGCTTGCCCCGCGCTGGCCCCCGCGCGTGACCGTGACATTGCATGACCGAGATTGACACCACGGCTGCCAGGCGGCCCGGCTACATCACCATCGCCCGCCACGGCCAGCCGCTCGCCAATCGCGAGGCGATGATGGACTGGCGCGGTTATGAGGACTGGTGGGACAATACCTATCAGCCGGCGCCGCTGGTCGCAGGCCAGGTCGCACCGGAGCCGCTGAAGGACCAGGCGGTCGGTGCCCGTACGATCTTTGCCTCGACCCTGCGCCGGGCGATCGAGACCGCCCAGGCTGTGGCACCGGGGCGCGAGCTGGTGATCGAGGATGATTTCGTTGAAGCCGAACTGCCGCCACCGCCCTGGCCCGGTCGATTCATGGCCAAGACCTGGGGCGTTTTTGCCCGCTGTACCTGGTGGCTGGGTCAGTCGCGTGGCCGCGAGAGCCGTGTCGAGGCCGACCAGCGCGCCGCCCGCGCCGTTAACCGACTGATCGAGGCCGCCGAGACCGGCCCGGTCGTGTGCTGTGCCCATGGCTGGTTCAACCGCATGATGCGGCCGCATCTCAAGGCCTCCGGCTGGGTCTGTGTCCGTGATGGCGGGGACAGTTACTGGTCCTGGCGCCGCTATGAGTATCGCGGCGACTGACGCGCCGATTGCGGCCCTGCCACGGGCTTCCTATGGTGACCGCGCATTGAGATCATGACCGGGCTGACCGGGATCGTAACGAACCGGATACGGAGAGAGAGCATGGCCGCCGAACCGCATGCCGACATCGCGACCCTGAGCTTCGAGGCGGCGCTCGCCGAACTCGAAGGCATCGTGCGCCAGCTGGAATCCGGCGAGGTTGAACTGGAACGCTCGATCGAGATCTATGAGCGTGGTGCCGCGCTGCGCGCCTATTGTGACAGCAAGCTGAAAAGCGCCGAGCTGAAGGTCGAGAAGATCGTCCGCGGCGAGGATGGCCAGCCGGCAACCGAACCGGCCGGACTCGACCCGGCATGACGGACCTTTCGTCCGGCCTCGCGTCGATCGAGGACTTCCTCAAGCTCGACATCCGGGTCGGCTCGGTTGTGCGCGCCGAGCCTTTCCCCGAGGCCCGCAAGCCGGCTATCCGCCTGTGGATCGATTTTGGCGGCGAGCTGGGGACGAAAAAGTCGTCGGCGCAGATCACCACGCACTACACACCCGACGCGCTGATCGGCCGACAGGTGTTGGCTGTGGTGAATTTTCCGCCACGCCAGATCGGCCCGATGCGCTCTGAAGTGCTGACTCTCGGCGTTTCTGATGGCATGGGAGAGATCGTGCTGATGGCACCGGACCAGTCGGTGCCGGACGGCGCTCGTCTGCACTAGGCATCGCAGCAGGTCCGCGTCTGCGATGACGCGACGCAAAGGACAGGACAGGCAGGGCAGATGGAGAATTTCGAACAGCGACTCAACGAGCATGCCGACCGCGTGACGGTTGCGCTGGATGCGTTGCTGCCGCGCGCTGAAGGGCCGGAAGCCCATCTCAATTCGGCCATGCGTTATGCGGCCCTCGGACCGGGCAAGCGCCTGCGTCCCTTCCTGACCATCGAGGCCGGGCATCTCGTCCATGCCGACGAGCGCGGTGCCCTGCGCGCCGCCTGCGCGCTGGAATGCGTCCACGCCTATTCACTCATCCATGACGACCTGCCCTGCATGGATGATGACGACATGCGTCGGGGCCGCCCGACCGTCCACAAGGCCTATGACGAGGCGACCGCGGTCCTCGCCGGAGATGGACTGCAGTCGATCGCCTACGAAATCCTGGCCCATCCCGATACCCATCAGCGCGGCAGCGTCCGCGCCCGCCTGGTCGAGCGCCTGTCCCGGGCGTCCGGGCCCTATGGCATGGTCGGCGGGCAGATGATCGATATCCGCGCCGAGACCGAACAGTTCGACATTTCCGTCGTCACCCGCATGCACCGGATGAAGACCGGGGCACTGATTTCCTACGCCGTGGAGGCTGTCACCATCCTCAAGGATGTTGATGATCCGGTCCGGCGGGCGCTGGAAGGGTTTGCCCACGATCTCGGCTTGGCCTATCAGATCACCGATGATCTCCTGGATGCCACGGGTGATGAGGATGAGGCGGGCAAGGCGCTCGGCAAGGATGCCGGTCAAGGAAAAGCCACCTTTGTCACCATTCTGGGCATCGAGGGCGCGCGTGACCGCTCGCGGCACTTGGCCGCACAGGCCAAGGAACACCTTGATCCCTTTGGTGCGCGGGCAGATGTTTTGAGAGAGGCCGTCGACTTCATTCTGGCGCGGCGCTCGTGAAAGGCTGTAGGCCAATGGTACCGAAAACCCCGATCCTCGACACCGTCAACTCACCGGCAGATCTGAAGAATCTGCCGATCGACCGGCTCAAGACGCTGGCTGACGAAGTGCGGGCCGAGACCATCGACGCGGTCTCCGTCACCGGCGGGCATCTGGGCGCCGGTCTGGGCGTGGTCGAGCTGACGACCGCGCTCCACCACGTCTTCGACACGCCGACCGACACGCTGATCTGGGATGTCGGCCACCAATGTTATCCGCACAAGATCCTGACCGGTCGCCGTGACCGCATCCGCACGCTGCGCCAGCCCGGCGGCCTGTCCGGCTTCACCAAGCGCTCGGAAAGCGAATACGACCCGTTTGGCGCTGCCCACGCCTCGACCTCGATCTCGGCGGCGCTCGGCTTTGCCGTCGGTCGCGATCTCAAGGACGAGCAGCGCAATGTGATCGCGGTCATCGGCGATGGCTCGATGTCGGCAGGCATGGCCTATGAGGCGATGAACAATGCCGGCCATATCGGTGGCCGCCTGATCGTCATCCTCAACGACAATGACATGTCCATCGCCCCGCCGGTCGGCGCGATGAGCCATTATTTCGCCCGCCTGGTCTCCTCGCAGGGCTATCGCTCCATCCGCAAGCTCGGCAAGGGCGTCGCCAAAGCGCTTCGGGTCGAGGAAGCCGCGCGCCGGGCCGAGGAGTACATGCGCGGCATGGCCATGGGCGGTACGCTGTTCGAGGAGATGGGCTTTCGCTATGTCGGCCCGATCGACGGCCATGATCTCGACCAGCTGGTGCCGGTGCTGCGCAATGTGCGCGACGGCGACAATGGTCCGGTCCTGATCCATGTCGTGACCCAGAAAGGCAAGGGCTATGCCCCCGCCGAAGCCGCCGACGACAAGTATCACGGCGTCGCCAAGTTCAACGTCATCACCGGCGAGCAACAAAAATCCAAGGCGGCCGCGCCGTCCTATACCAAGGTCTTCGCCCAGCAACTGATCCGCGAGGCCGAGGCCGACAGTCGCGTCGTCGGCGTCACCGCCGCCATGCCGGGCGGCACCGGGCTCGACCTGTTCGGGGAGCGCTTCCCGGACCGGATGTTTGATGTCGGCATCGCCGAACAGCACGCCGTGACCTTCGCGGCTGGCCTCGCTGCCGATGGCATGAAGCCGTTCGCCGCGATCTATTCAACCTTCCTGCAGCGCGGCTATGACCAGGTCGTCCATGATGTGGCGATCCAGAAGCTGCCCGTGCGCTTTGCGATAGACCGGGCCGGTCTGGTCGGTGCCGACGGGGCCACCCATGCCGGCAGTTTCGACGTCGGCTATCTCGGCGCGCTGCCGGGCATGGTTGTGATGGCCGCCGCCGACGAGCTGGAATTGTCGCGCATGGTCAAGACGGCAGCCCTGATCGACGATACCCCGTCGGCCTTCCGCTACCCGCGCGGCAATGGCACCGGCGTCGAGATGCCCGAGGTGATCGAGCCGCTGGAGATCGGCAAGGGCCGCATCGTGCGCGAAGGCTCGCGCATAGCCATCCTGTCGCTGGGCACCCGTCTCGAGGAAAGCCTCAAGGCCGCCGACGCGCTGGCCGCCCAGGGTTTCTCGACCACGGTCGCCGACGCCCGCTTCGCCAAACCGCTCGATGAAGACCTCATCCTGCGCCTGGCCCGCGAGCATGAGGTCCTGATCACGGTGGAAGAGGGCGCTGTCGGCGGCTTTGGCGCCTTCGTCCTGCACCTGCTGGCTGACAAGGGCGCGCTGGACCGCGGTCTGCGCGTGCGCACCCTGACCCTGCCGGACATCTTCCAGGATCAGGAAGCCCCCTTCGACATGTACGAAACCGCCGGCCTCAACGCCCGCCACATCGCTGCCAAGGCGCTGGAGGCCATGGGCAAGGATGATGCGGCGGCGGAGCGTGTGGCTGCGGCGCTGATCGCGGGGTAGGGACGGGCTGTCCAAGTTGTCATCCCGGATGGACGACCCGCGCAGGCGGAGCGCAAGTCCCGGACCTGTTTTTGCAGGCAGTTAGGTCCGCGTCCTGCGTCCGGACTTCGCCGGACATCCAACGGGGATGACAAGCGTTGTGTATCCGTAAAGCAGGACAACACACCTGTCTCTGTTGCCCGTGCGCTTTGTTTCACAGGTCCTCGCCCTTGATGGGCGAGGTGGATCGTCGCGACAGCGGCGAGACGGAGTGGGTGACGGGCGGTCAGTTCCGGAACGCTGCGCGTTTCACCCGATCCGACCCGAGGCTGCGCCTCGGCCCACCTTCCCTTGTTAGGGGAAGGACCTGTTGGTGGGGGCCTTCATGCAGCGCAAGCTGGCCCACCCTGCAGCCCCCGCTAAACTGACTCCTATCCTCCCCAACCCTCAACCGGACCCCACCCATGCGCGCAGACCTCTACCTCGTCGAACACGGTCATTTCGACACCCGCGCGCGGGCGCAGGCGGCGATTGCGGCGGGGAAGGTTTCGGTGAACGGGGTGGCCGTGTCCAAACCGTCGCAGAAGATCCCGGACGGGGCCGAGATCGTGGCCGAGGCGGCGCATCCCTGGGTGTCGCGGGCAGCGCTCAAACTGGTAGCGGGGCTGGATGCTTTCGCGGTGGATCCGGCGGATCGGGTTTGTCTCGACGTCGGCTCTTCGACCGGCGGCTTCACCGAGGTCCTACTGGCGCGCGGGGCGCGGCATGTCTATGCGGTGGATGTCGGGCGCGACCAGTTGCACGCCTCGCTTCAGGCTGACCGGCGGGTCACGTCACTGGAGTCGACCGATGCCAGGTCATTGGCGGCGGAGATGTTGTCCGAGCCACCCTCGCTGGTGGTCTGCGATGCCAGCTTCATCTCGATGCTCAAGGTCATCGCCCGGCCCCTGGCGCTGAGCGCTGCGACCAGCGACCTGATCGCGCTCATCAAACCCCAGTTCGAGGTCGGCAAGGCCTTGATCGGCAAGGGCGGCCTGGTGAAAAGCGATGAGGCGCGCGACAATGCGGTCGCAACCGTTCGGGCAGGCCTTGAGGGCCTGGAAAACTTTTCGGTACGCGCGGTCATGGACAGTCCGATCGAAGGCGGCGACGGCAACAGGGAATACCTTATCGCCGCCAGCCGTTCGCTTCAAACCTGAATCCCCTGAGACGCGTGTCCCGGGTCGGATGGACCCTATTGACCGTAGGTGTCGGCCGGACGCCAGATGCCGTCACTGCCCTGGCACATATAGACCTGGTCGGTGACCGTCTGGCCGTAAGCGTCCATGCGGCGGGTCTGCGACCAGTGACAGGCACCGGTGGCCGAGTTTACCTGATAGCTGGCGCTGCTCTGCGACTGGCCGTCATAGGCCGAGGCATTGTAGGTGCGGGCGTGGTCAGCGCGTTCGGCGCCACCGAGCAGCTCGCCCGACGAGCCATAGCTGTCGGCGTAGTAGGCGTTGTCGTCGTAATAGGCGCTGTCGTCATAACCGGCCTGGTACGGGTCGTCATAGTAGGCGTCATTCTGGTTGTAGGCGCTGTTGTCGTAATAGCCGCCTGGCTTGCCCGGATAAGGGTTTTGCGGAGTGGCGCGGACCGTGTTGCAGTCGCCACCGCCGGCGATGCCGGCCCCGATCACCGCGCCGACACCCAGCCCGGCAATGGTGCCGACTTCCTCGGCATTGCCGCGATCGCGGTGCTGGTAGCGATGGCCACGGCCGCGGCCCCAGCTGCCATGTCCGCCGCGTCCACCGCGACCATAATGACTGTCGCGGCTGTGGCGGTTGTTGTTGCTGTCATCGGCCAATTCATTGCCGATCACGGCGCCGAGCAGGCCACCGATGATGGCGCCGGCGACCTGACGGCCCTGGCGTTCGGACTCGCAGTCCTGATAATTCTGGGCCTGATAGCTCTGGGCCTGGGCCATGGACGGCAGGGCGACACTCAGTGCCGTTGCGGCGAGAAGCGTGGGGGTCAGCAGTTTCATCTCTACCTCCGACTTGGGGCTGCGCGACGGATGTCGCCGGTGTTGATGCCGGTTCTAGCGCGCCGTCGATGAGCCGCACATGAACGGCCCGATGAACAATACGCAAGAAAAAGGCCGACCCGGCTGGATCGGCCTTTCTCCTTTGTGACCCCACGCACACAGGGTCACGGGTCTTTCGGCCAGTGGCCTACTGGTATTGCGAGACCTGCCAGTCGCCATAGGCATCCCGGCACATGCGCACACGGTCGTAATTATAGGTCCCGTCCGGCATGTAGATCTCGGCATCACCCCAGCGACATTCGACGCCGGCATTGTAATAGGTCTCGCGGATGATGACCGCACCGCGCACGCCGGAATAGGGATTGCCCCAGTAATAAGGCTGTCCGTATTCGAAGGCATAGTTCATCGCGTAGTGATACTGCGCGCGGTCACAATCATCGAACCGGCTGACCGAGCTGCCCAGGGCGGCACCAAAGCCCGCGCCGAGCAGGATACCCGCACCGACATTGTCATCGCCAGCCGCGGCACCACCGATGATGGCGCCCAGCAGGGCTCCGACCACGGCGCCGTCGCCATTGTTATTGTAGCGGCAGATACCGTCATAATAGGCGAACTGACGGTTGGAATAACCGTAGTCGTAATAGCGCGTGTTGTAGCGCCAGCGGCTCGACGGTCCCCAGCTGCCGTAATAGCGCGAGTTCGACCAGCCGTGATTCATGTGGCGGATCCAGCGACGCTGGGCCTGGTGCCGGCGTTGGTCGCGATAGAAATTGTAGCGCCGTTGCGCCCGCTCCCAGCGCCGGCGGTCGCGACGATCGTCGCGGTCACGCCATTGCCGCCAGTCATGCCGGCCGCCAGGTCGGTGAGAGCCGGGTCCACGGACGTCGGGACGGCGACGGTCGCGATCCCAGCCACCATCGGGGCGACGACGGTCGCGATCCCAGCCACCATCCGGGCGGCGACGGCGATCCGGCCGGCTGTCGGGGCCACGTCCACCGGGACGACTGTCCGGCCGACGAGGGCGGTCAGGCCGGGTATCGGGACGGCGACCAACAGGACCTGTGTCGGGACGGCGGGGCCGATCAGGACGGCTGTCCGGTCCCCGACCGCGTGGTCCGGAGTCCGGACGACGGGGACGGTCCGGACGCGAGTCGGGACGGCGGGGCCGGTCAGGACGACTGTCCGGTCCCCGACCGCGTGGTCCGGAGTCCGGACGACGGGGACGGTCCGGACGCGAGTCGGGACGACGGGGCCGGTCAGGCCGGGTGTCCGGGCCTCGACCGCCGGGCCGTGATTCAGGACCACGTCCGCCGGGACGGGCGTCCGGGCTGCGGCCACCAGGGCGGCTGTCAGGGCGTCGTGGCCGATCCGGGCGGGATGTCGGAGCCGGGCGGTCGCGCGATGTAGGCCGGGTGGCCGGTGCTGCATCGCGGCGCGGACGTTCATTGCGGGCTTCACGGCGTTGCGGATTGCCGCCACGTCGGGCTCCGCGCCCGGTCTCATTGCCATCCGAGCTTCGGACTTCATCCCCACCGCCGCGTCGCTGGGCCTCGGCCGGCGCGGTGACGAACGCTGTGGGCAGAAGGATGAGGCTGGCGAGTGAGGCGCAAAGCCATTTGTGCTTGAGCAACTGCATGCGGGCGGTCTCCGGGTGTCGCCGGGCAGACCCGGCCAATCTGCGCCGAACCTAGAGATTCGCGTATGAGCCGAACATGAACGCCGGGTTCACCTTTGTGATCACCAGGCGGATTGGCCCGCATGGCGCAGCTTCTGGTCGGCCAGCACCAGCGCCGCCATCGCCTCGCCGACCGGCACGGCGCGGATGCCGACGCACGGGTCGTGGCGACCGCGGGTCTCGATCACGGTTTCCTCGAAATTGCGGTCCAGCGTGTTGCGCTCGACGGTGATCGAGGAGGTCGGTTTGACGGCAAAGCGGACCACCAGGTCCTGCCCTGTGGAAATACCACCCAGCACGCCGCCATTATGGTTGGAGCCGAACACCGGACCATCCTCGCCCATGCGCATTTCGTCGGCGGCGTCCTCGCCGCGCATGGCGGCAGAGCCGAAACCCGCGCCGATCTCGACGCCCTTGACCGCATTGATGGTCATCATCGCGGCGGCCAGTTCACTGTCGAGCTTGGCATAGACGGGCGCGCCCCAGCCGACCGGAACGCCGGAGACGACGACTTCGACAATGGCGCCCGTGGAGGAACCGGCCCGGCGAAGGGCGTCCATGTCGGCTTCCCACAGGGCGGCGGTTGTCGCGTCGGGGCAGAAGAACGGGTTGTTGCTCACCTCGTCCCAGTCCCAGCAGGTGCGGTCGATGGCGCGATCACCCACCTGCACCAGGGCGGCGCGGATCGAGATGCCATCGCCCAGCACCTTGCGGGCAATGCCGCCGGCGGCGACCCGCATCGCGGTTTCACGGGCCGAGGAGCGACCGCCGCCGCGATAATCCCGGATGCCGTACTTCATGTCATAGGTGTAGTCGGCATGGCCGGGCCGCCATTTGTCGCGGATGGCGTTGTAATCCTTCGAGCGCTGATCGGTATTCTCGATCATCAGGCTGATCGGCGCGCCCGTCGTCACCGGCCCGTCCGTGCGGTCATCCTCGAAAGTGCCCGACAGGATGCGGACCTGGTCGGGCTCCTGGCGCGGCGTGACATGGCGCGAAGTGCCCGGACGGCGCAGGTCGAGGAAGGGCTGAAGGTCGGCCTCGGTCAGCGGAATGCCGGCCGGGCAGCCATCGACGACGGCGCCGATCGAAGGCCCATGGCTTTCGCCCCAGGTGGTGACCCGGAAGAGATGTCCGAACGTGTTGTGTGACATGGTGTATCCGCCTTGAGTGCGGGCAGATTAGACACAGCTTGGCGTCAGGTCACGCCGCCGACTGCGCTTTGCGGACCCAGCGGGCGAGGCGGGTGGTCACCGAGGGGCGCGAGAATTCGTGCATGAAGGCGTCGAGGTCTGCCGCATCGGGAAAATCGGGGCAATCGGAGAAGTCGGATCGCGGATCGACCGGCGCCTCCTCGGCGGACTGCACGCGGATCGTCACGCTGATACGGTCTTCTCCGACGGCAGCCAGGTCAGCCCCGTCATGTGTGCCGGGCGGAATGCGAACCAGCAGGGATTTGTCGCCGTGGCGCAGGGTGCGGGTCAGACCACGTTCTGCCTGCGCCGCCGTGATCTCGATTTCCAGGCAGACCGGCGCCGAAGCGCGGATATAGTCCATGGCGGCGACAATGTGGGCGAGTTCGGCCAGCGTCGCGGCAGTCGGTGGCGTGACGTCGGGATGCAGGCGTTTGACGCGGGACCGAAACGCCGCACGCGCCGCCGCAACACCGTCCACCGGGGCCACCCCCAGGACAGCGAAAGCCGCATCCAAACTCACAACACGCGATGTCATGAGGTTGATCTAGCACGAGAAGATTCCTGAAAGGTTGACGCGGCGGGGGAGGGGCTTATTCCGCCCGAGGCGCTCGTTGACGGCAGGTGTGGACTTGTCCAACTTGCACGCGTCGGGAAAACGGTACGTGTCCCCGGTTATTCCGCAATCGCACAGTTTACCGCGGCGCATCGGAGGTACACGCCGCTCACAATGCGCATATTACACACCGAGTGAATCGAGAACCTGGTGAACATCCTGGGGCTGGAGCGCCCATCGATAAGCGGGATGGATTTCCCAACCATATCCGAATTCAACGGACTCATTCGCCAAGAACCTGCTTTGGTCAAAGTATTTTCTGTCAATTCTTCCGGTTCGAGGCCCAAGTGCGTCAGCCTCACCCTTAATATCGCGCCTCGCAGTAATGAAATCTATTTTATACAAAAAATGAATTATACTTTTAGGCGTGGCAGCGCTCCCGTTCTTAAAAAATAGATTGTTATGAGAAATAATTTCCTTGATTTTTATAACCATCGAGTCATTAGAAAATAAAAATGATTCAGCCGTTTTTCGACCCTTTTTCGTTGGGCGCATGGACAACAATAATGACTTAATACTTGGAAGTTCGCTCTTAAATTCATTTATCACATCTTGCATTCTTTCATGCGAATACGGCTCAAAGGCTTTCTCGAAATTATTTGAACTTATTGTTACCTGATCTTCTTTAAAAGCATTTCTCGCCGCTGCATGTAAAAGCTTCACCAAATCTCTAGGTCGTTTTCGGCAAAGCGAAAGAAGAACATGGTGGATGTAACGGTCGCTCCAATGTCCTAGCCCCTCAAACTTTGGCGTCATAATTTTCGACAAAATTTCACTCGAAATCGCTTTTTGCGACATAGTTTCGATGTGCTGGGTATCTGCATCCGGATCAAAAAAAGTTTCGATCCTTTTAGCAATGAGCCGGAGAATTTCATTGTTGGTCCATTCCACCCAAATTATTTGCCGTTCGATTTTGTCTGTGGATTCATCGGACGTCCGAACGAGGAAATAAACGTCACTCCGCAGGCCAACACGAAACATGAGCCGCTTATCTTGCCCGGCCAAATCACGAATTGCATTTAGTAACGCAGAAATATTTTGAATATCAGTATAGGAAGCGGACCATCCACGATCAACATCGTCTATATAAACCGATATGACCTGTTCCTCAAAAAAATTGTCCAATACAATTTCATTTGTAATTTGTAATTCTTCGGACTTTATCCTTTTTAGAATACCAGTAATGGCCCTAATAGGATTTCTGGCTAGATCAATGTTATCGAAATATTTTTCGCTATTTTTATCTATAAATTTATTAGTCGCCTTTTCGGCGATAATTTTAAGTATTCCATTTTTCCAATTTTCTATTCTTTGATTGAATTCAATTTCTTTGGATCCACCTAGGCCGGCAATGTCGTTTGGCTGAATCCACACTGCAAGTTGATCGGTGTCACCGTCGCTCAGAAATGCACGTTTCAACAACGCACTCTTCCCTACACCTTTGTGACCGACAACGACCCGGATTGGGAGATCGCTCTGAAGGTTCTCAAAGGCTCGATTCGAGACGAAGTATTCTTTGAATCGTTCAACGTCTTCATTCTCAGCATCTTCGGCGCCAAAAAGTTTCTCGATGGTGGCATCATCAAAGCGCGGCATAGCAATCTCGATTAGTTTAGCGGATCACAACCTAAAGCGGTTTGAGCGTTGAAGCAATGCACTCTGGTTTGTGCGGCCCTGGTGGGATCGGGACAGACACAATTAATCCCCGGCGTCCGCCCCTCCGGCGCAAACCCCACCATAATTCGCTTGCCGAGAGATCGCCGTATCCGGTTCTTCAGGTCAAGGGCCGCAGAGCGGCCGCTTCGCGGTTTTACCCTTGAGCTGAAGAACCGGATACGGCCTGCTGGCTGACAAGCGATCCATGGATAGCCGAGCGCGACCGGGGCCGCGCCGGTCTCCGGCTCAATCTGATGCTTCAGGCCCCGGTTTGCAGATCGAGGGTTTGTTCATCGACACACCGGGAAAGCTTGACGCGGCGTGCCATGGGCTTACCTAGGCGCACGTGTTTCTGGAGCGCCCTTCATGTCCGACGACAAACTCATCCCCGCCAGCCCCGATGCCGACGCCTATGCCAAGACGGCCGAGGCAAATGCGGCGGAGATCTTTGATCGTGACGAGCCGTTCGCCCTCTTTGCCGACTGGCTGACCGAGGCGAAGAAGAAAGAGCCCAATGATCCCAACGCCATGGCGCTGGCGACGGCGGACGCGTCCGGCCTGCCGGATGTGCGCATGGTGCTTTTGAAGGAGCTCGATGCCGACGGTTTCGTCTTCTACACCAATCTGGACAGCGGCAAGGGCGGGCAGTTGGCCGACAATCCGCAGGCAGCGCTCTGTTTTCACTGGAAATCCCTGCGTCGCCAGGTGCGGGTGAGGGGGGCGGTCGAGCCGGTCAGCGCCGCCGAGGCCGATGCCTATTTCGCCTCCCGGGCGCGGGACAGCCGGATCGGCGCCTGGGCCTCGAAACAGTCGCGGCCGCTGGAAAGCCGGTTCGCGCTTGAAAAATCGGTGGCCCGCGAGGCGGCGCGCTTCGGTCTGGGTGAGGTGCCGCGGCCGGCGCACTGGTCGGGCTTCCGGATCCGTCCGCTGAGCCTGGAATTCTGGCGCGACCGGCCCTTCCGTCTCCATGACAGAATGTTTTTTGACAGGCCGGATTTGGGGTCGACTTGGACGGTGACCCGGTTGTATCCCTGAACAGGATGCCTGAGGGGGCCGAGCTGTGGACACTTTGACGAACATCCTGCGCCTGGCGATCCAGACGCTTGGCTGGATTCTGGCCCCGTTGGTGCTGGTGACGCCGCTGTGGTTTCTGGTGGCTGCACTGGGGACCAAGCTGGGTTTCTGGGGCTATGAGTTCGGTCTCGACTGGATGACGCTGGAGACCGGCCCCAAGCTGGTTCTGGCCTGTGCGGTCGCCGGCCTGTTGATGACGACCCTGCTCATCACCCACCGATTTGTGGCCCGCCGCTGGATCGGCATGGTCAGCCTGCCGGTCCTGGCCCTGGTGGTGGCGGGCGCCGGTTTTGCCGGGCGCTATGTCTATGACGGCCTTTCCGCCAGCCGACCGGTGGTCCTGGATGTGACAACCGATGCCGCCGAGCCGCCGCACTTCACCGCCGCCTATGCGTCGCGTCGCGGCGATGCCCGACGATCTCTTGACTATGACCCGTCCTTCGCCGCTGCACAGGCCGAGCATTATCCCCATCTCACCAGCCTGGTTATCGAGCAGGACGCAAGCAGCGCCTTTCGCGAGGCCCTGCTCTATGCTCGCGACAGCGGCTGGCGGATCGGCACGGCCTCGGATTCCGCCGGCATGTTCGAAGCTGGCGCCGAGAGCCTGATGTACGGTTTCCGCGACGACATCTCGGTGCGTGTGCGCGCGCTGGAGGACGGACGCACGCAGATCGACATCCGCTCCCTCGCGCAGCAGCCGGTCCATGATCTCGGCCGCAACGCCCGCCGCGTCGAACAGTTTCTCGCGGTGATGGGTGGCGAGGGTGAGGCCGGGTAGGACCCGAGGGACCCTGCTCCGGTTTGGGCGGGTTCGGCCGCTTTTCTTGCCAGATTTGCAATGAATGATTGCGTTTTCTTGGACCCGACAGGAGGCAATCAATCAGCGTGGGCGAAAATGAAATGAAACGGAATGGACATGGATAAGTTCGTGTTTTAGCATTTCGCTCAAGTAATTTGAGGGGAGTTCAATGACTTCATTGAAGCATGCAGCGATTGCGTTGATGGTGGGCGTTAGCGGAATGATGGTCGCGCCGTCTGTGGGTCTGCTCGAAACCTTTAGTGCTGCCGCGCAAACGGGCGCAGCCACCGCCAGCGTGCAGCGACGCCCGCGCATATCCCCAGACACCAATCAGGTTGTTGACGAGGCATTGGAGGGCGATAGCTGCCACTGGTCTTTTGTGTTCCAGGACCTGGGTCGCTTCGATCTCGTTGCCGCGAGGTCGCGTGGTGATGTTGGAAATGCGCCGCCAATGCTGGTCGGAAAGCCCCAAGCAGACGGGATGAGCTTCCATCTCCCGCGCTCAGACCAATTTTTCGGTGACGTGACTTTCGAGGAAGTTCGGGACGAAGACGGATGTCTCATCGAGCGCCATTGGCAGACTGCAATCTATACCAATGTGAATCCCGCGACAGGCGCTGAAATTCGGATGAATTTCAATCGCCGCAATGACGGAATGTACGCTGTTCGTTTCATTCAGGTTGTCGAGAACGGTCCCAATGAGGAGATCGCTCGCTACGTCTATCAAAGAACAGGTGTACATGTGCAGATTCCCCGTCGGGAGCCCGAGCGTATTGTCTTCCCTCGGCCCAGTGAGACCCGGGAGCAGATGCCGGGCAGCGCTGGCTTCTTTCCGTCCACCCCATGGGTTCACATCAGTCAGAGACGCCGGACATAGGCTCGACCACAGTTGTCAGGAATTCCCGCCACGCGAGAATTTAGGCTGTCCGCTACGTCGACATCCATTCCCAGCCCAGCCATCGGTCCATGATCTCGGCCGCAACGCCCGCCGCGTCGAACAGTTTCTCGCGGTGATGGGTGGCGAGGGTGAGGCCGGGTAGCTGGCGCTTTTCATCCCTGATGGACGCCCCGCAAAGGCGGGGCGCAAGTCAGGGACCTATGTGGTTGCAATCAGTTAGGTCCCCGCCTTGCGTCCGGCCTGCGCCGGACATCCAGCGGGGATGACAAATGTGCCTGCAATCAGTTAGGTCCCCGCCTTGCGTCCGGCCTGCGCCGGACATCCAGCGGGGATGACAAGGGTTGCTTCAGGCGCGTTGGCGGGTCGGGCGCGCTGTCCTGCCGGAAGACCACGCCAGGCTCCATCCGATCAGTGCTGTCAGAAGAAGGCTGATCAGCGCGATCACCCAGCCGCCACCGGGAATGTGGATGCCCTGCACCAGAAGGCGCTCATGCCGGCGGATGCTCGCCCATTTGTGCAAGGATCCTTCGGCGAAGGCGTCGGTCGCAAACAGGTCGACCAGGGCGCGGCGATCACGATAGCGAACGATCACGAAGCGGTCCCAGCCATTGCTGGACGGGTCGGCCCACTGGCTGGAGAAGACGGGGTGGGAGCCGCGTTCCAGCATCAGCGGGACCATCACCTGAGCAAAGCGGGCATAGGCCTCTTCCCCGGTGCCGCCAAAGCCCGATGCGGGCGGATAGTCGGCCTGGTCGTGGAATTCGTAGAGGTTCACCGTATAGACCGGGCGACCGTCATCGCTTTCCAGTAAACCGCGCAGGGCTGCCAGGTCGTGGCGGCCGCCGGGTTGCCGGGTCTGGGCCTCGATTTGCTC
Organism: Maricaulis sp.; assembly: GCF_034670125.1. GTDB lineage: Bacteria > Pseudomonadota > Alphaproteobacteria > Caulobacterales > Maricaulaceae > Maricaulis. Next base: position 190,807 of record NZ_JAXMOC010000005.1, read on the forward strand.
CATATAGGCGTCGATTTCTGCCTGGCTCAACGGGTTGGCCTGCCACTGATAGCTCCAGAAAGCGGCCAGCGTCAGCACGGCAATCGCGGCCAGGGCGATCAATCGGATAGGGGGTCTGCGCATGTCGATCCTCATTTTGCTTGCAAAATGCAAGTTTAGTCGGACAAGGCATCATATACTTGCAAAAAGCAAGTGAAATGATAGGCAGAGACATGTCCCGCACGTCAGACGCCTGCCGCTCGCACTGCCCGATCAACTTCGTCCTCGAGACCTTCGGCGACCGATGGACGCTGTTGATCGTGCGCGACCTGATGTTCAAGCAAAAGCAGACCTATGGCGGCTTTCTGGAGTCCGACGAGGGGATATCGACCAATATCCTGGCCGAGCGGCTGAAGCGGCTGGAAGCCCACGGCATCATCGAGCGGCACGGGCCGAAAGGGCAGCGCCAGGTCTATGCGTTGACATCGAAAGGCCGGGACCTGCTGCCGGTCATGCTCGAAATCACGGCCTGGAGCGCCCGCCACGACGCCGCGACCAATACGCCGCCCGGGTTTTTGCAAGCTTATGAGGTTAACCCGGACGGTGTGAAGGCGGCGATCCTGGCCCAACTCGATGGGGATGAAAGCGGCCCGGGTCCGGATTGAGCCCTGGCTACGCGGCCTCGGCCAGCTTGAAAGTCGCGGTCAGATCGATCTGGTCGACCGTGTCGCTGGCAACCTTGCCCAGTTCGACCAGGTGAATCACATGTGCCAGCACGGAATGGGCGGCGGCCGGGTGAAGGCGCTTGTCGATATCGGCATACATCACCTCGACCATCTCGCGGATGGTCGTGTGGCCATCGGCGAGGCAGGCCAGGATCTGGTCCTCGCGGGCCAGGCGGTGATCGATATAGGCCTGGATGAAGGCGCTCGGCGCTTCGATGGCGGGGCCATGGGTCGGCCAGACGCGGTCAAAGTCACGGTCGCGCATGCGGCCGAGCTGGTAAAGATAGTCGCCCATATGCCCGTCCGGCGGGCTGATCACGCTGGTCGACCAGGCCATCACATGGTCGCCGGAAAACAGCGTGTTCTCCTCCAGCAGCGCATAGCAGACATGGTTGGAGGTGTGGCCGGGCGTGTGCAGGGCCTGCAGCGACCAGCCGTCGCCCTGGAAGGTCTGCCCGTCGACGATCTGGATGTCCGGCTGGAAGCCGACATCGTCGCCGGCCTCGAGACGGACCTCGCCGCCGGCCGGCGCTGTCTGTTGCGGGCCGAAGCCATAGACTTTCGCGCCATGCCGCTCGGCCAGCGGGTGGGCGAGCGGTGAATGGTCGAGATGGTGGTGGGTGACGAAGACGTGGCTGACGGTTTCGCCCGCCAGTGCCGCGTCGAGCGCCTCGATATGGGCCGGGTCGACGGGGCCGGGATCGATCACCGCGACCGAGCCATGCCCGATGATGTAGACGCCGGTGCCGGTGTAGGTGAAGGGGCCGGGATTGGGCGCCACGACGCGCCGGATCAGCGGGGAGAGCGTGTCACAACGCCCGTATTCGAAGTCGAAATCGCGTACGAAGGGAATTGAACTCATGAGACTTGCTTGATCGGTTCCGGTTTGGGGTGGCCGAGGAATTCCAGAAATGCCGCAGCCAGACGCCTGGTGACCTTGATCTTGTCATCCAACTGCATGGCGACCGGAGGACCCATATCAGTCTTGTTCACATCCACGACATAGAGCCGTCCATCCTCGCGATTGCGCAGCACGTCCAGCCCGCCCCAGTCCAGCCCCATGGCGTGGGTGAAAGCAGCCAGTTGTTCGCGCTCGCGGGCGGTGAAGACATCATTGGTCTCGGCGCACTCGATCTCGTCATTGGAATTGGAAAAGCGGGAAACCAGCTTGCGGCGCTTGCGGATGACCAGGGGGATATGACCGTCCATGGTGGCGCAGCGCAGGTCCTCGACCATGCCGCCGGGCACGGTGTTGTCGATCACCCGCTGATAGACACGGCCGGGTCGGGCGGCCTCGATCGGGCCCTGGATGACACGCCCGTCATGGGCACCGTTGAGCTCGGACTTTTCCACCATTGGACCGGTCCAGCGGGTCGGGTCGACCGACAGGGAATAGCCGAAAGACTGCTCGAACACCCGCGCCACATGGCTTTTTTCGATGCTCTGGCAGTCACGATTGATGACCCGTGCACCGGGCGGAACATGGCAGGGCTGGCAGGTGGTCGAATCGTCAAACACGAAAACCGCATCGGCCTCGCTGGGCTGCCGCGCGATGCGCGCGCCGGCGGCGTGCAGGACGGACCAGATCAGATACCAGGGGCGCGGCCGGTCCGGCGCGAACCAGATTTTCGGCCCGTCGGTCCGCAAGGCCGACTTGATGCGCCAGCCCTCGACGATGAAGTAGAACGGGAACCAGGACAGGACCTCGCTGATCAGTCCCAGTTTGAGCGGAAGACGGGCACCCGTCTTCTTGACGGTGACGACACCGTCCTGGAACTCGAAATCTCGCCACCACAGCGCACTGTGCATGGATAGGCCTTTCTACTCGTAACCGCGCCGCATCCTAGGCATTCGCCGGACACTTGCAATTCACTCCGGATCACGGGCGGCGCGGATTTTGCGTAACCGGGTTATGTCGTCTTGGTCACGGGAGGGGAATGTGAACGCCGGTCGATTTCTAGGCAAGCGCATCTTGCGGCTGGGCTGGCTCCTGCTGGCGCTGATCATGACCCAGTTTTTTATCAGTGAGGCAACAGTCGAGCCTACACTGTCGCGGACGGCTCCCTTGCCCCCGTTGGCGGCGGATGATGCTGCATTACAGCAACAGACCCTTCATTGACATCAGGCGCGTCGCATAGAAACTGCGCGAACCTTGAACTGAGCCGTACAATTTATGCTTGGATTTGTCCTCAGACGCTTCAGCGTCGCCATCCCGACGATTCTGGTGATCATCACGGTCGCCTTTTTCATGATGCGTGTCGCTCCGGGCGGACCGTTCGATCTCGAACGTCCGATGCCGGAAGAGACGCGTCAGGTCATCATGGCTAGCTACGGCCTCGATAAGCCGCTGATTTTTCAATATTTTGACTATATGGGGAACCTCTTCCAGGGGGATCTGGGCCCGTCGCTCAAGCTGCGCGACAAGAATGTCGCCGAGATTATCGCGGAAGGTTTCCCGGTTTCCGCCACCATCGGCCTGTTCTCGATGTTGCTGGCGATCGGACTTGGAACCCTGCTCGGTTCCATCGCCGCGCTGAAACAGAATTCCGGTACCGACTTTTCCGTCATGACCTTTGCCATGGTGGGCATATCGATCCCGCCCTTTGTCATGGGTCCCATTCTGGCGCTGGTTTTCGGTCTCTATCTGGGACTGGTGCCGACCGGCGGGCTTGATCCACGTTTCGGGATGACGCCGGACCGTCTGATCCTGCCGGTCATCACGCTGGCCCTGCCGCAGATCGCAATCATCGCCCGACTGATGCGCGCCTCGATGATCGAGGTCGTTCGCTCCAACTATATCCGCACCGCCCGGGCCAAGGGCCTGTCGGCGCCGGCGGTCATTGTCCGTCATGCCCTGCGCTCGGCCATCCTGCCGCTGGTGTCCTACCTGGGACCGGCCTCGGCAGCCGTGATTTCCGGCTCGCTGGTCATCGAACGCGTCTTCCAGCTGCCGGGCATCGGCAAGCATTTCGTCGATGCCGCCCTGCAGCGTGACTATACCGTCGTGATGGGCGTGGTCATCGTCTATGCGACCCTGATCATCGTTTTGAACCTGCTCGCTGACCTGCTTTACGGCGTGCTCAATCCGAAGGTGAAATACGAGTCATGACCATGCTCACCACACCTCAGGAAAAAGCCGAGCTGCTCGAAAAAGCCGCCGTCAAGGGCCGGTCGCTCTGGGATGATGCGCGGGCACGCCTGATGCGCAACCGCGCCGCCGTGGTGTCGATGATCGTTCTGGGGACCCTGGTCTTCCTGGCCACGATCGGCCAGCTGCTCTGGGTGCATGACTACGACACCATCTACCGCGACCGCGTGTGGATCGGGCCGACCCTGGACAACTGGCATCTCCTCGGCACCGACGCCCAGGGCCGTGACATGGTTGCGCGCATCCTGGTCGGACTGGGCGTGTCGCTGATGGTCGGCATCGTCGCGACCTTCGTGTCGCTGGTGATCGGTGTGACCTGGGGCGCGACGGCGGGCTTCATCGGTGGTCGCGTCGACCAGTTGATGATGCGCTTTGTCGACATCCTCTATTCGCTGCCCTTCATCTTCTTCGTGATCATTTTGATGGTCACCTTCGGGCGCAATATCGTGCTGATCTTCGTTGCCATCGGCGCCGTCGAATGGCTGACCATGGCGCGGATCGTACGTGGCCAGACCATCGCCCTGAAGGGCATGGAATTTGTCGAGGCGGCCCATGCCGCCGGTGTCTCGCGGCCCAACATCATCCAGCGCCACATCATCCCCAACGTGCTCGGCCCGGTCGTGGTCTATGTCACGCTGATGATCCCGGTGGTGATCCTGGCCGAAAGCTTCCTGTCCTTCCTCGGACTGGGTGTGCAGGAGCCGCTGACCTCGCTCGGCCGCCTGATCTCGGCGGGCGCGCAGGACATGGAACCGGCGCCATGGACGCTGATCGGGCCTGCCGTGACCATGATGGTGACCCTGTTCTGCCTCAACTTCATTGGCGACGGCCTGCGCGACGCGATCGATCCGAAGGATCGGTAGGCGCGCCGGACAGCGATATCAAAGGGCCCCTACGCTCTCTTGTCATCCCCGCGGGATGTCCGGCGAAGGCCGGACGCAGGGCGGGGACCTATGGGGTCGCCACCAGCCAGGTCCCTGACTTGCGCCCCGCCTTCGCGGGGCGTCCAACAGGGATGACAATCATTGGGTCGGCACACAACAAGAAAGGCCGCCGGATCGCTCCGACGGCCTTGCATTTTGTCTTGCGGGCTCGCCCTAGCGCTGGCGCTCGACGCGGATGGCCCGGCCAGAACCGTTGATACGCAGCAGATAGCTGGTCATGGCGCCGCGGCGGATCTCGGCCGTGTGTCCTTCGCCGCGCGGCATGCGCACGCGGGTCGTGTCGGTCTGGCGCCAGACCTGACCGTTTGTCATGTAAAAGACGGTCGTGTTGTAGCCGACTGTGCGGGTGCGCTCGATCTCCATCTCGACGCGGAAGACATCGCCGTCATGATCACGCTCGAGGATGGCGACCGAGGTTTCGGCGGCGTCTGAACTCGTCGTAGCAGCCGTAGCGGGCGAAGCGGGCGCGGTCGCGGCCGTGGAGGCGGCCGTGGCCGTGTCAGTTGCGGGAACCGGCGCGGTCGCTTCGGCGGTTGCCGCAGGAGCCTGATCGGTCATGTCGACGGTGTTGGTCGCGCCTTCGAGGGCGTCGTGCTGACGGTCCGCGGCGGCGAGCGCGAGGCGCGGCAGGCGCAGACGCGGCAGGGACGGCATCGAGAAGCCGAAGCTGTCGCCTTCCACGGCAGCGACATCGCTGCGGGTGACCATCATCAGCTCACCGCTGTCGCGGTCGCCGGCCAGGCGCTCGGCGGCGCTGTCGAAACAGGCCAGCCGGGCGGCGGTCTCGGTGACGCCGCGGCAGGCCAGGATGCCGTCCACCGCATCATCATCCTGCCGGGCGAAGGCGCTGGCGGGCAGCGCTGTGGAGAGAAGAAGCGCGGCGATCACCGCGTGACGTGAGACTGTCATGAGACCCTCGATTGGTTACTCGACACGTTCGGCCCGGAAACGGCGGCCACCATTGTCCAGACGCATGAAATGGGAGCCCAGGGCCCCGTTGGAGATTGTGGCCGTATAGTCGGTGTCGGCCCGTCGGCGCGACAGCTGGACATGGGTGTTGTCGGTCTGTTGCCAGACCTGGCCATTGGCGAGACGGATGCGCAGGTCGCCCGAGCGATTCTCTGAAATCTCGACCACGCGCAGGCCTTCAATGCGTTCGATCTGGCCGCGCTCATCACGAATAATTGTCCGCTCCGGCGAGGCCGCTTCCGCCTCGAGGGCGGCCAGCTCGACATCCTCACCGCCGCCAGGCAGGGAGAAGCCCGGCAGGCGCAGCTGCGGGATGCTCAGACCGTAGGTGGCTTCCTCGGCGGCTTCGATCTGCTGGCGATCGACGGCGACGACATCGCCGCGCTCGGTCTCGCCGCGCAAGGCGTCGACGGCCGCATCCAGGCAGGCCAGGCGGGCGCCGTCATCGGCGATGTCGCGGCAGGTGAACAAGGGGTCCAGCGGCGATCCGGCGCCCTGTGCGAACACCGGGGCGGCCATCAGGGCGGCGGGCAGAAGAATCAGTAATCGCGCGTTCATGGTCACTCGTGTAAATCTCATTGTTCAATCGACTATGCGCGACCGGTCGGCCAGTGTCGACCGGCCGATGATGTTCAGCTAGAACATCAATCAGTGACTCGTCGTGCTGCTTCGGAGGGGAGACCGAAACCGTGATCCGCACCAGAATTCTCAATACCGTCCTCATGTCAGCCTCGGCGCTGGCCCTGGCCAGTTGTGGCGCCAATGATGCTGCAGACTCAGGCCGGGTCATGCTGAACCGCGGCAATAATGCGGAGCCGCTGTCGCTGGACCCGCACAAGGCGTCCGGCACCTGGGAAAACAATATCATCGGCGACATGTTCCTGGGGCTGTTCACAGATGCCCCGGATGGCGCTCCGATTCCCGGCATGGCCGAAAGCTGGGACGTGTCCGAGGACGGCCTGACCTGGACCTTTACCCTGCGCGAAGCCGTCTGGTCTGATGGCGAGCCGGTCAAGGCCAGCGATTTCGTCTTCGCCTGGCGTCGCATTGCGACGCCGACCACCGGCGCGCAATACGTCTCCTTGCTGTACCCGATTGCGGGCGTGGAAGAAGCGGCGACCGGCGCGGCCGACCCGTCCTCGATCGGCGTGCGAGCCATCGACGACCGCACCCTGGAGGTGCAGCTGGTCAATCCGGCGCCCTATCTGCAGGGCCTTTTGACCCATTACACGACCTTCCCGCTGCCGCAGCATGTGGTCGAGGTCTATGGTGATGAATGGGTGCGTCCGGGCAACATGGTCTCGAACGGTGCCTATACGCTCGAGGACTGGCGGACGAACAATTATGTCCATCTGGTCCGCAACGAGAATTTCTACGACAATTCCAATGTCTGCATCGACGATGTGTACTTCTTTCCGACCGTCGACAATTCGGCGGCCGGACGCCGGGTGCGCAATGGCGAGCTTGACCTGAACATGGAATTCCCCGGCCAGCAGATGGAGTTCCTGCGCCGCGAAATTCCCGATTATGTCCGCGTCCACCCCTTCATGGGCACCATTTATTTCTCGGTGAACACGACGCTGGAACAGTTCGACGACCCCAATGTCCGCAATGCGCTGGGCATGGCAATCGATCGCGACTTCATTGCCAACGAGATCCTGCGGGCCGGTCAGGTGCCGGCCTATTCGATGATCCCGCCGGGCGTGGCCAATTATCCGGGCGGCGTCGAGGCGGACTGGGCCGAGCTGCCGGTCGAGCAGCGCCGCGAGAACGCCCGCGCGCTGCTGGAGGCGGCCGGTTATGGTCCGGACAATCCGTTCGCGTTCGAGTACACCTACCGCGCCACCGGCGATAACCCGCGGATTGCGCCGGTCGTGCAGAACGACTGGTCGGCGATCGCCGAATGGGTCCAGCCCGAGCTGATCGTCAATGACACGCAGATCCACTATGACAATCTGCGCGCCTCCGACTTCCAGGTCGCCGATGGTGGCTGGATCGCCGACTATAACGATCCCTACAACTTCCTGTTCCTCGGGGAGTACCGGTCGGTGCCGATGAATTATGCCCGCTACAACAATCCGGAGTTCGACAGCCTCGTTACCGAGGCCAACCGCGAACTGAACCAGGAGTTGCGCGGGCAGATGATGGCGGATGCCGAACAGATGCTGATCGATGACATGCCGATCATCCCGATCGTCTTCTACGTCAACAAGAGCCTGGTGAACCCGCGGGTCACTGGCTGGGAAGACAATCTCACCAATATCCACCGCTCGCGCTATCTGTGCTTTGCGGACCTGGAAGACGGTGGCGCCACAGCCGAATAAGGCTGACGCGCTTGTCAGAAGAGGCCCTGCCGACCTAGCTTGTGTTCGCACAACGCCAGGGGGCAGGGCTTTTTCATGACCGGAAGTGATCCCATCAGTGAGGCCGTCGTGGCCGGCAGCGGCGCCGGCGAGCTCGGCGACGCGATCCAGGCGTCCAAGCGCAAGAAGCGCGATCGCTACTCGGTGTTCCAGGCACCGACGCCGGCCGGCGTCTGTTCCAATTGCGCGACCCAGCTGTCCGGACCGGTCTGCCACAGTTGTGGCCAGACTGCCGACACCTATCACCGACCGATCTGGGACTTGCTGACCGATATCCTCGACGGGCTGTTCGGTCTCGAAGGACGCCTGTGGCGCACCATCCCGCCGCTGATGCTGAAGCCCGGCAAGATCACCCAGAACTATCTCAGCGGCGTGCGCGCCCGTTATGTGATGCCCTTCCGTCTCTATCTGACGGCGAGCGTGCTGTTTTTCCTCCTCGTCTTTGCCCTGGACGGTATCGGCGGCGACTCCGGCACGCCCGAGGTGGCGACCCCGGACGAAGTCGCGAGCGTCGAAACGGGCCTCGCCGACCTGGATGCGCAGCTGGCCGAGGCCGGAATATCGCCGGAACAGCGCGCCAATATCGCCCGCATGGCCGAGGCCGGAATCGATCAGGCGCAAGCCCCGCCGGACCTGCCACCGGAGGTCCGGACGCTGCAGGAGCAGGCCAATCGCGACGAGATCAAACTGTCCTTGCGCCGAGCGATCCTCCCTGAGGACTTTCCGGCCGAGACTGCCGGCGAAGACGCTGGCGAGGACGGGCCCATCACTGTGGGTGATGGGGTGATGGTCGACCCGAACGGTCTGGAAGACCTGCCCTTGCCGGTCCGCCGGGACCTGGCCGACCGGGCGGACCGCATCATCGACAGCGGCGGTGCGACCCTGGCGGCGGAGATGCAGCGCTGGGCGCCGACCATGATGTTCTGCCTGCTACCGCTCTATGCGCTGATGCTGGCCGCCATGCACTTCTACAAGAAGGGCTATTTCTTCTACGACCACCTGGTGGTGTCGCTGCACTTCCACGCTTTCATGTTCTTCCTGATCACCGGCCTGTCACTGGCGGCGCATGTAATCCCGGGCTGGATCGCGGTGATGATCGGGCTGGTCTGGTCGAACTGGTATCTCTACCGCCTGCACCGGACGGTCTATTCGCACGGTCGCTTCAGTTCGATCCTGCGTCTGGTCACGCTCGATTTTGCCTATCTCATCCTGCTGAGTTTCGCCTTGCTGGGCCTGCTCATCGTGAGTGTCATGAACACCTGAGATGGCGTGTTCGGACCGGGTCGCGATGCGTCCATTCCAGACACAAAAAAAAGGGCCCGCTGGCGCGGGCCCTTTTGTCGTTTCGGGTGTGGCCGCGTGTCAGTTCGGCACGGCGGTGCGCGAGCGCATCTGCACGCCCGGCTGGTTCATCTCCTGGCGCGCCTGCAGGGCGGCGCGCACTTCCGGCATGTCCATCAGCGCGTTGAGGCGCGCCGCGGACTGGGCGGTCTCGGCAGAGACGCCGAACAGCTCCTGGAACGCTTCCATCGGCGAACGCTGGGCCGGGTAACGGCGCAGGCGGATGCGCTGTTCGGCATCGATACCGGCGAACTCGCGTGCGGCACCAATGGCGTCGCGCAGGCCACCGATCTCGTCGACCAGCCCCAGGTCCAGCGCCTGGGCTCCGGTCCAGACCCGACCGCGGGCGATTTCCAGCACCCGCTCGAGCGGCAGGTCGCGACCATCGGCCACGCGCTGGGTGAAGTCGTCGTAAATGTCCGACATTTGCGAGCGGTAGGCTGCGCGCTGGCTGTCGGTCCATTCCTGCTGGGCCGAAAAGGCGGTGGCGAATTCGCCGCCGACCGCGATCGTTTCGGCATTCAGGCCGACCAGGTCAAAGGTGCCGTCGAGCACGATCTTGCCGCCGAGCACGCCGATTGAACCGGTCAGCGTGGTTTCGTGGGCCAGCACATAATCGGCCGGTGCGGCGATATAGTAGCCGCCCGAAGCCGCCATCGAGGCCATCGACACGACGACCGGCTTGCCGGCCTCGCGGGCCCGGGTGATAGCGTGCCACACCTGGTCGGAGGCGATCGCCGAGCCGCCGGGCGAATCAACCCGGATCACGATGGCCCGGACCGACGCGTCGTCGGCGGCTGCCAGGATCGCTTCTGACATGAAGTCGCCGCCGATCATTTCCTCTCCACCGAACGGGCTGCCGGTGGGCGTGCCGGTGACGATGGCGCCCTGGCCCTCGATCAGGGCGATGACGGGACCATTGTTCCAGGCCGGTGCCGACTGGGCGTGGTATTGGGCGATCTCGACAAAGCTGGCCTCGCCGTCGAGGCGGGCGCGGACGGCTTCGCGGGCTTCGATGACCTGGCCCAGCTGATCGACCAGGCCCAGTGTCCGGGCTTCCTCGGCCGAATGCGGCGCCGACTCGAACATGGCGCGCAGTGCGGCCTCATCGAGACCGCGATCCTCTGCGATGCGGCGGACAGCGGTGTCATAGATCGACCCCAGGAAGGATTCGGTCGCTTCACGGTGCGCCTCGGTGAAGTCGCTTTGCGTGTAGGTGTTGGCGGCGCCCTTGTATTCGTGGAACTGCTCGAATTGCGGGACGGCGTCGAAATGAGCGAACAGACCGCCCAGGAACATGGTTTCAGAGGCGAGGCCGGCCGCGGTGAAGCTGGTCGTGTCCTGCAGCCAGATCTGGTCGGAACCGGCAACGGCGAAATAGCCGGTCACGCTCGTGCCTTCAAAGCCCTGGGCGTGGGTGATGACGAATTTTCCGGCAGCGCGGAAATCCTCGATTGCACCGCGCAATTCTTCCGCCGCACCTGGCGACATGCCGAACTCATTGGCGCGGATGAACAGGCCGGCGACCCGGTTGTCGGTCTCGGCCCGCTCAAGCGTGCGGACGACCTCGACGGTGGACAGCGGTTCGGCAAAGCCGAAGGGCGAGCGCGACGGGCTGTCGAGGCGACCATCCCTCAGGTCCAGTTCCAGAACCATGGCGGTCTGGGGCAGGGCGGTTTCGGTCTGTGCGCCCTCCACGAGGGCGCCGATCATGGCGCCGATGAGGACGATGCCAAGCACCAGGGTCAGCAGCGATCCGACAACCACGCCGACGATGGATCCGAAGAAAGTAATCCAGAACTGTTTCATTAGAGCCCTTTCGCCCCGCGCTTTCATGACATGTGGCAGGCCCTGCAAGTTGCGGTCCTGTTTGGACCATTATGTAGGGCGTTGGCGCGAATGGGTCGAGGGATGTGCAGTTGCCTGATCCCCGGTGCCGCAATTGCTCGCGGCCCTGGCGTCGCCCCGAAGGGCTTCAGGGTGACGGGATTCATGAGGCGGGAAAGAGAATGGTCGGAGTAGCAAGATTCGAACTTGCGACCCCCGCCTCCCGAAGACGGTGCTCTACCAGGCTGAGCTATACTCCGAACCGAGGCGCGGCTTATAGCCAACTCTTCTGTCCCGTGCAACGCGGCAAAGACAGGCGTGCACAGTGCGTGTCGCGCCGGCCTGCGGGATGGCTTGCGCAGCCTTGCCGATACGGTCCGCCCGGCCATCACCCACTGCAAAATGTGCGGGTCGAACTGAGATGAACCGCACAGGGCCGTTGCATCCCTCCCGGGGGTTATGTATTTACGCCGCTCGCCGTCTTAGACGGCTCCGGTTGGGGCGTCGCCAAGTGGTAAGGCACCGGTTTTTGGTATCGGCATTCCCAGGTTCGAATCCTGGCGCCCCAGCCATCTTCTCCAGAAATATCCGCCTGTCGGCGTGAGACCGGCAACCGGCAGGTCCGGTGACTGCTGTTTGGCCGGTCCCGCACGATGCGCCGTCCGGCGGGGCGGGCCTGCGCGAATCGCTTTGGTGAAGGAGCGGTCCGGCCGGGCCGCCGCGGCCCGCACCCCCCGTGACCTGTCCGTGACCCGCCCGGTGGTGCGCTGTGCAGCGGTGGACCGATCACCGGATTGTGAGGGCGCGGCGATGGCGCGTGAGTTTCGCCCGACAGTCGGTATTTGGACGCAACTTCATGGGGTAGCCATTGCTATCCTTGCGCGAACTGCGGTGAGGGGATGATCGTGAGACGCGAATCTTGCCTTATTGTTATCAGTTCGGGCCGCATTCCAGCCACAAAGATGTATTGATCGTAGTGTAACGCTGGTGTTAGCGTTCAACGGATTTTCAAGCGGCGCATCTGCGTCGACGAGATGACGGGGCAACCGTCACGGACCGGGTGAACCGCAGTTGCGGTAACCACTCGTGCAGACTTGGGACGTTAGGTCGCTGTTATCGGTGACCCGGCTAGGCCGCTTGAACGACCAGGCTAGGCCGCTTGAATGAAGTGCAGGGGGCCAGGCCAGCAGGTTTTGCTGGCTCAGCATCGAAGTTTTTTTGGGGCGGGGAGTCTTTCGGGACAAACCCGCATAGACCATTGTGAGGCGAGAAATGGTGAACTTGAAGAATTTGGTTCGCGCGTCGCTTATGGCGACTGTGGCGGCGGGCGCCTTTGGGGGGGCCGCCGTTGCGCAGCTGAACCAAACGCTCGAAGTCGCGCGTGGTGATACGGCGAACGGGGCGCAGACCCAGACCCGCATCGAACAGCTGGACGACCAGCGCACGGACATCGAACTGGAATATCGCGCACTGCTCGAGCAGATCGAGTCGCAGCGCCTGTTCGTCGAGCAGCAGCAGGTATTCCTCCGCTCGCAGGAAAACGAGATCGCCTCGCTCGAGCAGCAGATCGGTCGCGTTGACAATATCGAGCGTGATCTCGCGCCGATGATGCGTGAAATGGTTGTGCTCCTCGAAGAGTTCGTGACCCTCGACCTGCCGTTCCGCCTTGAAGGCGAAGCCGGCCGTCTGGCGCGCATCGAGCGTCTTTACGAGCTGATCGACAATCCGAATATCTCCCCGGCTGAACGCTACCGCGTCATCCTCAACGCCTATGACATCGAAGCCTCCTACGGCCGCGGTGTGAACGCGTATGACGAGGAAGTGCTGGAAGACGGCATTCCGGTTCAGGTGAAAGTCCTGCAGATCGGTCGTGTCGCGATGATCCGCCGCTATCCGGACAACTCCATGACGATCCTGCACAACGGTTCGTCTGACTGGGAAGCCCTGCCGAACAGCTATCTTGCCAACGTGACGCGTGCCATCCGCATCGCCGACGAAGTGACGACGCCGTCGATCTTCCTCGTGCCGCTGCCTGGCCCGCAGGTCGCCCAGTAACGGCTTGGAACGGAGAGTTAAGATGAAAACCACAATGAAGATGCTCGCCGCTGCCGTTTCTCTTGGCGTGGCTCTTACCGCCGGTGCTGTGGCCCAGACCCAGCCCGCCGGTTCCCTCAACGAACTCCTCAACCGCGTGCGTTCCGACGCCCGTGAAGCGAGCGCCGACAATGCCGCCCGCCTGCGTGAGTTCCAGTCCTCCACCAACAACCAGCAGGCCCAGCTGAACACCGCACGTGCCGAACTGGCCTCGCTCGAGCGTCAGGCGACCCAGCTGTCGGCTGATTTCGAGAACAACCAGCTCCGCATTGACGAACTCGATGCCGAGCTGCGCCAGCGCCAGGGTGCGTTTGGTGAGTTGTTCGGTGCCGCCCGTCAGGCCGCCGGCGAATTTGCCGCCATCATCGACCAGTCGGTGATCTCGGGTCAGTTCCCGGGTCGTGCCGATGCGCTGGAAACCCTGTCCAACTCACGGACCCTGCCGACCCGTGCGGAACTCGACTTCATCCCGCGCCGTGTCATCGAAGAGATGATCCAGCAGCAGCAGGTCGTGACCTTCAACGGCCGGGTTACCGGTCTGGGCGATGGCGCAGCCGTGCCGATCACCCGCGTCGGTCCGTTTGTTGCCTTCACCAACTACAACAACAACCAGCGTTTCGCGCTCTGGAGCCAGAGTGAAAACACCGGTGCCTACTCGCTGACCGACATGGCAGCCCAGCCGCCGGCCAACTTCGTCGCCGCCGCCTCGGCCCTGTTCAATGCGGACACGGGTGAAATCGTTGAAGGTGTCGTCGACCCGTCGCGCGGCGCGCTCCTGAACATCTACAAGGACGTTCCGGATCTCAACGAGCGGATCGAGCAGTCGGGCAATGTCGGTAAGGTCATCATCGGCCTGCTGATCATCTCCGCCCTGTTCGGTTTCTTCCGCATGTTCTCGCTGCTGATGACCCAGGCCGCCGTGTCGGGCCAGAAGCGCAAGTCGTCCGGTTCCAAGGGCAACCCGCTGGGCCGCGTCATGCTGGCCTATGAAGGTGCCAAGGACAAAGACGTCGAGACCATGGAGCTGAAGCTCGACGAAGCCATCCTGCAGGAGACGCCGAAGCTTGAATTCGGTCTCAACTTCCTCAAGCTGGCTGCCGGTATCGCACCGCTGCTGGGTCTTCTGGGTACCGTGACCGGTATGATCAAGACCTTCACCCAGATCACCCTGTTCGGTACGGGCGATCCGCGCATCATGGCCGGTGGTATCTCCGAAGCCCTGATGACCACGGTTCTGGGTCTCATCGCGGCGATCCCGCTTCTGTTCATCCACAGCTTCGCGCAAAGCTTCGCGCGCGGCGTTCAGCAGGTGCTCGAAGAGCAGGCGGCAGGCATGATTGCCCGCCACGCTGAAGAACGCGCACAAGGCTAATCGGAGGAAGCGTTATGGATTTCCAGGCCGTACAAACCGGCCTTCAGGAGTTCCTCGAGCGCGGGGGCCCCGTCCTGGTTGTCATCATGGCAACAACATTTGTGATGTGGGCCTTTATCCTCGAGCGCTTCGCCTATTTCTACATGGCCCATGAGGGCTTTGCGAAATCGGCGAAGAGGGAGTGGAATGCGCGGGCAGACCGGAACAGCTGGTATGCCCACGCCATCCGCGACCAACTCATCTCGGAGGTCAAATCGCGTTGCGATCAGAATGTCGAGCTGGTGAAAACCCTCGTCGCTGTCGCTCCGCTCTTCGGACTGTTGGGAACAGTGACCGGCATGGTCTCGGTTTTCGACGTCATGTCGATTTCGGGTTCCTCGGACGCCCAGGCCATGTCGGCCGGTGTGTCCCGGGCCACGATCCCGACCATGGCTGGCATGGTGGCGTCCCTTTCGGGCCTCATCTTCGCCAACCAGATCGAAATCCTCGCCAAGCGTCGCGTGTCGAAGCTGGCTGATGAGCTCGAGATCGGTCAGGGGGCAGTGGAATGAGGCGTCGTCAAAAACACCAGGATGACCAGGCCGAAGTGAACATGACGCCGATGCTCGACATCGTGTTCATCCTGCTCATCTTCTTCATCGTCACCGCCACCTTCCTGTCGGAAGAAGGCATCGACATGAGGCCGCCGCAGGACAATCCGAACGATCCGCCACCCGATGCGGCTCCGCCGATTGTCATCCAGGTCGACGGGGACAATGAGATCTTCGTCAATCAGGTCCGCACCGATGTCGACCGCGTGCTTTCGGCCGTCAACCGCTTCCGGGCGGAAGAGCCGAACTCCGCGGTCCTCCTCGAGGTCTATGACGAAGCCCATCACGGCATCATCGTTCAGATCTGGGACGAAATGGGCGCCAATGGCGTTCCGGTTTCGATCCAGCGTCAGAACGACGGATAGGGGAGGTAGACATGGCTAGACGTGCAAGCCGCGTGAATACCGACGAGGAAGATGTCGAGCTGAACATGACGCCCATGCTGGACGTTGTTTTCATCCTGCTGATCTTTTTCATCGTCACCTCTGTCTTCATCAAGGAGCCGGGTGTGGACACTGTCCGCCCCGACGCCGTGACCGAAGATGACGAGAACCCGTCCATGCTTGTTGCCGTGACCGCGGACAACGAGATCTGGGTGAACCGCCGGGTCTATGAGATGAACGAACTCCGCGGGGTTATCGAGCAATTGCTGCAAGAGAACCCGCTGGGCAAGGCCATGATCCAGGGTGATGAAGGTGCCAATATCGGTCTGATCCTCGACGTCCAGGAGCTCCTTTCGGAGATGGAAGTCGAAGTGAAGATTTCGACGTTGCAGTAGCGGGAGGAAAGAAAATGGGAAGTTTCATACGTCTCGTTATCGGCGTTCCGGTTGCGGCCATCGTCACGGTGTTCCTGTTCTATGTGATGCAGGATCTCATCAAGGTTGATGAAGTTGATCAGCCCGATGAAGTCGATGACGTCACCTTCTCGATCAATGATGAAGTGGCCGAGGTGGAAGCCCGCGTCCGCGACACCACGATCGATGATGTGCAACAGGTCGACCCGCCACCCCCGCCGCCGCAGATCGAGCGGCAGCGTGCCGAGCAGCCGTCCGAAGGCCTGGCCACCGTCATGGGTGCCATTCCGGACTTCGAGGCACCGCAGCTGAACTCGGACAGCGTCAGCTTCTCGGTCTCTGACCGTGATGCCCAGCCGCTGGTCCGGATCGAGCCGCAATACCCGCTCCGCGCTGCGGAACGTGGTATCGAGGGCAGCTGTTACGTCCGCTTCGATGTGACGCCGGACGGTACGCCGACCAATATCGACATCTATCAGTGCGACAGCTCGTTCTTCGAGCGCGCATCGACCCGGGCTGTCGAACGTTGGCGGTACAACCCGAAAGTCGAGAACGGTGTTCCCGTCGCCCGTCGTGGCGTGGAAACCCGCTTCGACTTCCGATTGGCCGAATAGTGATCCGGGCGCGGCGGACCGCAGGTCTGCCGCGCTCCACTGGCCGCCGGGGCTGAACCGTCGCCAGGGATGAACCAGGACCGCACCGGTCCGCATCCCCGTGAGTTTTTGGAAAGCCGACCCCGGGGAGTTGGGGGCGGTATGAAGGAGCCATCGATGATCCGTTTCAACGGTTTCGATACATCGGGCCTGCTGCGCTCTGTCGCGACACTTGCCCTCGCCGTGACCATGGCCGGGGTGATGATTACCGACGCCGATGCCCAGCGCCGGCGGAACAACAATAACGAGGAAGACTCCGAGCAGAACCAGGCCGAGCGTGTGTTCTCGGCGGCGATCGGCCAGATCGTGCTCGAAGCCCAGGAGTTCCAGGCCAATGACCAGTTCCAGGAATCGGTCACGGCCCTGACGCGGGCCTTGGGCAATTCCAGCATCAACCCGTATGAAAGCATGATCTCGCTGCAGATGCGTGGCCGTGCCTATTACGAGATGGAACAGGTGATGCGGGCCATCCAGGATTGGGAAGCGGCCATCGCCACCGGTGCCATGCTGCCCCAGGAAATCGCCGATCTGCGCATCAATATCGGCCAGCTCTACATTTCCGAAGGCAACTACACCCGCGGCATCCAGGCGCTTGAAGCTGCGGTTGCCGTGCTCGGCAATGAAGGTCTCAACCCGCGCATCATGCGGATGCTCGCCCAGGCCTATGCCCAGGGTGAACGCTATCGTGATGGTGTGGTCTGGGCCGAACGCTACTGGAATGCCCAGCCGCGTGCAGAACGCGTCCGCGGCGATTACTCGCTGATGCTGTTCTTCTACCAGCAGCTCGAACGCGTTCCCGACCAGTTCCGCATCATCGAGGAGATGGTGGGGCGCTGGCCGACCGAGAAGAACAACTGGCGCTCCTACGCCTCCCTGCTGGCCCAGACGGGTCGCGAGCAGGATGCGTTTGAAGCCAACAAGATCATGTATATCAACGGCATGCTCACCGAGAGCCGTGAGATCGTGGCGCTGGCCCAGTACTATTCCTTCTATGAATACCCCTATCGCGGCGCCATCATTCTGGAGCGTGAGCTCAATGCCGGTGTTGTCGAGCGGACCCGCAACAACCTCAACCTCCTCGCCAACATGTGGCGCCAGTCGCGTGAGTGGGAGCGGGCGATCCCGGTCCTGCGTCAGCTGGCTCAGCTGACCGGCGATGGCGATGACTTCCTCAAGCTGGCCGAAGCCCTGTGGCAGCGTCGTCAGCTCGACGAGGCCGAGGATGCCTTCACCGAAGCGCTCAACCGCGGTGGTCTCGACCGTCCGGGTGATGCGTGGACGTTGCTGGGCAATGTGCGGGCCGAGCTGGGTCGCGAAGAGTCGGCCCTGGCCGCCTTCCGTGAAGGTGCGCGCTACCCGTATTCCCGCCGCACCGCCAATGGCTGGGCGACCTTCATCACCAACCGTCAGCGGGCGGCGCGCGAGCGCGTGCAGATCCGCGAGCGGGTCCGTCAGGACGAGTGCCGCTTCTCGATCAGCGACCTTCTCGAAACCGCCACCCTGCTGGGTGATGTCGACGAGAGTGGCCGGATTGTTGTCGATGTGCCGGAGCGTTGCTCCGACCTGTACAACATCCATGGTGAGCGGCTGAGCGAAGTTGCCGCAACACAAGCCAACGAGACCGACGCCGGCTGATCCCGACGAACCGGTCTGATGTGATCAACGCCCTGGCCACCGGCCAGGGCGTTTTTCTTTGGCCCCATGCCGCGCGGACGCGCAATCCCCGGATCGCCCTGCCATCAAAACAACCCCAAATCGCCCCATTCCCGCCGCGAACCGCGCCGAAGCTTTCATGACATGACGGTCATGCGGGCTGGGGAGGTCGCGTCATGGATTGGGGAGAGGCACATGGAGTTTTCAATCAGAGCGGCCCTCGTGGCCGGATGGCAGCGCATCTCGAAGGCCGGGCCTGTCTTGGTACTGGCAGGGGCGCTGTGCGCGCTGACCCTGCCAACAGCCCACGCCACCGTTCGCAATGAAGCGCCCGGCATCTTGTCGCCTGCGGTCGGCAACCGCTTGCTGGAGTTGATCCATCTGGAAGGCGAGGGTGCCTGGCGCGATGCCGAAGCCGGCTACACCGCCCTGATCGCCACCGGCTCCCTGACCCCCTATGAGCGCGCGATCCTGCTGCGCCAGCGCGGCCGCGCGCGCTATCAACTGGAAGACCTGACCGGCGCCATTGCCGACTGGCGCGCGGTCATCGCCCTGGGCGCGTTGCCCGACGAGGATGCCAATGCGCTGCGCATCAATACCGGCCAGTTGTTGATGGTAGTCGACGACTATCGGGGCGGCATCACTCTGATCGAGGCGGCGATTGCCCGCGGCGTGCCGCTGAACGGCGATCTGGCCGCCCGCCTGGCCCAGGCCCATGCCCGCATCGAGGACCATGAGGGTGGTCTGCCCTATGCCCGTTTCGCCTTTGCGCGGGCCGAAGAGGCCGAGGCCGGCGGGGCGGACCGCCAGACCTTCTCCCTGCTGCTCTACTATTACCAGCAACTGGCGATGCTGCCGGACCAGCTCGCCCTGATCGAGGACATGGTGGCGCGCTGGCCGGCCGAGAAGGCCAACTGGACCAGTTATGCCAGCCTGCTCGCCCAAGCCGGCCGCGAGGCCGACGCTTTTGAGGTCAACCGGATCATGTATCTGGGTGGCATGCTGACTTCCAGCGCCGAACTGGTCCGTCTGGCCCAGTATTACTCCTGGTATGACTATCCCTATGGCGGAGCCGTGATGCTGGAGCGTGAGCTCAATGCCGGTCGGGTCGAACGCTCGACTGCCAACATGCAATTGCTGGCCAATCTCTGGCGCCATGCGCGCGAGTGGCAGCGGGCGTTGCCGGTGCTGGAGCGGGTGGCCACAACATCCGGCGCCGGGACCGATTTCGAGGCGTATGGCGAAGCGCTCTACCAGGCCGGGCGCTTTGCCGAGGCCGAAGCCATCTTCGTCCAGGCCCTCAATCGCGGCGGCCTGTCCCGGCCCGGCGACATCTGGACCTATATCGGCAATGCCCGCATGGAACAGGACGATCTGGGCGGGGCGGCGCGGGCCTTCCACCGGGCCCTGGAGTGGGAGTATTCCCGCGCTGGCGCACAAGGCTGGCTCGAATTCATCGCCAGCAAGCGCGCCATCCTCGCAGCTGCAGCGGAGCTGGAGCGCCAGATCACCATCGAGGACTGCGAGATCGAGGTCGAACGGGCCCGCCGGCAGATTGTCGTCTCGCCGGCCGGGTATGACATTGCGGGCAATCGAGTCCTCGACATTCCAGAGCGCTGCGAGCCCTGGTTCGACCGTCAAGGGAACCGCCTGCCGGTGACGCAGCCGACCTGAACCGCCAAGCGATAACCCTGCAATCGCCCCAATTGACCGCGATTGCGCCCCGCTTCTGCCCTGACCCCGGCCGAGGCTGACAGTGCGGCGAGGCCTCGTGTTGTGAGGCCGACCCGCACCGGCCAACCCGTCGCCGGTGAACGGCGCCGGGCCACTGGCCGGGATTTGGGGCATACCTCTGTGAGGCCATGCAGAACACGCCCGTGGGGAGGCCTGTTCAATGACAGCCATGATCCAACACTTGCGTACACCGATGGTGCTGCCGATAGCCGGCGCGGTCACCATCGGACTCTTCCTGATGATGAAAGACCTGATCGCCGTTCCGGGTGTGGAGCGGGAGGCGGTGGAAGATCCGCCAAGCTATGCAATCAACGTCGAGGTGACACCGATCGATCCGGAAGTCCGGATTCCGATCACTGAAATCCCGCCCGTCGAGCCGCCGCCACCGGTCCAGCGCCTGACCGTCGACCGGTCGGTCCCCGCCGGTCCGGGCGATGGCGTCATCTACGCCCTGCCGCCGGTTGATCCTCCTGTCGTGGGAGGCGGAGACGGTCCGATCCGGATCGACCGCAATCCGTCTC
The DNA here is from genome assembly GCF_034670125.1 of Maricaulis sp. Lineage (GTDB taxonomy): Bacteria > Pseudomonadota > Alphaproteobacteria > Caulobacterales > Maricaulaceae > Maricaulis. The sequence goes on from NZ_JAXMOC010000005.1 coordinate 211,516, forward strand.
CCACCCTGCGGATCGAGCCGGTCTATCCGGCCCGGGAAGCCTCGCGCGGCAATTCCGGCAGCTGTACCGTGATCTTCGACATCACGCCGCAAGGCCGGACCACCAATATCCGGGCCCTCGACTGCGATAGTCGCGCTTTCGAGCAGGCAACGATGAACGCCGTCAGCCGCTGGCACTACAACCCGCAAATCGAGAATGGCGAACCCATCCTCTATCGCGGCGCCACAACACGGCTGGACTATCGGCTTGATGGGTAGATGACAGGGCGCGCGGGCGGCTGAGCCCCCCACGCCACCCCTCCTGGTTTTGTCATCCCCGTCGGATGTCCGGCGAAGGCCGGACGCAGGACGGGGACCTAACTGGTCGAACATCTAGGTCCCTGACTTGCGCCCGGCCTGCGCCGGGCGTCCATCAGGGATGACAAAACACATACTGCAATTTATAATTGCATTCATGTTTCACGTATACCTGCTCGCTTCCCACAGGAACGGCACGCTCTATTGCGGGGTCACGCGCGAGTTGCTGGCGCGGGTCTATGCGCACAAGGTTCGGAACGCGGGCGGGTTCACGGCCCGCTACGGCGTGGATCAGCTGGTCTGGTTCGAGAGCCATGAGCTCGTCAATAACGCGATCACGCGGGAAAAGCGGATCAAGCGCTGGCGGCGGGCCTGGAAGGTCAATCTGATCGAGACGACCAATCCCGGCTGGCGTGACATCTACTGGGAGATGGGCGGCGTTGATCCGCGCGAGGTCGTGCCGGACGGCATGCGGGCATGGGAAAGCGAAAAGGTCTGATCCCGTCTGTCATCCCTGATGGACGCCCCGCAAAGGCGGGGCGAAAGTCAGGGGCCTATGTGATTGCAACCAGTTGGGTCCCCGCCTTGCGTCCGGCCTTCGCCGGACATTCAGCGGGGATGACAAGGGTATTAGATGGTGTGGCAAAGAAAAAGCCCGGGCCTTGGCCCGGGCTTCTTCCATTTCACTCACACGCGCCGCGGCTACTCCGCCGCGATGGCGTCCACTTCATCATCGGCGAGGCCGACGACCATCAATGCAAACGCCCAGTTGAGGGCGGTTTCGCGCAGGCTGTCGAAGCGGCCGGAGGCGCCGCCATGGCCGGCACCCATATTCATCTTGAGCAGGGTGAGGCCGTCATCGGTACGGCGCTCGCGCAGGCGGGCGACATATTTGGTCGGCTCCCAATAGGTGACCCGCGGATCGGTGAGACCGCCCGTGGCGAGGACGTGCGGATAGGCCATCTCCTCGATCTGGTCGTAGGGCGAGTACTCGATCATCGTCTGGTAATCGTCGGCGCTCTCGATCGGATTGCCCCATTCCGGCCATTCCGGCGGGGTCAGCGGCAGTTCCGGGTCCGACATGGTGTTGATCACGTCGACAAAGGGAACGGCGGCGATGGCACCGGCGAACAGGTCGGGCTGGAGATTGATCGCGGCACCGACCAGCAGGCCGCCGGCCGAGCCGCCATAGGCGACGATCTGGCCGCGCGACGTATAGCCCAGCTCGGACAGCGCTTCACCGGCCGAAACGAAGTCGCGGAAGGTGTTGATCTTCTGCTCCAGCTTGCCGTCCAGATACCACTGATAACCATTGGCCATGCCGCCGCGGATATGGGCGGTGGCGTAGACCATGCCGCGATCGACCAAGGATAGCGGGGTGACGCGGAAGGCGGCCGGAATGGTGATGCCGTAGGAGCCATAGCCATAGAGCAGCAGCGGGGCCGTGCCGTCGATCGGCGTGTCGCGGTGATGCAGGATGGTGACCGGGATCTGGGCACCGTCATGACCCGGCGCCATGATGCGGCGAACCACATAATCGTCCGGATTGTGACCGGACGGGACTTCCTGGCGTTTCAGGACCGTGCGCTCCTGGCTGCGCAGGTTGAAGTCATAGGTCTCTTCCGGCGTTGACGGACTCTCGTAGGAGAAGCGCAGCATGTCGGTGGCGAACTCGTATCCGGCCGAGGCGCCGAGTGAATAGGCCTCCTCGTCGAAGTCGATATTGTATTCCTCACCGGTCGCGTATTCGTGCACAACAATGCGCGGCAGGGCGTTCTCACGCTCGACGCGGACCTGCCAGTCGGCCAGGCCGATGACGCCATTGATCAGCGTGCCCGGGCGATGCGGAACGAACTCTTCCCAGTTTTCGCGGGCCGGATTGTCGAGCGGGGCCGACATGATCTTGTAGTCGACCGCGCCGTCGATATTGGTGCGGAAGTAGAAGCGGTCCGAGGCTTCGGTGAGATAGTATTCGACATCATCCTCACGCGCCGCGATCAGCACCGGCTCGGCGGCCGGGTCATTGGCGTCGATCAGGCGCATCTCGTTGGAGGTGTGACCGCCGGCATTGATGACGATGTGGTTGTTATTGTCGCTCAGGCCGACCGAGACGAAGAAGCCGTCATCGGGTTCCTCATAGACCAGTTCGGACGGGCCGCCATTGGCCGGCTGGCGATAGACGCGCTTGGAGCGGCCATTATCGTCGCGCCAGACCCAGTACAGGGTGGCGCTGTCATTGGCCCAGGTGAAGTCGCCCGAGCTTTCATCGGTCAGGGTCGCGACGATGGCGCCGGTAGCGACGTCCTTGACCCGGATTTCATAATACTCCGAACCGCGCACATCGACGCCGAAGGCGACATAGCGGTGGTCCGGCGAGTGCTCCATGTCGGAAAAGTCGAGATAATCGAAATCGGCGGCTTCGGCGTCACCGTCGACCAGGACTTCCTCGTCACCCATCGGTTCGCCGGTTTCCGGATTGACCGGCCGGCGGGCGAAGACCGGATACTGGCCGCCTTCGCGGTAGCGGGTGTAGTAGGCATAGTCGCCGTCGCGCTCGGGTACCGAGCTGTCATCTTCCTTGATGCGGCCGCGGATCTCCTGGAAAATCCGTTCCTGCAGCGCCTCGGTCGGCGCCATGACGGCATCGAGATAGGCGTTCTCTGCGTCGAGGAGTTCACGGACATCGCTGTCCAGAACGTCGGGCTCGCGCATCACCTGCTGCCAGTTGTCGTCCTTGATCCACTGATATTCGTCGACCCGGGTAAAGCCGACCTGTTCGATGGTCACCGGGCGCTGCTCGGCGCGCGGTGCCTCGAGGCCCTGGGCGCGGGTGATCAGGGCACCGTGGGTGGTGACGGATGGGGTGTTGGCGGCCGAAGTGTCGGTCGTCATGGCAGTCTCCTGGCTACAGGCGGCAAGGGCGAGGCCAAGGAGGCCCGCGCCGATCCGCCCGGCAAGCGGTAAATTACGCATAAATGTCCCCTCAAGATTCCCGGCTATTCTTCGCTGGCCGCAGGCTGGAAGTCCAGCACGCCGCCATTGGTGCAAAAGCGTTGCCCGGTCGGGCGGGGTCCGTCGGGAAAGACATGACCCAGATGGGCGCCGCAATTGGCGCAATGGATTTCGGTGCGCGGCAGGCGCAGCTTGTGGTCGGTCTTGGTTTCGATGTTGTCGCCCTCGACCGGTTGCCAGAAGGACGGCCAGCCGGAGCCGCTGTCATACTTGTGGTCCGATGCAAACAACGGAATGTCGCAGACCTTGCAGTGATAGCGGCCTTCGCGCTTTTCCGCATTGAACGGATGGGAGAAGGCGTGCTCGGTGCCTTCCTCGAAGGCGATGGCATGGGTGTTCGGGTCGAGCTTGGCCTTGAGGGCCTCGATCTCGGCAGCGCTCAGTCTCGGCATGTTGTCACTCCGGCGTGGCGGGGGGCGTGGCGGCGGTGTCGGGCGAAGACAGGGCATGGGGCTGGCCGCGCCTCACCGACAATATGGGGGTGGTCAGGCAGATGACCAACAACACCACGCCCAGTCCGAACATCGGGATCAGCGCCGAGACATTGGGCCCCAGCTGACCGACCACCACACCCATCAGCACGGCACCCGCGGGCATGCCGCCGAACAAACCGAGCTGATAGACCGACATGACCCGCGCCAGCTTGTCCGGCGGGGCCTGTTCCTGGACCACCGATCGCGACAGCGAGATCGCCACACCGGCGCCCAGCCCCCAGCCGAACACCAGCAGGTAGAGCGACCAGAAGGGCAGGTGGAAATAAAAGGCGCCCGTCGCCATCACGGTCACCGCCTGGGCCAGGATCAGCGCCCGCCCGGGCCGCTCGATCTGGCCAAACTTCACCAGCGCCACATTGGCGACCAGGGCACCGACCCAGAACGCCACCATCAGGCTGGCAATCTCCGGGAAGCCGCCGCCATAGCTCTCGCGGATGATCAGCGGGATCAGCACCAGGAAGGAGCCGCCGACGACCAGGATGCCCAGGGCGATCATGATCAGCGTCATCGGCATCAGCACCGGCGAGGTGAAGACCGCCTTCACGCCATCGGCCAGATCGGCCATCGGGTGGGCGGTGGACTTGTCCCGCTTCGAGCCCAGGCGCGGCAGGAAGGCGGCGGAAATGCCGCCAATGCACAGGCCCGCCGCCTGCATCAGGAAGAGCGCGCCGGGGCCGGTATAGGCGGCGAAATAGCCGACCGCCATGCCGGCGATCTGGGCGCCGAACTGCACCGCCGAGGCCATCACCACGGCGCGCTGCAGCTCGATCCCGCCATGCCGCGTGCGGGCCGAGATCCGCACCACCGGATTGATGGCGCTGTCACGGGCCGGCATGACAAAACCGCCGGCGACCCCGATCAGCAAGGCAAAGCAGACCATCACCCAATAGGTCAGGTGACCGGTCAGCAGCATCAAGCCGAGCGCCGCCGCCGACAGGCCGGCGAAGATGTAGAAATAGAAGACGATGCCGCGCCGGTCCTTGCGTTCGGCCAGCACACCGGCAAAGGGCAGCAGAAGCATCATCGGCGCGGTCAGCGCCGCCTGCGCCAGGCCGAGGCGTTCCGGGCTCTCCTGCAGGGTGAAAGTGATGACACCGGGAAACAGGGTGGTTTGCAGGCCAAAGCCGAAGAACCAGCCAGCCACCAGCACCAGATAGGCGCCGAAGGGCGGCATGCGAAGCTTGCGATTGCCGGCTAGGGGACGAAAGACGGGCAAGGTGTGATCTGGGCTCGTGCGGATGGAGGATCGCCGTTTACGTGATCCGGCGTGATTTGTATTGCGCCTTGTCTAGCAACATGTTGGCCTTAAGCAAATCTGCCTGCCCCGAAACACAGCCAAATGGTGCCCATCATGACATTCATCAAACCCGGCCTCGGCCTCCTTCTTGCTGCCTTCCTGGTCTTCATGGGGTTGCAGAAATTTGGCGCCGCCAACCCGGTCTTCAGCCATATCGCCGAGGCGTCCGGGATGGGCTTTTTCGAGCCGCAGGTGCGGATGCTGACCGGTGTGCTGGAAATCCTGGCTGCGGTCTTGCTGCTGGCCGGCGTCTTCCTGAAACGGCTGGAGGGTCTTGGCGCGGCGCTGTCGCTGGCCGTCATCGGCGGTGCGATTGTCTTCCACCTGTCGCCGTGGCTGGGCATCAATGCGCCCGTCGCCTTTACCGCCGATGGCGGCTATGAGCGCTCGCCGATGCTGTTCGGCATGGCGGTTGTCTTTGGCGCTATCTCGGCCGTTCTGACCTGGATGGACCGGGAAAAGCTGCCAGTCATCGGCAAGGGCTGAGGGCGCCGTCCCACCCACGATTCGTTAACGCGCAGGCGTCATCCTGTCGGTCAGACCGGATCTGACAGGCCCCATCATGGCGAATGCCGAACCCTTTGAGCTCAGCGAGCCCGTCACCACGCGCACCCGCGCCGTGCTGGCCAAGCGGCTGGCCGACATTGTCGGCCTGCCGTCCAGCCGCATCACGCCGCGCGAGCGCTGGATCGTGGGCGATCTGCTGTTTGATGTGATCCGGGCCAGCGATGTCGAGCTGCGCAAGCGTTGCGCCAAACGCCTGTCTGGCCTGACCGATGCGCCCAGTCGCCTGCTGCGGACCCTGGCCTGCGACGAGTTCGAGGTTGCCGAGCCGATCCTGTCCGACTGCCTTGCCCTGTCGGATTTCGACATGATGGAGATCGCCCGGGTCGGCAAGCTGCAGCACCGCCTGGCCCTCGCCAATCGCGAGAACCTGTCGGCGACGGTCTCGGCCTCGCTGGCGGCCGCCGGCGAAACGCCGGTGATCGAGCGCCTGCTGCGCAACAAGACCTGTGTCCTGGCTTTGCCGACGGTCGACCATCTGGTCGGCATGGCGGCCGAAGTCGGCAAGCTCTCCCATCTTCTGATCAAGCGCGAGGAATTGCGTCCGACCCAGGCTTTCCGCCTGTTCTGGGCCTGTGAACATGTTGATCGCGCTCAGATACTGGAACGCTTCGCCGTCGACCGGACCATCCTGATCGACGCGTCCGAGGATATTTTTCCGATGGCTGCCGCCGAGGAATGGGCCGACCCGATGGTCACCCGTATCCTGCGCTATATCGACCGGCGCCAGCGTAATCGGGACGCGGCCGAGCTGAGCCCCTATGGCTCGCTGGAAGGCACGCTGGAAGCGATGGCCATGGATGGTGCGCTGCCGGAAATCGTCACCGAAATCTCGACCCTCGCCAATGTCGATCGCCGCTTGGTCCTGCAAATGCTCGATGACATGGCCGGAGAGCCGATCGCGGTCCTGTGCAAGGCGACCGGCCTGAAATGGCCGAGTTTCGAGCATGTCTGGCGCGGACTCGGCCGCTCCCTGACCAGCGAGCCGGTCCCCCAGGCCCGCAAGGTCTTCGACAGCCTGTCCGTTGAAAAGGCCCAGACCGTGCTGCGTTACTGGAACCTGTCGATGGAAGACAAGGGCGGAAAATAGCCGGCTTCGGTGCCGAGTTACCCGCACGTTGTCATCCCGGATGGACGCCCCGCGAAGGCGGGGCGCAAGTCAGGGACCTATATGTTGCAATCCGTTAGGTCCCCGTCCTGCATCCGGCCTTCGCCGGACATCCGACGGGGGTGACAAGGTTTGGAGCTACCGCTCCCCCCGCTCCAGCTCCCAGACCCGCCCGGCGCCAAACCGGCCCGCCGGATCACTTTCCTGACGGGTCATGCGGATGCCATCCTGATCGACCTCGATCAGGTTGAAGCTGGCGCTTTCCTGTCTTGTCCGCCGCGAGAACGTGGTGCCGGTGCCGATGAACCAGCAGGTCTGGTCGGGATCGGGAGAGGGCAGGACGAAGGTTTCGTGCAGATGGCCGGTCAGGACCAGGTCGCAGGCGGCCGACAGGCGCCGGGCCGCTTCGGCGGCGCCATGTGTCGCGGCGCGGGCGTCGGCCGGGTCGGGCGCGACCAGCGGGTGGTGGCAGGCGAGGATGCGGGTTTTCGCACCGGCGGCCGAAAAAGCGTCGAGGGCCGCATCGACATCGCGCGGCGCGGCACGCCCCAGTGACCAGTCCGGCCGCCACTGGGCGCGGCGGGCCGTGTGCAGTGTTTCCACCTGAACCGAAGGGCCGGACCAGCCTGGTCGGACCTGCTCGCCCAGCGCCTTTTCATAGCGCCGCCAGGGACGGAAGGCCCGTTCGCCCGGTGAATAGACGGGCACGTCGTGATTGCCGGGACGGCCGACAACGGGCCGGCCGATGCGCTCGAACATGGCGGCGGCGTCCTGAAGCTCACGCCAGCGGGCGGCCTGGGTGAAGTCACCGGCGGCGATGATCAGCTCCGGTTCCAGCTCGGCGCAGGCCGCCTCGAAACCGGCGACCAGCTCGGCGTCTTCGGCGCCGAAATGAAGATCGGCAATATGGATGATGCGGGTCATGCGGTCGGCTTCAGGACTGTGACAGGGTCTGGCAGGCGGGTGATGCGGGCGAGGCGGCCCAGGGTGAGTGGCTCACCGTCCACCATCGCCGCCAGTGGCTTGCGCGAACGGATCTCGGCGGTGTCGAAACAGGCGGGGCGGGTGCGGGCGTCAGGATTGTCGGTACGGGTGAGCGTGTCGACCGGGGCCGCTGCCATGTCGCCGATATGGCGCCAGCTGGTCAGCACGGCAGCAAAGCGCGCATCGGGCGTGTCGGTCAGGGTTTCGTGCAGCGGGTCGGTGGCCAGCGTGACATAGAGCCCGGAAGCGCGCCCGGACACCTTGCGGCCGTCGAACCGGCAGCTCAGCCGCGGCCGGAAGGCCTGACCCAGCGCTGCCGCCGTTCCGCGCAGGGCGCCGGACAGGGGGTGTCGCCGGCTGTCATCACGCAGGCTTTCGCGGGCCCGGGCGAGGGCGGTCGGAAAGCCGATGGCCGCCGCAATCAAAAACAGGTTGCCGTCCAGCGATCCGGCGGCGAGGTCGTGGCGGTCATACCCGTCGACTTCATCGAGTATGGTCAGCGCGTCACGGTCGCCATAGAGCGCCCGCGGCAGCAGGTTGGCGGTGCCCAGCGGCAGCGGGATGAGCGGCAGCCGGCAGTTCGCGTCCAGCGCCTGTTCGGTCACCGCCCGGATCGTCCCGTCGCCACCGGCAATGGCGATGGCATCGGCCTCGCTGTCCATTGCCGCCGTCAGCGCGCCGTCACCGCCCTCGACGAGGTCGTCGATCCGGCACACGGACGGATGATCGCGCAGCGCCTCGACCAGCCCGTCGCCGGACCGGGCGAGCGTGCCGCTGCGCGGGTTCATGACGATGGCAATGCGTTTCACAGGGGCACTCCTGTCAGGCCTGCCGACAAGGTGGGGCGTGTTGCGGGTCGGGTCCAGTGCGTGTGGGCCATTCAAGCGGCACTGTTCGACCCTGCGCGGCCGCCGCATCGCTTGTCATCCCCGCTGGTTGTCCGGCGAAGGCCGGACGCAAGGCGGGGACCAACATGTGGCCAAAAGTTAGGCCCCTGACTTTCGCCCGGCCTGCGCCGGGCGGGAACCTGCGCCCGCGCAGGCGGGTGGCAGGGGTGACAAGAATGCGTGTCACGGTTCCGCGCCCCGACACCGCGGAGCGGTCAGATCGATACCCACACAGTTTCTGTCTGCATCTTCCCCGCCGCTTCATCTGGTCAAGGCTCGCCTGTCGGGCTAATTACCGAAGCATAAGCGTTATCGCGCGGGGAGTTTCCATGTTCTATGGCATCAGCCTGACCGCCATTTTGGTGGCGCTCTGGCTCACCTTGTCCGGCCCGTTCACCCTGTCAGGGGATTATCCCATCGTGATGGGGCTGGGCGTGATCAGCATCATCGCAACGGTTTATCTGACCTATCGCATGCGGATCGTTGACCGCGAGACCGTACCGGTGGCACCGGCGGTTCCCCTGTTTGCCTACTGGGGCTGGCTGGGCGGTGAGATCGTCAAGGCCAACCTGGCTGTCCTGCGCCTGGTCATGAAGCCGGAAATCGAGGTCGAACCGCGCCTGATCCGGGTTCCGTCCGACCAGCGTTCCGAGCTCGGGCGCTGTGTCTTCGCCAATTCGATCACCCTGACCCCGGGTACCGTGACGGTGGATGTCGAGGATGACGGTTTCCTGGTCCACGCGCTGGACAACTCCTTTACCGACCCGGCCGGCTTTGCCGAGATGGGCGCCCGCTCGGACACGGCTTCGGATGGCAGGAAGAAGAGGACGGACTGATGCATTTCATGATCTTTCTCGTCGCCATCGGAATGGCGGTTGCCATGGCCATCATGCTGGCACGCCTGTTTGCCGGGCCGACCCTGTATGACCGCGTGTTGGCGGCCAATTCCTTCGGCACCAAGACGGTCCTCTTCCTGCTGGTCTTCGCCGCCCTGGTCGGCCGCCAGGACGCCATCGACATCGCGCTGCTCTACGCGCTGATCAATTTCGTGGCGACCATCGCGATCCTGAAATTCTTCCGCTATCGCTCGCTGGAGATCGCCCTGGCGCAGATGTCGCTGCGCAAGGCGCTGGATGGGGAGTACGAGAAATGAGCCCCGCCGAGATCTTCCAGCATGCCCGTGACGTGTTCGCGATCGGTGCCATGGCCGTCGGCCTGGTGTTCGTGATCGCCGGCGCCACCGGCGTGATGCGCCTGCCCGATTTCTACACCCGGATGCATGCGGCCGGCGTCACCGATACGCTCGGCGCCGAGCTTATCATTCTGGGCCTGATCGCCCAGGCGGGAGACTGGCAGACGGCGGCCAAGCTGGCGCTGGTTGGCCTGTTGCTGTTCCTGACCAGCCCGACCGCCACCCACGCCATTGCCAATGCGGCGCACCGGGCCGGGCAAAAGCCGGACCTGTCGCACTTCAAACCGAAACACCCGGCCGATGCCGGCGCGTCGGAGGGGCAGAAATGAACCATGCCGACCTGACCCAGTATCTGGACTATCTGCTGATCGCGATGCTGCTCGCGGTCGGTTTTGCCATTGTCCGTTTACGCAATCTCTTCGCCGTGGTGATGCTGACCGGGGTCTATTCCCTGCTCTGCGCCGCCTGGTTCGTCTCGCTGGACGCGGTTGATGTGGCCTTCACCGAAGCCGCCGTCGGTGCCGGCATCTCCACCGTGCTGATGCTGGGCGCGATGCTGCTCACCGCCCGCGAGAGCGAGCCGGCCGGTGCCGGTCGGCACTGGGCGGCGTTCGTGGTGGTCGCCGCCGCCGGGGCGGCGCTCTTCTTCGCCATCCCGGACATGCCGGTCTATGGCGACCCGGACAGCCCGGCCAACGCCTATGTCGGCCGCGACTATCTCGAGCAGGTGCCGCACGATATCTCGATCCCGAACGTGGTCACCGCGGTGCTGTCCAGCTATCGCGGTTTCGACACGCTGGGCGAAGTTGTCGTCGTCTTCTCGGCGGCGTTGGGCGTGATGCTGTTGCTGGGCTTCGGTACCGGCGCGCGCCGGCGTGAAGAGGAGGAGGATTGATCATGTCTCCGCACCTTATCCTGCAGGTTGTCGCCAAGCTCCTGATCCCGCTGATCGTAGTGTTCGGCTTTTATGTGCAATTCCATGGTGAATACGGCCCGGGTGGCGGCTTCCAGGCCGGTGTCATCATCGCTGTGGCGGTCATCCTCTATGCGCTGATCTTCGGCATCGACGCGGCCCGCCGCACCGTGCCGCCGGTTGCCGTCCGCGTCGGCGCGGCGCTCGGCGTCCTGATCTTCGCCGGGGTCGGCGTCGCCACCCTGTTCATGAACGGGGCCGGCGAGCCGCTGAACTATCTCGACTATGACGCCCTGCACCCGGACCAGGGTCACCATACCGGCCAGCATTACGGCATCATCCTGATCGAGATCGGGGTGCTGACCACGGTCTCCTCGGTGATGCTGGCCATCTTCTATGCCTTTGCCGGCCGGGTGCCGGACATCCCGGATGAGGAGTGGTAGCGATGCTGGAGATCCTCGCAGAACGCTTCAACTATATTCCCATCATCATTCTCATGATGATCGGGCTTTATGTGGTCATCGCCACCGGCAACCTGGTCAAGCGACTGGTCGGCCTGTCGATTTTCCAGACTTCGGTCTTCCTGCTCTACATCACCATCGGCAAGGTGTTTGGCGGCGCACCGCCCATCCTGGAAAACTACAAGGCCGATGATGGCTATGGGCATGGCGGCGAGGGCGCGGGCCATGGTGCGGCCGAGGCTGGTCATGCGGCGGATGCCGCGGCCGGATACGCGGCCGACCATGCTGCACCGGCCGCCGATGCGGGCGCTCATGCCGCCAGCGATGCGGCCCATCAGGCGACCGAGATCTTGTACTCCAATCCACTGCCGCACGTCCTGATCCTGACCGCCATTGTGGTCGGTGTGGCGACGCTGGCGGTGGGCCTCGCCCTGGTCGTGCGGATTCGCGAATCCTACGGGACGATCGAGGATGACGCCCTGAACGCCGCCGATTACTCGCTTGAATCCGGGAGCGCCGAATAATGCAGTTTCTGGCTGACTTCCTGCCGGCCGGTGTCGCCATGCACGCCCCGGCACTGATTGTTGTCATTCCGCTGATCACGGCCGCGCTGGCGGCCCTGGTGCCCAATGGCCGGGTCGCCTGGATCGTGGCGCTGGTCACGGCCGCGGCGGTGGCCTTGCTGTCGCTCAACCTGCTTGGCCAGGTGATCAATGAGGGCGTGATTTCCTATCACATGGGTGGCTGGGCGCCGCCGTTGGGGATCGAATACCGCGTCGACATGCTCAATATTGCGCTGTTGCTGCTGGTCGGCATCGTCGGCCTGCTGTGCGTGTTCTACGCCCTGCCAAGCGTCGCCGACGAGATCGCCCAGAACAAGCAGGCGCTGTTCTACTCGGCTTTCCTGGTCTGCTTCGCCGGCCTGCTGGGCGTCACCATTACCGGCGATGCCTTCAACGTCTTTGTCTTCCTCGAGATCTCCTCGATCTCGACCTATGTCCTCATCGCCATGGGCGCGGGCAAGGACCGGCGGGCGCTGACCGCCAGCTATAACTACCTGATCCTCGGCACGATCGGCGCCACCTTCTTCGTCATCGGTGTCGGCTTCCTCTACATGGCCACCGGCACGCTCAACATGGCCGACATGGCGGCGATCCTCGAGGTCAATGGCCACAACCGGGTCACCCAGGCCGCCTTCGCCTTCATCGTGGTCGGCCTGGGCCTCAAGGCGGCGATGTTCCCGCTGCATGTGTGGTTGCCCAATGCCTATGCCTTCGCGCCGAATTTCGTCACTGCCTTTCTCGCCTCGACGGCGACCAAGGTGGCCTTCTATGCCCTGATCCGCTTCCTGTTCTCGGTCTTCCACCCGGATGTCAGCTTCGTCGAAATGTCCTTCGTCTGGCTGTTCGCGGTGGTCGGCACGGTCGCCATGGTGGTCGCGTCCCTGCAGGCGGTCTTCCAGACCGATGCGCGGCGATTGCTGGCCTATTCCTCGGTCGCCCAGGTCGGCTACATGATGCTCGGGCTGGGCATGGGCACGGCATCCGGCCTGCAGGCCGGCCTGCTGCACCTGATGAACCACGCCCTGATGAAGGGCGCGCTGTTCATGGCGCTGGGCGCTTTCGCGCTCAATTTCGGCGTCCGCCGGGTCAAGGACCTGGCCGGGATGAGCAAGACCATGCCCGCCTCGGCGACCGCTTTCACCATTGCCGGCCTGTCGCTGGTCGGGGTGCCGCTGACCGTCGGTTTCACGTCGAAATGGTATCTCGTCACCGCTGCGCTGGAACGCGGCTGGTGGTGGGCAGTGGCGGCGCTGATGCTGTCATCCCTGCTGGCCCTGGCCTATGTGGCCCGGCTCCTGTCGGCGATCTGGATGGACAGTCCGCCCAGTCATCACGGCGAGCTGGCCCAGCGTCGCCTGGCGCCGTGGATGGTTCTGTTGCCGATGAGCCTGCTGGCCCTGGCCAATATCTACTTCTTCTTCCACGCCGACCCGCTGGTTTGGCTGGCCCGGTCTGCGGCGGAAGCCGTGATGGGAGGGAATTGAGCTGATGTGGACGCCTGAACTTTCCCTCGCCCTCGCCCTGGTCCTGCCGGCCCTGGGCGGTGTCTTCGTGGCCCTGCTGGGCTCGCGGCCCAATCTGCGTGAAGCGGCAACGCTCATCGCAGCGGTGCTGCTGGCCTTCAACGTCGCCTATCTGGTCGAAGTGGCCCAGGGCCATCCGACCCTGAACCTGGCGACGCTGGCGCCGGGCCTGCACCTGGTGTTCAAGCTGGAGCCGCTGGGCGCCGTTTTCGCCGCCGTCGCCTCGGGTCTGTGGATCGTCAATTCGCTCTACTCGATCGGCTACATGCGCAGCAACAACGAGAAGAACCAGACCCGTTTCTATGTCTGTTTCTGTATCGCCATTGCCGGCGCGATGGGCGTGGCCCTGTCGGGCAACCTGTTGACCATGTTCCTCTTTTACGAGGTGCTGACCCTGTCGACCTATCCGCTGGTCACGCACAAGGGCGATGCCAAGGCCAAGCGCGGCGGGGCGATTTACCTGTCGATCCTGCTGGGCACCTCGATCGGCCTCCTTCTGCCGGCGGTCATCGCCACGCATTTCCTCGCCGGATCGACCGATTTCGTCGCCGGTGGGCTGCTGGCCATCAACGAGATCACCCCGGCCATTTCCAGCGTGCTGCTGGTTCTGTTCGCCTTCGGGATCGGCAAGGCGGCGCTGATGCCGGTCCATCCCTGGTTGCCCAATGCCATGGTCGCCCCGACCCCGGTCTCGGCCCTGCTGCACGCCGTGGCCGTGGTTAAGGCCGGCGTTTTCGCCATGCTCAAGGTGGGCACCTATATCTTCGGGCCGGCGCTGATCGCCATCACCCCGGCCGCCGATGCGCTGGCCTGGATTGCCGGCATCTCGATCGTGCTGGCCTCCGTGGTCGCCATGACCAAGGACAATCTGAAAGCCCGACTGGCCTTCTCGACCGTGTCCCAGCTGTCCTATGTGACGCTGGGCGTGATGCTGGGCTCGCCGCTGGCGATGCTGGGCGGGGCGCTGCAGATCGTCATGCACGCCTGGGGCAAGATCACCCTCTTCATGAGTGCCGGCGCGATCTATACCGCCACCGGCAAGACCGAGATCTCGCAGATGGACGGGCTGGGGCGCTACATGCCCTGGCTGTTCATCGCCTACACCGTCGGGGCGTTGTCGATCATCGGCCTGCCGCCGCTGGGCGGATCCTGGCCGAAACTCTTCCTGTTGCAGGGCGCCTGGGACAGCGGGCAGGGCTGGCTGATGGTGGCGCTGATTGCCTCCTCCATCCTCAATGTCGCCTATCTGCTGCCCTTGTCGGCGCGCGGGTTCTTCTCGCCGCCGGCCGAGGCCAAGCTGAAGAAACAACCGCCGATGCTGGTCATCCTGCCGCCGGTCATCACGGCGCTGGGCGTGGTGGTGCTCTTCTTCCTGATCGGACCGCTGCGCGACTATCTGGCGCCGGTCTTCTTTTCGTCGACCCTTGCTGCGGAGGCCGCACTGTGAGCGATCCTAACGGCAAACATGATGAACTGATCCACCCGGTCGCCCGGCCCTTCCTGTGGCTGGATGCGCCCTGGCTGAAAGCCTCGATGATCTGGATCTTCCTGGTCGCGACGCTGGGCTTTGTCGCCGTCGACTTCTTTCATCACCGCCATGAATATGTCGAGCTGGCCGAGTTCTACGGCTTCTATGCCATGTGGGGCTTCGGCGCCTTCGTGCTGGCGGTCATGGTCGGCTGGTTCGTGATCCGTGGCCTGTTGGGCCGGGAAGAGGATTACTGGGACGGCGACAGTTCCGATGAGGAGGGTCAGTCATGATCGAAGCCCTCTATGACGTTTCACCGGCCTGGCCGGTCATCATCGCCGGTCTGCTGGCCGCGGCTTTCCCCTTCCACCTGGCGCGCAAGGGCCTGGCCCTGATCGCGCCGGTCCTGGCGCTGGGCCTGTGGTTCAACGCGCCGTCGGGTGACCATGTCGGCGGGCTCATCGAGCTGGGCGGTTTCACGATGGAAACCTTCCGCTTTGACGGGCTGTCGCGCATCTGGGGCCTGATTTTCATCATCGCCGCCTTCATCAACGGGCTCTATGGCCTGCACGAGAAGGACCGCATCGCCGATGCCGCCGGCCTGATCTATGCCGGTGCCGGCCTCGGTGCCGTCTTTGCCGGTGACCTCTTGTCCCTGTTCGTGTTCTGGGAGCTGACGGCGATCTCCTCGGTCTTCCTGATCTGGGGCGCCCGCAACAATGCCGCCTACAAGGCCGGCCTGCGCTATCTGGCCATCCACGTCCTGTCCGGCGTGTTGCTGCTGACCGGTGCGGTGATCCGTGCCAGCGAGACCGGCAGCTGGGCCTTCGACGAGACGCTCTCGATCGAGACGCTGGGCGGCTTCCTGATCTTCATCGCCTTCGGCATCAAATGCGCCTTCCCCTTCCTGCACAACTGGCTGCAGGACGCCTATCCCAAGGCCACCATCACCGGTGCCGTGGTCCTCTCCGCCTTCACCACCAAGCTGGCCGTTTATGCGCTGGCGCGCGGCTATGCCGGGACCGACCAACTCATCTGGATCGGCGCCATCATGACGGCCTTCCCGGTCTTCTTTGCCGTGGTCGAGAACGATCTGCGCAAGGTGCTGTCCTATTCGCTCAACAACCAGCTGGGCTTCATGGTCGTCGGCATCGGTGTCGGCACCGAGCTGGCCATCAATGGTGCCGCGGCACACGCCTTTGTGCACATCATCTACAAGGCGCTTTTGTTCATGAGCATGGGGGCGGTGCTGCTGCGCGTGGGCACGGTGAAAGCCTCCGAGCTGGGCGGGCTGTTCAAGTCGATGCCGGCAACAACGGTGTTCTGCCTGATCGGGGCGGCGTCGATCTCGGCCTTCCCGCTCTTCTCCGGCTTTGTCGCCAAGGCGCTGACCCTGGCTGCCGTCGCCCAGGAGGGCCATTGGATGGTCTGGCTGGTGCTGGTGTTCGCCTCGGCCGGTGTGCTCGAACACTCCGGTATCAAGATCCCGTATTTCGCCTTCTTCAGTCACGACCGTGGCCATCGCGTCCGCGAGGCGCCGGTCAACATGTTGATGGCGATGGGTGTGGCGGCGCTGATCTGCGTCTATCTGGGTGTGAATTACGGCGTGCTTTACGAGCTCGTTCCCTTCCCGGAGGCGGCGCTTTACTACCAGCCCTACACGTTCGACCATATCGTCGGGCAGATGCAGCTCTTGCTGGGCGCCATGTTCGCCTTCGCCTTCCTGGTGCGGATGAAGTGGTATCCGGACGAGAAGCGCGGCGTGAATATCGACACCGACTGGGTCTACCGCCGCTTCCTCGCCAATACGATGAGCTGGGGCCACGCCATGTTTGGCCGGCTGTGGGCCTCGATCACCAATCTGGTGAGGGGCGTGAAGAGCCGGACCGGCGGAAAACTGTTCGAGGTTTTCAGTCCTATCGGTGCTTTGAGCCGGGATATCCCCAGTGGTTTGCTGGCGATCTGGACCAGTGCGCTGCTGGCGATCGTCCTGCTGATCGCCTACCTCGCGCCTTAAGTCTCAGGCACTTGCGGAATATCGGAGGGCGCAACCCGCAAAGGTTGCGCCCTCTTTCTTTACAACAGAAATAGGAATATTATCCCCGCCTGGGTGTAGCCATCTTAGCATCACGTCGGTCGCGGCCATCGGGGCGCCGCGTCAGAACGGGAGCGTTCGGATGAGCCGTATCATGTGCAGACTGGAAGAGGATGTCGCCCGGGCCCGACTGGCCCAGAGCGCTGTGGCCTATGCCTTTGGAATTTCCCAGCGCGAGCTGGAAGCGCCGACCCGGCGATCGCGCGAGGCCGCCCTGGCCCGCCAGGCGGCGATGTATCTCGCCCATGTCGCCTTCGAGCTGCCGCTGACCCGCGTGGCACTGGCTTTCGGGCGCGACCGCACCACCGCCGCCCATGCCTGTCACCGGATCGAGGACCGGCGCGATGACCGGGCCTTTGATGACTATATGGACGCGCTGGAGGCGGCCCTGCGAACCGCGCCGCGGCTGAGCGGGTTGCAGCGCCTGGCCGGTCTGGAACGCCTTGAACGGCCGGAGCGACTGACATGAGCGCGCCACGCTGGATGCGCGCCCTGGCGCGGCCGGGCGCCCGCATGGTGCCGCCCGGTGAGATCGAGGCGCGGGCCGTGGTGCTACCGCAAGGCGACCGCCGCCGCCGTCCGACCTCACGCCTGTCGCCCAGTCGTTTCGAGGAGGCGATGCGCTGTGGCTGGCTGGCCAGGCGGGACAACGGTCTGACCCTCTCTGCCGACGGGCAGGCGGCCCTGAAAGCCGGTACACGCGGCGAGGATCCCGACCCGGCCAGTCGACACCGTGAGATGGAGGAACGGCCGGTGATTGACCATGTAGGTCACGTCTCCACAGCAAGGGCCAATCGCCGCGAAGGCCCGCTCGGGCCCTGGCTCGATGGTCTCGAACCGCACCAGCGCCAGGCGGGCGAACGTTTCATTGCCGACTATCACCAATCCACCCTGATGAGCCCGGTCACCCGCAACTGGTCCCCCACCGCTCAGCGCCGCAGCGAGGGCCGTCGCCGTGGCCCCGAGGACGCCGCCTTGGGCGCCCTGGCCGCCAAGGAGCGGGTGATGGACGCCCTCGACGCCCTCGGTCCCGCCTTCGCTCGCGTCATCGAAGCCGCGCTGGTCCACGAAGACAGCGCCGCCGCGTTGGAGCGCCGTTTCGGCTGGGCGGCACGGTCCGGGCGCACGGTGCTGGGCCTGGCGCTGACACGACTGGCGGAGATCTATCGGCTGGTGTGAGGGGGGAGCGATGCGCTGTTGCCTCTCCACTCCATTTTTCCCGGGCGAAGACCCGGGACCAACGAAACCATCCGGCGAGCGACAAGTCCGCCGACGGTCCCGGATCGCGCCGAGGCGCCTCCGGGAAAAGTGGAGTGTGGGCGTCAAGGTTTGGCGCCAGCTCGCTCATCCCACCATAAATCCCTTGCCGAGATGTCGCCGTATCCGGTTTTCCAGGTCAAGGGCGCCGCACGCGCCGCTGCGCGGTTTCACCCTTGAGCTGGAAAACCGGATGCGGCCTGCTGGCCGACAAGCGATGTATGGATGCTTGCGAGCGGCGGCTCGGCTGTTGGAAATCACATCGCTTTTGTTATTCGTGCGGGATGTCCGGCAAAGGTCAGATGCACTGTGAAATCCCTAAACCGTCTCCGCTTCGCCCCGTATCCGGCTGATCATCGAGGCCAGACCGTTGGAGCGTTGCGGGGAGAGGTGTTCTGAAAGGCCGATGCGGGCCAGGACGTCGCGGGCATCTACCGACAGGATTTCCTCACCCGTTCGGCCGGAATAGAGCCGCACCATCAGCGCGGCGAGGCCGCGTACGATGTGGGCGTCGCTGTCGGCGCGGAAGGTGAGGGTGTTGCCGGCGGTTTCGGTGACCAGCCAGACCTGGCTGACGCACCCCTTCACCCGGTTGTCCTCGGACCGTTCGTCCTCGGGCATGTCAGGCAGGGCTTTTCCCATGTCGATGAGATAGCGATAGCGCTGTTCCCAGTCGTCCAGGAAGTCGAACTCGTCCACGAGTTCATCGATTTCGGTATGGATATCGTGTGCCGTCATGTCAGCGCCGACGTAGTGCGGGCGAGGCGGCGAGGCAAGCCGTCTGTGCGGTTTGCGGTCAGTTGGGACCTGCGGGGCGGTAAGGCAGGTCGGGTTGTTGCGGCGTGATCAGGACTTGGCGCGGGCCTGGGCAGTGGTCTGGGTCGGGCTTGAGTGGCTGGCGGTCTGGCGTTCCTGGTGGGTTTCGATGGCGTCACCGATCCGGTCCATCGCCATGCCGCCGAGGAAAGAGCCGAGGCGGGCCGCTTCGGATCCGGCTTCGCAGATGACTTCGTTGTCGACGCACCATTCAGACACTTTGGCCGACGCATCGATCCGCGTCTCCGCCGTATTGAACGGCAGGTCCATCGCTTCGCCCGCAAAATCCTGCGGAACAAAGAAACTGACGACAGCGACCCAAAAGGCAGCGCGCAGTAGAAACATCATCTTCGACCTCACTCATGACCGAAACCGGGTGTACCGGTCTCAATGCAGGATAGAGGCTAGGGAGAAAAATCAGGAATTGCGAGCGATTACAGGGCTTACCGAAAACGGTGTGCGAATTCGGTCCGCAGATTTTGTGTAAAATTGTCGACAAATTTGATCTTGTCCCTGTTCGGGACACGATTTGTTAAGGATTGGCCGGATTCGGCAAATCTTTCCGATCAAATTTGACTCAATTCGTGCTGCTTCCCAAACAGCGGCTGACATCCATCAGTGCGTGTTCGGCGATACAAAAACTGTCCTCATACATGAAATGGCCGGCCGCGACGCATTGCTGCAGGTCCAGCCGGACCCAGGCGAGGCAGCGTTCAACCACCGGATCGGACAGCAGTGCCTCGACCACCTGGTCGGTGCGGGCCGGGTCCCCCGTGCTCAGCGATTGCAGCGCGGCGACCGACAGGATGCGGCCGATACGGTCACGATCAGGGTCGGCGGCCACCTCACCCACGGTCAGGGTCAGCTGCGGCGCCACGGACGGGCGATCGGACAGGGGAACCGATTCAATCCGGTCAAACAGGGCTGACGCGGGCAGGCCCCGATCAAAGCCGCCGCTCAGTGTCATCAACACCTCATCGGTCATGTCGATCGGTTCGCTGCCCATGTGCGACAGCTCGGCCAGGCGGTCGGTGCGATCGCCATGGCTGCGATTGGCCCAGCGTTCGCTCTGCAGGTCATAGGCGGCGGCGCGGTAGCGCACCGACACATCCATGATCTCGGCACTGTCGGCGGCCATCGCGTCGACGACCGAGGCCTGGGCGTCTTCGGACGAGGCAAAGCTGGTGGCATAGGTCGGGTCATACATCAGCCCGGTCATCGCGGCTTCAGGGCCGTAATAATCTGCCAGCTCGCGCACTTCGTCGAGATATTCGGGATGGCGGGCGGCGATGATGGCGGCATAGGCGATCCAGGCACGGACCAGGCGCTCCTCGCCATAAAAGGCGGTCAGCCGGTTCATGGCGTCGTCGAGGTCCTGCCCCGAGGCAATCGGCGCCGAGTGCAGATCGGCGATCACGGAATGATAGGCGGCGTACTCGCCGGCCGAGCGTTCGATCAGGCTCGGTTCGCGCGGCGCGGGCTGGTCCAGTTGCAGGACCGGTGCGGTGGAGTCTGGCGCAGCCGTGTCCTGGACCGACAGGCCCAGACCCAAGCTTATCGCGCCAATGGCGAGGACAGTCGTCAACATCACACAATGCTCCCTTGAACCGATCTCATACTGCCTTGCCTTGCTTGCGCATCCAAGGGGTTCGCACCGATCAATTGTCGCCAGCCTTATCGAATGTGCCCGGTAAACGCGCAAAGTTTAAGATTCAGCATTTGTTAACGTCGAAGGCGAAGATTCCGGAGAGCTACAAAAGCGAGTCGCACCGGTTCAAGATGAAGCCGAAAACGCCTGCCATAACAGCCTGGTTCGCACGCCAGGGCGGAACGCTGGTCAACCTGATATGGCTTGGCACGCTGGCGGCTGCCTTGCCGCGGCTCTGGCCGATCATTGATGGCACCGCGCTGGAGAAGACCCTTCTGGTGGCGGCGATCGCCGCGCCGGCACTCCTGTCCTTCATGCTTGTTCCGCGCATGGACCGTGCGTTCGAGCGTTTTCTGCTGGCATTGGTGTGGACCGGATTTGCGGTCGGCGTGACCCTCACCGGGGGCGGCATCACCGGCATTGGTGTGCTGGCCTTCCTGCTGGCCCCGGCCATGGCGGCCGCTTGCGGCGAGCGCGACGGCGTGATCAAGGCGGCAGCCCAGTCGGGTCTGGCCGCCATTGTTGTCAGCGCGCTGCAGCTGACCGGATTTGTCGCCCCGGCACCGATGGCCGTGGAATTCCATCTGCCCTTCGTGCTGGGATGTGTGCTGACCCTGTCGACCGGCTTTGCCTTCGGCGCCCTGCGCGCGGTGCAGGACGCTGACCGGATCCGGGCCGAGGCCGAGCGTGGCCGAGTGCGGGCCAAGGCCTTTGACGCCTCTCCGGTGCCACTGATTGCCTGCGATGCCGACGGACATATCCTGGCCGCGTCCAAAGGGCTGCGCGACCTGTCGCCCGGCCTGCCGCGTGAGTTGAAGGGCCTGCCCCTGGCCGATCTCGGTTTTGATGATGATGATCGCGCCCAGCTGGCCGCCTCCGGCCGCCGCGCCGCCCTGCGCGATGTCGAGGGGCCCCTGGTGGTCCGTGGCCTGCGCGGCCACAGCGAGGACGTGATCGTCAAGACGCGGCCGATCCATGGTGGCTCGGTGGTCACCCTGTCCAAGGACAGCGGTCCGGCCCTGCAGGCCGCCCTGACCCAGGCCCGCCACGACCGCGAAGCGGCCGAAGAGGACGCCCGCGCCAAGTCGCAATTCCTGGCCTCCGTCAGTCACGAGCTGCGCACGCCACTAAATGCCATCATTGGTTTCTCCGACGTCATGAAGGCACGCCTGTTCGGGCCGCTGCCGGCCCGCTACGCCGAATATGCCGACCTGATCCATGAAAGCGGCCAGCATCTGATGGAGCTGATCGGCGACGTGCTCGACATGTCCAAGATCGAGGCCGACCGCTATGAGCTGGTCCGCGAGACCTTCGATATCGGTGAAGTGGTCAACCTGTCGGCCAAGATGATGCGGCTGCAGGCGGAAGAGGCCGGTATCAATCTCAAGATCAAGCGCCATGACGGCCCGCTGCTGGTCGATGGTGACCGCAAGGCCCTGCGCCAGATCCTGCTCAACCTCCTGTCCAACGCGGTCAAGTTCACGCCGAAGGGCGGTGCCATCGTGGTCATGGCTCGCGCCAGTGGCGGTCAGCTGGTGATGGCGGTCGGGGACAGCGGTGTCGGGATCGACCCGGAGGACACGGCCCGTCTTGGCCAGCCCTACCAGCAGGCCGCCAATGCCCGCGACATCGAAAAGCGTGGCACCGGTCTGGGCCTGTCGCTGGTGCGCGCCCTGTCGGAACTGCATGGCGGCTCGATGAGTATCGCCAGCCGCAAGGGCGAGGGCACTACGGTGACCATCTCCCTGCCCATCCTCGCCGAGAGCGATGCCGAAGTTGAAAACCATCCCGGCATGAATGTCCGCCAGCAAATCCAGCGTGCCCAGGAAGCCGGCCAGGACATGACCGTGCCGAAGACGGATGTGGCTTAGGCGCTGAGGCGGAAGCGGCTCAGATACCTCATACAAAACCTTGTCATCCCTGCCGGATGTCCGGCGCAGGCCGGACGCAGGGCAGGGACCCAAGGGGTCGCGACCAGCTAGGTCCCTGACTTTCGCCCCGCCGTCGCGGGGCGTCCATCAGGGATGACAAGGTTTTGTGGACCTAACCCTTCGGCTTGCGCTTCAGGGTCGCGCCTTTTTCGAAGGGCTTGCCGCCGTCCTTCTTGAAGCCGGGCTTCTTGCCGGCGGGCTTGTCATAGCCGCCGCCCTTTTTCTTGAAGCCACCGGCGGCCGGCTTGCGCTTGCGGGCCCAGGAGCTGTCCTCGCCCTTGTCGGGGCGGGCATTGGGATTGGTCAGGTCGCCAGCGGGGCGGGCCTTGGCAGCCGGGCGGTCGTCGCTCGAGGACGTCGGCTTGTCGGCACGCGGGCGGCGCGGCTTGTCGTCCTTTTTCCAATCGGACTTGTCGGCCCGGGGCTTCTTCTCCCAGGGCTTGTCGTCGCCCCCGACCGGGCTGTCGGCGCGGTCATAATCCGGCTTCGGCTTGCCCTTGAAGGGACGGTCGCCATCGGCCTTCTTGCCATAGGGCTTTTTGTCCCCGAACGGTTTCTTCTCATACGGCTTCTTGTCGCCATAAGGCTTCTTGTCGCCGAACGGTTTCTTGTCGCCGTAGGCCTTTTTCTCGTAGCGCGGCTTGTCGCCAGAGCCTTCACCCTCGCGTTCGCGCTGGTCGTGCGGCTTGCGGTCCTCATAGGCGCGCGGGGCGCTGTCTTCGCGATTGCGCTTGACCGGATAGCCGTCGCTGTCGGTCTCGCGATGGCGGGACTTTTCGCGGTGACGCATTTTCGGCGTACGGGCATCGGTCGGGCCGTCATTGGGACCGGCGCGCTCCATCTGCGAGCCGTCATCCGGGCTGACCCGGATATTGTTCTCGCCGCCACCGTTCTCGGCGAGGGCCTTGGCGAAACGGTCGGCATGTTCGGCGTCAATCTCGAAACGGGTCTCGGTCTCGCCGATCTGGATCGAACCGATCTCGCGCTTGGTGACATGGCCCAGGCGGCAGATCAGCGGCAGCAGCCAGCGCGGCTCGGCCTTGGCCTTGCGACCGGCCGACAGGCGGAACCAGACACTGGCCTTGAAGTTTTCGCGCGGCTTGCGCTCGGGACGGTCATTCTGCGCCGCCGGGCCGGACAACAGGTCCTCGGCAGACGGCAGGGTCGCCAGGCGGGCGCGCAGGAAGGCGGCGGCCAGTTGTTCGGCGGTGAACTTCTCGAGCAAGGCGTCGGTGTCGACCTTCATCGCCTCGTCGACCTCTTTGGTCAGGATCGGGTCGGCCATCAGGCGTTCGCGGTCGCGGGCGCGGACATCGTCCGAGCTCGGCGCTTCGGCCCATTCGGCCTGCAGCTTGGCATCGCGCAGAAGGCGATTGGCACGGCCGCGGCGGGTGTGCGGCACGATGATCGCGCAGACGCCCTTGGCGCCAGCCCGGCCGGTCCGGCCCGAGCGGTGCAGCAGCACATCGGAATTGGTTGGCAGGTCGGCATGGATGACCAGTTCCAGACCCGGCAGGTCGATACCGCGGGCGGCGACATCGGTCGCCACACAGACGCGGGCGCGACCGTCGCGCAGGGCCTGCAGGGCGTGGGTTCGTTCCTTCTGGGTCAGCTCACCGGACAGGGCCACAGCGGCAAAGCCGCGATTGCCGAAACGGGCTGACAGACGGTTCACCGCTTCGCGCGTGGCGCAGAAGATGATGGCGCGCTCGGCATCGTAATAGCGCAGCACATTGATGATGGCATTCTCGCGATCGGACGGCGCGACCGACAGGGCGCGGTATTCGATATCGGCGTGCTGGCCGCGCTCGGAGACCGTCGAGATGCGCAGGGCGTCTTTCTGGAAGCGGCGGGCAATGTCGGCGATGGCGCGCGGCACGGTGGCCGAGAAGAGCAGGGTGCGACGGCTCGCAGGCGCGGCGTCGAGGATGTATTCCAGATCTTCGCGGAAGCCGAAATCGAGCATCTCGTCGGCTTCGTCCAGCACCACGGCCTTGAGCTGGGACATATCCAGCGCGCCGCGTTCGATATGGTCGCGCAGACGGCCGGGCGTACCGACCACGATATGGCAGCCACGCTCAAGATTGCGGCGCTCGGTGCGCGGATCCATGCCGCCGACACAGGAGGCGATCTGGCCGCGCGCTTCGCCATAGAGCCAGGCGAGTTCGCGCTGGACCTGCAGCGCCAGTTCGCGCGTCGGCGCGACGATCAGGGCCATCGGCAGGTCGGGCTGGTTGAAGCTGGTGTCTTCGCCGAGCAGGGTCGGGGCCAGTGCCATGCCGAAAGCGGCAGTCTTGCCGGAGCCGGTCTGGGCCGAGACCAGCAGGTCACGCCCGTCGGCCTCTTCCGCGATTACGGCGGACTGGACTTCGGTGAGGGCAGAATAGCCCTTTTTCTCAAGCGCAGCGGCAAGCGCCGGCGCAATGCGGGGATTCAAGGTCATATATAGCTGTTTCCAGTGCCTAATGCCGGCCGCACCCATCAGCGACCGGGTTCCATCGTCGTCCCGGTAAGGGCGCCGATAGGGCGACTGGCCGGAATATGCGGGGCTTTAACACGAGATGGGCGGCAAAGGCCAATCCTGCGGCAGCAGGGCGGTCATGCAGATGTGGGGGTGAGCGGCGCGCATGCGGGGACAGGTATATTTAACGCGTGGCGCCGACGTTGGCGGTCGCTGTCGATGTGACGCGTTAAATATACCTGTCCCCATCTCCCTCGGGCCGTTTGAGGGCAGTCATTACCGAAGGCAAATTTCCCTGTCAAAATATTGCCAAATTCAACGTCGAGGGTCCCCGTGCCATCTTGAAATAGTGGAGAGATACATGCTTAATCTTGCACTCGCCTTTTTCATCATTGCACTGGTTGCTGCCATCCTCGGATTTGGCGGAATCGCCGCCGGGGCGGCATCGATCGCCAAGATCATTTTTGTTTTGTTTATCGTACTCTTCGCGATCTCGCTTGTGACCGGCCTTGTGCGCCGCCCCGGATCGAGTCGATAATCCAACGGCACCATCTGTTTTTCCGTTCTTCAAAAAGGAGATTTCATGTTCAGGAAAGCCATCCCGCTTGCCATTTCATTCACCGCGCTCGCCCTGGCCGGTTGCACCGACGGCGAGGCCGAGAATGCCGGCGAGGACATTGATGAGGTGATCGAGGACGTCACCGGAGAAGACAGCGAGGCGTTCGAGGAAGCCGGCGAAGAGATTGACGACGCCGCCGACGAGCCGTCCTGACTTCGGCATTTGCGTCCTGTCTGGACGAAGCGCCCCGCCGGCTCTTGCTGGCGGGGTGTTTGTCTGTCGGGGGGGGCGCGATCCGGACGCGCGTGGCGGAGAAAGGCAAGTTGGGCCGTCGCGACCGCTGAGCCTGCGGACCCTCAGGCTTTCGCCTTCGCCTTGTCCGCCTGCAGGATCAGCTTGCGATAGTCCTTGAGATTGCCGTCATAGCGTGTCGCCCGACCGTCCTTGACCAGCCACAGCTGGTCGGCCGTGCCTTCGGCGAGATAGACGTCGTGGGTGATCAGGACGACGGCGCCGCTATATTCGTTGAGGGCGTAGATCAGGGCTTCGCGGCTGTCGATATCGAGGTGCGAGGTCGGCTCGTCGAGAATCAGGATGTGCGGCTTTTCCAGCGCCATCAGGCCGAGCAGGAGGCGCACTTTCTCGCCGCCGGACAATTTCTCGATATTGGTCTCGACCTTCTCGTGCGGAAAGCCCATTCCGGCCGCCACGGCGCGGCAGCGCGACGGCAGGGCGCCCTCGGGCAGGGCGTCGCGGATATGGTCGAGCACGGTCTCGCCGGTGTGCAGCTCGTCCATCTGGTCCTGCGAGAAATAGCCGATCCGCAGGGAGCGCGCCGCGGTGCGTTCGCCGGACATCAGCGGCAGACGGCGGGCGATGGATTTGACCAGCGTCGTTTTGCCCTGGCCGTTGGCGCCGACAATGGCGATGCGGTCATCGGGATCAAGGCGCAGATCAACCTTGTCGAGAATTTTCGCCCCCTCGCCATACCCCACCGCCGCATCGCGCAATTGCAGCAGCGGTGCATTGAGCTTGTCGGTCGAGGTGGGAAAGGAAAACGGCGTCGTGCGCTCGGCGATCGGGATGGAGATATCCTGCATCTTCTCCAGCATCTTCACGCGTGACTGCGCCTGGCTGGCCTTGGAGGCCTTGGCGCCGAAACGGTCGACGAAGGATTGCAGGCGGGCCCGGTCGGCGTCCTGCTTGGCGCGCTGGCTTTCCAGCAATGCCGTCTTGGCGGCGCGCAGCCGCAGCCAGGCGTCATAGCCGCCCGGCGAGATCGACAATTGCTTGTGCTCCAGCGCCAGCGTGTGGGTGACGCAGCGGTTCAGCATTTCCCGGTCGTGCGAGACGATCACCACGGTGTGCGGGTATTTCTTCAGATAGGTTTCGAGCCAGGCGGCGCCTTCCAGGTCGAGATAGTTGGTCGGCTCGTCGAGCAGCAGCAGGTCCGGCTGGGAGAAGAGCACACCGGCAATCGCCGCGCGCATCCGCCAGCCGCCGGAAAACTCGCGCGTCGGGCGCGCCAGGTCGGCATCGGTAAAGCCCAGACCCATCAACACTTCTGCCGCCCGCGATTCCGCCGACCAGGCGTCGATATCGGCCAGGCGCATGAAAATCTCGGAGATGCGGTCCGGATCGGTGGCGGTCTCCGATTCCTGCATCAGCGCATGGCGTTCGGCATCGGTGGCCAGCACCACGTCCAGGATGGTCTCGTCGGACGGCTGGACCTCCTGTGCCACCCAGCCCATGCGGGCGCCGCGATTGAGCCGGATCGAGGCGTCCGAGGAGGGATGCTCGATCTCTTCGCGGATCAGTTTCAGCAGGGTCGACTTGCCGGTCCCGTTACGCCCCACCAGCCCGACCTTCCAGCCGGAAAAGATCTGCGCCGAGGCATTCTCGAACAGGGACCGCTCGCCAATGCGATAGTCGAGATTGGAAATCGTCAGCATCGATGCAGTCCAACGGGCGTTGAGGTGGCCGGAAAAAGGGGTGATCAAGGCCGGACATCAACGCTTCCGGCTCACCCGCGAGGCATCACGCCCGCGCTCTTGGCCGGGGTCATAGCGGGTGAGGGGCCATCCGGCCAGTGCGGGCTGCGGTGGGGGGCGATGAGGATCATCATATGCTTGTCATCCCCGCTGGATGTCCGGCGAAGGCCGGACGCAAGGCGGGGACCAACATGTTGCCATCAGCTAGGTCCCCGACTTTCGCCCCGCCTTCGCTGGGCGTCCATCAGGGATGACAACCGGGACGTCAGCTCCCTAACCCCTAACTCGGCACATCACCCCGATCGGCACTCAGCAAGAACGCGAGCGCAGCACCGAAGTCACCGATTTCGATATAATGACTGGCAACGATGTTGCCGTGGCGGTCCATCAGCTCGATG
Organism: Maricaulis sp.; assembly: GCF_034670125.1. Taxonomy (GTDB): domain Bacteria; phylum Pseudomonadota; class Alphaproteobacteria; order Caulobacterales; family Maricaulaceae; genus Maricaulis. Next base: position 239,434 of record NZ_JAXMOC010000005.1, read on the forward strand.
CGGGCGGTTTCGCGCGGGTCGCGGGCGGCGAGGGCGTCGGCGGCAGACATCGGGAAATCGAACAGGGTGGCCTGGTCTTCGCCGGCCAGTGTGGCGGCGGTGCGTCCGGTGTCGCGGCCACTGGCCCAGATCCGGGTCTGGGCAAAGCGGGGCGGGGTCCAGCGGGCCCAGGGCGCGTCGGTCGGGCCGGCATAGCTGCCGCCCATGGTGGCATCATACAGGGTGGGTTGGCGGTCCATGTCACGCAGCACGAGGATGGCCGATGTGGCGCCCGCACTGCCGGGCAGGGTGAGGCTGAGCTGGCGTTCGCCCTGGCGGGTGGTAACGCCGATCTTGAGATTGCCCTGGTCCTGCACGATCGACCAGACCGGCATGTCGGGCATGACGCCGCGGCTGGAGGTCCAGGTGAAGTGGGCGCCGGGGAAATCCATCGCCGGAATCCGCACCCAGCCGACAAAGCCTTCGACGACCCGGTGCTGCAAATCACCAACGGCCGGGTCATTGCAAGCGATGCCGGCGGCCTGGCGTTGCAGGTCGCGGGTGTAGTCTTCCAGCGCATGCAGGGAGACGCCTTCGCGCAGCAACAGGCCACGTGCCTGCAGGCGGGCGGCGTCCAGCGCGGTGCGCTGGCTGTGGGTGAACAGGCCGCAGCGGGTGTCGACGGCCATGGCCAGCTGACGCTCACCGAAAATGGCGGCGGCGGCCTCGTCCGCGGCGGCCGGCGCGGTTGCGCTGACCAGTCCCAGACCGAGACACAGGGTTTTGACAAAGGCGTTCATGACAGATCCCGCTTGCATGGGTTCTGTCTAGCAGGACGGGTTTGATGCCGCGTGAAGAAGGGTGGTTAATGCTTAGCGAATTCAATCGCTAAGATTGATCGATCAGTCGTCGACACGGACCTGTTTGCGACGCCCGAAGAAGCCGCGCATCAGCAGCAGGATGGCTGCACCGAACAATACGAAGGCGGCGTCGCGGGTATGGTCGACGGCAAATTCCTGGACCTGTTCGCTCAGCGTCGGCGCCACAACGGCATAATCCAGAGCGGTGACACCGCGGGCACTCCACACCGCAGCCCGGCCTTCCAGCGCGGTCCACAGGTTGGAGCGGGCCAGCGAGCGACCGGCCGCCTCGAACGAGGCCTGGTCCGGAGCCGTCAGCGTGGCGATCCAGCGACCCTCATGGGCCTGGTCGCGGAACAGCGAGGCGACACCGATGCCGACTTCCGTGCCGACGGCCGCGTCCCCGGCGTCCGCATAGGCCGCAGCGGCGAGACGCATCAGGCCCCGCTGGCCACGCGAGCGTTCGGCGGCGCGCAGGGCGGCCCGAAGCTCAGGCGGTGCATTGCGGTCGACGGCCGGAATCTGGGTCGAGGCCGGTCCGATGACCAGCAGGTTGTGATTGGCCGGCGCGGATTCGTCGGCATCGCCGTACCAGGCATACAGCCAGGCTTCACCGCTGATCAGGGCGGCACGGGCCAGCACCGACAGGGCGCCATGACGGTCGGCATCAAAACGGGTCGAGAACTGGACTGCGGTGCGCGACCCCTGGTCGGCACTGAAGGGCAGGCCGCTATCGGCAAAGGTGCGCAGGTCCGCTTCGGTGTGGACGCTGCGGGCATCGCGGATCTGGCGGGTGCCAAGCCGGGTCGCCGTCATCGCGTCGGCGGCAATGAAGCTGCGGCGATAACCGACGAAGGACCGCGCCGCCATCAGGCGCGCAGCGGCGGTGGCTTCATCCAGATTGCGGCCGGTGATGACCAGGTGGGGCACGCCGTCATGGCGATAGGCGATTTCCGGACCGGCGGAGCGGTCACCCGAGCGCAGGGCCGCCCGGTCTTGTGCGGCGAGGCGGTCATTGTCGGCGATGCGAACAATCAGGTCAGCGCCGTCGGCCTGGCTGGTGAACAGCGGCACCTGTCCGGCGCGCAGGGCCAGACCCTGGGCCACCAGGGCTTCCAATGTCACGCGCTCACGGCTGATATCGGTGATCAGGGCGATGCGGCGCGGTGCCGCGAAATCGGAGGCAAGGGCCGCTTCCAGGGCTTCCAGCGTCTCGATCGGGGCGACCGGCTCGAGCGTCAGGCGCAATTGCGAGCGGCGGGCATCGACGATCCAGCCCGAGGCCGGCGTGTCGGTGGAATAGGCAATCTCGAGCGTGTTCGGGCCGGGACGGAAATCGGCGGAGAACAGGGCGAAACGGGCTTCGATCGGGCGGGCTTGCGGGCGAATGGTGATCGCTTCGCCACCATTGACCGACACATGGATCAGGCCGGCCGTGCCATCGCTGGCCGGACGGGCCGCAAGACGCAACCAGGCTTGCGAGGTATCGACATGCGGCGGCAGGGAAAAGCGGATTTCGGTGCGTTCGCGCGAGGTGGACAGGATGAAGGCATCGCCGCCACCATCGAGATCGGCCAGGCTGCGTTCTTCCGTATTGACGGGAATCGCATCACTCGCTTGCACCTCAGTGCCAGCAGCTTGCGCGGTGTCCGGTGATGATGGCTGTCCCCAAGCCGCCAATGCACCTGACGCAACGATGGCCATAGCGGCGACCGCAGACGACAATACTCGTACAAACATGAAACGCTCCCTCACCCGTTTACAAACTATTAAGCAATTGGGCGGCCAGCAATCGAAATGAGTGTGCTGAAGACGAAATTCTGGGTAGAGGCCTTGATTCGCAGGGCTGAATTGGGGTTGGCGGCGGTTTATGTGATTCGCCGCGGAGACGAAGATGCCGGGGCTGTGCTCGTAAAGGTAGTGGTCGACCGGTCCCTGGCACAGCTTTATGTCCCGGCACGGGACGATCAGGGAGAGCGCGTCTGGTCGCGTCGCCCGGAGACCGATGAGGCCAGTCTGGATGCGTGGTGCCACAAGCGGATCGACCAGGATCCGGATCTGTGGGTGATCGAGATCGAAGACCGGCAGGGTCGGCATTTTCTGACCGAACCGGTCGAATTGCCGCGTCCGAAGTAGCCAATCCTTAACGGGACTGCGCTAAGGTCTTATCCACATACCGCTCAACTAGCTCCGAGATCGTCATGTTGTTTCTGTTCAACGATGTCGTTTTCGACCTGGGTGACCTGAAGTCGACCTTGCAATCCGAACAGCTGCCGCTGTCGCCCGCCCAGATCGAATCCCTGACCGCAGCCCAGCTCAACACCCTGGTGCGGGAAGCCGTATTCGCCAACCCTGACATTGCCAACAGCCGCCCCGACCAGGTGCAATACCTGATGGCCCTGATCAGCGTCGTCGCGCCGGGCGCGAACGCCTTGCTGGCGTTGTGCGCTGCCGATGCGGACAGCCCCGCCGCCGTCGGCCTTCGCTATGCCAATGTGTCCATCACCACGCTGGCCTCGTTATGGCGCGACCAGCAGGAGGGCCATCTGACGGCCAACCAGATCAATGACCAGGTCTGGCTTGCCGCGTGAGGTGGCTTGCCTAGCGGGGCGGTAACAGGGTAACCGGTCGGCTTGCATCACCTGTGAGCCCATCATGACGACCCCGACCCCAGACGCTCCGGAATGGGCGCGCCGCCGCTCTTTCGCGATCATCTCCCACCCCGATGCCGGTAAAACGACGCTGACCGAGACCCTGTTGCTGTCTGCGGGCGCGATCCGGCTGGCCGGCCAGGTGCGGGCGCGCGGCGAAAACCGCCGCACCCAGTCGGACTGGATGAAGATCGAGCAGGAGCGCGGCATCTCGGTCTCCGCCTCGGTGATGACGTTCGAACACCGGGCGCTGTTGTTCAACCTGCTCGATACGCCCGGCCACGAGGACTTCTCCGAGGACACCTATCGAACGCTGACGGCGGCTGACAGTGCGATCATGGTGCTCGATGCGGCCAAGGGTGTGGAGCCGCGGACCCTGAAGCTGGTCGAGGTCTGTCGCCTGCGTGACATTCCGATTGTCACCTTCATCAACAAGATGGACCGAGAAGCGCTGGACCCGGTCGACCTCCTGGAGGATATCCAGGACAAGCTGGCCCTCGACACCGTGCCGATGCAGTGGCCGTCCGGTTCGGGCAATCGTTTCAAGGGCGTGCTCGACCTGAAAACGCGCGAACTGGTCGGCTATCAAAAACCCTCCGACGATCGCGACCCGACCGAAGCCAGCCCGCGCTGGGCGCTGGAGGGTGACGAGATCCTCGACCACATCTCCGCCGAGGAACAGGCCGAACTCGACGAGGGCGCCGAGGTGGCGTCCGAGCTCTGCCCGGCCTTCAAGATGCAGAGTTTCCTGGAAGGCCACATGACGCCGGTCTTCTTCGGCTCGGCCTTGCGCGGTTTCGGCGTGCGCGAGCTGCTGGACGGTCTGGCCGACATCATTCCGGGTCCGGCCTCGATGCCGGCGATCAAGAATGGCCAGGCCGTGGAGCTGGAGCCGGGCGGCAAGGAAGTCGCCGGCTTCGTGTTCAAGGTGCAGGCCAATATGGACCCCAACCATCGCGACCGGGTCGCCTTCGTGCGGCTGTGTTCCGGCGTCTTCAAACGCGGCATGAAGCTGAAGACCGAGGCCGGCAAGCAGCTGACCGTGTCTTCGCCCATCCTGTTCTTTGCCCAGGACCGCGAGATCGCCGACGAGGCCTTTGCCGGCGACGTGATGGGCGTGCCCAATCACGGGACCTTGCGGGTCGGTGACAGCCTGTCGGAGACCGGCAAGCTGCGTTTTTCGGGCATTCCCAACTTTGCCCCGGAAATCCTGCGTCGCGCCCGCCTGGCCGATCCGCTGAAAGCCAAGCACCTGAAAAAGGCGCTGGAAAGCCTGGCCGAGGAGGGCGTGACCCAGCTCTTCCGCCCCACCTTGGGCGGCGACTTCATTGTCGGTGCCGTCGGGGCGCTGCAGATCGATGTGATGCGCGAGCGTGTGGCGGCCGAATACGGGCTCGAGGTCGATTTCGAACCGGCGCCCTACGAGACCGCCCGCTGGCTCAGCGGCGATCGCGCCAAGATCGAGGCCTTTGCCGACCGCCACAAATCGGCAATGGCCGAGGACATCAATGGCGATGCGGTCTTCCTCGCCAAATCGGCCTGGGAAGTCTCCTATTCGGAAGAGAAATTCCCCGACCTGACCTTCCACCGTGCCAAGGAGCGTTCGGCATGACGGGTTCCGCCGCCGCAAACTCACCCTCCACCGTCGACAGTGTGACCGGCCAGGCCAGTGAGCTGTGGGCCATTGCCCTCGATGTCTGGAACACCTCATTCCTCGGTGTCAGCATCGGTCAGGGCCTGTTGGCGATGACCCTTGTCCTGATCGGCTTTGTCGCCCGGGGCATGATCGCGCGCTGGCTGGTCGGGGCATTGAAACGGCTGGCCGCGAAGACTGAAACCGGTTTCGACGATGCCGTCGTCGACGCGATTGCCGGGCCGATGAAACTGGTCCCGGTGATCATTTCGCTCTTCTTCGCGCTGAACATCCTGCAGATCGGGGCAGAAGGCGCTGTCCGCGGTCACCAATTCGTCCAGTCGCTCGTGGTGATCGCCCTGTTCTGGGCCCTTCACAATGCGGTCGGACCGCTCTCGCACGCCCTCAAGGGCCTTCGCAATGCCCTGACCCCGGTGATGATCGACTGGATGACCAAGGCGCTGCGCATCGTCTTCATCATTGTCGGCGCCGCAGCGGTGCTGCAGGTCTGGGACATTCCGGTTGCCGGCATTGTCGCCGGTCTGGGCCTGTTCGGCGTCGCCATCGGCCTGGGCGCCCAGGACCTGTTCAAGAACCTGATCGCCGGCATCCTGATCCTGACGGAAAAGCGCTTCCTGCCGGGTGACTGGGTGAAGGTGGACGGGATCGTCGAAGGCACGGTCGAGGAGATCAATTTCCGCTCCACCGTGGTGCGCCGTTTCGACAAGGGGCCGGTCTATGTCCCCAACTCCAAACTGTCCGACAATGCGGTCACCAATTTCTCCCGCATGACCCATCGCCGTACCTACTGGATCATCGGCGTGCGCTATGATGCGACCGCCGGGCAGCTGCGCGAGATCCGCGACAAGGTGCTGGGCTATGTCGAAAGCCATCCGGACTACGCCCAGGCGCCGGACGTCTCGACCTTCATGCGGGTCGACAGTTTCGGCCCGTCCTCGATCGATTTCATGCTGTATTGCTTCACCAAGACCACAAACTGGGGTGAATGGTTGCGCCTGAAGGAGGAGCTCGCCTTCTTCATCAAGGAAACCGTCGAAGCCGCCGGCACTGAGTTCGCCTTCCCCTCGACCAGCGTCTATGTGGAAAGCGGCGCCGAGGTTTTCTCTCCGCCGGGTGATGATGGGGGCAAGGCTGTGTTGGCCAGTGAGGCGGGCAAGGGCTGACCGGGCCGCCGACGGCTCCGATGATTGTCATCCCCGCTGAATGTCCGGCGCAGGCCGGACGCAAGGCGGGGACCCATGTGATTGCAGGAAGCTAGGTCCCTGACTTTCGCCCCGCCTCCGCGGGGCGTCCATCAGGGATGACAAGGTATTGGGGCGGCTTTACGCCTTCGGCAACAAACCCGCCCGGCGTCTCAGCGTCTGCGCAATCCCGGCATTGAGTTGCCAGTCCAGATCCGACACCACGTCCGGTATCGCGCCCCAGGCCTCCAAGAAGGTCGACCGGGCGGCGCATAATTGCTGATGCAGGGTCTGGCAGGCCAGGTCATCGGGATCGAGTCCCTCCGCCAAGGCCCAGCTCGCCGCGTCACCGGCATCCGCAATCTCGCCAAACCCGCGCCCGATCAGGACAATCGCCAGCAAGGCGTCATGCGTGCCCAGATCGCCATACTCGTCAAACACGGTGATGCGAAGCGGCGGCAGGGCCTCGCTGTGAACGAGGATATCAACGGCGTCGCTGTGAAGGATGGCAAAGTCGGAGGGGGCGACCTCCAGCCGCACGTCGGTCCGGGCGAGCCAGGTTGCAAGCTGGGTGATGGCGGGGTCGCTGGTCATGGCGGGGAGACTGGCATCATGGAGACGGGCGCGAAAGGCGACGCAGATTGTCCCGGTCCCTGGCTTGTTTCCTTCTCCCTTGGGAGAGGGAAGTTGTCACGGATGCGCAAGCATCAGGCCGCCATGTCTCTCCGCATGCGCCAGAAGCGCATGGCCCGGGCCGCGTCGTCGGCGGTGATACGGTCGTAGAGCTCGCCGAGTTCGCGGGCGTCGCGGAAGGCGTCTTCGGAATTCTTGTGGCGCAGCACGGCGAGGGTGACGAAAAGGGCCTTGTCGAAGCCGGCTGACTTGCAGATCAGGGCCAGCGGATCGATGCTGGCCTGCTCCAGGGCGCGCTTGGCGGCGATGTAGTCGACGCCGCTCATCTCGGCAAAGGCGACGTGGCAGCGCACATGTTGGCCCTCACGCAACAGCCGGGCCAGCAGGCCGCCATCCAGCTGCTTGCGCATGGCCATCGAGCGCACGAATTTCTCGGCTTCCTCGACCGCCTTGTCCTGTTGCATGCGGGCGGCGAGGCGGGCCTTGGAGACGGCCATCGCCTGATCGATGATGTCCGGGTCGACGCTGTCGAAACGGTCCATGATGTGCTCACGCAGGTGATTGCGCACGGTCAGCATCATGTCGGCGAGAATGTCGTTGGGTGTGTCCTCGCGCTTGACCAGCGGCGCCTGCAGGACTTCCGAGCTTTCGGCCCGTTCGGACACGGTTTCATAGGTTTGCCGCGACAGGCGGGCGCCGTCATTGGAGATCAGGGTGGCGACCGTCTCATCGTCGCCGCGGCGCACGATGGTGTCGGACAGGCGTTCGGAAACTTCCTCCCGGCTGGACATGGCCTTGAGGTGATCCTGGCCGCTTCTTTCGGCGATCGACAGCAGGTCATCCTCGGACAGGACAGAGGATTGCGACAGCATCGGGCCGGCGACCTCGATCGCGTCCTGGGCCAGTTTCAGGACCAGGCCGCGCGGTGCCAGCGATGTACCGGCGAAGCGTTTGGACAATTCCTCGCGTGCATCCACGGCGGTTTGTTCGGCGAGGGCCGAGAGGACGTCGTCGAAGCGGCCTGACACAGCGGTGTCGCGCTCCGGTGTTTCCTCGAAGAAGAGATCGGTCACCTCGCGCAACAGAGTCCGGCGCCGGTCACTCGATTTCTCGCGCGCCAGATCGACCAGGTTGTTGAGCTTGCTGATGACCGCCATGTCGGACTCCAAACGGGACTGGATTGCAGTGTGCCCGTCGCAGGTAAAAAAACCGTACGCCGGTTGGATCAAATTTTTCCGGTCGGCCGACAGGGTCGGGCTGCCCGGGCGGGGCCGGTCAATGCGGCCTGTCCGCGCTGGCCCTCAAACCCGGGATTTCACGGGCGCTGGCCGGTCGTTCGGCGGCCGCTTCGATGTGGTCGGCGAGGGCGCGCGACAGGCCGGTGACCTGGCCCGGTGCGTGGTAGGGGGTCGGGGCGGCGGACAGCAGGGCGCAGCCCGGTTGCGAGCCGGTCAGTTCGGCCCGTGTCCACACCCAGGACCGGCACTGGATGTCCGCATCACACAGTGCCGAACAGGCGTCCGGCGTCAGGTTCTCGAGCACCAGGCGCTGATAGACGGCGCCGCGCCGCGCATGGCCTTCCAGAACGTCGTCGGCAAGGGCGGGGGAGGTGGCCGCGAGGCTGGCAAGGCACCCTATCGCCAGGGCCCGCAGCGGGATCATGCCCGGGCCCGATGAAGGGCCGGGGCGCGGTCCGGGCGGGAGGGTCCGCCCAGTGTCAGGGGCCGGGCCAGATCGGCGAGGACCTGATCGGCCGGCATCGGCGCACCGACCAGATAGCCCTGGATGTGCCGGGCTCCCAGCGTGCGCAGGATGTGGATCTGGGCCTCGGTTTCGACGCCCTCGATCACACAGCCCAGATCAAGCGTTTGAGACAGGGTCAGCATGGTCCGCACGATCTTGAAGGACGAGCTGTCTTCCAGCATCTGGCTGACGAAAGACCGGTCTATCTTGAGCTTGGAGACGGGCAGTTGCTGAAGATATTGAAGCGATGAGTAGCCAACCCCGAAATCATCCAGGGCGATCGAGTGACCGGCGGCCGAGATGCGGTCGATCGCCAGGCGGGCCTGATTGAAATCGCTCATCATCGCGGTTTCTGTGATCTCGAACTCGATCCGGCTGGCGGGCAGTCCGCTGGCCCGCACGGTTTCCAGCAGGCTGTCCATCGCTTGCGGCGACATCAGGTCGTGGGCGGACAGGTTGAATGACAGGGTCAAATCGTCCGGCCAGGTCGCCATTTCGCGCAGGGCCTTGGCCAGCAATGTCTGGGTCAGGTTGCGGATCAGCCCGGCCCGCTCGGCGGCGGGTATGAAGACGTCAGGCGAGACGCTGCCGAGTTCCGGTGACTCCCACCGGGCGAGGGCTTCAAAACCGGTGATCCGCGACTTGGCCAGGTCGTATTGCGGTTGGAAATTGACGCTGAATTCGGCCTCGTGGTCGCAGCGGCGCAGCGCCTTGTCCAACTGGCTCGATGCCGTCATTTCCTGTTCCAGCGCCGCGTTGAACAGGACCGCCTTGCCCTGCAGGGCGCGTTTGGCGAAATACAGGGCGTGGTCGGCCCGTTCCATCAACTCCTGAGCGCTGACCTCGGGATCATCGCAGATCAACAGTCCGACCGATCCGGAGGCCTTGCAGGTGTATTCGCCCAGGTCATAGGGCTGCGACAGCGCCGCCTCGACCCGATGGCCCAGCTGCAGGGCGGTTTCATTGCGCGGGCAGGGCGTCGCCGCAATCAGGGCAAATTCGTCGCCGCCCAAGCGGGCGGGAATGACGGCCTCATCGGCAATGTCGCGGAGACGGTCGGCCACCGTCTTGAGCATTTCGTCGCCGGCGGCATGCCCGTAGGTATCATTGACCGGTTTGAACCCGTCGAGGTCGACCAGGCCGAGGATAAAGGGCTCGCCGTGCGTGCGAAGGCGATCAAGATGTTCGTCCAGGGCGAGGAAGAAACTGCGGCGGTTGGGCAGGCCTGTCAGCGCGTCGCACTCGGCCAGGTGACGGGCATCGCGTTCGAGCTGTTCGGCGGTTTCGCGATCACGGATCGCTTCCAGGCGGGCCTTGACGGCGTTGAGGACGGCGTTGCGGATGATCACAGCGATGGCAGCCGCTGACATCACGCCCGCAATGCCGACAGACAGGTAGTCGCCCGCCATGTGCGGCAGGTTGACCTGGACCAGATAGGCCAGTGTCGAACAACAGATGATGACGGCGATGATGATGGCTCGGCGGCGCGGTAGCAGGGTCGCGAAAATCGGCATCATCAGGACCGAGTAGACGAGGTTTTCCTGCTCGAAGGACAGCAATTGCTGCATGTTGGAATTGGCGAACAGGACCAGGCAGATCGTGCCGCCGACCCATTCCAGGTGCCGGCTGGACAGGTCTTGCCGCAAGGCCTTGTAGACAACACTGACGGTCACCAGGCCCACGACATTCATCACCAGCATCGGCCCGTCATAGACCGGGTTTGGAAAGAGCAGGCGGGTCATCAGGTCGTACAATACGAACAACAGGATCGCGATCGTCGCCCCGCGCAAAATCGGCTGATAGGCGATCACCACCTCGTCGGCGAGGGGTGCGTCGCCATCGGCCGTTCGGCTGGCGGTCGTGCTGTCGGGGCGGTGAGTCCGCATCGGGCTTCCTGATCTTTGCCTGGGTGTTGTCTAGCGATGCCGCCTTAAATCGTGGATAAACAGTCCGGTAAAATTCGAACTATTCATGATTTTCCTCAAATTTGATGTGGCAGCAGATGATTGAATTCCAACGGAGACAGGGCTAGGAGCAGGCCAGAGCGTCGGCCGCACGGACGGCGGGTCAGCGGCCTTGGGGGATCACATGAAAGCTTTTGTCGAAAGCGCGGGTTTTCGCAATTTCATCATGACGCTGATCGTGCTCAACGCGATCACGCTGGGGCTCGAGACCTACCCCTATGACGGTGTCTGGTTCACCACCTGGATGCCGCTGCTCGACCGCACCATCGTCGCCATATTCGTGGTCGAGATCGCGCTGCGGCTGATCGTCTACCGCCATCGCTTCTTCATGAATGGCTGGAACTGGTTCGACCTCGCCGTGATCATCATCTCGATCCTGCCGGCGGCGGGCGGATTTTCGGTCCTGCGGGCCCTGCGCATTGTCCGCGCCTTCCGCCTGTTCTCGGTCATGCCCGACCTGCGCAAGGTGGTCGAAGCCTTGCTGCGTGCCATTCCCGGCATGGGCGCGGTGATGGCCGTGCTGGGGCTGATGTTCTACGTCTCGGCCGTCATGGCGACGAAATTCTTCTCGGAGACCAATCCGGAACGCTTCGGCTCGCTGGGGGAAAGCGCCTTTGCCCTGTTCCAGGTCATGACGCTGGAGGGCTGGGCCACCGATGTCGCCATCCCGGTCATGGAATTCCATCCCTGGGCGTGGGTTTTCTTCCTGGTTTTCATTGTCCTGACCAGTTTTGCAGTGCTCAACCTGTTCATCGCGATCATCGTCGACAGCCTGCAGGCCAAGCATTTCGACGACGAGGAAGCGCGGGACCTGGAAGCCGATGCCGACCGCGATATCCTGCACGCCGAGATCGCTGCCATGCGGGCCCAGATCACTGATCTGACCGCCCTGGTTCAGCGCTCGGTGGGCGAGGCGCCGTCATCCAGTATCGCCGAGAAAGACGCCGACAGGTCCGAATAGAAGGCGGCCAGCCGCTCTTCCCGTTCCGACCGTGTGCGCGGCGCCGGGGCCGACAGCGGGCGGACCGGTAGGTCCTGGTGGACCCGGGTCATGAAGCGTTGCCAAATGATGGCCGGCAGACCCCCGCCGGTGACGTCGTCCATGGGGCTGTCATCATCATTGCCCACCCAGACCCCGGCTGTGTAATCAGCGGTGTAGCCGATGAACCAGGCATCGCGGAAGGATTGGCTGGTACCGGTCTTGCCGGCCGAGGCGCGGCCCGGCAGGGCGGCCCGGCGGCCGGTTCCGCTCAGCACCACATCCTGCAACATGGTCGACATCGATCGCGCCGTTTCCACCGTGGTCGCCCGTCGGGCCGGGCTGTCGGCGTGCTCGAACAGGACATCGCCACGTGAATTGGTCACCGAAGTGATGAAATACGGCTCCCGCCGCGCTCCGTCACTGGCGAAGACGGCATAGGCCGAGGTCAACTCCAGCAGGTTCACTTCCGCGGCGCCCAGCGCGATGGCCGGCAGTTCGGGCAGGGGCGAGCTGATGCCGAAGCGCTGGCCCAGCTCGACCACACGGGCAATGCCGACCTGGTCGGCCACCTGGGCCGCAACCGTGTTGATCGACCGCTTGAGCGCTTCCTGCAGGGTCACCAGACCGCGAAACCCGCCGGAGAAGTTCTGCGGCGTCCAGCCTTCCAGATCGATCGGCTCGTCCCACACCGCCGAGGAGGGGTCATAGCCGGCCTCCAGCGCTGCGGCGAAGACGAAGGGCTTGAAGGCCGAGCCGGGCTGGCGCTGGGCCTGGATGGCACGGTTGAACTGGCTGGTGGCATAGTCGCGGCCGCCGGCAAAGGCCCGGATCGCCCCGTCGGGCGCGAGCAGCACGACCGCCGCTTCACCGGCATTTTGCGTCTCGCCGTTCTCGTCCAGCACGGCCTCGATCACGTCATGGGCCGCCCGCGACAGCGTCGGGTCCAGCGTGGTGCGGATGACCAGGTCGGGCACCTCGGCGGCGACCAGGTCGGCGGCTTCGGCGAGGGCATAGTCAAAGGCATGGCCCCACATCGCCGTGGCATTGGGGTCGGAGGTATCGGCGACCGGGGCGGCGGGCAACGCGATGGCGTCATCATGGGCCGCCTGGTCGATGAAACCAGCTGCCAGCATGGCGTCGAGCACGGTCGCCGCACGGGCCTGGGCCGCGGCGAGATTGACCGTCGGGTCCAGCCGGCTGGGCGCCTTGGGCAGGGCCGCCAGAAGCGCCGCCTCGGCCAGGGTCAGCTCGGTCGCCGGCTTGTCGAAATAGCGCCGCGCTGCCGCCTCGACGCCGAAGGCCCGGGCGCCGAGATAAATACGATTGAGATAGAGCTCGAGAATCTCGGTCTTGGTCAGATGGTCTTCCAGCTGCCGCGCCAGCCGCATTTCCTGGATCTTGCGGCGCAGATGCCGGTCCGGCGTCAGGATCAGGTTCTTGACCAGTTGCATGGTGATGGTCGAGCCGCCCTGGACCGAGCGCCCGGCCTGGAAATTGACCCACAGGGCCCGCAGCACGCCGCGCAGATCGACGCCGTCATGCTCGTAAAAGCGCTGGTCCTCGATCGCCAGAAAGGCTTGCGGCACATGTGCGGGCAGGGCGTCCAGCGCCACCGCGCGGGCATACAAGGGGCCCCGCACCGCCAGCACATGGCCGTCGCGGTCCTGCAGCGTCACCGAGGGTTCGCGCCGCGTCGACCACAGCTCGGAGGCCGAGGTCGGGGCCGCCGGCAGGTCATGGAAGGCCCAGTGCCAGCCGCTGAACCCCAGCACCGTGCCCAGCAGGACAAGCCCGCCCAGCACGCCGCCAAGGATCACCCGTCGCCGCTGTTCACGTCGCTCACGTTCCATCATGTGATCCGCGCGAAACGGCTCCTGATACATGCTATAGCCACCCCTCTCGGGCTCAGTCTAAAGCCCCCCAATCGAGGCCAAATTCAGGCGTTTTTCATGTCATTGCCTTTCTGGAAGATGAAATCTCTCGGCGAGATGAGCAAATCCGAATGGGAGTCGCTGTGCGACCATTGCGGCAAATGCTGTCTGATCAAGCTGGAGGACGAGGATACCGGCCTCAACCTGGACACCGATGTCGCCTGCAAGCTGTACGACTGTGCCAAGGGCGGCTGCCGCCACTATGCCAACCGCCATACCCATGTGCCTGACTGTGTGGTGCTGACCCCGGAAAACGTCCCGACCCTGAAATGGATCCCGCAAACCTGCGCCTACCGCCTGATCGCCGAAGGCCGCGACCTCTATGACTGGCACCCGCTGAAAACCGGCGACCCCGAGAGCACCCGCAAGGCCGGCATGTCTGTGGTCGGCCGGGTGACGTCGGAGAGCCAATTCGCGGATCCGGACAGCGTCGACTGGGAAGCGCGGATTACTGAGTGGCCGGGTGAGGGGGAGGAATAGGGGCCTCTTTCCCAATTCAATTGAGTTGTCATCCCTGCCGGATGTCCGGCGCAGGCCGGACGCAGGGCAGGGACCTAGCTGTTCGAACATATAGGTCCCGGACTTGCGCCCGGCTTGCGCCGGGCATCCACCCGGGATGACAACGGGGGGTATGCGCGGTGCGCCTGATTTGACCGAGTTGGTTATCAAACTCATTTTTCCCGGGCGAAGACCCGGGACCAACCGACCGCGTTTGGAGGCGATGAGTTTCCCGTTGGTCCCGGATACCGCTGCCGCGCTTCCGGGAAAAATGTGTGAGCGGGTCACATCAGCTTGACAGCAACGTCCCTCCCACATTTGTCATCCCCGCAGGATGTCCGGCGCAGGCCGGACGCATGGCGGGGACCCATGTGCCCGCCACCAGCTGGGTCCCGGGCTTGCGCCCGGCCTGGGCCGGGCGTCCACCCGGGATGACGGTTGGGAATGGCTCCGGCCCGTCCCGATATCCCGCATTTTCACGATCGCGTTCACCACCGCGCAACCCTTGCCACACTCTGGTGTTTCAAATTCGAGCCAAAATGGTCACAAGGGCCGCCGAGCAGGGCGCGCCTCCAATCGTCCATTGCCTTCAAAACCAGTGACATTCCCCCCGGCGGGGGCGGACGGCGGGGATAAACCCGTCGCTATCCCCGTACTCGTCCCGAAGAACCCGTGACCGTCCAGACGGTTGCGGGTTTTTTCGTGGCAGATATCCGACCGGTCGCGGCGTCGGCCTATTGTTCGGCATGACCGGAATTCCCCAGACAAAACCGAAAGACGACGTGGCCTGGTGCCCCTATCTGCTGCTTTCGCAGAGCGGGGCGACCGGGCCGGAACTGGCCCAAATGTGCGGTCTGTCCAAATCCACCGTGAACCGGAATTTGCGCCGGCTGCGCGCCTACGACGCGGAGGCCCTGGCCGAGCTTCAAGAGCGGGCCATCGAGCGCCGCAAGGATGAGGCCGTGATCGAATTCCTGATCGGCGACCCCGGCAAGGCGACGCGCATCGCCAATGCCCTGGCGGCGCTTTGCAAGCTCGATCGCGCCAAGCCGGGTACCCCCGCAACACCCAAACCAACCGACGAAGAGGACGCGATCGATGACGCCGCCCGACAAGCTCGCGACGATGCTTTCCTTCGTCGATACATTCTGGACGCTGACGATGCGCGAACGGGAGAGGGCGTGGCACAAGGAGGCGAAGCCGCCGGCCCGCGACGCGATCCGTACCGACTTCCGCTACCGCGCGACGGGCCCGCAACTGCCGCCGCCGGGTGAGTGGCTGACCTGGCTGTTTCTGGGTGGTCGTGGCGCCGGCAAGACCCGCGCCGGGGCTGAGTGGGTGCGTCACCGGGCCCTGCGCACCGTCAGCCGTATCGCCCTGGTGGGGCCGACTTTCAACGATGTCCGTGAAGTGATGATCGAGGGGCCTTCGGGCCTGAAACATCTGGGCAGTCCGATGGAGCGACCGCGCTACGAGTCCAGTCGCCGACGCCTGGTCTTTCCATCCGGCAGCCAGGCCTATGCCTTTTCCGCCGAGGATGCGGACGGGCTGCGCGGACCGCAGTTTGATTTCGCCTGGGGTGATGAATTCGCCGCCTGGCCGGACCCGCAACGCGTGCTCGACACGCTGCGCATGGGGGTGAGGCTGGGCAATTTCCCGCAAATCCTGCTGACCACCACGCCGCGCCCGGTCCCGGCCTTGAAAGCCATGGTGAAAGCCTGGGACCCGCGCGGGCCGATCCGGGTGACCCACCAGCCCACCGCCGCCAATGCCGCCAATCTGGCGCCCGGCTTTGTCGAGGCGCTGAACGCCGCCTATGGCGGCTCGATGCTGGGGCGGCAGGAGGTGGAGGGCCTTCTTGTCGATGATCCCGATGGCGCCCTGTGGACGCGGTCGCAGATCGAGGCGGCACGTCTGGCGACGGGGGCCATGCCAGAGCTCGATCGCATCGTCGTCGCGCTCGACCCGCCCGCCACGGGCGGTCCACGCTCGGACGAATGCGGGATCGTGGTGGCCGGCGCACGCGGCGAAGGCCCGGCGCGGTTCGCCGTGGTGCTGGCGGATCTGTCCTTTGGCCCGGCTCTGCCGGCCGACTGGGCCGCCAGGGCGGCCTCTGCCTTTGATGATTACAGCGCCGACGCCCTCATCGCCGAAGCCAATCAGGGCGGCGAGATGGTGCGCGCCGTCCTGCAAGCCGCCGCGCCCGGACTGCCCGTGCGCCTGGTCCATGCCAGCCGCGGCAAGCGGGCAAGGGCCGAACCGGTGGCCGCCCTCTACGCCGCCGGGCGGGTCTGCCATGCGCGACCTTTCCCGGCGCTGGAAGACCAGATGTGCGCCTTTGGAGCGCCCGACGGCCCCAAATCCAGCCCCGACCGTGTCGACGCGCTGGTCTGGGCGATCAGTGATCTCGTTCTGGGCCGGCCGGGCGCGCCGCGTTTGCGGCGGCTTTAGTCCGAGACCCATCCACCTCAAACCAAAAGGAGGCTGCCATGCCCCACTGGCTCGACCGGCTGTTTGGCCGGGAGGAGAAATCGGCTTTGTCCAGCCGTCTGATTGCCCTGACGGCGGGAACGCGGTCGGCCTGGTCGCCGCGCGCACTGCCGGCAATGATGCAGGCCGGTTATGCCCGCAATGCCATTGTCCATCGCTGTGTCCGGCTGACGGCCGAGGCGGCGGCTTCGGTGCCGTTTACAGCTTCCGACGCGGCGATCCGCCAGCTGCTGGACATGCCCAATCCGGACCAGTCCGGGCCGGAGCTGTGGGAAAGTCTCTATGGTTATCTACAGCTGGCGGGAAATGTCTATCTCGAGCTCTCCAGCCTGGCCGATGAACCGCGGGCGCTCCATCTCTTGCGCCCGGATCGCATGCGGGTGCTGGCCGGGCCGACCGGTTGGCCAGACGGGTGGGAGTATGCCGCAGCGGGCCGGAAGCGTCGCTTCCAGCGCGATCGCGTGTCGGGACGCAGCCCGGTTTTCCACATCCGCCTCTTTCATCCTGGCGATGATCATTATGGCCTGTCACCGCTGGAAGCCGTGGGCCGGGCGCTGGATCTGCACACCGCCGGATCCGACTGGGCCCGGGCGCTGCTGGACAATGCGGCGCGCCCCTCCGGTGCGCTGGTCTTCAAGGGCGCCGAGGGACAGCTTTCACCGGACCAGTTTGAACGCCTCAAGGCCGAGCTGGAAGCCAGCCATACCGGTGCCGCCAATGCCGGACGTCCGCTGCTGCTGGAAGGCGGGCTGGACTGGACACCGATGGCGCTGAGCCCGGCCGAGATGGACTTCACCACCGCCCGCCGCGAAGCCGCCCGCGAGATCGCGCTGGGGCTGGGCGTGCCGCCGCTCCTTTTGGGCCTGCCCGGCGACAATACCCACGCCAACTACGCCGAGGCCAATGCCGCCTTCATCCGCCAGACCGTCCGCCCGCTGGTGATGAAAATGGCCCGTGCGCTGAGCGTCTGGCTGCGGCCCTGGTCTGCGCCGGATCTGGAAATCCGTCCCGACTTCACCGCGCTCGAGGAGAGCCGGGAGGCGGATCATGCGTGAGATCGACAACTGGACGGTCCAGAAACAGGTCACCCTCGGCCTGATCTTCGCCATCGCCCTGCAAACCTCCGGCGCCCTGATCTGGTCCGGCCGCGTCGGCGAGCGCCTCGACCAGCTCGAACATGTCAGCGACCGCGCCAGCCCGCTGGCGGAGCGGCTGGCGAGGCTGGAAGCCGAGATGCGCCTGGCACGCGAGAGCCTGGTGCGGATCGAACGGCGGATGGAGGAGTGAGAGGGCGCCTTCACCCCAACCTTGTCATCCCCGCGGGATGTCCGGCGAAGGCCGGACGCAGGGCGGGGACCTATGTGTTCGAACATCTAGGTCCCTGACTTGCGCCCGGCCTTCGCCGGGCGTCCATCAGGGATGACAAGGGCTTGATTTTCGTAACTTTTTCCAAACCCCGCACCCCCAACAAGGACACCCCCCCCATGACCGACACCCTCGTCATCGAGGGTCATGCGAGCCTGTTCGGGCTGGCTGACCTCTCGGGCGATGTGGTGGCGCGTGGCGCCTTTGCCGCTTCGCTCGCCACCCGCCGCACCATTCCGATGCTGTTCCAGCACGACCCGTCCGAGCCGGTCGGTGTGTGGACCTCGATCACCGAGGACGCGCGCGGCCTGCTTGTGCGCGGCGAGATCCTGACCTCCGGGGCGCGTGGCCGGGCCACAGCGGCGCTGGTCCGGCGCGGCGCGGTGGACGGGCTTTCCATCGGTTTTCGCACCCGCGCCGCCACGCCGCGCGAGGCGCGTGGCCGGGTGCTGACCGCGATCGATCTCTGGGAGGTCTCCATCGTGACCTTCCCCATGCTGCCCCAGGCGCGCCTGCGTCTTGTGGCCCCGGCGCGCGACCGCGTCGCCGCCTGACTTTCCACCCTTTGACAACTCCCACCCTTTTCCAACCCCAGGAGATTTATGTGAGCAAGGAAACCAAGATGACCGCCGCGACCGGTGACAGCCGTGCGGTGATGGGCGAGCTGCTGGCCGCCTTCGAGCACTTCAAACAGGCCAATGACCAGCGTCTCGCCGAGATCGAGACCCGGGCCGCTGCCGACGTGCTGCTGGAAGACAAGGTCGCGCGGATCGACAAGGCCCTCGACAGCCAGAAATCCGCCCTCGACCGTCTGGTCCATGAAGCGGGGCGTCCGGGTCTCGCTCCGGGTGCCGACAGGTCGGCGGCCTCGATGGGCTTTGCCGCCTATATGCGCAGCGGTCAGCTGGCCGAGGGCAAGTCCGCGACGGCTGGCACGCCCGGCGAAGGCGGTCATGTCGTGCCGGCCGAAACCGAGGCCCGGATCGACCGGCTGTTGGCCGAGGCCTCACCCATTCGCGGCATTGCCACGGTCCGCCAGACCGCCTCCGGCACGTTCCGCAAGCCGGTCTCGCGCGGCGGTGCAGCGACGGGCTGGGTGTCCGAGACGGCAGCGCGCCCGGAAACCGATGCGCCCAGTCTCGAGCTGATCGAATTTCCCGCCGCCGAGCTCTACGCCATGCCGGCCGCGACCCAGCAATTGCTCGATGATGCCATGGTCGATGTCGAGGACTGGCTGGCGGAAGAGGTCCGCGATGTCTTCGCCGCTCAGGAAAGCGCGGCCTTTGTCTCCGGCGACGGGATTAACAAGCCGCGTGGCCTGCTGGACTACACCGCCGTCGCCGAGGGCACCCAGGCCTGGGGCGAGCTGGGCTATGTCGCTACCGGCACGGCCGGCGGCTTTGACGCAACCGATCCCGCCGACGCGCTGATCGACCTCATCTACGCACCCAAGACCGCCTATCGCGCCAAGGGCCGTTTCGTGATGAACCGCCAAACCGTCTCCGCCGTGCGCCGCTTCAAGGATGCCGACGGTAATTATCTCTGGCAGCCGGCGCTGGGCGAGGGCGCGACCTCGACCCTGCTCGGCTACCCGGTCACCGAGGCCGAGGACATGCCCGATATCGGCACTGACAGCGCCTCGATTGCCTTCGGCGACTTCGCCCGCGGCTATCTGGTGCTCGACCGCCAGGGCGTCGAAGTCCTGCGCGACCCGTTCAGCGCCAAACCCTATGTCCTCTTCTACACCACCAAACGCGTCGGCGGCGGGGTGCAGGACTTCGAGGCGATCAAGCTGCTGAAGTTTGGTGTGAGCTGAGGCCGGGAACCTGTTTGTCATCAAGTCAGTTGTGACGTTTGTCGATTCGCGTCTCTGACGCGTGCGTTTGCGATGACGAGGATTTTTCTGGCGAGGGCTGTGAGGGCGACGCGCTTGGGTTTTCCTGCGTCGACGAGGCGG
>NZ_JAXMOC010000006.1:0-121218 GCF_034670125.1 Maricaulis sp.
GACCCGCTCGTCAAAAGACCAGCAATCAACAGAACCGGCATTCGGCGCGGTCGGGGTTGGTGAAACCGTGTCAGCGTTCGGCAACGCGGACAGGCTCGGGCCATCATCCGTGATGTTGAGGTTCGGCCGGTCGGTCGTCGGTAGCTGGGCCGGCAAGGTTTGTGGCTGCTCGACTACAGGCGACACAGGCAAAACCGGGGTCGATGCCGGGCTGCACAGATTGACTGGGCCGTTGTGCGACGTCGTAAGGCCAGAAAAGACCGCACCGATAAAACTCGAATGCGGCATTCCGTTTGAAGAGAAGGACTGCAGATAGGCAATGTAATTGTCCGGGTTTGTGCGATCGGGCGTGCCCGTCACATTACCGGCGGGGATGCCATTGCCGGCCGCCGCGATCGACAAGATTTGGCTCGCCCGGGCGCGCACCCCATCGGCCAGGAGTACAATGTCGGGATTGCTCGGATCGCGCGGCAGTCTGGCCACTGCCTCGACGAACTGGGCCTGCGTCGCCGTTCCGAGTTGAATGGCGTCTTCCAGCTCACAAGCAAGGTTGATGCTGACCCCCTGATGGGTCATCTGAACCCCACTTCCGGCAATCGCGACGGGATTGCCGGTCGTTGGCGACTGGATCGACAAGGTTTGTGGCTGCTGGAGCACAGGCGTTACAGGCAAAACCGGTGCCGGTGCCGGGCTTCCGATGGAGACGTTGACTTGGCGCGGCGCCGGCGCAGGGGCGCACAGGTCAACAGATCCGCCGAGCGAAGTGGCAACGCCCCTGAATATCGCGGTGACAAGGGCCTGGTGCGTCAGCGCATTGCCGCCATTGTCGTGCACCAGATACGCCATGAGATTGTTCGGATCGGCCCGATCCGGCGGGGTGGTTAACGGGCTTGCAGGCAGTCCGGATCCGCCAGCGACGAGCGCATTGATGGCGCCGAGCTGGGCGCGTGCGCCGTTTGCGAGCAACACAATTCCGGGATCATTCGGATCGCGCGGCAGCCTGGCAACCGCTTCTGCGAACTGGGCGGGCGTCGCCGTTCCGAGTTGAATGGTTTCATCCAGCGGGCAGGTCATGGCTACCGTCGGCGTGGTATTGCCGGCTGGCATGTTGAGGTTGCCGGGGGCGGCGACAGGCGCCACACCGCCAGACACGGGCGATTGGATCACAGGGCCGAGCATTGCCTGGGTGACAATGTTTTGCGGAGCCGGGGTTGGCGCCGGGCTGCACAGATCAGCCGGGCCGCCGCCAGACGGCGTGAGGCCAGAAAAAACCGAAGCGATAAAAGTGGAATGGGCTATCGCGGTTCCACCGCTACGGTACAGCAGATGGGAAACGTAATTGTCCGGGTTTGTGCGATCCGGCTCGCTCGTCACGGGGGCTGCGGCAATACCATTGCCCGCTGCTGCGACCGCTAGAATCTGGCTCGCCCGAGCGCGCACGCCATCGTCCAGAAGTACGATGTCCGGATTGTTCGGATCACGCGGCAGCCGGGCAACAGCTTGAGCGAATTGGGCCTGGGTCGCCGTTCCGCTAGAAACGGCCCCAACCAGCTCACAAGCATACCTGCGCATAGGCTGCCGAGTCGCGGCGGCGCTGAACGCGGCGGGATTGTTGGTCGTCGGCGACTGGATCGCCGGGGGTTGTGACGGTTGGATCACAGGGCCGAGCATGGCCTGGGTCACAATGTTTTGCGGAGCCGGGGGCGGCGCACACAGATCAACCGTTCCGAACAATCCCGTCGAGACGCCGCTGAAAACCGCGTGCATGAAATCGCCGTGCGACATGGCGCGTTGATTGTTGCTGAATTGCAGATGGGCGACGAAATTGGCCGGGTTGGCCCGGTCCGGCGCGCTCGTCACATTGCTGGCCGGGACGCCATTTCCGGTCGCTGCGATCGCCAGGATTTCCCTGGCGCTTGCGCGCACGCCGTTGTCCAGCAGCACGACATCCGGATTCCCCGGATCGCGCGGCAGCCTGGCCACCGCCTGGGCGAACTGGGCCTGCGTTGCCGTTCCTGCGGCTATGGCTGCATCCAGTTCGCAGCTAAAGCCTGACGAAGTAACGAGGCCTTGAGCGCCGGCCGCAACGGACGCGGTCAGGCTGAATGTACCGGCGATGACGGCGGCAGCGAACATGCTGGCGAGTCGTGATGTTTTCATGTTCCGGGTCCTTCGATCGGGCCTTCGCCGCGGCGCCCCGGGCGCGCGGCGTGAATTCAAAGTCTAGAAGCGTTGATTGACGCTGAAGCTGATGATCGTCTGGTCGTAATTCGCCGACGGCAGGTTCGAGCTTGAATCCAGATGGCTGGCGGAGCCTGTTATGGACAATCCGCTGTCGAATTCCCGGGACAATGCGGCCTGATATCTGCGGCGCGTATCTTCTCGGGTAACGCCGTAATACGGATCGAGCCGGTCATAGCTGCGCTCCGAGATGCCGGCGGTGAGCGACAGACGGAGCGGTTGATCGATCAACCGGAGCGGTCGGGAAAGGTTGATGGAGACGGTGGTGGAGTTGTTATCCAGGAAGTCCGAACGTGCGTCTTCACCGGCTTGGCTCAATTCCAGTCGAATCCGGGTATCGCCAAATCGCCGCGATGCCGAAATGCCGACGCTGTCGGCGCTTGCGTCCCGTTCTGACAGGACCGCGTCGAATGTCTTATCCGTCGCTGTGTAGCGACCGACCAGCACCCAACCCCATGGCCCCGGCGTTCCAAAGAACAGGCTTGCCACGTCGATCTCCAGGAAATCTTCGCCGTCGAGCTGGTAGCGCCCGATGGCATAACTGCCGCCGAGGACCGATACGCCAACGCGATGGGTGTAGGTCGCCGTGCCAAGATGGAGGTTATTGTCCCGCGACCCGATTGTACTGTAGCGCGTGCCGGAGAAGGCGTAATCAAGCGACAGGCGACCATTGTCACCGATCTGCCACTTGCCGTTGGCACTCCCCCGCAGCGTGATAGAGCTGTCATCGTCCGATGAGACGCCCGCGCCAGACAGGAGAGCGATATTGTCGCTATTCGAAATCGTCAGCCCGAGGCTGAAGCTCAGGTCCCCATCGCCAGATTGTGCATCAGACGCACTTCCAAGAGCTCCCGCCAGTCCGGCGGCAGCGATAACTCCAAGCCATGGTTTCATATGCAAGTGCCCCAACCCTCATACCAAACAAATTTGCATAGTGCCTTTTCACCGTCAACGGCGTGCCTCGCCGAAACCATTCATATCAAACATTTACCTGAAAGTGTGTGGGATACGACTTCCCCGATTTAACGACGGCCTTACTGCGAAATCGCTCTTGGCATCTGTGCAAATTGCGGCGCCCCAAACCGTGTCGACCCACCTCAAGAGCCCGAAAACACGCCTGCCCCATGCTCGAAAAAATGGCCGAAACAAATGGTGACAGGCACCATTCAATCCTCAATTTCAGGCTGAGCCATAAACCCCTTGCCTCGCACAGGATGTCAGGTGCGCCCCTGCCTTCCCCAAGCGCACCAGCAGATCGCTGCCCGTAACGAAAAAGGGCGGGACAATCGCCCCGCCCTTTTCATGTCTTGTCGGTTCACGCCTTGCCGGGTTCGTCGCCCGACCGGCGGGTCAAACCTTGACCACTTCCTGCTCGATTGCGCCGAAGATGGACTTGCCGTCCTTGTCCTTCATCTCGATGCGGACCGTGTCGCCGTATTGCATGAAGGGTGTGCTTGGCTTGCCGTCATTGATGGTTTCGATCATGCGGATCTCGGCGATGCAGGAATAGCCGACACCGCCTTCGCCGATCGGCTTGCCCGGTCCGTCATCGAGCTTGTTGGACACGGTGCCCGAGCCGACAATCGTGCCCGCGGTGACGGGGCGCGTCTTGCCGAGATGGGCGATCAGCTGGCCGAAATCGAAGGTCATGTCGACGCCGCACTCGGCCTTGCCAAACAGCTCGCCATTATACTTCACCAGCAAAGGCAGGTGCAGCTTCCTGCCGTCCCAGGCGTCGCCCAGCTCGTCCGGCGTCACGGCGACCGGCGAGAAGGCACTCGGCGGCTTGGATTGGAAGAAACCGAACCCCTTGGCCAGCTCGCCCGGGATCAGGCCGCGCAGGGAGACGTCATTGACCAGCATGACGAGCCGGATGGTTTTGACAGCGTCCTCGACCGAACAACCGGCTGGCGCGTCACCGGTGATGACAGCGATCTCGCCCTCCATGTCACAGCCCCAGGCGGTGTCGCCCAGCGGGATGTCGGCGCGTGGGGCCAGGAAAGCGTCGGAACCGCCCTGATACATCAGCGGGTCGGTCCAGAAGGTGGCCGGCATCTCGGCATTGCGCGCCTTGCGGACCAGTTCGACATGATTGACGTAAGCCGAGCCATCGGCCCACTGGAAGGCCCGCGGCAGCGGCGACAGGGCTTCACGTTCATGGAAGCGCTCGCGCGGAATGGTTTCGCGTTCCAGCTCATCGGACAGTGAGCGCAGCTCCGGCTCGCATCGCTCCCAGTCATCCAGGGCAGCTTGCAGCGTCGGCGCGACCTGATGGGCGTCGGCGCACCAGGCCAGGTCTTTCGAGACAACAACCAGGCGGCCATCCCGACTGTCGGATTTGAGCGTAGCGAGTTTCATCCTGTCACTTTCCTGTGCATCGATTGTGGATCTGGCGTGATGAGCCGCCGGTTGAATGGGGCGAAACAGGCTGGCACCGGTTCCGCGGCAACTGAATACTCAAACCCCGCTCCGTCCCGAAGCGGCCTCGGACACGGGTCAGGCTGCGAGGCTAGACCGGATGGAATTCGCCGTCTTCCCCCATCCACTCCAATACCCCGTTGTGAATCGAGAAGCGGGCGCCGTGCAACTGCAGTCCGCGCGCGCGGATCGCGTCTTCCACAAACGGAAAGTCGTGCAGTCGCTCCAGTGAATGCCGGATCGAATTGAGCTCAAGCGCATCACAAAGCGTCTCGCTGTCGGCATCGCCATGTCGGGCGTGGACCTCGGCGCGCGCCGGTTCGAGCGGCTCCAGCCAGGGTCCGACATATTTGAAGGACAGTGAGGCAAGACCGGCCACGCAGGCCGCCACGCCGCCGCACTGGCCGTGCCCCATGACCACGATGTGATCGACGCCCAGGGCGCTGACGGCAAACTCGATCGCCGCGGACACGCCGTGACGGCCGCCATCATCATCCCTGGGAGGGACGAGATTGGCGACATTGCGCACCACGAACAGGTCACCCGGTCGGGCACTGAACACGACCGCCGGGTCGACCCGGCTGTCGGAGCAGGCGATAATGAGCGTGTGCGGGTTCTGCCCTTTGGCGAGCTCGGTATAGTGCTCCCTTTGGGCCTTGTAGGCATCGCGGCGAAAGTCGCGATAGCCGTCCAGCAACATTTTGGGAGGTAGGTCCGGCATGCGTCGCTCCTGCGTCTGACCGACAGGGCCGGCCAATCACATCGATAACGCCGTTCTAGTTGCAATCGAAACCGAATTGAAGCCCGGGGCCGCAGCCTCGACCGCGACAGGCCGCGCAGACAAAAAAGCGGCCGGAACACAACGCGTTCCGGCCGCCAGTCTGTGCAGCATGCAAACCTGTCTGGGAGGATCAGCTTGCCGAGGTGCACATTGCCATGGCGAGATTCGCCGATACGTCTTCCTCGCCGGACGATGCAGCATCGGCGGCGCGGAAATCGGCCACAGCCGCTACCCGATTCCCGGCCAGCCAGTGGGCGGCACCGCGATTATTGAGCGCCCGCCAGGCGTCATCCCGCAGGGCCAGCGCTTCATCGCAAGCCGACAGGGCCGCGTCGACATCGCCGCTGGCGGCATAGCCGGCGCACAGATTCGACCAGGCGGCTGTCTTGTTTCGGGCCGACAGGCCCGACTCGACCAGGCCTTCGCCGATCAGAACCACATTGGCCCATTCGCCACGTTCCACCGCGTTGTATTGAGCACGCACGGTTCCATGGGCGGTCCTGTGCCCGGCCATGGCCGGTTCGCCATCACAGGACTGGGCAAATCCGGTCGGCGCGACGATGACCGCCAGCGCGGCCGCGAGTAACACTGAGCGCATGTTCAATCCCTCCGATATGAGCAATGCAGTAAACACTGTTCATATTTAGAACGAAGTTCCACGAATGGAATTGACGATATCATCATCCTTGGAATACAAAATCGTATGGATGACTGGTCTGATTATCTCGTCTGCCTCGCCGTTTCCGAAGCAGGCAGCCTGACCGCCGCGGCCCATGAGCTCGGCGTCAGCCAACCCACGGTCACGCGGCGCCTGCAATCGCTGGAGACCCGTTTCGGTGAACCCCTGTTCGAACGCGAGCAAGGCCAGACGCGATTGACCCCGCTCGGCCAGAAGGTGACCGCTCATGCGGCGCGGATGCGCGACGAGGCCTCGGCCATAGAGCGCGCGGCCATGGCCCAGGACCAGTCATTGTCCGGGCTGGTGGTGGTGTCCGCGTCGGAAGGCCTGGGGGCCGACTGGCTGCCCCGGGCACTGGCCAGTTTTCAGGCCACCAATCCGGGCATCGGCATCGACATCACGATCAAGAACAATTCCGCCAATCTCGCCGATCGCGAAGCCGATATCGCCCTGCGCTGGAACGGCCCCGGCACCCAGCAAAGCCTGGTGGGGCGCCGAGGCGCCACTGTCGGCGCCGGGCTGTACGCCGCCAAGAGCTACCTCGACAAACATGGACGCCCCGAAACCGTGGAAGACCTCGCCGACCATGCCGGTGTCGGCTGGTCGATCGGTGACTATTTCGGCTGGCCCGCGACGCAGGCCGGCGCTCCGGTCCTGCCCCGCCACGTCTCGTTCAAGTCGAATAGCCCGGCCTCCCATGTCAAAGGCCTTGAGGCCGGCTTCGGCGTCGGCGTGACCTCGCACCGCCTGGCCCGCAGCAGCCAGTATCTCGAGCGTATCCTGCCGGACTTTGAAAGCTCGCTGGACCTGTGGGTCGTGGCCCACGAAACCGTTCGCAAGAGCGCCCGCGTGCGCGCCGCCTACGACCATATCATCGCTCAAATGAAAGCCGACGCGGCCTATTTCAGCCGCGGCGAACCGTCGACGCTTTAGTGCCGGCACCCCGCTGTCACGACGCTCGGGCCGGGATGGCGAGAATGTTCATCGCGATGGAAACACGGTCACGCGGACCGCTGTGCGGCCGAACGGCATGCATGAGCCAGGACGGAAAGATCACCAGCTTGCCCGGCTCCGGCCTGACCCGGTGCTGGGACAATTGCTTGGTGCCGTCCTCGTCCTGAAAAACCAGATCCGGTGCATTCATGCGCACGCTGGGAAAACGCGGGTCCTGGGCCACGAAAAACCCGTCGTCGCTGTCGCCGCCATCGTCGAGGTAGAAACTCGCTGACCAGAACGACCCTGGATGACAGTGCATCTGGTTCGAGGCCGCCGCCGGCGAGACATTGGCCCACATCTCCATGTCCATTTCGTAGCGGGACTGCCCCTGGGCCGCGACGACATCGCTGGTGTGCCGGGCACACACGGCCATGGTCTCTCGCGCCAGCGCAATGGCTTCCTCACCGCCCCATTCCAGCATCGCGGTGTCCGAATGCCAGCCATTGATGTTCGAGCGGGATATCCCGGGGTGCTCGGCCCGTCGGGCCCGGACCCGTGCGAGCAGAGGCTCTATCCAGGCCTTGGCCTGTTGTGGCCAGACTTCGATCAGGGGCGTCGCAAACAACCGGTTGACGCGGCTGCGCGGCGCCAGATTCCAGTCCGCCATCAGTCCTCATCCCCGTAAATCGCGACCACCGGATCGCCGCCTTCGCTCAAGCGCGCCCTGTACATGCCGGGGGTATTGAAACTCCAGGCAATCTCGCCACCGGGCGTGAGCGCGACGATGCCGCCATCGCCGCCCATCGCCGTCAGCTCGTCGCCGATGACCTGGTCGCTCGCGGCCTGGAGGTCGAGGCCCTGGAATTCGACGAGGGCACAAATCCGGCTGGCGACCGTGAGGCGGATGAAATACTCGCCCGTCCCCGTGGCCGACACGCCGCAACTGGCATTGTTGGCATAGGTCCCGGCGCCAATGATCGGGCTGTCGCCGACCCGGCCCCACCGCTTGGCGGTCGTGCCACCGGTCGACGTGCCGGCAGCGATATTGCCGTCACGGTCGAGGGCGACCACGCCGACGGTTCCGAACCGGTGCTCGCGGGCGTCGCGGTCCAGCTCGCCATGATCGACTTCAGCCGGCGCCGGCGCCCCCTCGGGACGCGGCGGGACAGGCAGGCCCAGACCGCCCAGCGAGCGCTCCATCGCCGCCCAGCGACGTTCGGTGAAGAAATAGGCTGGCGGCACGATCTCGAGTTCCTGCTCGCGGGCAAAGGTCTCGGCCCCCTCGCCCTGCAGCATGACATGGCGGGAATTGTCCATCACCGCCCGGGCCAGCGAGATCGGGTGGCGGACCTGCGTCACACCGGCTACCGCACCGGCCTGAAGGGTCGCCCCATCCATGATCGACGCATCCAGCTCGTTGCGCCCGGCGGCTGTGAAAACCGCCCCGCGACCGGAATTGAACAGCGGATCGTCCTCCATGCCGTGAATAACCGCTTCGATCGCATCAAGCGCCGTGCCGCCGCTGTCGAGGACGGCTTCGCCGCGCTCGAGGGCGGCGCCCATGGCGGCCCGGTACTCGGCCTCGCGCTCGGGCGTCATCGCACCCCGCTCGATAACACCCGCCCCGCCGTGGACGACCAGCGCCCAACGGCCCTCCGATTGCGCCTCACTGCCCGCAGTCGCAAGAACGGCCCCGACCGCAGCGACGGTCGCCATCATCAAACGCAGCATATCGAATTCTCCCCGTGATCCGCTCACAGGTTCCCGCGCCCGGGCCGGTCTGGCAAGACGTCTCAGGCGGAATTGACACAGAGCGGGCGCAGACCAACCAGGCTGGCCTGTCCGGGCCCGGCGGCGGCACGGTCGAAATACAGCTGGACGCCCTGAACGGTCCAACCGCGCTGACACCAGACGGTCCGGTATTCGGTGACACACTCCCCGGCTTCCGCCGTCGCCGCTTGATCGGCAAAGGTGTAGAGGCGCACGGCGCCGACGCGCTCGTCCTCGGTGAAACAGGCGGATATTCCGTTGACCCGCTCGCCGGCGCGCAGCGTGGCGGTTCCCGCACCTGCCAGCTGGCGACGCGTCATCCGTCGCGTGCAGAACTGGGCCGTGCGCGGCGAGGCTCCCCGGAAAAAGGCCCGAACCTGGCAGGGCCGGTCGCGGCGCACGGCGATCTGCAAACCGTAAAAGTCATGTCCCGGAACAGCGATCAGGCTGGTGTGGTAGGCCGTGGTCTGACCGACCACCATCTCCTCGCCCTCACCAACCGTCCCGAACGCGACCAGCATCGCTGCGACAAAGGTCGTCAACATGGCATCCTTGCCTCCTGATCGAGACAGATTAGGCAAACATCGGAGCTTTGTCCGTACACTCGTCAATCACAAGCGCGTGCGCACGCTGGCGATCAATCGGCGCTGACGGCGCCGCCGCGAACCCGGACGGTGACACGCGAGGCGCGGCCGGATTCATCAACTGCGCTGACCGAGTAGAAACCCGGCCCGGGCGGCGTCCACAAGGGTTCACCCAGAACATTCTGGGGTACACTGTCGCCGTCGGCATACCATCGCAGCGGACCGGCCGCCTGTGCCGACAGGATGAAGCCGCGGCCTGTCCGGTCCGACCAGACCTCGGCGCCATCCGGCGGAAACAGGATATGCGGCGCTGCATCCTGATGGAATGAGGCCAGGGTTTCGGGCAGGTGTTCCGTGGCCGGCAGATCAAGCAACTCATCAATCTCGCTGTCAGGCTCGACCTGGCTGATTCCGTCCGCGATGCGAAACAGCAGGGGCAGCGCCGCCTCCCGCCCGGTCACGCCGTCCCGCGGCGCGCCGTCAGCCCGCCCGGACCAGACCACGATGGTGTAGCGACCGGCAATCCCGGCCGCCCACGCATCACGAAACCCGTAGGACGTTCCGGTCTTGAAGGCGATGTCGGGCGCCCCCCGCGCCAAAAGGGCCGGGGCGCGGCCACCCGGATGCGGCGCCCGGCGCAGCACCGCCAGGATTTCGTCGGCCGACTCGTTGGACAGCAGCCGGAACCCGCCGGTTGCGACGTTTGATGCAAGCTCATCCTCAAACCAGGCGAGCGGTCGCGCCTCGCCGCCATCGCCGAGGGCGGCATACAGCACCCCGATCTGACGCAGGGTCAGCCCCGCGCCTCCCAGGGCCACAGCCAATCCGCTGTCCTGACCGGCCTGCCGCGGGCGCAACGGGCGGGCGCCGGCGAAACCGAGAGCGGCATTGAAGCGCCGGGCGCCCACCCCGTCCAGTGTCGTCACGGCGGGAATGTTCAGCGAATGTTGCAAGGCTTCTGCGATGGTCACATCGCCGCGAAAGCGGCGATCGAAATTGTCAGGCTGGTAGCCTGAATACCGACGCGGCAGGTCGGCAATCCGGGTCCCCGGCGCCGCCAGTCCGTCATCGAAGGCCATGCCGTATATGAACGGCTTGAGGGTTGAACCCGGAGATCGCGGCCGGTCCGTCAGATCAATCCAGCCGCCCGGCCTCGACCGGCTCGCCGACCCCGCCATGGCCCGGACGGCCCGGCTTTCAGTGTCGATCACCATGGCAGCAAACTGCACGTCATGACCGGTTTCCGGCAGCTCGCTGGCGAGTCGGTCCTCAAGCATGCGCTGCAGCGCCCGGTCGAGCGTGCTGACATGGTCAGGTCCGCCCGGTCGTGCCCGGCGCAGCGCGTCGGCCGCGTGCCAGGCGTCCGACGGGAAGGCCCGGCGGCGCGGCGCCGGATCGCCGAGCGCATCCTCAGCCGAGGTCTCGCGGGCCAGGCCGACCGCCGCCAAGCGCTCAAGCACGCGACTGCGGGCCAGCACGGCCTGACCGGGGCGGCGGTCCGGGCGGCGGGCTTCGGGCGATTGCGGCAGCGCGATCAGCATGGCGATCTGGTCGATGGTCAGATCATCGGGTTCACGCCCGAAATAGGCCCAGCTGGCCGCCCTCACCCCCTCCAGATTGCCGCCATAGGGCGCAAGGGTGAGATAGAGTTCGAGGATTTCCCGCTTGGTGAGACGCAGCTCCAGTTGAAGGGCGCGCGCCATCTGGATCAGCTTGGCGCCAAAGGTTCGCTCCCGTGGTTCGATCAGGCGGGCCAGCTGCATGGTAATGGTCGAACCGCCGGAAACGATACGCCCGGCCGCCAGACTGTCGCGCGACGCACGCACGAGCGCCGGCAGGTCGACCCCCCAGTGCTTGAAAAAGCGCTCATCCTCATAGGCCAGGAGGGCGGCCAGGAAATCGGGGTCCAGAGCCTCGATGTCTGCTGCCAGCCGCCAGCGCCCATCCTCGACCGGGAAGGCACGCAGGACTTCGCCGTTCCGGTCACGGACGACCGCCGACACAGCGCCCGCTTCGGGCAGCGGAGGCGGCAATGCCCGGTCAAGCGCCAGCAAGCCGACCAGACCGGACAGCGTCGCCAGGATGACCCAGTATGCCCGCCCCAGACCGAACATGATCAGTCGCGCGGCGCGATCACCACCCGGCGGGTCTCCGACCGGGCGTAAACATCGCTACGGTACATGTCCTCAACGACAGCGCCGGGAAGCGTGTACTCACCCGGCGTCACCGCACGCACGATATAGGCCAGCCGGCGTGGTCGGCGCTGGGTCAGGTCGAGCGCGGCCGCATAGCGGTCGTCGCGGGTTTCACTCATCGACGGCGCAGCAAGCTGTCCAAGCCAGGCATAGGCCCCGCGCGGCGCGCCCTCGGCGACGCTGATTTCGGCCTCGATCTCGAAACCGGGCGGCAAGAGGTCGATCAGGATGGCCGGGATGAGGCGCTGCTCATGCGGCGACACGGTAATGTCGATGACGAGACGATCGCCTTGGACAAGGGCTTCAAGATCCACGGCCCGGCCATCGAGGCCAAGTACCCGTTTTTGCAGCGACATTCCTTCCGCGGCACGCCCCGGCGCCTGACGGGTTTCGCCATGCGCCAGCTCCGTCACCCAGAGCGGGCCGTCACCGGCGGCCGTGAAGACCAATTCGGACTCGAGCATGTCGGGCTGCACGGTGAAGACGGGGCGGTTGTTATCCGACGGGGCAAAGGGTCCCTCGATCACAACCGAATCGGCGCCGCCCGACAGACCCTGTGCGGCCATCAGCAGAAACGCTTTTTCCTGGGTGGTCAGGCGGGCAGGCTCGGGTAGGTCCGTCACAACCCGTTCGGCCAGCCTTGCGACCCGGTCAGCCTCCCCTGCTTCCGCGGCATAGGCCACCACGCCGGCCAGGTCCCGACGGGCTGACTGATACCAGTCCCCCGGATTCTCGTAACCCAGACGCGCTTCGGCAGCGTCAAAGGCACTGCCGGAGCGGGACCGGTCGCCAATCAGGTGCAGAGCAGCGCCCAATTGCGCCAGGGCGAGCGGGCTGTCGATCTCATCGAGGCGTTCATCGTGCATGTAACGCAATCGCGACCGGTCAACCCGACCGGCGCGCGCCAGCACATAAAGCGCATAGGCCGCACTGCGGTCAGAAAGCCGCTCGGCCGTATCGGTTTGTCCTCGCCAGGTGTAGATATTGGTGCTGTAGCCACTGACCCGCCAGGTCTCCTGCGCGGCAACATGCTCCAGCACAGCATAGGCCCGATCCAGAGCCGCCTGCGGCACGGTGTAGCCCGCCGCCTTGGCCCGCTCGAGGAAATCGACCGCATAGGCACCGATCCACGGCCGGCTGCCGCGATCACCAATCCGCCAAAGGCCGATAGTTCCATCATTGGCCTGCCGGTTGAGCAGGGTTGAAATGGCGTCCTGGATGATCACCCGCGTGCCATCCACCCCGTCGATCCCCGCAGCTCCGGCAAGTGGATCCGCCATAAGGAGCGGCATGGCACGACTGGTGATCTGCTCGGTGCAGCCATAGGGATACCGGGACAGGGACCGCAATAGCGCGTCCTCGTCCAGCGGCGTTGGTGAGAAGCTCAACGTGACGTCCGAGCCGCCCGGCAGGTAGGCCGCCAGCGCATCCGTGCCGAGTGTCCAGCTCTCTCCCGGCAATAACCGGCCGCGCGTGACCGTCGAGGAAGGCAACCAGGCCGAGCGCACTTCGATCGGGTAGCTGCGTGACACGGCGAAGTCATCCGGGCCGGCGACATCGAGCGCCACCGAACCCAGTCCGGCATCGGCTCCCTCCAGCGCATAGCGGCGATCCGCGCGCTGGCCCTGATCGAGCGGAATGGTGTCGGAGGCAGCCCCGCCAACCGCGCCGTCCGCATTCACGGTGGTCAGATAATCACCCGCCGCCCCATCGACATTGTCGATGGTCAACGTCGCCGTCGACACATCGCCGGGTGCCAGGAAACGCGGCAGTATGAGTTCCGCCGGCACATCATCGCGCACGGTCAGGGGGCGCGACACGCCTCCCACGCCGCTCTCGCTCCAGGCGACCGCCATCAGCCTCAGCTCGCCGTTGAAATCAGGAATGTCCAGTGCGACGGTTGCGCGACCATCCCGACCGACCGAGACCGGACCACTGAACAGGGCCACCGTACGGGTCGGCACCACGGTCAGGCCGGCTCCGCCGATCTGGTCACCACCGGAACGGACCGCCGCCGCGGCCCCCTGATTGGGATCGAGCAGGCGTCCGTAATCGTCATAAAGGTCCACATCGAGCGCCGACTGGCCGAAAAACCAGCTGACCGGATCGGGCGCGGCAAACCGGGTCAGGGCCAGAATGCCCTCGTCCACAGCGGCGACGGTTAACCAGGCGCCCTCACGCACCGGCCCGTCCAGGCTCACACCCAGTTCCAGGGTCTGCCGCGGATGGACGCGCTCGGGCGCATCCAGTGTCATGTCGAATGTCCGACGGCCCATGTCCACGGGAAGATACGCAATGCCAACCGCCCGACGCGGCGCCGGCTGGTCAACCGGGTGGCGCGGTGTGAACAGCGACACCATGGCGTAGGCGCCCGCACCCCATTCCTCGGTCACACGGAACGTCAACTCGGCGCCGCTTTCCGGAATGGTCACCGAGCGCGTTTCGATCACATGGTCGCTGGCGATGACGATCTCCGCTTCGCCGGCATAGGGAGGCAGGAGACTGAGTGTCATCTCGCCACCCACCGGTGTGGGCGTGTCCGGCGTCGACAGGGCAACACGGTCAGGCGCCTCGCTGCCAGCCTCGGCAGTCGCGCCCCAGCCGACCCAGAAATCGGCCGATGCGCTCTGGCCGCTAGTGGCTTCGGTCACGACAAGCCGGTAGCTGCCCCAATCCAGGGCCCGGATGTCGATTGCCGACGGACCGTCAGCGGCGCTGTTCAGCACGCCCTGTTCGACCAGGACGATGTTGCGCGTCCGGCGCCACTGCCAGCGGCCCGTGCCAACGCGGTACCAGTCATACTCCCAGTCCACGCGCACCAACTGCCAGTTCAGCGGCGTGGCGACGAGGTCACCGACCGGATCCAGAGCGACGACATCGATCGCCGTCTCGCGATTGCGCTGGGCCCGCCCGTCGAATTGTGGACGCAGACCGAGATAGATTTCCGCAGGCCGGTAGGGAATGCGCATGTCGTCAGCGACCGGGCGACCGCCCGGCTCGATGGCCGACACCACCGCCCGGACGCGCAAGGGCTGCGTCGCGTCCCGGCCAGCGTCTCCCAGATCGATGGACTGGACGGCACGACCTGCCCCGTCAGCGACCGTGTCGGCCAGCTCGCGGGTGAATTCGCGGAAGGGTTCATCGCCACGTCCGAAACGGAAATCGGCAAACCCGGCGAAAGGAGCCGGATCGACCTCGACCCGAACCCGCCCCTCGACCACCAGGCCGGCGCCGGGCGCGCCATAGAGGAAGCGCACATTGGCCTCGATGTCGCGGACCTCACCGGCGCCGATGGCGGTCGCATCGTCGCCGGACAGCGACAGTCCGACCCGTTGCGGGACGAAATCCTCGACCGAGAACCGCACCTGCCCAACACGCCCATGGCCGTCCATTTCAGCGACAATCCGCCATTCGCCGCGTGCAGCCGTGCGCGGCACATCCCAGGCCCAGCTGAGACCACCCGCCTCTGGCGCCGCCGGAAAGCGCACATTCGCCGCCTCGATGCCATTGGGACCAAAAACCGTCAGATCGACAGGACGATCAGTGATGGCGAGCGCCTCGGCATCGCGCAGCAGAGCTGACACGTGAACGGTCTCACCGGGGCGGTAGATGCCGCGATCCAGATACACATATCCATCCGCGCCATCAGGACGCTGGCGGCCGGACGTATCCAGTCCGGACAGGTCAACCGGATTGCGCTGAAAATCGAGCACGGCAAAATCATTGTCGGGGCCATAGGCGGTCAGCAGACGGGGGGCCATGGCGCCGTCACCACGAGTCAACGGGCCCTCAAACCGGGCGCGGCCGCTGGCATCCGTCGTCACGCTGGCAAGCCGCTCATTGGAACGGGCGATCAGCTCGACCCGCACACCAGCGACCGGCTGGGCGGTCTGCAGCGAGCGCACCATGAAATCGACGCCGTCATTGCCACGATAGGCGGTCAGGGCCAGGTCGGTGATCACCAGCCAGCGATTGGCGCGGGCCGGCGTGCGATAATCATCGTCGGCTTCGGCAGCATCCACCACCGTGATGTGGTAAGCGCCCGGCGTCAGCGTACCGATCGCCTCGGCCACCGGGAAAATGGTGGTGACCGGGGTGTTGAGCAGTCCGGCCGTGTCCATCTCGCCCTGCCAGATGATCTCGCCGACCGCGTCCGGGTTTTCGTCCTCACCCGACCAGTGGTAATCACCCGAGGCAATGTTCGCACCGGAGGTTATCGACCGGAACGCCAGCGCCCGGTCATTGATCCGGCGCAGGGTCACGGCCACGCTGTCGACATTGACCGTTTCGATCGCCAGGCCGTCCGCATCGAGGCGGGGCAGGATGACACCGTCACCGGCGATACCGACATAGGCCGGCCGGTCACCGAAATCGACCTCGACGGTCTCGTCGGCCAGCAAGCCGTCACCATTCGCCGCGGGCAATCCCGCGCGCAGGGTCAGCGCCTGGCCTTCGCCAAAACCGAGACCGCCAACACACAGGCTCTGCCCGCTGGCATCCAGGGCGATGGGACGCTCCGGTGTCACGGCAACGTAGGACGCGTAATCGGCTTCCGGATCGAGCGGATGGGTAAAGCCAAGACACAGACGAGGCTCGTCGTCGTCGACATCGATGGCGTAGCGCAGGAATGCAAACTGGCCGGGAATGGCGTCCTCGGCACGCGGCGCATCCGCTTCACGGGCTGCCAGCTCAGGACCGCGCTCGGCCTCCTGGGAGCCGCCGGAACACGCCGCGACAGTCAGGGCCAATGCCCCCGCAAGCCAAACTGCATACCGTGTCGCCATCATGCCTCTCCCCTGAATGAAGCGGTGGGGACCTTAGGGCATGCCGTTGCGAAACGCACCCACAAACAGATTGAAACATTGATGTTTCAGCGAACGGGTTGGTGGACCCGCCACCCGGCGACCGCGAACGGTCAGTCGAGCGGGATACCGCACAGCGCCGCCAGCGCCCGCCACGGTATCGCCGCCGAGGCAAAGCCGAGACTTATGATGGCCAAGCCGACGAAATGGCGCGTGCCTGGACGTCTGGCGAGTGCGAGAAACCGGGTCAGTCCGAGCGCGGCGGCCGTCACAGCCGGCAAGGTGCCCAACCCGAATCCCAGCATGACCAGCCCTCCGGAGACGACGCTGCCGGACAACAACGCATACAGGAGCGCCGCGTAGACCATGCCACAGGGCAACAATCCCCACACCAGTCCCGCCAGCACCGGGCTGGCCGCTCGAAACACACCGTCAAAGCGGGCGCCCATGAAGCGGTGCACCCCCTGTCCGAGCCGATCCAGTCCCGACAGAGCGGGGGCCCAACCCATGACCGACAAACCGATATAGACCAGGATCGAGGCCCCGGCCCAACGCATCACGTAATGGGCCTCGGCCCGGTCGAATCCAAAATAGATGCCGGTCCCGATCGCGGCGAGCACCGCTCCGGCAAGCGTATAGGCAAGGATCCGGCCCATTTGCGCGAGCAACAGAACGCGCACCCGATCGCCCTGGGAACCACCAGGCGACAGCGACAGGGTCAGGCTGGAGGCGATTCCCCCACACATGCCGACACAGTGCAGGCTGGACGCCAAGCCCGCCAGAAAACCACCCGCCAAGCTGATCTCGCCAAGCATTGCCACCCTACCCGTCTGCTCCGGGCCCGGTACGCGTTGCCTGTCTGCCGCCCGGCCTCGACAAGGCGATGGCAGACCGGAAGCCCCAAAAAAGTATGGCATATTGCCGCGACACCCGATTGCGCTTAGTGAGAGGTCATCAAGGGGGAGTTGAAGATGATGGAATTGCAGCATGTCAGACGTGATGCTCCGTGGAAATGGCTGCGGGCCGGCTGGCAGGACTTCATCAAGGCGCCCCGGGTCTGCCTTGCCTATGGTGCCATTTTCGTCCTCATCGGACTGGCCGTCAGCGTCGGACTCACCAGCATCGGCATGGCCGCGGGGATCCCGGTCGCGCTTAGCGGTTTTGCGCTGGTCGGGCCGGCATTCGCGATCGGCCTCTACCAGGTCAGCCGGTCCCTTGAACGAGGCGAGACTCCGCGCTTTCGCGTCGTCATTTCGCGCATGCCCGACCGGCTTTCCCAGATTGGCTTCCTCAGCCTTCTGCTTTTGCTTTTGTTGTTGCTGTGGGTCCGGATCGCACAATTCCTGCTGATCCTCATTGCCCCGTTCAGCCCGCTCGACCCCGGCCCCTTCCTCGATTTTTTGCTGACAGACGGCGCCGGCCTGACCCTGCTTACGGTCGGAACGCTGATCGGCGGCGCTCTGGCGACCCTGGCCTTCTCAATCTCCGTCCTCGCCTTTCCCTTGCTCGTGGATCGCGACGTCGACGCCGTCACAGCGCTGGTCACCAGCCTGCGGGCCGTGGCCACCCAGCCCTTTGTCTTGCTGACCTGGGCCTGGTTGATCGCCTTCGTGATCGGCGCCGGGATTGCCGCGTTCGGGATCGGCCTCGCCATTACCTTCCCGTGGATCGCCCTGGCGTCCTGGCACGCCTATCGCGATTTCCTGCCGGCTGAATAAGCGCCCCGCCTTCCCGGTTCGCTGGCCCAGATCACAGGCACCGGTCACAGGCTCAGGTCACAGGCTCAGGTCACAGGCACCGGTCACAGGCCCAGGTCGCGATTACGGCTCGGGATCCTGACCGGTCTCAGCATCATCGGAGCGGGGTCGACCGGCGGGCGAATCGCGCGACGGCAATGGTGCATCATCGTCCAGCAGCATCCGCTGGGCGGCACCGTCCATGTCGTCATACTGCCCCGAACGCAGGCTCCACAGAAAACCGGCAAGGCCTAGGGCACCCATGGCGATGGCAACCGGGATCATCCAGATCAGAACCGACATCAACCCGTCCTCCGTGCCAGCCTGAGCGCATTCAAGGTGACCAGGACCGACGACGCCGACATGGCGATGGCGGCGATCAGCGGGGTCACGAAACCGGCAACCGCCATCGGAACCGCAATAGCGTTGTAGGCGGCGGCCAAGCCGAAGTTCTCCAACACCCGGCGTCGCGCCGCGCGCGACACATCCAGCGTGACCAGGCAAGCCGCCAACCTGTCGCCCTGCAACACAAAATCGGCAGCGGCCTGCGAAATTTCCGCCGCCGAGGCCAGCGACACCGAAACATGGGCCGCCGCCAGCGCCGGCGCGTCATTGATCCCGTCCCCGATCATCGCTACCACCCGGCCATCGGCCTTCAGGGCCTCCAGCCGGTCAATCTTGTCGCGCGGCTGCAATCCTGCCCGCCACTCGTCGATATCCAGGTCCTCTGCCACGCCCTGGACAGGGCCTGCCCGGTCGCCCGACAGCAGCACCACCCCGCACCCCCGATGTTTGAGGCCGGCGATGACGGCCTTCGCGTCGGGCCGCAAACTGTCTTCGAAACAGAACCGAACCGGCTCGCTCCGCCCCACCTGCAACCAGGCTTCGGTATGCGGATCGGAAATGGCGTCGATGCCCATCCAGCGGGCGGCGCCAAAGCGTGTCACCGCGCCGTCCTGATCGGCCTCCAGGCCACCGCCCGGTATTTCACGAACACCGGCCGCGGCCTCACCCATGCCGGCCGCATCGGCGATGGCGCGCGACAGCGGGTGACGGCTGGTCCGGGCAAGGCGTGCCGCCTGCTCCAGCGCCCCGGACGGCAATCCCGCCTGGTTGATCAGGCGGGGCCGGCCCTCGGTCAGGGTGCCGGTCTTGTCGAACACCACGGTATCGACGCCGGCAAAACGCTCGAGCGCATCACCGGACTTCACCAGGACACCCTCGCGGTAAAGGCGTCCCGAGGCCACGACCTGGACCGCCGGAACAGCCAGCCCCAGCGCACACGGGCAGGTGATGATGAGAACAGCAATGGCGTTGATGATGGCGGGTCGGGCTTCGCCGCCAATCACCAGCCAACCGACCAGTGTCAGCGCCGCCAGCCCGTGCACGACCGGCACATAGAGGCGCGCCGCCCGGTCAGCCAGGCGCACATAGCGGGACCGGGCCTGCTCGCCGGCCTCCACGAGCCGGGTGATCTCGGACAGTAGCGAGTGGTCGCGGTCAGTGCGCGCTTCCAGCACCAGCTTGCCATCCAGGTTCAACATGCCGGAATAAACGTCCAGACCCGGCGTGGCGACGACCGGCGCGGTCTCTCCCGTCACCAGTGAGCCATCCAGCGCGCCCTCGCCTTCACGAATGACGGCATCGACCGGAACCCGGTCGCCTGCGGCCAGGACCAGCCGGTCGCCTGCCTTGACGTCCCGGGCCGGAATGGCACGGATGCGACCATCGGCTTCCAGACGGTTGGCGGTGGCAGCCTGCATCGCGGCCAGACCGCGCGCCGCCTCACCCGCACGGGCCCGCAGGCGCATGTCCAGAAAGCGGCCAATGAGCAGGAAGAAGAGCAGCATGACGGCTGCGTCGTAATAGGTCTGGCCGTGACCGATGAAGGTCTCCCACACCGACAGGCCACAAGCCAGGAGCACCGCGAGGGATATCGGCACATCCATGTTGACGTGACCGCCGCGCAGGGCCGTCAAAGCCGAGCGGAAGAACGGCTGGCCGGCGAAAGCCGCGACCGGCAGTGCAATCAGGGCGGAGCCGCGATGCATCAGGTCCTGCAGGCTGGCACTCATCTCCTCGCCGCCGGCCCAGACCGAGATCGAGAGCAGCATGACATTGGCCATCCCGAACCCGGCGACAGCGAGCGCGTAGAGCAATTTGCGCTCGTCTTCCTTTTGCGGGTCGGCCTCGCTTTCCGGCTCGTAGGGCGTAGCCGGGTACCCAAGGCGCCCCAACGTGTCGACGTAATCGCGCGCAAGGTCCGCCGGCCCGGTCCAGCGCAGGTTCAATCGACCGGTCGACAGGTTCAGCCGTGCTTCGGAGACGCGCCCGTCAGCCTTCAGCCCCCCTTCAATTCGCGCGATACAGCCGGCACAGGTGGCACCACGCACGAGCAGGTCGAGACTGGCCTCGCCACCGCTTTCCCGAACAAAGGCCTGCGGATCGGCATGTCCGGCCATCGGCGCTCCAGCGACCGCCGTCGTCATGGCAGCCTCAAGGCATGAACCATCTCGAACGGCGGCCCGTCGACCGTGTGCACGCGCAAACGCCAATCACCGACGTCGCCGCAAGGCATGTCCGAGCGATAGACACCCGGGCGCGGCTCACTGAAGGCCAGGTCACAATCTGCCCCGGTATCCGCGGGATGGATCATCCGGCCCGCCAGGTCGAGTCCGGTGACGGGAGCGCCGTCCGCATCGTCGATCGCCAGAACCAGCTCGCCATCAACCTGGTTGACGCGTGCCGTCCAGCCCAGTGCGGCCTGGGCGTGCCGACGGTCCAGCGTGTCGTTGTAGTTCAGGCCCTGGACGTAGGAACGCGGAACGTCTTCACCGGGATGACTGGACAGGGCAAGGGTGACGAAAGTCGCATTCACGCCGATCGTGACCCCAAAAAACATCAGGATCAGGATCAGGACATGCCAGCCGCGCAGGGGGTTGAACGGGTTTCGCATGGCTCATTCGGCTCCCGTGATCAGGACGGATCGTGTGGCGGCCGTTTCGCCGGTCGCCGGGTCGACAACCCGGAACAGGAACTCCTCGCGCGGACCATTGATCGCCTCACGCGGCAGGGTCAGATAGATGACGAAGTCCTGGGTCGTGTCGGCCCCGACCTGCAACTGACCCGGCGCATCAGCCGGGGTTCCCAGGACACGCGTCCGGAAGTCGGCGTCGCCGTCGATCTCAAGCTGGAGCAGGCGCGGGGTTGTCGCCTTGTTGATGACGGTCAGGGAATACCCGTTCCGCACCGAACCGTCGGACAGGCGCACATAATTCGGATTGCGGTCGCGCTGGGAATTGAGGTCCAGCTCGGTCCGCAGGACCAGACCGGCCAGCATGACGGCACACACCAATGCAAGCGTCACCGCATAGACCATCGTGCGCGGCCGCAAGAAGCGGTAGCGCGGCTTCTCACCGGCCACGAAGCGATCAACATTATCGTCGGTCTCATAGGTGATCAGCCCCTTCGGGCGATCAACCTTGGCCATGATGTCGTCGCAAGCGTCGATGCACAGCGCGCACTGGATGCATTCCAGCTGAGCGCCGTCGCGGATGTCGATGCCCATCGGACAGACCGCCACGCACTGCATGCAATCGATACAGTCGCCCCGATTGTCCCAGCTGTCATTCTTCTTGTGGGCGCCGCGCGGTTCGCCGCGATCGACCCGATAGGTGACGTTGAGGGCTTCGCGGTCGGTCATTGCGGCCTGGATACGCGGCCACGGACACATATAGGTGCAGACCTGTTCGCGCATGGTGCCGGCCAATGCATAGGTGGTGAAGGTCAGCACCCCGGCAAAGACATAGGAGGACGGCGCCGCTGTGCCGGCGAAGAAATTCGCCAGCGTGTCCCAGGCATCGTGGAAGTACAGGATCCAGGCACCGCCGGTGGCGAAGGCGATCAACAGCCAGACCGCGTGTTTGCCGACCTTTCGCCACACCTTGTCGACTGTCCAGCCAGCACGGTCCAGCTTGATCCGGGCATTGCGGTCGCCCTCGAACAGGCGCTCGACCATGATGAAGAGATCGGTCCAGACGGTTTGCGGGCAGGCATAGCCACACCAGACCCGTCCAAACAGGGCACTGGCGAGAAACAGCCCCATCGCCGCGATGATCAGCAGGCCGGTGACGTAGTAGATTTCCTGCGGCCAGATCTCGATGAAGAAGAAGTAGAAACGACTGCCGGCGAAATCGATCAGAACCGCCTGGTCAGGCGCCCCCTCACCCCGGTCCCAGCGCAGGAAGGGGACGAGGTAGTAAATCCCCAGCGTAACCGCCATTACCGCCCATTTGGCCAGGCGGAACTTGCCATGCGCCAGCTTGGGATAGATCGGCTCGCGCTTCTTGTAGAGCTCGCGCGTCTCCGCCGCATTGACGGCTTGGGCCTGCGACCGGGGAATGCCGGCCGCGGCCTGGTCCTGGGCAGGAGACTGGGTCATCGCCGCTTCATACAGGAGCCGGGCCGCCGGTCACATGCGACCTACTGCCCGGTGGGGCGCTCTGACGCACCCTCCCCGCCTCCCAAAAGGAACACATAGGCCGCCATGGCGTCGATTGTTGCCTCATCGAGGCGCCCTTCCCAGGCCGGCATCACGCCATAGGGGCCACGATGGATGCTGGCGATAACCTGGTCCCGGCTGCCGCCATACAGCCAGTCCTGATCGGTCAGATCGGGAGCGCCCTGGGCACGGTCGCCGGTACCACCGGGCATATGGCAGCTGGCACATTGCGATGCGTAGATGGCGGCACCGCGGGTGATCGCCTCGCTGTCGGCATCGGCACCGGACAGCGACAGGACATAATCAGCGGTGTCGGCGATCTGCGACCGGGTCAGCAGCTCATCACGCCCGAATGCCGGCATCTGCGAGAAACGCGTGTCCGGATGCTCCGCCCGGATCCCCACAGCGAGGGTCGTGCGGATGTCGTCATAGGTGCCGCCCCACAGCCAGACATCGTCGTTGAGATTGGGGTAGCCGACAAATCCCTGGGCGCCGGTGCCGTGGCAGGTCGCACAATTGTCGCCGAACACCGCTTCACCGGCGGCGAAAACAAAGCCAAGCAGATCCGGATCATTCTCGATTTCGGTGATCGACGCGCCTTCCAGGGCGGTAAACCCGTCCGCCCGCTCGGCGGCCAGCGCATCCAGTGCCAACGCGACATTGGCCCGCTCGGAGTGGTTGCGAAGGCCGCGGGTGTGGTCGACCTCACCCGCAAGCCCTGGCAGGGCGGGCCAGGCGGGCATGAACACCCAGTAGATCACCGCCCAGACGATGGAAGCGTAGAATATGTAGAGCCACCAACGCGGCAGCGGCGTGTCGAGTTCCTTGATGCCGTCCC
The DNA here is from genome assembly GCF_034670125.1 of Maricaulis sp. Lineage (GTDB taxonomy): Bacteria > Pseudomonadota > Alphaproteobacteria > Caulobacterales > Maricaulaceae > Maricaulis. The sequence goes on from NZ_JAXMOC010000006.1 coordinate 23,482, forward strand.
ATTCGTGGCCGGTCGTCTCGGTTCCGGAATGCGCGTCGGTTTCGCGCGTCTCGTCATGCTCGGACATGGGTCTCGTCCTCGGTCTCGCCGGCCGGAGCCGGGGCGTCGTTTTCAGAAAGAGGGGCGCTGGCCGCGGCATCAAACCGGGCCTGGTTGCGCGGCCAGAGCGCGTAGACGAGCGCCGCGCCGAACAGGCCGACAAAGACCAGCAGGCCCCAGGTCTGCGCGAAGGTGGAGAGGATCGCGTACATCGCCCTACCTCAGATTTTCATCGGCTTCGGCTTCATAGGTGGAGAAGTCCACCATGGTGCCGAGGACCTGCAGATAGGCGATGAGCGCATCGAGCTCGGTCACCTGATCCGGATTGCCGTCAAAGTCCCGCATCACGGCGCCGGGATAACGCGCCTGGAAGCCGTCATAATCATCGGCAAACGGGTCAAGCTGTGTCTCGATGTCCGAAACCGCTGCTGCCAGCATCGCATCGTCATAGGGCACACCAACGGTGCGCAAGGCGCGCAGGTTGGCCTCGACATTGTCGAAGGCAAGCTCCGAGGTCTCCAGGAAGCCATAGGCCGGCATGATCGACTCCGGCACCACCGATTGCGGCTGCCGCATGTGGTCGCGATGCCATTCATCGGAATACTTGCCGCCGACGCGGGCCAGATCCGGTCCGGTTCGCTTCGAGCCCCACTGGAAGGGGTGGTCATACATGCTCTCGGCCGCCAGCGAGTAATGGCCGTAGCGTTCGACCTCATCGCGCAGCGGACGGACCATCTGCGAGTGACAGTTATAGCAGCCCTCGCGAATGTAGATGTCGCGTCCCAATTGCTCGAGCGGCGTGTAGGGCCGCATGCCGTCGACCTCCTCGATCGTCGAGTCGAGGTAGAAGAGCGGCGCGATTTCGACGATGCCACCGATCGAGACCGTGACCAGAACCCCGACCGTCAGGATCAGCGAGTTCTTTTCGAAGAGCGATTTGTGAAGATCGCTCCAGAGAGATTTTTTCCCTGACATGAGGACCTCCTATTGCGCCGGCTGGAGTGAAGGTTGGTCGACGACATCCTCATCGACCTCGGTCACATCGCCCTTGATCGTGCGATAGACATTGTAGGCCATGATGAGGGCACCCGCGAGGAAGAGAAGCCCGCCGACAGCCCGGATGATGTAGGAGATATGCATCTCCTCGACCGTCTCCACGAAGGAGTATTCCAGGAAGCCGAGGCTGTCATAGGCCCGCCACATCAGGCCCTGCATGATGCCGGCCGCCCACATCGAGGTGATGTAAAGCAGGATGCCGATCGTCGCGACCCAGAAGTGCCAGTCGATCAGGGCCTTGGAGAACATGCCCTTGCGCTTCCACAGCCACGGAACGAGGCAGTAAATGGCCCCGAAGGAGACGAAGCCGACCCAGCCGAGCGCTCCCGAATGCACGTGGCCGACAGTCCAGTCAGTGTAGTGCGACAAGGCGTTGACGGCGCGGATCGACATCACCGGGCCTTCGAAGGTCGACATGCCGTAAAAGGCGACGGACATGACGAGCATGCGCACGACAGGGTCGGTCCGCAGCTTGTCCCAGGCGCCCGAGAGCGTCATCAGACCGTTGATCATCCCGCCCCAGGACGGCATCCACAGCATGATCGAGAAGGTCATGCCCAGTGTCTGCGCCCATTCAGGCAGGGCCGTGTAGTGGAGATGGTGCGGACCGGCCCAGATGTAGATGAAGATCAGCGACCAGAAGTGGATGATCGAGAGACGGTAGGAATAGACCGGCCGGTTCACCCGCTTGGGGATGAAGTAGTACATGATCCCGAGGAAGCCGGCCGTCAGGAAGAAGCCGACTGCATTGTGGCCGTACCACCACTGGATCAGGGCATCCTGCACGCCGGAAAAGGCCGAATAGGAGCGCGACCCCACCCAGGAGACCGGCATCGACAGATTGTTGATCACATGCAGGACGGCAATGGTGACGATGAAGGCCAGGTAGAACCAGTTGGCCACATAGATATGCGGCTCCTTGCGCTTCCACAGCGTGCCCAGGAAGACCAGCAGGTAGACCACCCAGACCAGCGTCAGCCAGATATCGGCATACCATTCAGGCTCGGCGTATTCCTTGCCTTGGGTGATGCCGACCACATAGCCGGACGCGGCCATCAGGATGAAGAACTGGTAGCCCCAGAACACGAACCACGGCCAGATGCCGCCGGCGATCCGGGTCCGGCAGGTGCGCTGGACCACATAGAAGGAGGTCGCAATCAGAACATTGCCGCCGAAGGCAAAGATCACCGCCGAGGTATGCAGCGGCCGCAGGCGGCCGAAACTGGTGAAACCGAATTCTTCGATGTTGAGCACCGGGAAGGCCAGCTGGAAGGCAATGACGACGCCGACCAGCAGCCCCACCACGCCCCAGAACATCGACGCGATGACGCCGGCCTTGATCAGGTTCTCGTTGTACTCGCGCTCATCGGTGATGACACCGCCGCCGGCGATTGAACCGACCAACAGGGTGATACCGGTCAGGAAGCCGCCAAGCAGAAGCCAGGCCTGCCCTTTCATTGCCGCGTCCGGTGCGTAAGCGGCCGCAAAAAGGGACCACAAGGCGCCCAGAATGGTGATGAGAAGTACGATGGCTGTGTTCGGGTCGGATCCGGCCCGTCTCAGCCCTTGAGCGGAATTCATGTGCGCCCCCGGCGATTCGCGTTATCGTCCGGGTGTAGCGCAATTCACCACAAAATGTGTACGGCAATTTGTCACGGGCGGGTTCCGGTGCAGTTCCCCCGTGCGTGACCTCATCCGGATGCCTGCGCGCTTGATCCGCAGCAAGAACCCGTGAAGTCTCCCCGCCTCAGGTCGCAAAGATGACCGTCAACGGGAGAGATCGATGAACTGGGCCCTGTCCATAGACCGTAAAACAATCACCGACGTCCGCATTGTCGAGGACGAGGCGCGCCCGCTCGCTGACGGCGAAGTCCGCCTCGCTGTCGACAGTTTCGCGCTGACCGCCAACAACATCACCTACGCCGCCTTTGGCGATGCGATGCGCTATTGGGACTTCTTCCCGGGCGCCGATGGCCGCTGCCGCCTGCCGGTCTGGGGCTTCGCCGACATTGCCGAAAGCCGGGTCGACGGCCTCACCGTTGGCGAGCGGATCTACGGCTACTTCCCGGCCGCGTCGGAACTCATTGTCCGCCCGGGCAAGGTGACGCCGGCCAATTTCGTCGATACCTCGCAGCACCGCGCCGAGCTGGCCCCCGCCTACAACAATTATGTCCGCTGCGCCGCCGATCCCGGTTGGTCACCGGCGGGCGAGGCCGCGCAAATGGTGTTGCAGCCGCTCTTCATCACCGCCTGGCTGCTCGATTTTTTCCTGCGCGATCCGGACAACGGCCTGACCGAGGCACCGGTCCTTTTGACCAGCGCCTCCAGCAAAACCGCCATCGCCCTCGCCTTTGCGCTCAAGGCTGGCGGCGGCCGCCAGGCGATCGGCCTGACGTCGAAGGGCAATGCCGACTTCGTCGCCGGGCTCGGCCTCTATGACGAAGTCGCGACCTATGACGCGCTCGACCAGCTGGCGCCTGCGGCCCCTGCCGTGATCGTCGACTTTGCCGGCGATGCCGGCCTCAACCGCAAGCTCCATGACGGCCTCGCCGGCCAGCTCGCCGCCAATATCCGCGTCGGCGGTGCCCATTGGGAGCAATCCGCCCCACCCAGCGACCTGCCGCCGCCACGTCCGCAATTCTTCTTCGCGCCGGACGCCGCGCGCACCCTGATCAAGCAATGGGGACCGGAAGCGTTCCAGCAACGCTACAAGGCCGCCTGGCGCAAGTTCGCCGACGCGGCTCCGGGCTATTTCGACTTCCGCAGTGAAGCGGGAAGCGAGGGAGCGCTGTCGGTCTACAAGTCCCTGCTGGACGGTCAGGCCAAGCCGCGCGACGGGATCAGCATCAAGGTCTGATCGGCTGCGCCGCCCCTGACCTCAAGAACCGGATACGGCCCGCTTTCTGACAAGGGATCAATGGATGATTGCGCTCGAAGCACGCGAAAGGATGTGTCCCGGAAGCTGTGGGGAAGCCCTCCCTGACAGGTCCTCGCCCTTGATGGGCGAGGTGGATCACCGCGCAGCGGCGAGACGGAGTGGGTGATCTGCCGTCGGTGCCGGAACGCTGGCGCGTTTCACCCGATCCGGTCCGAGGCTACGCCTCGGCCCACCTTCCCCATCAAGGGGAAGGACCTGTGTGAGCCGACTTATCCCCCGCACAACCTGCCATCAACCGTCATCCTGACGAAGGTCAGGACCCAGTCTCGCAAGCTGGATTTCACCAAGAATGGCAACCACTTCGCGTCGCAGTCTGGGTCCCGATTGTCATCGGGATGACGGTGTGTGGGGCGGGGATAGAGGTGAACTTATCCCCACCCATCGCTACCAGGCGATAATGGCTTTGGTTTTCGGGACGGGAGGCACGAGCTCAGTCACTTGTGCCCGGAAACGAGCGGAGCCTGTCCGCGCGTCGGGGGTGACAACCCGATGTTCCGGCAGGGCGTGCGACCAGGTCGCGGGGCACTAAACGACCGACCCCATCTACCTGACGCATTGGAATCGGGGTGGAGACAGCCCGGGAAATCTTCGCGAGCGGGATGTCGAGGACATCACGGACACCGCAGACCACCCACAGGACACCCCGGTGTCCGCCGACATCCCGCTCCCTCCCACCCTTCGGCGTGAAAGCGCGTGCGGAGACGAAGATGTGTGCCGTGGTTCCAGCCTCTTCGCACCCACACCGGCGTCATCCCACGGTCGCGGCAACGCCGCGATCCGGGGGACCTGCGCTTCCCCGTCGAGCAGGTGGACGAGGTCCCCCGGACAAGCCGGGGGATGACGGTGGTGAAGTGTTGGAGGGATTAAAAGCCGGCGTAATGCGCACGCCCGCCCATAAATCCCTTGCCGGAAGAAAGCCGTATCCGGTTCTTGAGCTCAAGGGTTTCAACCGCGAAGCGGCGGCTGCGCCGCCCTTGACCTCAAGAACCGGATACGGCCCGCTGGCAGACATGGGATTTAGGGACAGGGCTGCGCCTGGGCGCCGAAGATTGGTGTAGGACTGTGTTTTTTTGCCAAAATTGAGTGTCAAGAACGTTTGAAGTATGCATCACTTGCGCAGAAAGCGTTGTAACCACTCCAAAACCACCCACAAGAGAAATGTGACAAGACCGACTAGCGTCATGCCCCACGCAAATTCCGAAATCCCGTTACTGTAACAACCATCTAAATACCTGAACTCACATCGTATTGGTACCGCTCCCGTGGCTAAAAAAAGTATCATCCCGGCCGTTAGGAAGAGTGATATTAGGAATTGCGATGTGATCGACACCTCGCCTACCCTCCCCCGCGAAAGAAGGTAACTTTTCAGGCCCACCGTCCCAAACGAGAGTAATGCAGAAACAGACAAAGAAAGTGACGACAAAAAACCGACCAGCACAAAAACAGGAAGCAGGCCCGCAATTTCAAATTTATAAACATTCGCCACAAGAGCGAATGCAAAATGAACACAAAAACTCAACGTCATGATCGAATTCGAATTCAACATGGATTCACCTCCCGCTTTTGAATGGATCCAGTTTAGTCAGGAAGCCTATCGCTCATGCCCCAGTTATTCACTACTGCTGTGGCACCCTCGACAACCGAAAGAAAAAATAACTTCGCCTCGGACCGGGAATGATCGGGTTGGGTTCAGACCGTTGTCCCTCAAAGCGACCAAACAAGCCGCTCCGCCCCGCCCCTGACAGCCCCGCTAGAGAATGCTCTGGCCCGTCTTCTGCCAGTCGGCCATGAAGGCTTCCAGGCCCTTGTCGGTTAGCTGGTGCTTGACCAGGCCTTTCAGGACTGAGGGCGGGGCGGTGGCGACATCGGCGCCCAGCAGGGCGCATTGCTGGATGTGGTCGGCCGAGCGGATCGAGGCGGCCAGGATCTGGGTGTCGAAGGCGTAATTGTCGAAGATCATCCGCAGATTGGCGATCAGCTCCATGCCGTCAACGCCGAGATCATCGAGCCGGCCGATGAAGGGCGAGACATAGGTCGCTCCGGCCTTGGCAGCGAGCAGGCCCTGATTGGCGGAAAAGCACAGCGTCACATTGGTCTGGATATTCTCGGCGGTGAGCGCCTGGCAGGCTTTGAGGCCCTCAAAGGTCAGCGGCAGCTTGACCACGACATTGTCGGCCAGCCGGGCCAGCTTCTGGCCTTCGGCGATCATCGACGGGGCATCGAGCGCGGTGACTTCGGCGCTGACCGGGCCCTCGACCAGATCGCAGATTTCCTTGACCACTTCGAGGAAGTCGCGGCCGGACTTGGCGATCAGGGAGGGGTTGGTGGTGACCCCATCGACCAGACCGGCTTCGGCCAGCTCGGCGATGTCTGCGGTTTCGGCCGTGTCGACAAAGAATTTCATGATGCGCTCCTCGCGGTCGGTCAGTGTATTTGCTTGCCGTTACCGGTAACGGCCGGATGTGACATTTCAAAGCCCGGTGGGCAGATCAACTCAGTAGCCCGCCAGTTCGACCCGGAAGCCGGCCGCCTGCAGCGCCGCCTGGATCCGGTCCATATGGACCCCGTCCTGCGCCTCCAGCGAGATGTCGATATAGGTCACCTTGGCCGGCAGGTCGGAAAAGGTCTTGTGATAGGCGACATCGGTGACATTGCCACCGGCCGCCGAGATGATTTCCGAGACGGCCGACAATTGTCCGGGAATGTCGACCAGCTCGATGCGAAAGCGGGCCAGGCGGCGCGACCGGGCCAGATCGCGCAGCAGCAAGGACGACAAGAGCCGCGTATCGACATTGCCGCCGGACAGGACGAGGCCGACCGTCTTGCCGGCAAAGCGTTCCTTGTTGGCCAGCACGGCTGCCAGACCGACAGCGCCTGCCCCTTCCGGCAGGACCCGCATCTGCGCGATGAAAAGGTTGAGCGCATGCTCGATCTGGCGCTCGTCGACCAGCAGCACATCGTCGAGCAGGTCGTTCAGGATGGCGCTGGTCAGTTGCCCCGGTTCACGCACGGCGATCCCCTCTGCCAGGGTGAAACCGCCGACCGGTCGGTCGGTGTTACGAAAAATATTGGCGAAGGCCGGGAAGAGGTCGGACTGGACACCGACCAATTCGATGTCCGGCTTGATACGCCGCGCAGCGAGCCCGGCTCCGGCCGCCAGCCCGCCACCGCCAACCGGAAAGACCAGCACGTCCAGGTCCGGCGCGTCCTCCAGCATCTCCATCGCCACCGTGCCCTGCCCCGCCAGCACGACAGGGTCATCAAACGGATGAATGAACACGGCGCCACGGCCTTCGGCGGCGGCGATGGCCAGCGCCTTGGCGGCATCAAAGTCCTCTCCGGCCAGTTCGACCTCGGCTCCCAGCGCTCGCGTGGCATTGATCTTCACCGTCGGCGTTCCGATCGGCATGTAGATCCGCGCCGCGATGCCCATGGCCGCCGCGCTGCGTGCCACACCCTGCGCATGATTGCCGGCCGATGCCGCGACCACGCCGCGGCGGCGCTCATCCGGACTGAGGGCAGCCATGCGGGCAAATGCGCCGCGCTCCTTGAACGAACCGGTGACCTGGAGGTTCTCGAGCTTGACCCGCAAGTCGCAGCCCGCGCTCGCCGACAGGATCGGCGATCCGATCATCGGCGTGCGCAAAATGCCGCCAAACCCGTCCCGGCGCAGCGCATCGACATGGTCGAAAGCGGCGGCGAGCGCGGCGGCTTCCATCTGTGGGCAGTCTTGCAGGTAGTCAGTCGAACGGGCGGTCAGCGACATGGGGGTCTCCGGAATACCGCACAGAAAAAACCCCGCTCCTGTGACCAGGAGCGGGGTGAAACTGCACGATACCTAAGTCAAAGGGGTCAGGTCGTGGCTGTCATCGCTCCTGAAGGCGCCATGACGGTGGTAATCGAAATGATGGAAAGACAGCACACGGCAAGACGCGGCGCGCACAACAGCGCCGCTTCGGAACCCTGCATGATTTTGGCTGACAACAGACGCATGACGCCCTTTTCCAACAAAATTTCACCCACACGATGCCTGCTCCCGAAACATCTGTCCAGAGACAAACCAAAGCGGCCGACCTAACCCGCAGCGTCGTAGGCCTGTCGGAGCCAGCCGATCACCTCCGCATCAACCGCCGCCGGTCCGTCCAGGCGAACCCGGTGCGTGCACATCGCGTTGAACGACCCCGACGCCTCCAGCCGACCGGCCGGCTCGACGCCCTTGAGATTGAGGCCGAGATCGACCCGCGTCTTGGTCGAGGGCTGGATCAGGCCGAACTGCTTGGCCCGGCGCAGCGAGACATAGGCCTTTTTGGGAGCCAGCTCGACATCACTGCCAAAGCCGGTCGCGGCGGAGATCAGGGCGTCATGGATCGGGCGCAGCCCGGCCTTGCCGCCGGCATATTGCGCTTCGACCAGATCCGTGGCGGCAGCCGGGGCCGAGACGACCCCGCTCTTCACCTCATGCGCCACCAGATTGGCAAAGCCATGGGTCATGCCGTGCTCGCTCTTGAGCAGCTTGACCATCTCGCCATGCTTTTCCAGACCGCTGGCCTTGAGGATTGCCACCCATTCGTCCAGCGACTTGCCAGTCTTTTCCGGCATGTTGGCGATCATGGTGCGGGCCATGTCTTCCGGGGATGCGGCCATGATCAGGCCTCCTCTGTCATGCGGATGTCGTCGAGCCCAGGCGCACGCTCGAGCGGCCAGTTGCTCGACAGGGCGGACTTGGGAGTCATCGGGGCCATCAAGGAAAACATGAACAGCATCATGCGCCCTCCCGTCGTGGCCTTGCCGGTTTCGACCAGCGCCTTGAGGTTCTCACAGATGAATTTTGCACCCTGCGCCATCTGCTTTTCCGACTTGGAGACCTCGTCGGCCGCCGAATGCTCATTGATCAACGTGAACTCGACCCCGCCCTCGACCTCCTTAAGGGCGTAGCGCACGATCGACACCGGATCATCCGAGGTGGTGAAGCGGAACGTGTGGGCGTAGCGATGCGGCGGTTCAAATTCGATCACCTTGCCCATGACCAGCGTGTGCTTGCCATCCGGTGTGCGCATCGCGAAGGCGGCCCCGTCCTGGAGGCCCGGCGTGTCGTATTGGCCATTGAAGAAGAAGGGCAAGGGTCGATCCGACCGGATCAGCTCCGACCAGACCTGGTCGATACTGGCCTTGATGATGACCCGGTACATCGATGTCCGGATCTCTCCGGTCAGGTGTTTGGCGACTGGTTCACTCATGATTGCTCCCCCTTTTCCCGAGCATGATCGTCCTCCCCGCCACCATCACCGCCCGCGCGGCGCTGTTCGGCGAGGTATTTGATATCCAGCATGCGGCCCGCCCAGAGGGCTGAGTATTCACTCGACCAGCGATCATGGATCATCTGGATCGGCACCACATTCATGTAGAGGTGGCGCGTACGCCCGCGCTTGTCGGAAATGATCAGCCCGGCCTCCTCGAGCACAGACAGATGCCGCATCACGGCCACCCGGCTGACATCGAAATTGCGGGCCACTTCACCAACCGAACAGCCCGGATCATTGCGGACAATATCCAGCATCTCCCGCCGCGTCGCGCTGGCGAGCGCCTGAAAGACTGCATCCATGGCGTCCGGAGACATCATCGCTTCACCTCATGTAACAAATTGATTACATGTTTGAGCGAGGCGTGACAAGCCCTGATAGAGAATGGCTTTGATCTCGATCAAACATACCGTAATCATTACCTGTCCCGCTGCGCAAAAAGTCGCCGCCGCCAGCCGCCAGATCGTGTGTCACGGTGTGAGCATGAGCCCGGGTTCAACCCTGGCCACAGCGACCGGAGCGCCGCGCCCGACATATTTGTCTTGCAGCGCAACATTTCGCTTTCATCCAACCCTGAAGCGCGCATTATGATACCGTTACCAGCCCCCTCCACAGCCCGACATCATCCGGAGACCTCATTTGCCCACCGAAAAACTCCTCGTCGCCAATCGCAGTGAAATCGCCATCCGCATCATGCGCGCCGCCACCGAGCTGGGCCTGCGCACGGTCGCGATCTATGCCGAAGAGGACAAGCTGGCGCTGCACCGCTTCAAGGCCGATGAAAGCTATCGGGTTGGCGCCGGCCTCGGTCCGGTCAAAGCCTATCTCGACATTGACGGCATCATCGCCATCGCCAAGAAGTGCGGCGCGACCCTGATCCATCCCGGCTATGGCTTCCTGTCGGAAAATCCCGATTTCGCCGAGGCCTGCGCGGCCGCCGGCCTGACCTTCATCGGCCCCTCGCCGGACGTCATGAAGTCCCTCGGCAACAAGGTCGCCGCCCGCAATATGGCGGTCGAGGCCGTGGTGCCGGTGGTTCCCGCGACCGGTCCCCTGCCCGACGCGTCGGATGACTGGGCCGCGATGGCCGACAAGGTCGGCTATCCGCTGATGCTCAAGGCCAGCTGGGGCGGCGGTGGTCGCGGCATGCGGGTGATCGAGGATGCCAGCGAGCTGCACGCCCAGGCCGAAGCCGGACGCCGCGAGGCCGAAGCCGCTTTCGGCAATGGCGAGGTCTATCTGGAAAAACTGATCCGAAGGGCGCGCCATATCGAGGTCCAGATCCTCGGCGACAGCCACGGCAATCTGGTCCACCTCTTCGAGCGCGACTGCACCGTCCAGCGCCGCAACCAGAAAGTCGTCGAACGCGCGCCGGCGCCGGATATGGGTGAGGAGACCCGCTCCGCCATCTGCGACGCCGCCCTGCGCCTGGTCCGGCATGCCGGTTATTGCGGGGCCGGAACGGTGGAATTCCTGCTCGATTCCGAGACCGGCAAATTCTACTTCATCGAGGTCAATCCTCGCGTCCAGGTCGAGCACACCGTGACCGAAGAAGTGACCGGGATCGACATTGTCCGCGCCCAGATCCAGATCGCCCGCGGCGGCCATATCGGTATCGAGTCCGAGACCGGCGTACCGGAACAGTCCAAGATCACCCTGCACGGCCACGCCCTGCAATGCCGGGTTACCACGGAAGATCCGCAGAACAATTTCACCCCGGATTATGGCCGTATCACCGCCTATCGCGGCGCCACCGGTTTCGGCATCCGACTGGACGGCGGCACCGCCTATTCCGGCGCCGTGATCACCCGCTATTTCGACAGCCTGCTGGAAAAGGTCACGGCCTGGGCGGCGACACCGGAAGAAGCCGTCCGCCGGATGGACCGGGCCCTGCGCGAGTTTCGCATTCGCGGCGTCTCGACCAATATCGCCTTCCTGGAAAACGTCATCAATCACCCGGACTTCGTGTCGGGCAATATAACCACCCGCTTCATCGACACCACGCCGGCCCTGTTCGATTTCCCCAAGCGCCGCGACCGCGCGACCCGCCTGCTCGGCTTCATCGCCGACGTCTCGGTCAACGGCAATCCGGAAGTCGCCGGCCGCCCCCTGCCGCCCAGCCATGCCGTTACGCCAGTACCGCCGCCCAGCTCCGGCAAGGCGCCCGATGGCACCAAGCAATTGCTCGACCAGCTGGGCCCGGAGGGCTTTCGCGACTGGATGCTGGCGCAAAAGCGCGTGCTGATCACTGACACCACCATGCGCGATGGCCATCAGTCGCTGCTGGCCACCCGCATGCGCTCGCACGACATGGTGCAGGTGTCGGAAGCCTATGCCGAACACCTGTCCGATCTCTTCTCGGTCGAGTGCTGGGGCGGTGCGACCTTTGATGTCGCCCTGCGCTTCCTCAAGGAGGACAGCTGGGACCGTCTCGCCGATCTGCGCCAGCGCATGCCCAATGTCATGCTCCAGATGCTGCTGCGCGCCTCCAACGCCGTCGGCTACACCAATTATCCCGACAATGCCGTCGACCTCTTCGTCAAACAGGCCGCCGAGACCGGCATCGACGTCTTCCGCGTGTTCGACAGCCTCAACTGGGCCGAGAACATGAAAGTCGCGATGGAGTCGGTGCTCAAGACCGACCGTCTGTGCGAAGCGGCGATCTGCTATACCGGCGATCTGGGTCATGCCGAGCGGCCGAAATACCAGCTCGACTATTATCTCGGCCTGGCCCGCGAGCTGAAATCCGCCGGCGCCCACATCATCGGCATCAAGGACATGGCCGGCCTGTGCCGTCCGGCCCAGATCCGCACCCTGGTCAGCGCCATCAAGCACGAGACCGGCCTGCCGGTGCACTATCACACCCACGACACGTCCGGCATCGCCGCCGCGACCGTGCTGGCAGCGTGCGAAGCCGGTGCCGACGCCGTCGATGCGGCCATGGACAGTTTTTCCGGGCTGACCTCACAGCCCAATCTCGGCTCCATCGTCACGGCGCTGGGCGATACTGATCGCGCCACCGGACTGGACCCGGCGGTGATCCGTCGCTTCTCGGACTATTGGGAAGACGTGCGCACGCAATATGCCGCTTTCGAGCCGGACCTGCGGGCCGGCGCGTCGGAGGTCTATCTGCACGAAATGCCGGGCGGCCAGTTCACCAATCTCAAGGAACAGGCCCGCTCAATGGGGCTGGCCGAACGCTGGCATGAAGTCGCCAAGATGTATGCCTCCGTGAACATGATGTTCGGCGATATCGTCAAGGTGACGCCCTCCTCCAAGGTCGTCGGCGACATGGCGCTCTACATGGTGTCGTCCGGCCTGACGCCGGAAGACGTGTGCGATCCCGACACCGAGATCAATTTCCCGGAAAGCGTGATCGGCTTGTTGCGCGGTGATCTCGGTCAACCGCCGGGTGGCTGGCCGCCGGCCTTGCAGGCCAAGGCCCTGAAAGGCGAGAAACCGCGCACCGACCGTCCCGGCCAACATCTGGAACCGGTCGATTTCGACGCCATCCGGGCGACGATCAAGGGCCATGGCGAACGCGAGATCAATGACAATGATGTCTGCTCGGCGATCATGTATCCGAAAGTGTTCGCGGACTATGAGGATCACCGCCGCGAGTTCGGGCGGGTCGATCGCCTGCCGACTCCCGTCTTTTTCTACGGGATGGAACCGGGTGAGGAGATCTCGGTCGAGATCGATCCCGGCAAGGCACTCAACATCCGCCTGATGGCCATCGGCGAGCCCAATGATGCCGGTCTGCGCGAGGTCTTCTTCGAGCTCAACGGCCAGCCGCGCGTGGTCCGCATCGATGACAAATCGGTCGCCTCAACCGTCATCGCCAATGAAAAGGCCGACATGGCCAATACCGCCCACATTCCCGCACCGATGCCCGGCCTGATCGCCACCGTCGCCGCCAAGGAGGGCGACACCATCAAGGCCGGCACCCTGCTGATGACGCTTGAAGCGATGAAAATGGAAACATCGATCACCGCCCCGCATGCCGGGACCGTCAAGCGCCTGCCGATCAGCGCCGGGGCGCAAGTCGACGCCAAGGATCTGCTGGCCGTGGTGGAGTGAAAGCCGCGGCTCGGTGAGCGTCAGCCCCGAGGATGCTCGGCCCGTCGCACCGCTGCAGTCAGGAGCGCGGCGAACAACGCCAGATCAAGAAGATTGAAGCCGATATCGAGCGCGATCGCCCAGCCTTCCAGAATGAACTCATAGGAGACGAACATCGAGGCCGATAGCCACAGTGCGAAATCGAGCAGGCCCGCAAGAAAATAGACGGCGCATGCGGCGACCGGTCGTGAGGGGTAGAGGGAGGCCGCGACCAGGTATCCCGCGACGTAGGTGAGCCAGAACCCGAAAAACACCGGCCGAATGCTGTCGATGAACTCGGCAAGAAACCCCTGTACGAAATCGGTGCCGGGAACGCCCAGTCGATAGGCCAACAGGACCAGAAAGAGCTGAAGCGCCCAAAGGCCACGAAACCAGAGCCCACAGCCCAATACGGCCGCGGCCATCGTTCCCTTTTGAAAGCTCAATCCTGCCTGATACCGCATGAATCTGCCTTGCTTCAGCGAGGCCAATCAAACCAAAATCAGTCACAAAATGCAACCAAGAGGCAGATCAGAAGACCTTGCCGGCCATACGCACAACGAAATCTTCAAGTCGCTCCGGCTCGATCACCGGCGGCATATGGCCCCGATCGTCCATGGTTTCGACATCGGCATCGGGGAGTGCGGCGGTGAGTGCGTCGATCTGTTCCGGAGCCGACAGAATACGATCCGCCATCCCGTAGAACATCCCGACCGGGACCTTGATCTCGCCGATCCGCGCGGTGATGAGGTGCATGTCCCTGCCCACGGCGGTGAGGTCAGTGGCCGCAGCGTAAAAGGCGTCTGGACGCATGGAGAGCAGGCCACCACCGCGGACCCGGAAGTCATCCGGTGCCGGGTCCGGACCGAAGATGATAGCCAGCGTTTTGGCGCCATTGCGGATCGACATCGGAATGGCCACAGTCTCCGCGATGAAGCGGCGCATGGCCGGATTGGCGACATCAATCCCGGCAAAGGCCTCGGAGGGCGCATCCGGTGGAGTGACCAGCGCGGACACAAGAGCCAGCCCGCCAACGCGCTCTGGATGATTGACGGCCAGTGCCAGCGACACCGCACCGCCCAGCGAATGGCCGACCAGCAGCGGCTTTTCGATGCCTTCCTTTTCCAGCATCTCGGCGATCATGCGGGCCTGCTGCGGGATTCGGGCCTGCTCGTCGCTGTCACGCTCGGACCAGCCGCAACCGGGACGATCGACCGCGATGGCGCGATAGCCGGCAGCGGCGAGGCGCTCGGTCATGGCGTAGGCGAAATTATGGTGGTTGCCGCCCAGCCCGTGGATCATCACGACCGGCTGCCCCTCGCCCTTTTCGACCCAGTGCAGGCGCCCGCCCGACACCTCGGTGAAGCGGCCCCTCGGCGGCAGGGCGGCCGACGCCTTCTTCGCCACCATGTGGCTGAAGCGCCAGGCGATGACGAGGGCGATGACCAGTACCAGCAAGCTGGTGACGACGATCCCGGTGATCACACCGATCAGAGTTTCAAACATGGCAATCCCCTAGGAGGCGCGCTTGGCACCAACCATTTTTTGCATGAGCGACCAGTAGCGGGTCGGGAAAATCCGTTCGATCCACATCATGGTGTGTGCATCCCGGCCGACAAGTATGCGAGGCTTCCGGCGGGCAACGCCGTCAAGGATGATCCGCGCCGCTTCGGCTGGCGGCATGACCAGCAGGCGCTGGGTCTGCTTCCGGGCTGCTTCCATTTCCTCGGGAGACGCACCCGGTGGCGATTTTGCGCTGGCCGCAATTTGGGTTGCGATCCCGCCCGGATGGACTGTCGTCACCCCGATCGACGATCCAGCTAGCTCATGCCGCAAGGCATTGGAAAACCCCTTCACGCCAAACTTGGCCGTCGAATAGGCGGCCTGACCGGCCGGCGCGACAATACCGAAGATGCTGGAAATATTGACGATATGGGCTTCATCAACGGCACGCAGCTTGGGCAGGAAGGCCCGCGTCATCCGGATGACACCATAAAGATTGATGTCCAGCAGGCGTTCAAAATCGGCCATGTCGACGTCCTCGAACATCCCGCCCAGCGCGATCCCGGCATTGTTGAAGAGCAGGTGGACCGGTGTACCATTCGCGTCGACATCCTTTGCCAGCCGGGCAATGGCCGCGGCATCGGCCATGTCGGCCACGAAGGTCGAGACCGTACAGCCGTCCGCCCGCAAAGGCGCCGCGACGGTTTCAAGTCCGTCGGCATTGACGTCGACCAGGATGAGACCGGCCCCGCGTGCAGCCAGTCCCGCCGCCAGCGCCGCGCCAATCCCGCTGGCGGCGCCGGTGATCAACGCCGTGCGGCCGGAATAGTCAAAACGGCTGCTCATTCCGCCGCTTCCCGGGTTGCCGGCTGACCGACCGAGTCAGGGGCTTTGGAGAACGTCATATAGCCATCCTCAAGCTTGCCGAAGCGGATCGTGAGCATGTCCTGGACATAGTTCTGATAGGTCTTCCACGGCGCCCGGTCGCCCTGTTTGGGTAAATGCGCGAGGGCCCGCTGAACATAGCCGGACGAGAAATCGAGCAAGGGCTCGGGCTTGATGTCATCCGGCACCTGCGGAATGGCGATATCGGTTCCGGTCTTTTCCATGTGATTGAGCATGCGGCAGACGCGTTCGCAGGTCAGGTCGACCTTCAGGGTCCAGGACGCGTTGGTGTACCCGAATGCGAGCGCAAAATTGGGCACATCGCCCAACATCATACCGCGATAGGTGTAGAGATCAGCCGGATCGACGACTGCTCCGTCGCGCGAGATTTGCGCCCCGCCGGCCAGCTGCATCTCCAGCCCGGTCGCCGGAACGATGATGTCGGCGTCCAGTGTTGCGCCGGACTTCAGTTGAATGCCGGTCGTGGTGAAGCACTCGATGTGATCCGTGACGATGTCTGCCTTGCCGGACTTCAACACCTGAAAGAAATCGCCATCCGGTGCCAGGCAGAAGCGCTGGTCCCAAGGGTTATAGCTTGGCGTGAAATGGGTCTCGACATCAAAGCCCTCGCCCAACTCGTCCCGAACCGCCTTGATCACCGCCTTCTTGACGAAATTCGGCCAGCGCTTGGATATCTGGTAGATATAGATGGCCAGACCGATATTCTTGATCCGCGACAGCAGGTAGGCCAGCTTGGCCGGCAGGGCTTTGCGCAAGGCTTCAGCCACGCCATCGACCGAAGGGCGCGCGGCGATATAGGTCGGCGATCTTTGCAGCATGGTGACGTGGGATGCGGTTTCCGCCATCGCCGGCACCAGGGTCACTGCGGTCGCGCCGGAACCGATGATCACCACCCGTTTGCCGGCATGGTCGAGTTCGCGATCCCATAATTGCGGATGAACAATCTCGCCCCTGAAGTCGTTATAACCGGCGAATTCGGGGAGGTATCCCTGATCATAACGGTAATAGCCCGAACACATCATCAGGAAGCGGACACTGAAGACCTTTTCCTGTCCTTCGCCGTCAACGGCGGTGACCTGCCACCTCGCAATCGCGCTGTTCCAGTCGGCCGCAACAACGCGATGACCGAAGCGGATATGCCTGTCGATCCCGTTTTCGCTGGCGGTATCAGTCACGTATTGGCGAATGGCCGGCCCGTCGGCGAAGGCCTTGCCGCCGGTCCACGGCCGGAAGGCATAGCCGAACGTGTACATGTCACTGTCCGAACGGATACCGGGATAGCGAAACAGGTCCCATGTCCCGCCAATGGCATCCCGCGACTCCAGGATCGCATAACTGCGGCCGGGGCACCGTGTCTGCAAGTGATAGGCGGCGCCAATACCCGACAGGCCGGCGCCGACAATCAGGACATCGAATTCATTCGCGGACATGTCTGCTCCCATACCGTGTCTTCGGCAGTGTAAGAAAAGTGAACACCGTTTGCCAGCCGTTTCAAGCGTCTTGGCGCGCCGCCAGCCAGGCCGACCGAAGCGCCGCTGCCCAGAACAGTCCGCCCAGCCCGACCCGCACCCGACCGTCGTTGGATGCCCGGGCCAATTCAATCGCCGCCTCGGCGGTCGAAGCGACCTGTAGCCGGGCTTGAGGATTGCGCTGACCGTACATCGCTGCGAGCACCGGCGCCGGCACCCCGCCCGGCAAGGTCGACACGATCACCTCGTCGAAGGTCGGGGTGAGTTGCTCAAGCATCGCATCAACAGGCTTGTCCGCCGATATGGCCAGCAACAATCTCGCCGGGCGACCGTGCAGCAGGGTCATTACACCGGAGACGGCTTCCGCCAGGCCGGCCGGCGTGTGACCCGCATCGATGATCAGCTCCGCCTCCCCGGCACCGCCGCTGCCGGTCCCCGCGGACAGGATTTCCATTCGCGCCGGATTACCGCAATTGGCCAGCGCGTCGACGACCAGGTCCGGCCAACCGCCCGCAAACAGGTCGGGCCGGACCTGGGCGAACACCTCCAGCGCGATCTCCAGATTGTCGGCCTGAAAACGCCCATGCATCGACGTGGTGACGTCTATCGGGCCATGCACTCGATGGTTCAGCCGGATACGGTGACCGGTGATGGTGTCATGGCTGACCGATGGGCCAAGGACATCGCTTGCCCAGACCGCACGAACCGGCTTGAGGCCGGCCATCAGCGCCAGTGACGGCCGCTCGCTCTGGAAACTGCGCCCGATCACCACGCCGGCACCGGGCGCCGCCACATCCAGCTTGTCCAGAGCCACCTCCCGCAAGCTGGTTCCCAGCAAGGGCATGTGCTCGCGGTCAAGGCTCACCATCGCCACGGCCGGCGCCTGCAGCAACCGGGTCGGGTCATATCGTCCGCCAATGCCGGCTTCCATGACCAAGCGTTCGGCGCCAGCCTGTTCAAACCACAGCAGGGCGGTCAGGAAGCCGGCTTCGAAGGCGCACGCCTGATCGCCCGGATGGGCGGCGAGATGGGCGCGGATCGCGGCGCCGACTCGCCTCTCCAGGTCGGACAGGACCGCATCACCGATCCGCTCGCCATCCAGCTCGAAGCGCTCATTGAAGGCGTGAAGGTGCGGGGATGTGAACAGGCCCGTCCGCTCACCCGCGCCCCGAAACAGGGCGCTCAGCATCCGGGCAACACTGCCCTTGCCATTGCTACCGACGATCACGACCGCCCGGCGCCCCATGGCCGCCAGGTCGAGGCCCAGCCGGTCAGCTATCGCGGCAGTACGGGCCAGCCCGACACCCGCGCCGAAGCGCGGCAGGTCCAGCGTACTTGCCTTCATCGCCGGGCCTCCAGCGCGCGCGTCAGAATGTCGGCCCACAAGGCTTGCGCCAGCTCGACTTCACCCAAAGTCTCGAGCGACTGGAAACCCGGATTGGCATTTACCTCCAGTACGACCGGGACACCACCAGCCGGCGCGAACAGGTCAACGCCCGCCACCTGCAGGCCCAAAGCGGCTGTCGCGGCCACGGCCAGATCGGCGAGCGGGGGCGACACCGTGGTGGTAAAACCGTCGACCTGCCCGCCGGCGGCAATATTGCCGCGCCCGCCCAGGGGCAGACGGGTACCCGGAGTCGACCTGTCGGCGGCGCGAACGCCGGCGGCCTCCAGGCAGGCCGCGAAATCGGCCGCGGTGACCGGGCTCAGCGCGTCGTTTGCCAGCCGGCCATTGAGTCGCTCGAACAGGCGTTGCCAACTGGACCGCCCGTCACCCGCTAGGCCGCCCGGCGCCTTGCCATACTGGAACCGGGCCACCCCCGCGACGACGAGAACCCGAAATTCCGGCGCATCCACAAACGGCTGGACTACGATCTGGTCATGGAACCGGGCGACCCGGTCGAGATAGTCGTGCAACGCGCCCTGGTCGCGGATCAATTCGGCGAAGTCGCCATGGGCACCGCGATTGGGCTTGGCGAAGACGGGGTAGCACGCCGTGCTGCCCCATTGCTCCAGGTCCGCGCGCTCGCGGCCGGGGGCCCGCAAATGGGCCCGCGCCGTCTCGAGGAAGTAAAGCGATGTGGGGACATGCGGCAACCCGGCTTCGCCCAGCAGTGCGGTGGTGAAGGCCTTGTCACGCGCAATTGTATAGGCAGTGGCGGGATTGCCCGGATAGGCACAAATGGCGCCGGCACCACAGTGTACCCGCCGCCCGTCAGCCTCGACAGCAAACAGATAGCCCTCACCGCCATCCAGATCCAGAAAACGCCAACCCCGGGTCCGGCAGACAGCGCGCACCATACGGGCATTGAAAGGCAAGCGGTCGGAGGGGGGCATGGCGCGCATGCGAAACTTCTACATCCGCGCCCGGCCCGCGGAAACAGTCGGCTGACGCCCAACCATGCCCGCCGCCACAAAACGCATGGACTGAATACATACCCAAGGGTCGATTTTTGCGAAATCCTGCTTATCTGATGGGCCGGACCGTTTCATCAAGGATACCCGCATGACCTCGACCGACGCCCTCTTCAAGCCTTTTTCTTTGGGTTCGCTTCAACTGCCCAACCGCATCGTAATGGCGCCGATGACACGTTCCAAAAGCCCCGATGGGGTGCCGGGTCAACCGGTCGTCGACTATTATCGTCGCCGGGCCGAGAACGCCGTTGGCCTGATCATCACCGAGGGCACGACCGTGGATCGCCCTGGCGCCAGCTTCGACGCGGCCATACCGAATTTTCATCAAGCCGAGTCGCTGGCCGGCTGGAAAAACGTCGTCGATGCGGTTCACAAGGCCGGCGGCAAGATCGCACCGCAGCTCTGGCATGTCGGCCTTGCCCGCAAGCCCGGGACCGGGCCCAATCCGGAGGCCCGCTCCGACAGCCCGTCCGGCATTGTTCCGGGCGGCAATCAGGTTGGCGAGGCGATGAGCGCGGAGGATATCGCCGACACCATCGCCGCCTTTGCCAAAGCCGCCAAGGCCGCCGCCGACATCGGCTTCGATGCCATCGAGATGCATGGCGCCCACGGGTACCTGCTCGACCAGTTTTTCTGGGAGGGCATGAACCAGCGTGATGACCGCTATGGCGGTGGCCTGACCGAGCGCACAACCATCGTCCAGGAAATCATCAAGGCGATCCGCGCCGAAATCCCGTCCGACCTGCCCCTCATCCTGCGCTATTCGCAATGGAAGCAGCAGGACTACAATGCCCGCCTCGCCGACACGCCCGACCAGCTCGCCGAATTCCTCGGTCCGCTCTCGGACGCCGGTGTTGACATCTTCCACGCGTCCACTCGCCGGTTCTGGATCCCGGAATTCGAAGGGTCTGACCTCAACCTGGCCGGCTGGACGCAAAAACTGACCGGCAAGCCCGCGATTACGGTCGGTTCGGTCGGCCTCAACTCCGACTTCATCGGAGCCTTCATGGGTGAAGGATCGCCGGCTGCTTCGCTGGACGGCCTGATGGAACGCCTGGAGCGCAATGAATTCGACCTGGTGGCCGTTGGCCGGGCGCTGATTTCCGATCCGGAATGGGCCGCCAAGGTACGCGACGGCCGCTTCGATGAATTGGAAGACTTCAGCGCCGAAAAACTCAAAGAATTGGTCTGATGATGGCATGAACCGCCCCGCCGCTCCGCTCACCAGGCGGAGCGGCAAGAGGCGGTGGGCGATGTCCGGTCCGGGGTGCCCTGGTCGGCGAGAGTTCGGCTAGCGTGGAGCGGGTCTGCGACCGGTCCGCGGGCTCGCGACCGGCCTGCCAAGCTGGCGTCTCAGTCAGGCGATCCGCCCGATCACAGTTCATGCATAACAAATGAGCCAAATTTTACTATCATTATCAACACGCTATGAATTTCGCGCATTTACAGTTAGTTGCAGTCTACAATTGAACGACACGTTAACTCCCAACACCTTAGCATGATCGGATAACAACTCTTGATGGATTGATATCGTGACAACTGACGTCCTCGAACGGATCAAAACGGCGCTCACCGGCCGCGACGGTATCGATATCGGCCATTTCCAGTGGATCAACCTGGAGATGATCAAGAACGAGGTCGGTGAACAGTGGATCGAGGTGCGCAAGAAGATCTACAGCGTGTCGGCGCAGTATATCGAAAAGCGGCTTGCCAAGAACGACGTGCTGGTCCGCTGTCGTGGCGGCTTCATCCTCGTGTTTGCGGTGCTGTCCGGAGATGAGGCGGCCGAGAAGACCAAGGAGTTGTCCGACGGGTTGAACCACTATTTTCTCGGAGACCGGGTCCTCAAGCATTTGGAGATAAGCTCCGAAACCAAGGAGTTGTCGGTTTCTGAATTCGCCGAACTGGTCAAGCGCAGTGACGTCTCCCAAGCCGCCGAAATCGGCAAGGCCAGCAAGGAGGCTGTTCCCTGGACGACGAAAAAGGACGCAGCGGGAAACTGGCGCGACATGGATCGCAGGGCCAAGGAAGACGCGGCCGCCAAAGCGGAACGCGACCTGGCCAAGCTGAAGACGCCCGAAATCCCCGCCCCCGCGCCGGAGCAGATCGCCAAGTCGCTCCCGCCGACCATCGACGCCACCAGCGACCTGGACCAACTGTCAACCTTGCCATTCAAGGTCCCGACCGCCGAATGGGATGACATCATTTTCAAGCCGTCATGGGACTCCAAGTTCAAATACATAACCGCCAATTTCTGCCTGCCCCATCGCCATCACAACGGGACCGAGCTGTATGGACGACAAACCCTGCAAGGCAATGACGATCCCAAAGTGCTCCAGACCATGGATCATGCGGTCGCAATGACAGCCCAGCGCGGCTTTCTCAAACAGCTCGCAGCCGGGAAGAAATGCGCCATCGTGATCCCGGTCAACTATGAGACCGTGATCGGTACACAGGACCGGATCCGGTATTTTTCCATCCTGCAGAACATTCCCCAGGCGCAGCGCAAATACTTCTACATCCGCGTCGACAGCATCCCCGACGGCGCGCCGATCGGCCAGATGGAGGAATTGTTCCGGTCCATGCGGATATTCGGGTCCAACCTGCTGGCCAAGATCGAACCCGGCACAGTACGGCTGAACAGGTTTGAGAACTGCTCGATCGCCATTTACTGCTCGTCGCTGGAACGCAGATGGGCCCGCACCGGCCTGAGTGAAAGCGTGATCAAGAAGCTCGTCGACCAGGCGATCTCGATCAGGCGCGCCGGCGCAAGAGCTGCGCTGACCCAGGTCGACACCGCCGAACAATTGCAGTTCGGGATCGATGCCGGCTACGAGATCTTCTCGGGCGCTGTCATCGGCAAGGACATGAAAAACCCGGCCCCCCTGATCGAAGCGACGCTCGAGAAACTGCTGGAACAGGCGGCGTGACGCACAGCCTGTAATCGCAGCGCGACCGACAGATGCCGTTCGCATTCATACCTACAATTTCGGGAAATAAATGGTGCCCGGGGGCGGAATTGAACCACCGACACGCGGATTTTCAATCCGCTGCTCTACCCCTGAGCTACCCGGGCACCGTGTCGAGCAGCTGCCTCGGCAGCCAATCGAGAGCGCGGTTTATAGGTCGGGCACGGAGGCGTGTCCATGGCTCTTTTCAGCGAAATCACAACCGGTGGCAGCTCGGTCCGCCAGAGCGGCCCGCGCGTGCCACTAGTGATCTTCTTCGGCCGGAGGGTTGTCTTCGGCGACGTCGGCCGGCTCGCCTGGAATGGCGTAGGAACCGCTGACCCATTTGCCCAGATCTACATCGGCGCAGCGCTTTGAACAGAAGGGCTTGAACTCGGGATGGGCCGGCTGGCGGCAGATCGGACATTTCATGGCGAGGTCTCCTTTGTGGGGAGGCGGACGGGGTCAGGCGCGACCGACACGGCAGTCATGGCGTGCCAGATCCGGGTTTTCGGTCAGTTCGAAACGGGCCCCGATGCGGTCGGTCAGTGCGGCCCGCCAGGCTATGGTGTCGCTGTCGAGCCAGGTGAAGACTTCCGAGCCAACCGTCAGGCGCTGCTTGCGCGAGCGATCCGACCGGGCCTCCGCGTCGAGGCGGCGCAGCGCCGCAAGCGCGGCGGTCTCGACCGTCGGGCGGCCATCCGCCTCCAGCATGATCTCTGACAGGGTGCGGCCGCGACGCTGGCGGGCAACCTCGCCAATGCAGAACTGCGACAGAGGAGCAACATCGACCTTGGCCCGGTCGCGGCGGAAAGCGCCGCGCAGGGTCTGCTCGACGGCCTTGCGGTCCGGCTGCCCACGCATATGGACAAAGTCGATGGCCAGGATGCCCCCAATGCCGCGCATGCGCGCCTGACGGGCCGCTTCCTTGGCAGCGGAGTTATTGAGCTGGACGGCCAGCTGGGCGGCATTGCCCTGGCCCTTGCGGCCATCGGCATCGACATCAATCGTCGTCATCGCCCGCGTCGTCTCGATATAGAGCGAACCGCCGCCGGGAATCGCGACCTGTGGTTCCAGCGCTTCATCGAAAGCGGCTTCCAGGTCGAAATCGGTCTCGTCGGCCCATTGCGCCTCGGCATCGCCGAAAGTGCGGACCAGGCGCTGGGCGAGGATCTCGGCCGGTTCCAGGCAATCGGGCGCCTCACCGGGCTCGACCTCGACCAGACCGAGATTCGGTCCCTTCTCGGCATAGGCTTCGCGGGCAATGCGCACACCGATGGCGGCGCCTTCGTGCAGGCCTTTGGGTCGCCCGGACTTGCCGAAAGGCAGAAAACCCTCATCGCCGACACCCAGATCGACAAAGGCGGCGTTCAGGGCTGGCTCGACCCGGCGCACACGGCCGCGGTAGATCTCGCCTTCGATGACCCGCTGACCGGCCTCCGACCAGCGGTCGAGATAGAGCTCGACGATGCGGCCATTCTCGGCCACGGCGGCGCGGGTCTCGCCAATGTTTTCTTCGATCAGGATCTGCCGGTTCATGCCGAACCTCCCTCACCCATCCGCGCGGTGACCGGATAGCCCAGCCCCGTCAGCAGATTGGCGGTTTCATAGAGTGGCAGGCCAACCACGCCGGTAAAGGAGCCGATCAGATTGATCACGAAACACCCCGCCCGGCCCTGGATGGCATACCCGCCCGCCTTGCCGCGCCATTCGCCCGAGGCGAGGTAGGCGTCTGTTTCCGGTCGGGAAAGGCGCTTGAACTTGACCCGGGTCTCGACCACCCGCGCTGCGAAACGCCCGTCCGGCGCCCGCGCGGCGATGCCGGTGAAAACGCGGTGATTGCGGCCGGACAGCAAGTCCAGACAGCGGCGCGCCTCGGCTTCAGTCTCGGTCTTGGGCAAAATGCGGCGACCGACGCCAACGACCGTATCGGCGGCCAGGATATAGCCGTCATCGCTGCCGGGATGGGCCATGGCCTTTTCCTGCGCCAGGCGCAGCGCCAGAGGCCCGGGCAGTTCGCCGGGGATCTCGTGCTCGTCGATATGGGTGGGTTCGACCGCGTCGGGGCCCAGTCCCGCCCCGCTCAGCAGATCGAAGCGTCGGGGCGAGGCACTGGCCAGGATCAGGCGCGGGCGGGGAAATGCCGGGTCGGCCAGCGTCATCGCGTCACCACGCCTGAATAAAGCTTACTTGAAGCGATAGGTGATCCGGCCCTTGGTCAGATCATAGGGCGTCATCTCGA
The DNA here is from genome assembly GCF_034670125.1 of Maricaulis sp. Classification (GTDB taxonomy): domain Bacteria; phylum Pseudomonadota; class Alphaproteobacteria; order Caulobacterales; family Maricaulaceae; genus Maricaulis. The sequence continues at coordinate 48,396 of NZ_JAXMOC010000006.1, forward strand.
CCAGGACCTTGTCGCCGGCGAGTACGCGGATACGGTTCTTGCGCATCTTGCCCGCGGTGTGGGCAATGATTTCGTGTTCATTCTCGAGCTTGACCCGGAAGGTCGCGTTCGGAAGCAGTTCCGTGACTTCGCCCGGAAACTCCAACAGTTCTTCTTTCGCCATGCGGCTCCTCGTTTCTGACCCTGCGGTCTGACCCTGTGGGGGCTTAGAATTCTGGGTGTTACCGCAGACTCGCCAAGCCGCCCGCGCACCGGAGCGCGCTGTATACTCCCCCTTGCGGGCAAAAGTCGAGACTCAAGCGCTCTTTGGCGTCGGTTCCCACTGCGCGACGCGGGCCGCAATCGCATCGCGGGTTTCGCGATAGGCGGCGATCTTCATGTCGCGATTGCCACCGGTCTCGCTGGGATCGGGAATCGGCCAAGCCTGGAACTCGGCACCGGTGCGCGCCGCATACTCTTTCGCCATCCGGTCAGCGGCGGTCGACAGCGACACGATCAGGTCGGCCGGCGGGTCGCCGACACCATTGAGGGCAATCGGCGAAAAGTCCTCCAGGTCGACCTTCTTCTCGAGCATGACCGAGACCATGAAGGGATCGACGAAGGCCGCCGGAATGACGCCGCAGGAGCGGGCAATGGCGTCGGGACCGAAGCGCAGGCGCCACAACCCCTCGCCCATGGGCGAGCGGATCGCATTGCGACCACAGACGAACAGGACCGAGGGCAGGCTCATGACGCCGCCCGCCGATGCAGGGCGCAGATCAGGGTGAACAGACGCCGGGCGGTGTCGAAATCAACCTCGATCTTGCCACCGAGGCGTTCGCGCAACAGCGTCGAGCCTTCATTGTGGACACCGCGCCGGGCCATATCGATCGCTTCGATCCGCTCCAGCGGCGCATCGCGCACAGCCTCGTAATAGCTCTCGCAGATCAGGAAATAATCCTTCACGATCCGCCGCAAAGGCCCCAACGCAAACATGAAGCCGCGGACCGGCGTATCGTCTTCCAGGCGCACATCAAAGACCAGCCGGTCATGTTCGATGGCCAGGCGCAGCGCAAAGGGGCCGTCGACCTCACCGTCCGGACGGAAGCGATTGCCTTCCAATAGGTCGGCGATGGCGACGCGCCGCTCGTGGTCGGCATTGACGTCGCCCGGCCCCATGCTGGCCCCGTCGAGGTCGATGCGAACTATCCTGTCGTCGGACTGGCTCATGGTGTTTGGGTGTCTCCGTCAGACTCGCCAACCTCGGCAGTATCATGCTGGGGTCGCGCCGCTGCCCGCCAGGGGCGCGACAGGTCGACCAGGACCACATCCAGGCATTCGACATCAAGCCGCAGCTCGCCGCCACCGGAAAATGTGCAGACCACCTGCCCCGACGGCATCTCGCCTGGCTCGAAGCGGATCGTCAGCAAGCTGACCACCGCATCCTCGGCACCCTGGCGGATATTGCGCGAACGGGCGGCGGTCACATGGCCGATCTGGACGCCCGACCGGACACGCCGGTCGCGCCGTCCGGCCTCCCAGCAAAACCTGTTGAAGGCCATGGTGAATGATCGCAGGCGCCGGGAATGTTCGAAATCCCCCAGCAGCGCCACGGCATCCTGGAGCGCTGCCGAAATAGCCTCGAGATCGGGCTCGTCCAGTGCCGTCAGCCGCAAGGGAGCTGTCATCCGTTCGTCCTGTGGTTCAGGCTCCGTCAGGGAGCCGTTCGATGCGGGCGCCGCAGCCGGTCAGCTTGGCTTCCAGCCGTTCGAACCCGCGATCAAGGTGGTAGACCCGATTGACCACGGTTTCCCCTTCCGCCGCAAGACCGGCGATGACCAGGCTGACCGAGGCCCGCAGGTCGGTGGCCATGACCGGCGCGCCGCGCAGACGCTCGACGCCACGCACCACGGCCTCATTGCCATGCACGGTGATGTCGGCGCCCAGACGGGCCAGTTCCGGCGCGTGCATGAAACGGTTCTCGAAAATGGTTTCGCGGATCACCGATGACCCGTCGGCCAGCGACATCAACGCCATGAATTGCGCCTGGGCATCGGTTGGAAAACCCGGGAAGGGCTGGGTCTCGATGTCGACACTGTCCAGGCGTGAGCCATTGCGGGCCACCCGCACGCCGTCCGCCACGGCCTCAACCGTCACACCCGCCTCACCCATCGACGACCACAGCGCCTTGTTATGGGCCAGCACGCCGCCCTCAAGCACCGCATCGCCGCCAGCCGCGGCAACGGCCAGCGCATAGGTCGCGGTCTCGATCCGGTCGGCGACCACCTTGTGGGTGACACCGGACAGGCGCGACTGGCCCTGGATGCGGATGGTTGAAGTACCGGCGCCCTCGATCGTCGCGCCCATCGCGGTGAGACAATCGGCGAGATCCCCGATCTCCGGCTCGCGGGCCGCATTCTCTATGACGGTCTCGCCGCGGGCCAGCGAAGCCGCCAGCATGGCGTGCTCGGTCGCGCCGACCGAGGCAAAGGGCAGATCAATCTCGCCGCCGACCAGACCACCGCTAGGCGCCTTGGCCGAGACATAGCCTTCGGAAATCTCGATTTGCGCGCCCAGCGCCTTCAGCGCCTTGAGGTGGAGATCAACCGGGCGCGCACCGATGGCACAGCCGCCCGGCAGGGACACACGGGCATGGCCTTCGCGCGCCAGCAACGGACCCAGCACATTGAAGCTCGCCCGCATCTTGCGGACCAGGTCGTAGGGCGCGAACGTGTCGGCAATGGTCGCCGCGTGCAAATGCAGCTGCGCCTCTTCACCGTCGGACACCACGACCCCGAGCTTTTCCAGCAGATGCCCCAGAAAGCGGCTGTCGGCCAGGCGCGGCATGCGGGTGAGGATCACCGGCTCATCGGTCAACAGCGCCGCGGCCATCAGCTTCAGCGCGGAGTTCTTGGCTCCGCTGATTTCAATACTGCCTTCAAGGCGGGCGCCGCCCTGGATGACAATCCGGTCCATGAGTACTCCTTCAACCCCCAGGCAGAAAACCCTGAGACGGAAACGCGAGACGCGCCTGCTTGTATGCAGGCCCCATCCCAGTGCCCGATCCGGGCGGCATTATGACGGGCTGGCGGGTTTTTCTGAGGCAGTTTGTGCAGCGTCGCTGTCATTTTCCGATCCCTCCTCGACCGGGGTGCGCACCGCCGCCTTGCGGCGACGCAGATTGGCACGCAAAGCCTCGGCCAGACGGGCCTCCCGGGAATTGGGGTCCGGTTTGTCGCGCTTGGCGCGCGGCGGATTGGCGGGGGGATCGCTGGGCTTGCTCATGCAATTGGTCATGGCGAACGCTGCACATCACGTCAAGACACACTTGGCGCAGGCTCAGGCTTGCGTTATATGCCCGGCTCTCGCTCGCCGAAAGGCGACCCGGCGCCGCTATAGCTCAGGGGTAGAGCGTTCCCTTGGTAAGGGAGAGGTCGAGTGTTCAATTCACTCTAGCGGCACCATTTCCAAGCTTCTGAAATTGCTTGGACAAATCACGACACAGCATCGGAACACGCACCGAACACGGGCTTTATGAGATTGTGTCGCGGCAGGCCTGTCCGTGTTTGGATTTACTACAACCCATCTGACCTGACCGCCTCCTGGGCCTTGCTCTCGAGATACCTCGCGCAAGACCACGCACAGCCCTGCGCGAAAAGAAGACATGCCGAAACCTCGGCTGTTTTATGGGCGCCGCGGCGCACAGCCATCCATACACCGCTTGTCAGCCAACGGGCCGTATCCGGTTCTTCAGCTCAAGGGTGAAACCGCGAAGCGGCCGCGACGCGGCCCTTGACCTGAAGAACCGGATACGGCGGTCTCTCGGCAAGCGGTTTAGGGTGGGGTTTGCGCCGGAGGCGCGGCGGATAAGGGAGATTAATTGTGTCTGTCCCCGGTTTTTCGCGGTTGTTCTCACCCGTTCTCGGCTGACGAAGAGTTTCCTCTGAAAACGCCCATTTATCCGGGAAATCGCCCCCCATCAAACAATCGGCTATCTGGAACATCACACATTCGATAATCGAAGTTTAGCAATAAAACGGAGTCCTGATTAATTTCCACATCCCCAAATTCACTCATCGAAATCGCAAACAATAGATCACTCCCAGGGACCACTATTAACTCACAACCACCGGGGCATGAACCGATCTCGCGGCCTTGATTCGGAGAAATTATTCCATTCGTGACTATCTCATACCTTCCACTTGGCGCATGTAAATGACCAAAAATATTTGGAACAAAGTCATTTGATGCACAAATTGCTGAATCAATATTTGATTCCAAATTAACCAGCACCGCATTTATGGACGGCTGAAAAACATAAGTAAGCGTTATAGGCTCGGTACCGCCGCTCTCTCCGGCGCTCACAGGCGCTGCTAACAAAATCATCAATGCTAAAACTATCAAGGAAATTTTTTTCACTAGAAATTACCTCCATTCAATTGCACCGCGAGCACCGCAATGTGATCTGCACTAAAGAGCCCCCAGTTTCCGGAAAGAAACCGGGACAGACACATTTTCCGCGCCCCACCTTCTCGTTTAGGTTGCACTTTGGGTCCGCATCCGCATAACTGCAGCCATGCCCCGTACCGCACGCTTCGTTCTTCCTGGCTATCCCCATCATGTCACCCAGAGGGGAAACCGGCGGCAGCAGACTTTCTTCAACGACGAGGACTATGCGCTCTATCTCGACCTGCTGCAAAGCGCTTGCATGCAGTTCGATGTGGCCTGCTGGGCTTATTGTTTGATGCCCAACCATGTCCATCTGATCCTGGAGCCGCATGATCAAACCGGCCTTGGCGCAGCACTCAAGCGCACGCACCAATCCTATACGCGGCACGTCAATGCTCGCGAGGGCTGGAGCGGCTGTTTATGGCAGGGACGGTTTGGTTCGAGCGCCATGGACGAGTCCCATGCACTGATCGCCGTACGCTATGTCGAGCTGAATCCGGTGAAGGCAAAGCTATGTCAGCAGGCCCGGGACTGGCCTTGGTCGAGTGCCCGCGCCCACCTCACCGGCGAGCCCGATCCGCTCTTGTCGGCGGTGCCCTTCCTGGAGCGCATTCCCGACTGGAATACCTATCTGTACCAAGGCCTGGACCCGGCCATCGAAGCCCGGATCGGATACTTTACCGGGACCGGCTATCCGATGGGAGCGGATGATTGGATCTCAGCACTGGAAACCAGATCAGGCCGTGACCTGCGGCCCAAAACACGCGGGCGGCCACTCAAGAAAGCGACAGAATGAACGGGAAAAATGTGCCTGTCCCAGTTTCTCGTCCGGCGGTCTCTCGGCAAGCGGTTTAGGGTGAAGTTTGCGCCGCGGCGCGGCGGATAAGGTGGACTAATTGTGTCTGTCCCGGTTTCCCCAAAGAGCGTGACCATGTGCGATTACGGCCATGTCACTAACTATTTACGGTTCCCATATTCGGACGCGACCTCTGCCCCGACCGACCAGACCGAAGCGTGGTAAGCCATGAGTAAAGAACGGTACATTCCCCATTAAGTCACGCCATGAGCTAGCTCGTGTTCGCCACACTTTACCCACACCTATACAGCATAACCTTTACCAGACATTATAATAGATACGCGAGAGTCATCATCATTGCTTTTGTAATCCTCAAGGCCCCAGACAAGAATACGAATTCGGGCACATGAGTACCGTAGTTTTTTTCGATATTGAAAACAGGCGTACGCCAAATTAACCGCCGCGTTACGGCCACCTTCCGCCCGCATATAGTTAAAAGCACGCTTGATCGTCTGCCACGCGAAGTTGCGACGAAAACAGAATTTGTTTTGCCACTTGTAGAGAGCGGTAAATATCATTGTGTAGTTTACACCACCAAACGTAGGCTCCACAATCTCATATCCAGGGGCGCCAATAAGCATCTCAAACAGGCGTCCTTCTGACAAAAATTTCTCAGCCCTATTCTGCACGATTTCAATTTCCTCCATCAACCTCTGTTGTTGAGTAGGTATCCGTTTCCGAACACCTTGGAGCATCGATCTGCCGCTCCGAAGCCTCCCCACTTGTGCGCCCGGAATTTGGACAAAACAGGGACACACAGCATTTATCCCGCATCCAGTTGACCTGAGCCCCTCGGGTCCCTCGATTATTTCGAGAGTCTGAGCCTTTCATAGTCCATGGTTTGTGATGTGGCGAGCGTGCCGGGAGCGGAGCCCCCGCGTAGCTCGAGCGACCGGCACGCTGCGAGCGTCGAGCGGACCCGATGCGCCCACCGCACCATAAACCCCTTGCCGAATGTATGCCGTAAAACAATTGCCCCCGCCCCTTGCCGCGGTGGCGGTGTCTGGTATTGGCTTGGGAGCGTTGGGCTCGTCGTCTGTGGGGTGGCGACCGGCGGTAGACGGGGCGGGGTTTGCAGGTTTTTCAATCAGACTGGGTGCGCGCTTTGGGAGTGCTGACCGTGGCCGTACTGGGCGCGGCAGCGATTGTGTCTGCCAGCGACGAGACGCATGCCGAGGCGGAACCCGTTCCGGTCATCTACTCCATCCTGAACATGACCGAACGGATGGCGGACCGGCACGCCTGTCCGCTGGACCTGGTGCATGCGCGCGAGCTGATCGAGACGCGCTATGCGGCGACCGGGTACCGGTTGGAATTCAGCCCCCTGGCCGACGGGCCGGATGTGCTGCTGCATGAACTCGCCGCGACGGTTTCGCCGGAACCGGACGCGAGCACGGGCGACTGTGCGTGGACGGTGCATGTCAGTTTCCAGGGCGCGACCGCGACCTATCAGTCGACCGTCGCGCCGTCCTCGACACCGCTCGAACGGGTCGACCTGGCTCCGCTGCCTGCAGCCTCCCTCGCGACCGACACCCGATGAGCGCCTTTCACCCGCCCTGCACGCCGCACCAGAGCGGCCATCTGGACGTCGGTGACGGGCATGCGATTTATTGGGAAAGCGCCGGAAACCCGGACGGCATCCCGCTGCTGGTGCTGCATGGCGGTCCGGGATCGGGGATTTCCGACAAGTTCCGGAAGATGTTCGACCCGCAGCGTTTCCGCATCATCCTGCTCGACCAGCGCGGCGCCGGTCGTTCGACGCCGCACCTGTCGCTAACGGCCAATACGACCGCCCATCTGGTCGGCGATCTGGAAGCCCTGCGCCAACACCTCTCGATCGAACGCTGGATGGTGTTCGGCCCGTCCTGGGGATCGACGCTGGCGCTGGCCTATGCCCAGACGCATCCACACGTCGTCATTGGCCTCATTGTCGGGGCCATCTTTACCGCCCGCGCGGTTGAACTCGACTGGTGGCACAGCCCGGACGGCGCGCCGACCCTCTTTCCCGACGCCTTTGCGACCTTCATCGCGCCGGTCCCGCAAGCAGACCGCGCGTCACCCAAGGCGATCATGCGCTGGTATCTTGCCGAGATGCAGGACGAAGTCGCGCGCGGGCTTCCGGACCTGGCAGGCCTGGCTGACCTCTCGACCCCGCTCGAAACCCTGCGCCGCTCGGCCGTCTATCGCTGGACCGAGTATGAGGACCGCCTCTCCTATCTCGACAATCCGCCGGAGGCGGTGCGGGCCGGACTGGCGGCGCGGGGCGCCGGCTTTGTCGCCGCCCACTCGCTGATCGAAGCGCATTATTTCAGCCAGGGGTGTTTCCTCGAGGAAGGCGAATTGCTGGCCAAGGCCGGCCGACTGGCGGACATTCCGATGGGCATCCTGCACGGCCGCTACGACATGGTGTGCCCGGCCCGCACCGCCTTTGACCTCGCCGCGGCCTGTCCGCACGCCGATTTCCGGCTGGTTGCGGTCAATGGGCACGGCATGACCGAGGTCAGCCAGGCCGAGCTGAACTCGCTTGTCGATGCCGTGGTCTCCCGCATCGCCCTGTAGGAGGTGAGCGGGTCAGGCGTCCGGCGCGACCGGCATCCAGGCGTGGATTGCGATGGCGACCTCGCCGCCTGTGAAATCACCACCATTGGCCGCCAGCTCGATCGGCGTATCCGAATAAAGGGCCGTCGGACCGATCACGCCCAGATTGCTGGCGCCTTCGGCTATGCCCAGCGAGCCGCCGAACTTGGTGCGCTCGCCGGACAGGCCGCAATCGAACGAGCTTGCGCCGGTGATCGCTGAAACGGTTCGCACCGACACACAGAAGACCACCGCACGGGCGGGAATGACGACTGCGCTGGCCACAACCGAACCGCTCAGCCCGGTCAGGGTCTCCTCGATGATCAAGGCGCGGGTTGCGGCGCCGCCATTGCCCTGCGTCAGGACCGTATCGGATGGCGCCGGCCGCCAGCGGGCGTTGGCTGTGTCCCAGAAAAGGCTGGCCTGCTCATCAATGACCGATACCCGCCAGCCGTCGGCCGGGGTGAAGCCGGTCCAGTATCCGTCCCGCCAGACGGCAATGTCGCCGGCTTCCAGGCTCGACCAGGCGTCACCGCTGGCCCCGTCCGGGATGATCCAGGCGGCGCCCTCGGCCGGCGTGGCGGGTTCCGCCGTCACGCTGCGACTTTCCACGACGGCCTGCACCAGGGCATCGAGCCGCATCAGTGCCTCGTTCACGGTGACATGTTTTTGCGCCTGGGCGGGCATGACGAGCGGCAGATCGAGTGTCGGACTGGTCTGGGACATGGGGTTTCTCCTCGCTGGCCCGCCAGTCTGTGGCAAGATGGGGAAGCGGGGATAAGCGGCCACACTGTCCTCGCTTCAGTGACCCACTTGACGCACGCGCCGTGCGCGCTTTCTCTCCGCCGCACAAAGACACCACCAAGATCGAGGAAACCGGGCATGACTGACACTATCCGCGCCCTCGCCGGGGATTTCCCGGCCCAGACGCCGGCCAGCTGGACGGCCCTGGCCGAAAAAGCCCTGCGCGGCGCCGATTTCGACGCCACGCTCGGCCGCACCACGATCGACGGCATCAAGCGCGGCCCGGCCTTCTTCGCGCGCCCGGATGGCAGCCATGCTGTCGATGCGGCGCCGCGCGACCTCCACCTGCCCTGGGGTATCCGTCAGACCCTGGTCGAAGCCTCGCCCGAGGCGGCCAATACCGCCGCGCTGGATGATCTGATGGGCGGCGTCTCCGAATTGGAGCTGCGGCTCGATCCGACGGGTCAATTCGGCCTCAAGGCGAATGAGATCGAATTGCTGGACGCGGCCCTGAAAGGCGTCGACCTCACCCTCGCGCCTATCCATCTGGACAGTCTGGGCGGACAGGGCCACCACGCCCACCTGCTGCTGACCCTGTTTGCCCGTCGCCGCATCGACGGGGAGCTTGTCAGCGGGGGACTCGGGCTCCACCCGGTCGAGCGCGCCGCCCGGCAGGGTATCGCGCTGGATGAGGATTGTTTCCCCAAGGCCGCCGCCCTGACCGAGCTGGCCCAGGCCGCTTTCCCCAATCTCAAGGTCTTCCGCTGCGACGCCGCCCACATGTTCGAGGCAGGCGCCAGTGAGAGCCAGGAACTGGCCATCATGGCCGCATCGGCTGCGACCTATATGCGCCTGATGATGAAGACCGGGCTGGACGCCAATGCCGCAGCCAAAGCCATTGAGGCGCGCCTGGCCGCCGACGCCGACATCCACCTCACCATCGCCAAGCTGCGCGCCGCGCGCCGCATCTTTGCCCGCATCGCGGAAAGCTTCGGCGCTACGGGTGAGGCGCGGCGCCTGTCGCTGCATGTCACCACCGCCGCGCGCATGCTCTCAGCCCGTGACGCCTGGACCAATCTGATCCGCAATGCCTGCGCCGGTTTTGCCGCGGCCGCTGGCGGCGCCGACGCGATCACCGTGCGACCGATGACCGAAGCCATCGGTCGCCCGACCGGCTTTGCGCGCCGGGTCGCCCGCAATCTTCACATCCTGCTCGCCGAGGAGAGCCATCTGGGCAAGGTCACCGACCCGGCTGCCGGCTCTTACCTGCACGAGACCCTGGCTGACAGCCTGGCGCAATCGGCCTGGTCCCTGTTCCAGGAGATCGAGCGTCGCGGTGGTCTGGTCGACGCCTTTGCCACAGGCTGGCTGCAGGGCGAGATCGGCAAATCGCGCGAGGCCTCGCTGGCCCGGATCGCCAGCGGCGAGGCCCAGATCCTCGGTGTCACGCAATACAAGGATCCCGACCCGCGCCCCGTCGAGACGGACGGGGCCTGGCCAGACCTCGACGCGCCGGAGGATGCACTTGTCGCGACCCGTTTCGCCGCGCGATTTGAAGCTGAGATGGAGGCGGCACAATGACCCTGACATCCCAAAACATTGCCCCTGATTTCACCACGATCGAGCTGGGCGAAGCACGCAGCCCCGGCAGTGGCTCCCGTGAGCCCTGGACGCCCGCCGAAGGCATTCCGGTGCAGTCGCAATACCGCGCCGAAGACAGCAACGGGATCGACTTTCTGGGCTCCGTCCCCGGCGCCGCCCCCTTCGTGCGCGGCCCCTACCCGACCATGTTCGGTCAGCGCCCGTGGACGATTCGCCAATATGCCGGTTTCTCGACGGCAGAAGACTCAAACGCCTTTTATCGCCGCAATCTGGCGGCCGGCCAGAAAGGCCTCTCTGTCGCTTTCGATCTGGCCACCCATCGCGGTTATGACAGTGACCATCCGCGCGTCGCCGGTGATGTCGGCATGGCCGGCGTGGCCATCGATTCGATCTATGACACCCGCACCCTGTTTGACGGCATTCCGCTGGATGAGATGTCGGTGTCGATGACGATGAATGGCGCCGTCCTGCCGATCATGGCGCTCTATATCGTCGCCGCCGAGGAACAGGGCGTGAAGCCGGAACAACTCTCGGGGACGATCCAGAACGACATCCTCAAGGAGTTCATGGTCCGCAACACCTATATCTACCCGCCGGTGCCATCGATGCGGATCATTTCGGACATTTTCGAGTACACGTCCGAGCACATGCCACGCTTCAACTCGATTTCGATCTCCGGCTATCACATGCAGGAGGCGGGTGCCCCGGCGGACCTGGAACTCGCCTACACGATCGCCGACGGGCTGGAATACATCCAGACCGGGATTGATGCCGGCCTCGACGTCGACACCTTCGCGCCGCGCCTCTCCTTCTTCTTCGGCATCGGCATGAATGTCTTCATGGAGATCGCCAAGCTGCGCGCGGCGCGCCTGCTGTGGGCCAAGCTGGTCAAGGAGCATTTCAATCCCAAGTCCGACAAGTCGATCTGCCTGCGCACCCACTGCCAGACATCCGGCTGGTCGCTCGCCGCCCAGGACGTGTTCAACAATGTCGGCCGCACGGCGCTGGAAGCCATTGCTGCCGTCGATGGACACACCCAGTCCCTGCACACCAATTCGCTGGACGAGGCCCTCGCCCTGCCGACTGATTTTTCGGCCCGCATCGCCCGCAATACCCAGCTATTGCTGGCTGGCGAAGCGCATCTTTGCGATGCTATCGATCCTTGGGGCGGCTCTCACTACATAGAACGCCTGACCCATGACCTCGCGGCCCGGGCGCTCGACCATATCGCCGAGGTCGACGCGCTGGGCGGCATGGCCAAGGCCATCGAGGCCGGCATTCCCAAACTGCGCATCGAGGAAGGCGCGGCGCGCACCCAGGCCCAGATCGACAGCGGTCGCCAGACCATTACCGGGGTCAACAAGTTCCGCCTCGACGAGGAAGAGGACGTGCCCGTCCTCAAGGTCGACAATTATCTCGTCCGCAAACAGCAGATCGAAAAGCTGGAACGCCTGCGCGCCGAACGTGATCCCAAGGCGCTCAAGGCCGCGCTGGACGCTCTCGCCGAGGCGGCCCGCACCGGGACCGGCAATCTGCTCGCCCTCTCCGTCGATGCCGCGAGGGCCAAGGCCACGGTCGGCGAGATCTCCGACGCGATGGAAACCGCCTTCAACCGACATGTCGCCAAGATCAAGACGGTCAAGGGTGTCTATGGCGAGGTCGCGGGTGATGATGACCGGGTGAAGAAAGCCCGCTCCCTCGCCGAGGCCTTCGAGGCACGCTTCGGTGAAAAGCCGAAAATCCTGATCGCCAAGCTGGGTCAGGACGGCCATGACCGTGGCCAGAAAGTCGTCGCCTCGGCCTATGCGGATCTGGGCTGGGAGGTCGTCGTCGGACCGCTTTTCCAGACACCGGAAGAAGCCGCCGGCCTGGCTGTCTCCGAGAAGGTTCACGCCGCTGCGGCCTCGTCCCTGGCTGCCGGGCACCTGACCCTGGTGCCGGAGTTGAGAACCGCCCTCAGCCAGCGCGGCCGTGATGATATCCTTATCGTGGTCGGGGGTGTCATCCCGCCCGATGACGAACCCGTGCTGCGCCAAATGGGCGCCGCCGCAGTCTTCCCGCCCGGCACCGTGATCGCCGACAGCGCCCTGGTGCTGCTGGAGCGCATGGGGATGGAGCTGGAGGACGGTTGAGGCAGCCGGTCCTCGCCCGAAAAAGGCGCGGTGGTGGTGCGCGCAGCGGGGGAGAAAGAAACGCGCCTGCCCCGCCGAAACTCGCGCGCCCCGCGGTTTGCGCCATACATGACTTGTCAGCGAGCAGGCCGCATCCGGTTTTCCAGCTCAAGGGTGAAACCGCGAAGCGGCGGCTATGCCGCCCTTGACCTGGAAAACCGGATACGGCGACGTCCCGGCAAGTGATGAATGGGCGGGTGAGCGCTGCGCGCCCCCTCCCGGACGCGACTTATCCCCGTTGTGCGCCTCTTTCCTTCTCCCTTGGGAGAAGGTGGCCGGAGGCCGGATGAGGGGGGAATTTTCCTGCGGTCACCGGGATTTACCCCTCACCCTGACCCTCTCCCAGGGGAGAGGGAAAGTGCGCGCCAGCTAATAATCGAGAAAACTTATCCTCCCCCCTTATCCGCCGACACATAATGGCTTCGGTTTTCGGGACGGGAGGCACGAGCTCAGTCACTTGTGCCCGGAAACGAGCGGAGCCTGTCCGCGCCTTGGATGTGACACTCCAAAGCTCCGGCAGGGCGTGCGACCAGGTCGCGGGGCACTAAACGACCGACCCCATCTACCTGACGCATTGGAATCGGGGTGGAGACAGCCCGGGAAACCTCCGCGAGCGGGATGCCGAGGACACCACGGACACCGCCTACCAGCCAAACGGACACCCTGGTGTCCGCCGACATCCCGTTCCCTCCCATCCTTCGGCGCTATTGCGTGCGAAGACGAAAAGCCGTGAACGTTGCCGAGGGAGAAATCCCTGGCGTGATACATTCGTCCTTCATCGACCTGTCAGCCAGCCTGTGTCACCCTGCGCTGTCATCATGCTTCAGGAGACAGCGATGCGACCGGTCCTTGCTTGCCTCATCCTTGCCGCCACGCTGACCGCTTGCGCCAGCAGCCCGTCCGTTTATGCGCCCGCTGGCGATGGCGACCGGGGCTATACAGACACCAGGATCGAACAGGACCGTTTTCGTGTCCGCTTCGCGTCCGGCGCGGACATGGAATTTGACGAAGCCGAGAGCATGGCCCTGCGCCGGGCCGCCGAGATCACGCTGAACAATGGTGGCGATTGGTTTTTGGTAACCAGCCGCACCCTGGATGGCAATGACCGCAACCCGGTCGGGGTTTCGACCGGCGTCAGCATCTCATCCGGGTCACGCGGGCGGTCATCCCGCGGTGTCGGTCTCGGCCTGCGTTTTGACGGGGATGCCGGTGAAAAATCGGTCTCGCTGGTGATTCTGATACGATCGGGGCCCTTGCCGCCAGATCCCAACGCCTATGACGCGCGCGACGTCCTGGTCAATCTGGCCGGGCCCTGAGACCTGTCACCGTATCAACCCGACCGCGTTCAGCCAGCCAGCTTTTTGGCCTGACCGACCCAGTCATCCCGCTCGATCCGGCCGCGACCATTGATGGCCGCGTCCCAACGCTCAATATCTGCGTCCGACCAGGCGGCAATCTGGGCCACCGAGGTCACGCCTCCCGCCTTCAGGGCAGCTGCAGCCTTCGGGCCGAGCCCCTTGATGGCACCGAGGTCATCACCGGCTTCGGCGGCTGGCTTGCCCGGCTTCGGCGCCGATTTCGGCGTCGGGCTGACTTTGGATTTGACGGCGGCCTTGGTGTCTCCAGCTACGACCTTCTCGGGCGCGGGCTTCGCGGCAGTTTTCGGCTTGGCTGACTTGGCCGCGGGTTTCCGCTTCGGTGTTGCCGGCGTCGCCGCGGCAGCTTCACGCTCGACCGTCTTCGGCATCGCGATCTCTGGCGCTTCGACGCGGGCCGGCGTCGGATCCGGCGCAGCCACGCGAGTTTGGGACATGGCCTCGCCGAGGCGGCGCGCCAGGTTCTCGTTTTCCTGACGCAAGCGCGCATTCTCGGCCACGGCCGCGTCGGCCTCGGCGCTGCGGGCATCGCCGGACCAGAGTTGGTAGCCGACGAAGACGCCGAACCCGACCGCCAACAGCAACAATATCCCCATTTCCCAGATCAGGTAAAACATGCCTCAGCCCTCAAGCGTCGCGATTGCGAATGATATGGCGTCGTCCTGACGATCAGTCAGAACGACGAAAACGCGCGGATTGTCCGCGACTACATTGGTGACCAGCCCGGTTACGGCGGCGACCCGCGCCTCGTCCAGCTCGGCATCATCGGCGCTGCGCCTGACCGAGACCGTCAAGGCCGCGTCGGCCGGGCACGCTGCGAACATGCGCCCGACCCGCCGCAGGGCAACCGATGTAAAGGGGCTGGGCGTCGCACCGGCGCGCTCGAAGCGCGGCATCTCGGTGCCTTGCGCAGCGAGGATCACCGCCGAGCAGGCGGCGACATTTTCCACCCGCACCTCCGCCGGTGCGCCGGCAGGTGTAATCACCGTCGCCGCCCGAAACGGGTCCGGCATGGCTTGCAGGGTCTGGGTGACCGAACGCGCGATCTGCGGGTTTGAAGCCTCTCCCACCAACGCGCCCTGCTCACCGCGCAGAACCAGCGCCCCACGGTCCAGGCGAGCGAGCTGCCCCAGGAGGCGCTTCGCGGCCTCCTCCCAATCCGGCGAGGCAGAGCCGCCCGGCACGAGGGTCAGATCGGTATCGGCCCCACCGGGAAAATTGGTGCTGGCATAGCGGGCAATGGCGTCACGGGCACCGGCATCGGTCGCATCACCCCGGATCAGCACCCGGCCATTGGTGGCGACGTCGGCGCGGAATACGAAACCGGCCTGCAGGCGTGCTTCAACCGTTTGGTCAATGACCCGGGTGACACCACCGGCAACCACACCGCCGCTCCAGCTTGAAGTCAGGACAGTGGCGATCGCATCATCGCGGGCTTCCACATCCGGCGCCGCCCCGGTCAGTATGGCGCGCTGGCCATCCATCTGGACGCTGGCCCAGTCATGATCACGCGAATCAAGGGCCTCACGCGCGCGCTCTGCGAGCCGGGCCTCGATCGAGCCAACCGAAAACGGTCCAAACGAAAACAGGATGACGGCTGCGAGGACAACGAGTCCGGCTGCTATCAGGACAGTTTTGCGAATGCGGGGAGTCATAACGAGGTCAGGCATGAATTCTTCCATCGAATGCGGCCAGAAATCACCGGAAAGAGGCGAATTGAAGGCCCGCGTCCACCCTCGAAATAGCATTAAAGGTCAGTGACCTCCATAGGGGAAACCGCATCCCCGCATGCAAAAAAGGGCCGGAGCTTGCGCTCCGGCCCTTCCTGTCACGAATGACCGTGTGCCTAGTTGCGCATACGCAGGGTCACGCCGTAGGTGCGCGGCTGACCAAGGAAGGCGTTGAACGAGCCAGGCTGGAACGGTCCGTCAAAACCGACCTGCACATATTCTTCGTTCAGCAGGTTGCGACCCCACAGCTCGAACGACCAGGCTTCGTCCTCGGCGCTGAGACCGACGCGGCCATTGAAGACCATGTAGCCGTCCTGGACCTTTTCCGGGTCAAGGTCAGAGCCGGTGTTCTGCTCGGACATCCAGCGGCCATCGAGGTGGGCAAGCCAGTTCATGCCGCCCTCAAGCTGACCGGTGTAGGACACCGAAGCCGAGGTGTACCATTCCGGCGCCAGCGAGAAGTTCTGGCCAGACAGGCGATCGACATCGGCCGTACCGGTCGGTGCGAAGTTGTCATAACGCGCGTCGGCGTAGGTGACACCACCCTGAACGGTCAGGCCCGGCATGCTGTCCGGCAACCACAGGATTTCCGCTTCCGCACCCTGGGTCGACGCGCCGTCGATGGAGGTGACGAAGAAGCCGATGCCGTTGAACGTGTTCAGTTGGTAGGTCTCAAAGTCAGAGCTGAACAGGTACAGGTTGGCCAGCAGCGTGTCGTTGAACCATTCGGTCTTGAAACCGAGCTCGACACTGTCGACGACTTCCGGATCGAAACGGGCCGGATAGGACGTCGGATCAGCCAGGACAGACTGGAAATCAACCGCAGACGAACCCGCCTGTGTGAAGCGGTCCAGGTTGAAGCCACCCGCCTTGTAGCCGCGCGAGAACGTACCGTAGACGAGAAGGTCGTCATTGATGCGGTGCGAGACGGAGAGCAGGCCGGAGAACTGGTTTTCTTCCAGCGACTGGGTGTTGTCGATCTGGGCGTAGACATCACGCGAGAACGGCAGGCAGGTGAAGGTACCGAACTGGACCAGCGAGGCCACCGGCACGCCCGAACCAGCCGAGAAGCCAGCCAGGATGGCCTGGTTGGTCGGGGTCGAGAAGTCCAGCGCATCGCCGAACACGGCTTCCCAGACGTCACAGGCCGGCACGGAGCTGTCTGCAAAGTCAAACGTCGCTTCCTTGTCGGTGCTGGTGTGACGCAGACCGAAGGTGATGTCGGTGTTTTCCAGCACATGCCAGGTGTTGTGCGTGAAGAAGCTCAGGCTTTCACCCTGCTGGGTGAAGGTGTCACCCAGCGGGTTGCCACCGCCGAGCGGGGCGCCGGAACCCGGAGCCAGACCGCCGAAGCCCGGAATGAAGGTAAAGCCGAGACCATTGGCCAGATCGGTGACCAGGGTCGGGCTGCCACCGAGCAGGCCGAGATAGGGTTCAAAGACACTGCCCATCTGGATGGCATCGCCGCGAACGAGGTTCTCGTCCGAGAAATACATGCCGAACAGCCAGTCGACGCTCTCGCCCTCGCCGGAGAAGCGCAGCTCGAACGTGGTGTTGTCGAAGTCAAACGTGTTGTTTTCCGCATTACGGAACACGATATCGGCACCGGTGAAGTCGGTGTCCTGACCGGAACGCAGGCTGTAGCTGCGGTCCGAGACGATGGCCGTCATGTCAAAGTTGTCGAACTCCCAGGTCAGCTCGCCGCTGTAACCGTGGTCGATGATGTTCTGACCGGTATCGCGGTTGGCCTGGATCACGCGGCTGAACGGGTCTTCGGACCCGGCCAGCGGGCGCGCGCCCGGCACCAGGGCATTGATTGCAGCGGCGGTCGGACCGGAGACAAGGCTCGGTGCGCCACAGCAGAATTCTTCCCGCTTGGTATAGTCAGCCGACAGGAGCAGGCTGATATTGTCGGTGAAGTCGAGCAGGAACTGCGTGCGCAGCGTGTAATAATCCTGATCGCCATCGCGGTCTTCGGTGCGCGGTCCGCCGAACGTTTCCACCGTCTGGAAACCGTCACGCTCGCGATAGGCGCCGAACACGCGCATTGCGAGGTTGTCGGCAACACCACCGGTGAAACCGCCAGCCACGCCATAGCCCTCTTCGGAGCCGGCGACATATTCCAGTTCCGCGTGCGAGCTGAACTCGTATTCCGGACGCTTGGTCACGACATTGATGATGCCGGCCGAGGTGTTGGCGCCGAACAGTGTCCCCTGCGGGCCACGCAGCACTTCGATGCGCTCAAGCTCACCAAGATCATTGAAGCCGACGCCATTACGGGCGCGCGGCACACCGTCGATCACGATGCCGACCGATGATTCAAGACCCGGATTGTCGCCAACCGTACCGATGCCGCGGATGCGGGCGGTGGTGACGAATTCATTCGAGGTCGACGTGACGTTGATGCCCGGCGCGATGACGGCCAGGTCTTTCAGGTCACGAACGCCGGCGTTCTGGAGCAGCTCGGCGTTGTAGGCCGTCACGGCAACCGGAACGTCCTGGATACCTTGTTCGCGCTTTTGCGCCGTCACGGTGATGACGTCGACTGAGCGGCTCTCCTGGGCGGCAGCCTGGGCGCCGGTCAAAGCGATGGCCGAGGCAGCTGCGAACAGAAGTGTGCGTTTGGTGGATGACATACTCTAACTTCCTCCCGTTGGGTCGACGGTCATGCCGTCGCTCGTTATTTCGTGCGGCCGACAGGGGGATGCCCCATCATTCGATCCCAACTTGATCGAATTGCGATGACGGGTGAAGCACAATTGCAGCGTTGCCCACACGGAAATCCGCACCGGATGCTCGAAAACAGACACTTTTTGGACAGCTGTTGCATCCAGGGCACAGAATTGTGACGCGCGTATGAGATGGATGACCGGGCGGCGCAGTCATCCGCCGAGCGAAGGACGGAGATAGTTTGTGTTCAAACCGATAGCGGGACTGTTTGCCGGCATATTCCTCACAAGTGCAGCCTGTGGGCAAACGAGCACACCCCTGACTCCCGACCTGATCTTCGAGCTCGAAGCCGCGTCTGCGCCCAGCATAACACCAGATGGTCGACAGATCGCCTATGTGCGCCGCACGAACGACGCCGGGACTGACCAGACCCGATCTTCTATTTGGCTGATCCGGGCGGATGGCTCCGACCATCAGCCCTTGGCATCGACGGCTGACACAACCGGTTCGCCACTATGGTCGCCGGACGGCCAGACGCTGGCCTATACCCACGCCGGTGAATCCGGTGTGAGTCTGCGCACCCGCAGGCGTGATGGACGGGACACGCTGGTGACCGAATTGCCCGGCCCGCCAGGCGGGCTGGCCTGGTCGCCCGATGGCCAGCGCCTGGCCTGGTCAATGTTCAAGGCCCTGCCGGGACCGGTCGCAGCCGCCCTGCCCGAGGCGGACGAGAATGCCGACCGCGCAGCCCCTGCCGAGGTCGAGAACCGGCTCACCTTCCGCCTCGACGGAGCCGGCAACATTCCGCCGGGTGTCCAGCAATTCTACATGATCGACCTGCGAACCGGGACAACCACCCTCCTCAGCGAAGATGGCTTGGGGGGGTCCGGCGACTTCGTCTGGTCAAGCGACGGCGCGTCCCTGATCTTTGCTGCCGACCGGCGCCCGCAATTGGGACAGTTGCCACCAGACAGCGAACTGTACCGACTGGACATCGCAACCCGTGAGGTCACCCAGCTGACGGATCGCGCAGGACCGGACGGGTCACCGCGAGCCTCGCCGGATGGCAGATGGATCGCCTATCTCGGTTTTGATGACCGCCGGATGGGGTATCACAATACCGAATTGTACATTGTTCCGAGCGAGGGCGGAGCCGCCCGGTCTCTGACAGCATTCCTCGATCGTTCGGTCGGCAATCCCCTGTGGGCCGCCGACAGTTCCGGCATCCATATCCAGTTTGATGACCGGGGCACGACCCGTGTCGGACTTGTCGGCCTGGACGGCTCATTTCGGATTGTCGCCGAAGGCCTGATCGGCTCGACATTCGGCCGCCCCTATACCGGAGGCGATTATGCGGTCTCGGCGACCGGCGACGTGGTCTTTACCACGGGTTCTCCGCAGCAGCCCGCCGAGCTGGCACTGGTCTCCGCCGATGGCGGACAGCGAATGCTGACCCGGCTGAACAGCGACGCGCTGTCCGGGGTCGCCCTGTCACCGGCCGAAGCTGTGAGCTGGGCCTCGCCGGCCGACGGGCGAGCCATCCATGGCTGGGTGCTCTACCCGCCGGGTTTTGACCCGTCACGGTCCTGGCCGATGATCCTGGAAATCCATGGCGGTCCGTTCACCGCCTATGGTCCGGCCTTTTCCGCCGAACTGCAGCTGATGGCCGCCGCCGGTTATGTCGTGCTCTACACAAATCCGCGCGGATCGACGAGTTATGGCTATGATTTCGCCAACCTGATCCACCACGCCTACCCCGGTGAGGACTACGACGACCTGATGGGTGGGGTCGACTACATGCTGGAGCGCGGCTTCATCGACGAGAACCGGCTGTTCGTGACGGGCGGCTCCGGGGGCGGGCTGCTGACCGCGTGGATCATTGGCAACACCGACCGCTTCGCGGCCGCAGCCTCGGTCAAGCCGGTGATCAACTGGACCAGCTTCGTGCTCTATTCCGACTTGCCGCAGTTTTTCTACCGCTACTGGTTCGCCAGCCCGCCGTGGGAAGATCCGGACGAATACTGGCGTCGGTCGCCGCTATCGCTGGTCGGCAATGTGACCACACCCACCCTGATGATGGTTGGCGGAGCCGATGTCCGTACGCCGCGGGCGGAAACCGAACAGTATTATTCGGCACTGCATATCAATGGGGTGCCGACGCGACTGGTCATCATTCCGGACAGCTTCCACGGCATATCCAACTCGCGCCCGAGCCGGCTGTTGACCAAGGTCGCCGAGATCCTGCGCTGGTTCGAGGAGCATGATCCGGGCGCCGCACCCCGATCTGCGCCGCAGACACCATGACCGCGTTCAAGCTCGCCGCCATCCAGGCCGCTCCGATTGTCTTCGACCGGCAGGCCTCCACCGACAAGGCCTGCGAACTGATTGCAGAGGCCGGACGCAATGGCGCGAGCGTGGCGGCCTTCGGCGAAACCTGGCTGCCCGGCTACCCCTTCTTCATCGAAGCGCCGTTGGGCGATCTGTGGTGGGAGGCCGCCGCGCTCTATCTGGAACAGGCCGTGCGTCTGGACGGGCCGGAAATCGCGCAAATCTGCAAGTCCGCCCGCGCGGCGGGGACAGATGTGGTGATCGGAATCGCCGAACTGGACCCGGCCACCGAGAGCTCGATCTATGCCAGCCTTGTCTTCATCTCGAAGGATGGTGAGGTCATGGGGCGGCACCGTAAACTCAAGCCAACCCATCATGAGCGCTCGGTCTGGGCGGATGGTGACGCGGAAGGACTGGTGGTTCGCCAACGCCCCTATGGCCGTCTGTCCGGGCTCAATTGCTGGGAGCACAATATCGTGCTGCCGGGCTTTTCCCTGATCGCCCAAGGCACACAGGTCCATGTCGCCGCCTGGCCGGGTCACGAGCCGCAAAGCGCGCCCAGCGATCCGGTCTGGGCGCGACAGGTATTATTGTCCCGGGCCTTTGCCAGCCAGGCTGGCGCCTATGTCATCGCCGCCGCAGGCCTGCGGCTCGATCAGCACGTGCCGGATCGGTTCAAGTCTCTGAACGCCTTTGAACACACCGGCCAGAGTGTCATCATCGATCCGCGCGGCGAGATCATTGCCGGACCGGCCAATGGCGAGACCATCCTTTATGCCGAGGCCCATCTGGACGAAGTCCGAAAGGCGAAAGCCGCCTGTGATCCGGCCGGTCACTATTCGCGGCCGGATCTGTTCGAACTGCGCCTGAAGGGTCAGACAGTGTTCCCGACCCGGCAGAGCTGACCCGGGCCGGCCCAAACCAGCTTCAGTTGTCAGGCATCGATGCTGGGGCGAGCGGCGACCGCCTCACGCCAGCGGGCCAGATTGTCCAAGCCTTCCGGCATGGGCAGTTTGATCCAGGCACTGAAGTCGACGAACACAAAGGCGGCGATATCAGCCGCACTGAACGCCTCGCCAGCCAGATAGGCCGCCTCACCCAGCCGGGCATCCAGATCCTTGAGGCAGGCCGTCGCCCGCGCCCGTCCGCGCTCGACCAGTTCAGGCACCTGGGCGTAGCGATTGGGGCCGGTGACCGAGGAATCCTTGAAAAACTCGGACCGGTTACGCAGCGCTTCGGCGACGCCCATCAGGCCCTCGCCCTCGACCCGGGCCGTCCACTCGGCGACCAGCGCCTTTTCAAGCGGCGTGCGGCCCAGCATCGGCGGATCCGGAAAGATTTCCTCGAAATAGCGGGCGATCGAGGCATTGTCGCACAGCACGGTGCCGTCATCGAGCTGCAGGGCCGGCACGGTACAGCGCGGATTGATCGCCTTGAATTCCGGCTCAAACTGGGCGCGCGAGCCCAGATCAACCTGCTCGATCTCGATATCGATACCTTTTTCGGCCATCAGGATACGGGCCCGGCGCGGACTGGGTGCCGCCTTGAAGTCATAGAATTTCATGGTCACTCCTGGTGGAAAGCGGGCGGATGATCATCCGCGACATTGAGCCGGCGTTCGATCTCGCGCCCCAGCGCGATCAGCGTGCCTTCTTCGAAAAGGGGTGCCCACAGGCTGGTGGTCTGCGGAACCCGGTGCGTGGCACCGCCATCACTCGCCGGATCGCCGAAAATGGTCCGGGTGGCCATCTGGTTATAGCCGGACTTGATCGCCAGTTGCGGATGGCCGGTATAATTGGTGATGACGAGCAGGGCATTGGCAAAATTGGGGGCGATCATGGCGTCCAGCCCCTCCATCACGCCGTCCATCATCTCCATCACCTCCCGCCGGAAGCGGTCGACATTGATCAGATCGACGGCGGAGATGAAGCGCGCCCGGCGCCAGGTATTCGGCCAGGCCGCCGGAGCCTGCCAGACCAAGCTGTCATCCTCGCCGGACAGGGTCAGATGTTCAAACGCGGCGGCGGATTCCGCTTCCACCACTGCGAACAGGCCATCATAGGGCAGATCGGGCAGTTCGACCTCGACCAGCTCGACGCCCGCGTCGCGGGCGGCGGCCAGCGCCGCACGGTCGGCATCACTTCCGGCCTCGAACCAGGCTGGATTGTAGCCGACCCGCATACCGCGAACCGGCCGGGCCGCATCAATCTCCAGTCCAACATCAAGCGAACCGGCATCCGCCGCGTCAAACCCGTTGAGCGCGGCGAGGACCAGACCGGTATCCTCGACCGAGCGGCAGATCGGTCCGATCTTGTCGAGCGACCAGCAAAGCGCCATCGCCCCGTGCCGGGAAACGCGTCCGAATGTCGGACGCAAACCGGTGGTGCCACAGCGATTGGACGGCGACACGATGGACCCCAGCGTTTCCGTGCCAATACCAAAGGCGATCAGACCCGCTGCGGTCGCCGACGCCGAGCCGGCGCTCGACCCTGACGAACCCTCCTGTGTATTCCACGGATTGCGGGTGATGCCGCCGAACCAGCGATCACCATAGGCCAGCGCGCCATTGGTGGTCTTGCCGAGCAGGACAGCCCCTGCCTCGCGCAATTGCGTCGTCACGGTGGCGTCGGTCTCGGCGACGCGGTCCTGATAGGGCGTCGCCCCCCAGGTCGCGCGCACGCCGGCCACGTCGACAATGTCCTTCATGCCATAGGGAATACCGTGCAGCGGGCCGCGATCCTGACCGGCTGCGAGCTCGCGGTCGGCCGCATCCGCCTGGGCGCGGGCGATGTCCTGGGTCACGGTGACAAAGCATTCCAGCGCGTCGCCATGCATCGCGATCCGGTCGAGATAGATGTCGGTCAGCCGACGCGAGGTCAGCACGCCGCGCCGGATCCACTGGCCCTGCTTCCAGACCGGCGCAAACGCGATGTCGGTCGGATTGGATGGCAGCGGCCCGGCATCGACGCCCGACGTGGTCATCCGGTTGCTTTGCTCCCGATAGCGTCGGGACCGAAGGCGCGGATCAAAAACCGTGGCCGGTGCCAGCGTGTTGGGTTTGGCGTGGGCCCGCTGCCGGCTCATCCGGTCGATCCAGCCATCGATCTCGGCGACGACCATTTCGCGCTCGGCATCGGTATAACGCACATCAAACAGGGCTTCGGCACATTGCAGCGACTGCGGTGTGACGGCTTCACCCGCCGCGACACCGGCGGCATTGTCCTGCCGCGCCGCCGCGGCCCCTGTTGCCCCGGCCGAGACGACAGCCAAAGCGCCGCCCTTCAACAAATCCCGTCGAGAGGTTCTGCGTTCTGCCATGATCTTCTCCCCCATTTTCGTTCCAGAAAGTGCGGTGCCGACCACCGCATTTCAATAGCTTGCACCAGATGGCCGCCCGTTTCCCCTCAAAATTGCCTCAATCCGAGCCATTTCGCTTCACAATTGCAAATTAACCATGATGTCAGAGCCAATCCGGCTTGGTCGAATGAGGGGGAGGCCATGCCCTTAGATCAGAACATCGTAGAAGCCGATCTGGAGTTACGCCCGGATCTTGCCGAATTCCGCGAGACCCGCGCGCCTGCCGCGCTGATCCAGCTGGGTCGTGCCCGCGCCATAGCCCGGGCCCGTCGGGCCGATCTCCTCAAATTCCGCCGCACCTGGGGCGGTGCCGTCGAGGATACAGAAGGAACGGACAAGCCGGCCGTCAAGCCGATTGACCGGGCCGCGATCTACCCGACTTCGCACATCCTGCATTTCTCAATCCTGGCAACGCTGGTCCTCTTCGAAGGTCTCGCCAATGCCTATTTCTTCTCCACCGGTTCCGACCTTGGACTGCTGGGCGGCTGGCTGCAGGCGATCACCGTCTCCTTCACCAACGTCATCGCCGGCTTCTTCCTGATCGGTTTCATCGGTCTGCGCCACATGTCCAACCGCAACCGGCCGATCATTTCCGGTCTCGCGGCCGTGGGCGTCATTATTGGTGCGGCGATCCTGGTGATGCTCAACCTGACCGCGGCCCATTATCGCGACCTGCTGGAACTGAACGCTGCGACGCTGGCGCTTGGCGGGTCCGAGTTGACCGGCACGGTGCTGGCCCCGGTCGTCGAGGCACGCGCCAACCCGTTCGGCCTGCAGACGCTGGAAGCCCTGCTGCTGTTCATTCTGGGCACCACTTTTGCCGCCATCGCCGCCTTCAAGGGGCGCACCTTTGATGATGCCATTCCCGGCTATGGCGGCGTTTCCCGTCGCCTGGAAGCGGCGTCGCGCGAGCTGGAGAAGGCGCTTGAAGCGGGCTGGAAAGACGCCCGCAAACTGTCACAGCCGGAGCTGGAAGAACTCGTCGAAGCCAAAAATCTCCTCGACGATATCTGTCAGGACTTGGCCGGGCCGCGCGAGCGCAGCTAAGCTGCACCCGTGGGTCACCGCCAGCGGTCGATTCACGGGTTAACGACCCAGGGGGTGGGGAATGTCCGGACGCGACGCCATAGGCCTGTTCAATCTCGCTGTCGTAGCGGCGGTCATCGGTGGCATCAGCTATGCCGCTTTCAAGCTCACGCCGGACGAGTATGACAGCCAGACCCTGTGTTTGGCCGACGCCCTGCCGCCGCACCGGGTCGTGGTCATCGACAAGACCGACCTGTACTCCCCGGAACAGGCGGGCGGCATTGAAGCCCTGATCCTGGCCGAGCGTGACGGCCTCGCGGTCGGTGAACGCTTCTCCCTGTACGAGTTGAACGAGAGCGGGCAGCTGCGCAATACCAACAGCTTCTCGCTGTGCAATCCCGGGGCGGGCGAACAGGTCAATCCGCTCTACCGCAATCCCGAACGCATCCAGGCCCGGTATGAGGCGCTATTCGCCGATCCGCTGGACCGGGCGCTGGCCGACCTTGTCCTTCCCAAGGACGCACCATCGAGCCCGATCATTGAGGCCCTGGCGCGCCTTGCCCAGGATCCCAGCTTCGACAACACCGTTCCCGGCCGTCGCATCGTGCTGGTCTCGGACATGCTGCAGAACTCCGAAATTTTCTCGGTCTATGGCCGCCGGCGCGGAGCGCTGGATGTCCGGATTCCACCCGCTGACACCGTTGCCACCGCTATCCGGGACACCTATGGCGACTCGCTGCGCGGCGTCGGCCTGGAGATCCATCTGATCCCGCGCGATCGCTGGGAAGCGGAACAGCGAGGGCCGCTTCGCGATTACTGGAACGAGGTTTTCCGTCGCCTCGGCGTCAATGCCCGCTGGGCCGACATCTGAATAATCCCATCAACGACAGGCAATCCGGTTATCCACAGGCAAACCCCGTGGATGCATAGAATATGCATTTGCCAGCGATGCGACCCACCCCACAATATGTTGTGTTGAATTCAGGCAGCAGCGCAACTGATGGGGTTTGATATGGCGATCACCGCCAGACAGCTGGAAGAGGCCCTCGCATCGCCGAGCCCGCGATCCAGCGCGCCTCCACCCCGCGACACTGTGTTGAACCGTGACGTGATTTCCCTCTGCGCCCGCCAGAGCCATCTCAACGAGCTCGCCTTCCGCCTGGCCGATCACGGCCATACCCATGTCGGTGATGTGATTGCCTTGTCGCGCTACACCCTGATCGATCTGGCCGATGGCGAGACGGCCTTGGTGGACAGCCTGGAACTGGTCCTCGGGCATCTCGGCCTGCAGCTCGAAACTCCGGCTGCCGGGTGGACAGCACCACCTGGGGACACCATCGACGCCCTGCTTGACTGAAAGCGCAGCGGCTGCGCTTTGCCTTTTGATCACGGCCCCCTATTTCCTTGGTCGCAGTCAGCCAGCCAGGTAGAAGTCCATGATCACAGTCCACCATCTCAACAACTCCCGCTCCCAGCGGATCCTCTGGCTGCTTGAAGAGGCCGGCCTGGACTACGAAATCAAGAAATACATGCGCGATGCGACCACCATGCGGGCGCCACAGGCGCTGCGTGACATCCATCCGCTGGGCAAGTCCCCGGTCATCTCGGACGGCGAGATCGTCGTCGCCGAGTCCGGTGCCATCGTGGAATACCTGGTCGACACCTATGCCCCCGCCCTCAAGCCGGAGGCCGGGACAGCAGCCTATCGCGACTATGTCTACTGGATGCACTTTGCCGAGGGGTCCTTGATGACACCCCTGCTGCTCAAGCTGATCAGCGACCAGATGCCCAAGTCCAAGGCGCCTTTCTTCGTCAAGCCGATCATCCGCCAGGTCGCGGCCCGGCTGCGGTCCAGCTTTGTCGATCCGGAACTGGCCTCCCTGTTCGGTTTCATCGAGGCCCGTCTCGAAGGGCGGGAGTGGATTGCCGGCGACACCTTCAGTGGCGCCGACATCCAGCTGACCTTCCCGCTGGAGGCCGCCGCCGCCCGGGGCGGGCTCGACGCGCGTTATCCAAACCTGAAAGCCTATGTCGCCCGAATGCAGGCCCGTCCGGCCTACAAGGCCGCGATCGAGCGTGGCGGGGCCTACGGGATCGTCGGCAGCTAGCAGCCCGGTCGCGAATGCGGGATCAGCGGTTCTGGATCCGGAAACCAATCCGGAAGACGGCACCGGAATAACTGCGCAAGTCGATATTTGAATCATTGTCCACGTAGCCGGCCTCGCCGAACAGGATCATCTGGTCGCCGAGATTGTGCTCAAGACGACCGGTTGCCCGCCAGCGGGTATCGTCCCGGTCGAACGCCTGTGCGATCGAGAACGGCCCCTCATAGGACCGCTGCGAGGCTTCCAGACGCAACTCGCCGCGCGTCGCTTCGGCCAGTTGCCACCAGGTCCGCGCTCGCAGCTGCGCCTCGGTGAAGCTGAAGCGCTGGGCGTCGGCCCGGGAGTCGGTGAAGAAGCCGGCCAGGTACCAACCGGACCGGCGCTGCTGGCCATAGCCATATTGTTCAAGCCCCACGCGCCATTGTGACTGGTCCAGCCCGGCGACAACCTGATCGCCGAAGTCGTACTGGTTGGCCCGCAAGCGCAGCACGGTCTCGCCGCCCGGCTGGCCGCGATAGCGCAACTGCCCCTCGGCCTGGAGGCGCGTGTAATGGCGATCGCCGTCGCGATTGAGAACCGAACCTTCCGCGGCGACCCGCATCTGCCAGTTTTCACCGACCGGGGCCCAGTATTGCAGGCGCGGGGTCAACAAGAGGGAGTTGAGATCATCCCGGTCATCGTAGCGGCGCAGGCGCGCCTGTTGTTCGAAGCGCCAGACCCGCCCCTCGCCGACCGGCCGTACGAAGCGGAACCAGTTATTGCTGTCGAAGCCGGTTTCCAGGTCGGAGGCTCCTTGTGGTTCCAATACGTCCTGATCGATGAACGGGTCTGACCGCTCAACAGCATTGTCCGACCGGAATTCGAAGCGCGCATCCTGGGCGCTGGCCGCAGCCGGCATCATGGCGAGCCCGATCGCACTGCCCAGCAGGGTCTTGAGGCGGAATGTCATGGCGAAACCCCCGATTGTCATCTCGTTGCCTGAAGCTTATCGCCGCGGTTCGGCTTTCACCATCGCCTTGGCGCCTTAATCTTGATAATTTCAAGCCGTAGTCTCCCAACGGGGCCGAAATTGGACGGGCATGTTCAGTCTTCCGACAGGTCCGGAACATGCAGGAGTGACCATGGCAGGCAAGGATCGTCAGGACCGCTCCGGTCCGGGTAAATCGGCCCGGCCGGCTGACTTCTTCCGCTCGGTCGACAGCGCCCCCAAGGGCATAAGCGTCAAGCGCGACCGGTCGGTTACCGACGGTTTCCTGATCACCTTCCTGGCACTCACCATCCTCGCCCTGTCGACAGCCGCCTGGGCGAACACTCGCTGGCCCGGCAGTGTTCCGACCGATCTCATTTTCTTTACGGCCGACCGCTTCAACGCCGTGCTTCCGATCCGCATCTTCCTGGTGATCTTCTTCATCAGCTACGCCGCCTATGCCTACGGCCCGGTTCTGGCCAAGCTGCGGCTCGGTTT
This sequence comes from Maricaulis sp., assembly GCF_034670125.1. Classification (GTDB taxonomy): domain Bacteria; phylum Pseudomonadota; class Alphaproteobacteria; order Caulobacterales; family Maricaulaceae; genus Maricaulis. The sequence goes on from NZ_JAXMOC010000006.1 coordinate 76,831, forward strand.
CAGCTTCCTGATCAAGCTGGCCGGCGTTGCCGCCATTGTAGACGGAGCGGCGATGCTGTCCTGGCAACAGGCCGACGCGGTCTGGCCCGTCCATGTGCAGCAGATCCTGGTCGGGCTGTCGGGTCTGGCGATCTTTCCGCATACCGTGCTCAACCAGGCGCGACTGCCGGGGCCTTGCGGGTCACCGGTAAAACGTCGCGGTCGATACCATGAATACTGGCTGGTCAGTCTCGCAGCTCTGACCTCGGCCATCGGTGCCGTGGTGGCGCTGACGCTTTATGGTGGCGAGGTAGAACAATTGCGCAATCTGGCGCTGCTCGGCGGCATGGGCCCGGGCGTGTTTCTTGCCCAGCAGTTCTTCACCGTGCAGCTCGCCTCGATTGGCTGGATGCGGAACACCCTGTCGCGACGCCGGTCCTTTTCACCGCCCGTCGCGGTCCTGATTCCGGCTCACAACGAGTCCCACCTCATCGCCCAAACCATCGACGCCATCGACGAGGCGGCGGCCCATTATGACGGTCCGGTGCGCATCCTGTTGATGGAGAACTGTTCCAGCGACGATACCGCCGACGTGGCCCGGCAGGCGATTGCCCAATGCCGCTGCGCCCGCGGCGAGGTGATCGAGAGCCTCATTCCCGGCAAGGCCAAGGCGCTCAATCAAGGCCTCGAAATGATCACCGAGGACTACGTGGTCCGCATCGATGCCGACACCCAGATCGACCCGCAATCCTTGCGGCTGGCCATGCGCCATTTTGCCAACGAGACCGTCGGCACGGTCGGCGGACTGCCGCTGCCGCTCAAGCGCACCGGCCTGCTCGACAAGTTCCGCACCATCGAAGTGCTCAACCGCCACGGCTATTTCCAGGTCGCCCTGGGTGCCTTCAACGGCATTCTGGGCATTCCGGGGATGTTCTGCATCTATCGCCGCGACGTGCTGATGGAGGCCGGCGGGATTGTCGAGGAGATGAATGGCGAGGACACCGACATTGTCCTGCGCATGACCAATCTGGGCTATCGGGCTGTCTCCGACCCGCGGGTCAAATTCCGCACCGAAGTGCCCGACAGCATGGAATTCCTGCGCGAGCAGCGGACCCGCTGGTTCCGCAGCCTCTACCATGTCACCGCCCACAATCGCGACATGCTGTTCCAGGGCAATCTGATCACCGGCGCCCTTGTTTTGCCCTTCACGCTGATGAATGGCGCACGCCGGGCGATGATGGCCCCATTGGCGATATATGGCTTTGTGCTGTTCTTCATGTTCGGCGGAATTTACGACCACCCCCACCTGACAACGGTGCTGGCGGTGATGTTCGGCATGCCCTTCATCATGGCCTGTGCGGTGGTCGCCTTCTGGCGCCGCCCGGACCTGATCCTCTACATGCCGGCCTATATGGCGTTCCGGCTGCTGCGCTCCTACTACACGCTGGGAGCCACACTGACGCTGGTCTATCCGCGCTCGTCCAAGGACCGTCAGTTCGAACCGCCCAAGCCGCTATCGGTACCGGCGGAGGAGCGGGTCGGACTGGTCGAGAAGCCCCCGATCGTTGCCGGATAAGCCATCAGCCAATGGCCGCTGGGTTGAGTTTAGCCGAGCTGGCCTGGCCCGGCCGGACGGGTCAGTCGAGCGTCAGGACCGCGCCCTCATCATGGACAACCGCGACATGCTCCTGCCCGATCTGCGAGCGCATCAGCGTGGGCGGCGTGCCCAGCGCATGGGCGACCAGACCCGGAACGGCGACAATCCGGTCAGGCTGGCCCGGCCCCGGACGCGGCAGAATGGCGGCGACCGCCTGCAAGATGGCGACATTGGCAACCGAGCGGATGTCGGCCGTGTCGACACGGCTGGTCCGGTTCATCTCGATCCGATCACCCTCAATAACAATGGGCAGGTCGACATTGGACGGCGCGTGATTGATCGCGATGAAAGGCTCGACTGCCTCTGAAGCGGGGCCGGCCGATGGGTCGACATAATCGAAGTCGATCTGTGCCGACAGCGGCACAAAACTGGCGACCACCTCGGATCCCAGTTCCAGGGCGGCCAGACGGTCCGCTCCGCCCAAGCCGGCCGGGAAGCGCAAGGCGACCCGATCGCGGAACAGGTGCGGCAGACCGGCCAATCCGGCCAGCGGCGCCGTGCCCTCGTCATAGAGGAAGCCTGATTCGGGCAGCAGCTGGACCGGATAGCGGCGCGCCGTGATGGTGCAACCGCCGGCTTCCCGGTGGCGCTGCACCGACACTCGCAGATCATTGCGCAGGTTCTGCACTTCATGCGGCAAGGCCAGCGTGAACGTGTTGAGGCGGCCGGTTTCCATGTGACGGCTATCGATCAAAACACCGTTCAGCTCGGTGTGGATGAGATTGGTAAAGTCGCCCGGCCCTTCGGGCAGGCGGACGGACAACCGCAGCCGGTCGGGCACACGGCCGTCCGGCAGGCTGGCCAGACCGTACCCGACATCCCAGCTACGCGATTCGGCGATCCGCTGGATCGAGGTGTCGACGCCGATATCGCCAAAACGGGTCATCAACGTGTCGTCATGGGATTCGACAAACTCGGTCGGCGACACAAAGGCCGTCCGCGCCAGGGGCAGCATGTCCGAGGTGATGAAGTCGGCAACGTCCATGCGGCCGGCTTCCGTCAGGCCCAGATGAACGAAGTCGCCCTGGCGCCACAGCGTTGCGGCGCCATCATGGCCGGCATTGCCGGACAGGCGGTCGAAACCGCTCGCGGCCAGCTGGTCGGCAGAGCCCAGCAGGATCAGGCCGCGCGACGACAGGCGGTAACGCTCGAGCGCTTCCAGGTCCATGAATTTGACGACATAGCCCCGCTGGGTCATGCGGGCACCCAAGCGCAAGGCCAGCGGAATGAAATCGGCATCGCCGGTTGCCGGCACGGCGATGGTCACTTCCGCCGGCAGCAGGTTGACGACATCGCGCAAGGACGAAACCGCGCTGCGCAAATCCATTTCGATGCCCGAGCGGGAGCCGAGCGTGACAACGGCCCCGATCGACCTGTCATTGTGGCACAGCGCATCCGGCAGATCGCCATGCAGCTGGATGCCAACATTCAATTCCTGACCGTGCAGCACGCTTTCCGGCAACGCGATCACCCACCGGAACTCACGCGAACCGGGGACCAGAACGCGTTCAAGCACCCGTTCGCCATTGACCACGACACGCATGGCCGCGATCGCGGTTTCCGACAGGTCCTGCGTGCCCTGCAGCACCAAGCGGACCTGGTCGACGGGGGTGTCGCGCACAACCGGCAGCTCAAAGGTGGCGTAGGAGGGGTATCCAGCGATGAACAGCCCGTCGCTTTCACCGATATCGGCCAGTGTCACGCTGGAGGGCTGTTCGGGTCCGGCGTCCGCGCGACCTGTGATCACGGTGCCGAACACGTCGGTAACGAACAGGCCAAAACTGCCACGACCGGCGTTGAGGGCACCGGAGTTGAACAGGGTGATCACGCTGGCGAGCGCAATGATGATCAGGATGTAGGAGAACCAGGGCTTCCGCTTGTTCCGGTCGGTGTTCGAGCGCATCACATCCCCCATCGACCGATCCTGTCCGGGATCATTGGCCGGGTTGATTGCGTCCCTCATATCCGACGCCCCCCAGCGACCGAATGATCAAGGGTTAGGCCGTCATTACGGTCAAAGCGCGACGATTTGCGATGAAATCTGGATCAATCGGGGCAAAACTGCGGCACAGGACAAAACGAGCGGGGCACCCGGGTGCCCCGCTCGCTTCAGTTCAGCGTTCCGGCCGGGCGTTCCGACTATTCGTCGTTAGCCGGCTGAGGGGTGGTGCGGAAGTCCACGTCCAGCTCGGCGGCGAGATAGACCAGCGCCACATAAGCCGCGACATTCTGGGCCAGCTCGTCCGGATCGATCTTGTCGAGCGTGTCATCCGGCGTGTGGTGCAGATCGAAATAATCAGTGCCGTTCTGGTTCAACCGCACCGTCGGCACACCCTGCATGGCCAGCGGAATGATGTCCGGGCCGCCGCCGGGCACGTTTGATCCGCCCCGGACGATGCCGAGCGGTCCGATGATGTCACCGACAGCGTCGATGGCCGGCGTGCCTTCCGCGGACACATTCGAGACCAGCTGCCAGACAGTCCGCGCGCCAAAATCGGATTCGGTTGCGAGGACATGATTGCCGATCTCGTCGGCATGCTGTTCGGCATAGGCGCGGGCGCCCAGAAGGCCGACTTCCTCGGCCCCGAACATGACCACGCGGATCGTCCGGCGCGGCCGCTCGGGCAATTGCGCGATCAGCGCAGCGGCAGCCGTGGTGATGGCGACACCGGCACCGTCATCGACGGCGCCTGTTCCCTGGTCCCAACTGTCGAGGTGTCCGCCGATCAGGACGATCTCCTCGGGGTTTTCGCGTCCGATCAGGTCGAGAACAACATTGCCGCTGGTCACTTCCCCGCGCCAGCCGGCGGTCGACCGGATCCGCATCTCGATCGCCTCGCCCGCATTGTGCAGGCGGCGCAGGTGATCCGCATCAGGGTTGGAAACGGCGATGACCGGGATTTCGGCCCACTCGCCATTCATTGAACTCATCATGCCGGTGTGTGGCATGCGATGACTGTCCGACCCGACCGAGCGCACCACAAGCGCCTCGGCTCCGCCACGTTCGGCATGTTGCCAGCCGATACGCCGCCGCTGATTGCTCGGGCCATAACCGGCACCGGTCTGGCTGGGCACCATGGCGTCGCCGTCAACAAAGGCGATCTTGCCGTCCAGCGCGCCATCCCCGACCGCGGTCAGCGCGTCGATATTCCGGAAATAGACAATCTCGGCATTGACCGCCCCCAGGAAGGGCGAGCGCCCCGAACCGCCCAGAGCCGAACCGTACAGTGCCTGTTCGTAGGGCGCGGTCATGACGATTTCCATCTCGCCGCGCTCCCAGTATTCCATGGTGAAAGGCTCGACGCTGACGCGATCGAACCCGAGCTCCCGGCCCAGCGCCTCGCCCCAGTCGCGGCCTCGGGCTTCGGCTTCCGAGCCGGCCAGACGCGGTCCGACACTTGTGGTCAGCGACTCGACAATGTCCCAGGCCAGATCACTGTCCAGCGCGGTCTCGACGAGAGCCTGCGCCGTTTCGGCGTTCTCCGCAGGCAGGACAAATCCGTCCTGGGCCAATGCTTCCGCAGACAGAAAGACTGTCATTCCAAGCGCGATAATTGATTTCATGAAGTCCTCCCGACACATTCGGCGCTCACTATGAGGCCCGCAGCGCATGGCGCAAGCCACACCAGTGTGAGCGCGGGATACAATTTCAGTCGGAGGTGCAGGATGACCGGTGCAATCGCTCAAAAATTCGCGGGCACGCCCAAGGATCTCGGCGGATTCGCTGTCCGCCGGGTCCTGCCATTTGCCCGCCAGCGCATGGTGGGCCCCTTCATCTTCTTCGACCAGATGGGCCCGGCCGAGTTTGCCCCGGGTCAGGGAATCGATGTGCGGCCACACCCTCATATCGGCCTTGCCACGGTCACCTACCTTTTTGATGGCGCCCTCGGTCATCGCGACAGTCTGGGCGAAGACCTGGTAATCCGGCCCGGTGACGTGAACTGGATGACCGCCGGCCGTGGCGTGGTCCATTCCGAGCGCACACCGGCACCCGAGCGCGCCGCCGGACACCGCATGTTCGGCATCCAGACCTGGGTCGCCTTACCGCAAGGCAGCGAGGACATGCCGCCCGCCTTCCACCATCACAAGGCCTCGACCCTGCCCGAGTTTGACCGCGATGGCGGTCGCTTCAACCTCATCCTCGGCACGGCCTGGGGTCACGCCGCACCTGTGGACGCCTTCTCGCCGATCTTCTACCTGCATGGCCTCATGCCGGCCGGTAGCGGAACCGCTCTCGATATCGATCATGCCGAGCGGGCCATCTACGTCGTCGAGGGCGAGGTCACGCTGGACGGAGAGCAGGTCGCTCCGGGCGAAATGGCCGTGCTGGATCCGGGAACGGTTGCGCATCTTCTCGCCCGCACGGACAGCCGGATCATGATGTGCGGCGGTGACAGCCTTGGCCGGCGCCACATCAACTGGAATTTCGTTGCAGCCGACCGGGCATCGATCGACCAGGCCCGCAAGGATTGGTCAGACGCCGCCCGGGCCGGATTTCCGGCCAATGGCCGCTTCATCCTGCCCCCGGGAGAAACCGAGCATATTCCTCTGCCGGAATGAGGCCCCGTACCGGTTTCTTCCTGGCCCGGTACGCGGGGCAGCACTATTGGACACCCGGCGCTTCGAGGGCCCGCTGGGTGACCAGATAGGTCGCGAAACTGGCCAGCCAGTGCCCGCCGGCGTAATCCTCGCCGGTCACCGAAGCGATACCGCTCTCGGCATGCCGCGCCGAGGCCGCCAGCAAGCTGGCACGCCGCGGATCGTCCAGCGGCAGGGCATGGGCAATGGCCTCGAGATTCCAGGCTCGCGACAGGTTGACGCCATCCAGATGGACCAACTTGCCATCGCTCGGGTCGAGAACCACACCCGGTACCAGCCAGTCATCCGGGCCATCCGTCGGAATCACCGGCAGGAATTCGGCCAGCCAATCCGAATAGGCAGCCTGATCGAGAACCCGTCGCATCAGGTCCGCCTCCATCAGGCACGGAGACAGGAAATCCTCGCCGGACGGCTCGTAGCCGATCGGGCAGGCGCGGTCGTCGCGATGAAACCGCAGGCTTGCCTCCACCAACTGCGCTTCGAGCGCCTCATCCTCAACGGTCCGCGCCCAATCCAGGGCCAGGGCAAAACCGAAGGCCGACTGATTATGGGTGCCGATCCGGATTGGATAAGCAAGGTTCGGCAGCCAGCTGCGATACCGGTCGGCAACGACCGCTTCCAGCGGCTGCAAGGCCGCTGCCCAACGGCGCGCCCTGGGATCATCCCATTCCCGCAACTCGGTTCCCAGTTGCAACAGCCAGGCGAGACCGTACGGGCGTTCGAAGGACGCCGTCCCCTCGCGTTGGAAATAGGCGATTTCGCCGGCGATGGCCTCGGGCGTCAGATGCCGGTCGAGCGCTGCCGTTGCTGCCAGGTCGGCATCACTGTCGAGGCCACCGCGCAGGAGGCGAACGATCAGCCAGTGACCATGCACGGCAGAATGCCAGTCATAGCAGCCGTAAAACGCCGGGTGCATGTCGCTCGGGGTCCGGGCGTCGGAGTCGCCCTGCAATACGTGCGAAATCTTGTTCGGGTACTCCCGATCAACACAGTCCAAGGCCAGTTCAAGAAAATGCGTTTCACGCTCCTGTGGAACGGTCTCGGCCTGAGCTTCGGCGATGTTGCTGCAAAGAAACGCAAAATTCGCAATGGCAACAAAAAATGTTCGCGATAACATGAACTTCACCCGCCTATATTGAGTTTCCAAGCCGTGCCTTTTTGGCTTTTCTGGACTCTTTCGATCTGCTACCGGCCCCATACCATGAGGGTTTGGCGCGACTGGCAAGTGACTTGCGTCCGCTGACGTGAATGACCTGGCCCTGCCTCGTTTCGAGGCGATTGCCGGGCAAACAGGTGTCCTGCCCGATAACGCGGCAAAAGCGTTGCGGGTGCACTGGGGGTAAGGAAAAACATGTCCAAGTCAGAACGTCTCGATGGCGGCCTCGAAGCATTGGGTGTCCAGGCCGGAACAATCAATCTCAACTGGAACGAGCCACGGCTTTATCAAGAAGCGGTTCAACGCGGTGAGGCCGAGATTGCCGAAGGTGGCGCCCTCGTGGTCAAGACAGGCGCCCATACAGGACGCTCGGCCAAGGACAAGTTCACGGTCCGCGACAGCGAAACCGAAGACCAGGTGTGGTGGGACAACAACGCCGCCATCTCGCCGGAGCATTTCGACGCGCTCTGGACCGACTTCCAGGCCCACATGGCCGGCAAGGAGCTCTTCGTCCAGCAATTGTTCGGCGGCGCCGATCTGGATCACCGCCTGCCGGTGCGGGTGGTCAACGAGCTGGCTTGGCACTCGCTCTTCATCCGCCATCTCCTGCGTGTTCCAGCTGCTGACGAGTATGCGGACTTCGCCGCCGAGTTCACCATCATCAACCTGCCCAGCTTCAAGGCCGATCCTGCCCGTCATGGCTGCCGCTCCGAGACCGTGATCGGTGTCGACTTCGCGCGCCGCATGGTGCTGATCGGTGGCACATCCTACGCCGGCGAGACCAAGAAATCGGTCTTCACCATCCTTAACTACCTGCTGCCTGCCAAGGGCGTCATGCCGATGCATTGTTCGGTCAATTCGGACAAGGACGGCGAGGACGCGACGATCTTTTTCGGCCTGTCCGGCACCGGCAAGACCACCCTCTCCGCCGATGCCAGCCGCACGCTGGTCGGCGATGACGAGCATGGCTGGTCGCCCAATGGATTGTTCAATTTCGAGGGCGGTTGCTACGCCAAGATGATCCGCCTGTCGGCCGAGGCCGAGCCGGAAATCCACGCCACCACCAAGATGTGGGGTACGGTGTTGGAAAACGTGGTCATGGATCCGCAGACCCGCGTTCTCGACCTTGATGATGACAGCCTCGCCGAGAACAGCCGCGGCGCCTATCCGCTGTCGGCCATCCCGAATGCCTCGGACACCGGTCGCTGTGGCCATCCGAAAAACGTCATCATGCTGACCTGCGACGCGTTTGGCATCATGCCGCCGATCGCCAAACTGACCCCGGCCCAGGCCATGTATCACTTCCTCTCCGGCTACACCGCCAAGGTGGCCGGAACCGAGAAAGGCGTGACCGAGCCGTCGGCCACCTTCTCGACCTGTTTCGGCGCCCCCTTCATGCCGCGTCACCCGGCCGAATACGGCGCCCTGCTGCGCGAGCTGATCGCCGAGCACCAGGTCGATTGCTGGCTGGTCAATACCGGCTGGACCGGCGGCGCCTACGGCACCGGCAACCGCATGCCGATCAAAGCCACCCGTGCCCTGCTCAACGCCGCCATGGACGGCTCACTCAACGGCGCCGCCTTCCGTGAAGACCCGAATTTCGGCTTCATGGTGCCGATCGCGGTCGATGGCGTTGACGCCAGCATCCTAGACCCGCGTTCGACCTGGTTCGACAAAGATGCCTATGACGCCCGCGCGGCCGAACTCGCCACCATGTTCATAGAGAACTTCAAGACCTTCGAAGACCATGTCGCGCCCTATGTGCGCGCGGCAGCACCGAAGGTGCGTGAGCTGACCGCGGCTGAGTAAGGCTGGCGTCACTGCGAGAACGACAAAGCCCCGGCCGGTTGGTCGGGGCTTTTTTCTTGGCTGCTCGAGGAAAAGCGCACGCGCTCTCCGCGCCATAAACCCCTTGCCGGGAGTTAGCCGTATCCGGTTCTTGAGCTCAAGGGTGAAACCGCGAAGCGGCGGCTGCGCCGCCCTTGACCTCAAGAACCGGATACGGCCCGCTGGCTGACAAGGGATCTATGGATCAAGGTGCGCGCGAGGCGCGCCTCTTCTCCTTCAATCCTCAAAAACCGTCATCTCACGGAGCGCGCGGAGCGGACATCCGGGGGATGACGGTGGATTGGGGGCTTTTTCGTTTTATCGAGGGAGGAGTACTAGGCATGGAGCCAAGCGCGCGCGACAAGTCAGAACCAATCCGCGCGACTTGCCCCTCACCCCCGCTTGCCCGCCAGCCGATAACCCAGCCAGGCCATTGGCAGGAAGACTGCCAGTCCGAACGCCCACATCCACAGCGGGCTGGGGATGAAGATGAGATTGCTCAGACCGGCGAAAAGCAGACCTCCGCCAGCGACCAGCGCCAGGGCCAGATGATGCCGGCGCGCCAGCGTGGTGGTCAGCCAGCCCGCCATCAGGGCGCCTCCGCCCCAGGCGGCAATCACCGCCACCCGGTTGATGTCCGGGACCTGCGCAAGCGCCGCATTCAGAGCCTCCCGGTCACTGAGATCCTCCGGGATCAACCCGTCCGGCAAAGGGAAGACCATATGGCCCAGAGCCTCCAGCAGGCCTGTCACAATCCCGCCGCCTATCACGCCGGCCAGTACCGCCAAAATCATCCGGACCATATTGCCTCCGTCGGGTCTGCGCGGGCGACCGTGCGGCGCCCCCTGTCCTGATCGCCAGAGTGCACGAGCCGGCAGTCCTGCGCCAGCATTGACCGGGCCTCCGGGTCATCTCGGCCAGCTTTCTACTCGCCCTGATGAAGAAATCATGCCCGAGAATGCCCGTCTCAACACCTGATTACAGGAATCCTGCCAAAAAGGGTTTGACCGCGCGAAATTTTTGCGCACTTCTTGTCATCGAGTTTTGCAGGTGCAGCAATCATGCTGGACCGGCCCGCCGCCGATGCGGCAGAGGATTTGTCGAAATGGCCCATGCCATGGACATTGCCAGCACCCTCCGGTCGACCCCTTCGGGGTCGGGCGTGACCGGTTGCGCCATCGAAAGCGGCCTCGGTACCACCACCATGATTACCTCGACGACCTCCTGGATCAGGGGGCGGACGGCGTGACGTAGCGGGACCAGACAAACCGCAACACACCGAACCCGCTCCCTCACCGGCAGCGGGTTTTTTCATGCCGATTTTTCACCGATCCAGCTTCACCCAACCCCATCAGACCTCAACCCGACCCATCCCACGACCCGACCCGAAGGACCCGACCCATGGCCTTGCCAGACCAACCCAAACCCGAACAAGCCGGCCACCGCCTCAAACTTTGCGTGCTGAAATTCGGCAGCTCCGTCCTGTTCAAGCCTGACGACTACGCCCGCGCCGCCCACGAGATCTATCGCCATGTCCGCGCCGGCGAGAAAGTGGTCGCGGTGGTCTCGGCGCTCGATGGCGAGACCGATGCGCTGTTCGGGGTCGGCAATGATGTCGGCCAGGGCTGCAGCGACGCGCTGCTGGCCCGCCTGGTGCGCTGCGGCGAGTTGAAATCGGCGGCCCTGATGGGGCTTGCCCTTGAACGCTCCGGCATCCCTGCCGCCGTCCTCGATCCCCACGAAATGGGTCTGCGGGCTGAAGGCGAGGCGCTGGATGCCAACCTCACCGGTCTCGACGCCAACCGCGTGCTCAAGCGCTTCGCCTCGGTCGATGTGATCGTGGCTCCGGGCTTCTTTGGCGAAGGCGCCGACGGTCCTGTCACCCTGGGTCGGGGCGGCACGGATCTGACGGCGGTCGAGTTCGCCCACTGGCTGGGCGCCGACCGGGTCCGCCTGATCAAGGATGTCGACGGGGTCTATACCGATGATCCGGCCAAGGTCGCCAATGCCAAACGGTTCGACCAGCTCGATTATGATGAAGCCGCCAGGGTCAGCCGGGGTCTGGTGCAGGACAAGGCCATCACCCGGGCCAGGGAACAGGATGTTGTGATCGAAGTCGCGGCGCTGGGCCGACCCTACGCGACGCGGATCGCCGCGGTCGAGAAACGCGCCGGCGACGGTCCGGACATGAAGCCGCTGCGGGTTGCCGTGCTGGGACATGGCGCCGTCGGCGCCGGTGTCTGCGCCCACCTGCTGGCCCATCCCGGCCGTTTCACGCTCAACCCGGTGCTGGTGCGCGACCCGGAGCAGCACAGCGCACAAGCCGCCACGCCTTTGCGTTTCACAGCCGATCCGGCCGAAGCCCTGGGCGGCGAGCCGGACATTGTCGTCGAGACCATCGGCGGAACCGGCCTGGCCCGCGCCCTGTCGCAAAGCGTTTTGCGCGACGGGGCCCACCTGGTGACTGCCAACAAGGCGGTCATCGCTCTCGACTTTGACCGCTTGCATGATCTTGCCGAGGAAAATGGTCGCTCGCTGCGCTACTCCGCGTCGATTGGCGGCGGCGTGCCCGTGCTCGAGCTCGTCGACCTCCTGGCCCGGAATGACACGCTGCTATCGGTCGAGGGCGTCCTGAACGGAACCTGCAATTTCGTGCTCGGTCAGCTGGGCCAGGGCGTGCCGCTCGCCGCCGCCGTCGCCGAAGCCCAGCGCCTGGGCTTTGCCGAGGCCGACCCCAGCGCCGACATTGACGGCCTGGACGCCGCCGACAAGCTGGCCATCCTGGTCCGCCACGCCTTCGGTATCGCGCTGCATCCCGACCAGATCGCCCGCGAAAGCCTGAACGACCTGTCGGCCGAGCGCATCGCCGCCGTCAACGAACAGGGGCTGGTCTTCAAACAGATCGCCTGTTGCAGCACGAACTCGGAGGGCCGCGTGGAGGCCCGGGTCGAGATCCGCGCCCTGGCGCCGGATCATCCGCTGGCCGGCCTGGTCAATGAGGGCAATGGCGCCCTCCTCAACCTGCCCGGCGGACAGGTCGGCGTATTCGGCAAGGGGGCGGGGCGCTGGCCCACCGCCGAGGCCGTCTTTGCCGACATCATGGACATCCAGCGCGAGACATTGCGGCCCTCCCAAGCCGCGTCGCGCCAGCCGGAGAATCCACTTAACCATGGTCGCCGGATGTCGAGGACGGTGGCATGAGCAAAAAACCCTCGCTGGCGCGCGCGAGTGCACCGGCCAGTATCGGCAATGTCGGGGTCGGCTTCGATGTGCTCGGCCTCGCCTTCGACGCCGTGCGCGACACCGTCACGGTCCATCGTGACGGTGCGCCGGGTGTCCGCCTGGGCCATGTCTCGGGACTGGTCGAGCGCCTGCCTGAAGCCGTCACCGAGAATTGCGCCCTCGCTGCCGCCGATGCCGTCCTTCAGGCCGCCGGTTCGCCTTGCGGTCTCGTCGTCGATATCCACAAGGGCGTGCCGCTGAGTGCCGGCATGGGTGGATCCGCCGCCTCCGCCGTCGCGGCTGCCGGTGCCGTCAATGCCCTGCTCGGCTCGCCCTTCAGCCTGAGCGAGCTCCTGCCACTGGCGATGGAGGGCGAAAAGGTCTCCGCCGACCCGCCGCCCTGGGACAATGTCATGGCCGCGCTGATGGGTGGGCTGGTGGTCGCCGGCCGCCTCGACCCGCCGCTGATCCGCCGTCTGCCGCTGCCCGCCGGGGTAGCCTGCGTCCTCTTCCATCCCGACCGCAAGGTCGAGACCCAGCGCGCCCGCGAACTGCTCGCCCCGACCATCGCCAAGGACATCGCGGTCGAGCATGCCCGCAACATGGCCAGCTTCGTCGCCGGTTGCGCCATCAATGATCTCGATCTGGTCCGCGCCGGGCTGAGCGACATCTTCATCGAACCGCAACGCCTGCCCCTCCTGCCCGAGCTGGCCGCGGTCCAGAGCGCCGCGCGCGAGGCGGGCGCGCTGGGATGCTCATTCTCCGGTTCCGGCCCCTCGGTCTTTGCCTGGGCCGCCGAGACCGAGCTCGCCGCCGTCGAGCGCGCCATGGCCGCCGCCTTTCGCGCCGCCAATTGCGACGCCAACGCCTATGACGCGCCGATCGACTCGGCCGGCCTGCGTGTGGAGTCGGTGGAATGATGTATCGCTCGACCCGCGGCCAGGCCCCCTTGGTCGACGCCGGAGCCGCGCTGCGCGCCGGAGTCGCGCCCGATGGCGGTCTCTACATGCCGCAGGAGCAGCCGCACTTCACGGCGGGCGATTTCAACGACACTCCCGACATGCCCGGCCTCGCCGCCCGACTGCTCGCCCCCTTCTTCGCGGACAGCGCGATCGAGCCTGCCCTCTCATCGATCTGCGCCGACGCCTTCGACTTCCCCTGCCCGCGTGTACCGCTCGCCACGACCGATAACGGACCGGACATACTGGAGCTTTTCCACGGCCCGACCGGCGCCTTCAAGGATTTCGGGGCCCGCTTCCTGTTTCGCGCCTTTGCCGCCCTGGGACAATCAACCGACCGCCCGGTCACCGTGATGGTCGCCACGTCCGGCGATACCGGCGGGGCCGTCGGCTGCGCGGCGGAAGGCGTCGCTGGCACCCGCGCCGTCATCCTCTTCCCGGCCGGACGGATCTCGCCCTTCCAGGAACACCAGCTGTGCTGTTGGGAACCACCGGTCGAGGCCGTGCGGGTCAGCGGTGATTTCGACGCTTGCCAGGCGCTGGTCAAGGCGGCGTTCGCCGACCCCGATCTCGCCCGCCGGCACAATCTCACCTCAGCCAATTCGATCAGCATTGGCCGCTTCCTGCCGCAAATGACCTATTGGGCCCGCGCCGCGCTGGACGTCACCGCCGAGACCGGCACGCCGCCCGGCCTGATCATCCCGACCGGCAATCTGGGCAATGCCTTCGCCGCCGTGCTGGCCCGCGCCTGCGGCGTCCCGATCGGCCCGATCGTGCTGGCCACCAATGCCAATGTGACCCTGTCGGACTGGCACGCCTCGGGCCAGTATGAAGGCCGCCCCTCCATCGCCACCCTCGCCAATGCCATGGATGTCGGCACCCCCAGCAATTTCGAACGCCTCGCCGACCTGTCGCCCGGCCAGATCGAGGCCGTGATCCGCGTCAACGACGACACCATCAAGGCCCGCCTGCGTGCCACATTCGACCAGTCCGGCTACATCGCATGCCCCCACACCGCAACGGCGCTGGAAGCCTTCCACACTCTCGACGCAGACCACCGCCAGGCCCGCCGCTGGATCATCGGCGCCACCGCCCACCCCGCCAAGTTTGCCGACACCGTCGAGCCGGTGATCGGCCAGCCCGTCGCCCTGCCACCAGCGCTGGAAGCGGTGCTGGGACGCGAAGCGCGGTGTCAGGACATGGATGCCGGATTGCCGGAGCTGGCTGGGATTTTGGCGGGGTGAGGTAACCTGACGCCGGCCTCGTCGGCAGAACCCCAAAAAGAAAACCCGCCAACTCGTTGAGTTAGCGGGCTTTATTGGGTGCGGGGGTAGGATTTGAACCTACGACCTTCAGGTTATGAGCCTGACGAGCTACCGGACTGCTCCACCCCGCATCAGGGTGTCCCGGACGGCGCGGCCTGGCGGCACTGCCTGTCGGGAGCGCGTGTGTAAGCTGCGATACGTGTACGGTCAACAGCATAGCTGCGCTTGGCCTGTTTTGAAAAGCATGGCTTAAACTGGCGGCCATGACCGAGACAAATCCCACCGCCAGCGAGACAGCCCAAACGGCTTTGAGCGACTGGCATGCCGGCCGCCATGACGCGGCCTTTGACACAGCCGAAGCGGCGACACGGACCGGTGACGAAGCGGCCATGGGCCTGCTGGTCCAGTTGAGCGGCCTGCCGGAGGCGAAGCCCGATTTCGCCGCCCGGACCCGGGCCGCGCTGGACACCGCACCGGCCGGCGTGATGCGCGACCGGCACCGGGCCTATTTCCGGGCGGCCGGAATCGGGGCTGACCGGGCCGACTGGAACGGTGCCCTCGCAGACCGGATGGCGCAAGCCGAAGCCGGCGACTGGGTTGCGCTGACCGAACTGGGCCTGCTGGCCGTGATGACCGGTGATGCCGCCACCGGCCGGGCCTGGCTGGAACAGGCCGGAAAAAGCGGCTCGGGCCTCGCGATCGCCGCCTTGATGCGCGAATCCCTGGAAGCTGGGGAACGCTTCGCCTGCCTCGACACGCTGGGCCAGGGCCTGGCCAATTCCGGTCATCCGATGGCCGGTGGATTAATGCATCGCTGCGCCCAGCTTCCGGCAGCAGCCACAGGCACAAGCGCGCCCCCGCCCGACGATCCGGACGCGGTTCTTGCCCGCATGGCCGCAAGCCTCGAGGCCCCGGTCGGGGAACCGGACCGGCTTCATGACAGCCCGCGCATTGATCGCTGGCCGGCCACACTGGCGCCCAGCGCCTGCGACTATCTGACGGTTGGTGCGGCGCCGCTTTTGAAACCGGCCCAGATCATCAACCCGCAAACCGGCCAGCTGGAAAACGACCCCTATCGCAGCTCATTGACCGCCCCGATGCCTGAACAGGCGATGGACCTGGTCTCCTGGGCCATCAAGTGCCGGATGGCCGCCCTGTCCGGCCAGCCGCCGCGCCACGGCGAAGCGCTGGCAGTCATCGTTTATCGCCCGGGCGAGGAGTACCGCGCCCATTTTGACTTCATCCTTGATTCCAAGGGACAGGCGGCGCGGGACATTGCCCGGCGTGGCCAGCGGATCGCGACCTCGCTTGTTCGCCTCAACGAAGAGTTTACCGGCGGCGACACGGTCTTTCCGCGCATCGATGTTCGCTGGACGGGCAAGCGCGGCGACGGGCTGAGTTTTGACAATGTTGACGCCGATGGCAGCTGTCACAAGGCCAGCCTGCACGCCGGCGAACCCGTCTCCAACGGCGTCAAGGTGATCGCCAGCCTGTGGCTGCGAGAGCGGATCTGACGCAGGCCGGCCGACGGCGACCCGGGTCGGCACAGAGCGCGTCCTGACCGGCGATGATGGGCCGGACAAAAAATGCCCCGACCTGAACACAGGCCGGGGCAGTCAGTGGATGATGATTTCAGTCGTGTCGGGTCAGCGATAGCCGCCGACACCGCCGTCCAGCATCAGGGTCATGGAGACCGTCTGGCGACGTTCGCGCTCGACTTCGTGACGCACGCGCTCGGTGTAACGCTCCTCGCGGCGCATGAAGACCATTTTCACGCCCGGACCGTGCATCCGCAGGAGCGAGCGTTCATTGCAATTGCGGCGCGGTATCTGGGTTTCGCAGCGCAGGTTTCCGCCAGCGGCATGACGCAGGGCTTCGCCCTTGCGGCACATGATGGTCGGCGCGTCGTCCCAGTCATAGACTCCGTCGCGAACCCAGCCGATCGTGGTCTGCATCGCGGTACCAGCCATGCAACGGAAGATTTCACCGTCGAACGTGGCCGCAACCCGGTCGTCCGCATCGACCCGGGACGCCGGGTGCGGGGTGCCGTTGTCGTCGACACAGACGGACCGGACGACGCGCCATTCCTCGACCCAGCGGGTGCGCTCTTCCTCATAGTATTCGTACTCGGTCTCCTCCTCGACACCGACCACATTCAGCCCGGTGATCGCGGTCGCGGCGGGCGCTGTCGTCATCGGCGAGTAGGAGCCCCCACCGATAAATGTCACTGCGCCAGCCCCCGCGCTGGCGCCCGCTCCGGCATTGGCGTTGGCCGAGGCATTGACGTTGACATTGGTGTTCACATTGACCCGCGTTGAGACATTGACGCCAACATTGATATTGCCGCCATGGATATTGATGTTCGGGACATTGACCGTATGACCACCGCCATGTGTGCAACAGGATGGAGGCGGGGGCGGTGCACAGCATCCGCCGCCACCGCCACCACCGCCGCCGCCGCCGCCGGCTGATGCCGGGGCAGCAAACAGGGCGAACGCAGCGGTCGCTGGGATCAAAAAGGCGTGCCGGGCTGAAACGCGCATGGTCGTGCTCCTTACGTATTGCCCCCGTCCATGCAAACGCAGGGCCAATTTGCCGCTGGCCTGAGGACTTCCGGTTTCGCGCCCCTGAAGAATGCCGCCAGACGGCTTTCCCGCCTCAGGGGTATGGCCCCGATCTTGAAGCGGGACAGGCATGAACGTCGGCCGGTGTGCCACGTCTCAACCTGACCGACCGAGTGGAGACACCCATGCGCCATGCGCAATCACAAGCCCTGCATGCCTATTGGCAGACCCGACGCCAGGGCGGCGCCGCACCGCACCGTGCCGATATCGAACCGCAGGATATTGCGCGGCTTCTGGGCTATGTCTTCATCCTGTGGCGTGCCGATCCGCAACACCATATCTTCCGCCTGGCCGGCACCCATCTGTGCGACCTCTATCAGCGTGAATTCCGCGAACAGAATTTCCTGTCCCTCTGGCAGGGCCATGATCGCATTCATGTGCAGACGGTCCTTGAGGCGTCGATCACCGGCGCGGCTCCGGCTTCCATGATTGCCCGCGCCACGAGTCTCGACATGCACCAGCTGCCCGTCGAAATCTCATTTCTCCCCTTGCGCGGTCCATCGGGGGCGATCGACCGCACGCTGGGCCTTTTCCAGCCACTCGACTCGACCGAGGCCTTCAAGGGGCGCCCCGCGGTCCGCACGACCTTGCGAGAAATCCATCCGCCAGCCCTGCCCGACCGCATATTTCCAGGCCTTGCGATCGACATCGGGACGGGTGCGCAAAAGGTCGCAAACGACCAATGATGACAAAACCTTTTTAACGCCTTGCGACTAGGATGCTGGTTCGCAGGAGGTCATAGCAATGACTGACGAACCCGGCCGGCTCGACCGACGCAAGATCAAGATCGCCGCACGCGGCTCGCAGGAGCGTCGCCGCCACGCCCGCATGCCGTTGCAGCTGCACGGTCGCTTCTGGTCGGAAGCCAATGGCGAACATGCCTGCCGCCTGATCGACATATCGCCCGGTGGCGCCCGCGTCATTGCCCGCCTGCAAATCGCCGCCGACACCCGCATCGTGCTGATGATCACATCGATCGGGCGGGTGGAAGGCCAGGTCGTGCGTCAGGACGGCGACGAGATTTCCATCCGCTTCAACGCCCCGATGCGCAAACGCGACAAGCTCGCCGACGCCATCACCTGGCGCTTCAACAAGGACCGGCTCGGATTGGACGAAGACCGGACCGCCCCGCGTCGGCCAGGGCGTGGCCGGGCCCGCGTTATCCTGTCCGATGGCGTCGTCATCCAGGCCAATGTCGTGGATGTGTCGGTCACCGGCGCGGCCTTCGAATGCCTCGAACGTCCGCGGGTTGGTGAGGGGCTTCGTGTCGGGGAAATGTCAGGACGTGTGGCGCGCATTCTGGACAATGGCTTCGCGGTCGTGTTCGATCCGCCTGAAGCCTCGTCCACGGGCTATGAAGCAGCATAAATGAGTCGCTGATCGCCAATTTGTTCGCCTTTTCGGGGTTATCTCCATCTGCGGCCCGATTCTTGCCGTATCAGGGTGATAGGCGGTACGTAGTAAAGTGCAAAAGAGATCTGAAATGCCTCGCGATGACGGAATCGCAATGTCCTGGTTTGTGAAAGTTGAGGGCCGTGTCTACGGCCCCTATACCCCACAGCAGATGAAAGCCTTTGTTGGCGAAGGGCGCATTGCTGCGCACTCCCACGTGTGTCCGGAACGGGACGGCCTGTGGCAACACGCCTCGGACATTGACACCTTCCGGGAATGGTTAGGCGAATCAAAGGCTTCACCAGAAGCTGAAAAGCGCGTGACACCGGGTGCAAGGCCCGCGAACTTTGTCGTCATCGCCGAAATCGAGTCCGAGAACGGAACCGAATTCCACAAGGCGTTGAGCGCCTATGGCGATCTTGAGCCAATCACCGGCCATGTCTGGCTGCTCCGCGGCCCGACCACATCGGCCGTGCTGCGCAACGAGCTCAGTCACATTTTGGGACGCGAAGATAAGCTGCTGGTGATCGACGCGTCGCATGACCGCGCAGCCTGGTTCAATCTGGGTCGCGACGCCGACCAGAATATCCGCGAATTGTGGAGCCGCGCCCATTAGGGCTGGCGGGTTCGAACCCGTGCTTCAGTCGATCCGGCGCAAGCCTGCCTTGTGCGCCTGCCAGTTGGCGACGTAGTGGTCGGCCGACGCCTTGAGCAATTCGGCCATCTCCGGACCAAGCGTTTTCATGACCCGGCCGGGTGCCCCCACGACCAGTGAATTGTCTGGGATTTCCTTGCCTTCGGTGATCAGGGCATGAGCGCCGATTATACAATTCCTGCCGATTTTCGCCCCATTGAGGATGGTCGAGCCGATACCAATCAGGCAGCCATCACCGATCGTGCAGCCATGCAGCATGGCTTGATGCCCGATCGTCACCCCTTTGCCGACCGTCAGCGGGATGCCCTCATCGGTGTGCAGGACGGCCCCGTCCTGAACGTTGGAGTTCTCACCGATGGTGATCGGGTCATTATCGCCGCGAATGATGGCGCCGTACCAGACGCTGGCCCCCGGCTCGAGCACAACCCGCCCGATGACCTGGGCGCTCTCGGCAACCCAGTAGCGGCCGTCTTCCGGCAGGACCGGGCACGAATCGTCCAATGCATAGATCGCCATCTTGGTCTCCCAATATCTTTTGCGTGAATTATTCGCGACGCGGTCGTTCAGACCTTCTTCACCGGGTTACACTGACACTGTAACCGCGATTCGAGACCTGCCCATCCGGCCTTGCATCGTTTCGGCAACTCCAAAGGAGGCACCGGGTAGACGGTATGACCAGTCTGCGACCCAGCCCGCCAGGATCATCCGGTTCATCCGGACCCCATTCCTTCGAGTCCCTCGAATCGTTTTCGTTGCAGTGTGTCTTCGCCCCTCGCCTTCCGGCCGAGGGGTTTTTCATGTGTGGAGGTTCCAGCCATGGGTAAGCGTATCGTCAAACGTCGCCAGCGTGCCGAGTTCAACACGGCGCACTATCAATCCGAAGAAACCAAGGTCCGAGCCCTTTTTCCGGGGACCAATTGGTCCCCGGATGCCAGGGAGCCCATGCGTGACCAGCGTTTCATCAAGAATGTGAAACCGCGTTCGCAGGGCCAGGCCGTCCTCATGAAATCCATCGAGGACCACAATCTGGTTCTGGCGCTGGGACCGGCAGGCACCGGCAAGACCTTCCTCGCGGTCGCCAAGGCCGTCGAGGCCCTGGAGGCCGGATCGGTCAGCCGCATCGTCCTGTCCCGCCCCGCCGTCGAGGCTGGGGAGTCGATCGGTTTCCTGCCTGGGGCGATGGAGGAGAAACTCGCGCCTTACCTGCGGCCGCTCTACGACGCACTCGCAGACCGGCTCAGCCCGAAAAAGCTGAAGGCCATGATGGCCGAAGGCCTGATCGAGATCGCGCCGATCGGCTATATGCGCGGTCGCACCCTCAACAACGCCTTCGTGATCGTCGACGAAGCCCAGAACTGCACCTATGGCCAGCTCAAGATGTTGCTGACCCGGCTGGGCTGGAACTCGACCATGGTGGTCACCGGTGACCCGGCCCAATCCGACCTCCTGCCTGAAATGTCAGGCCTGGCCCAGATCGCCGACAAGATGGACGCGCTCGATGACATCGCGGTCTGCCGACTGGCGGCCGAGGACATTGTCCGCCACCCTCTGGTGGCAACCATGTTGACGGTTCTCTGACCCGCCGCAGCCGGCCGCAGGGACGCAATCCACGCGGTGAACAGGGCGCGGGGCTGGCTGGCCTCGCGCCCTTTGTCGGCGGGCCACCAACGGCCGCGATCCGGCAGGCCCGGCTTCAATGCAGCGTCACAGGCTTCCTGCGATAGCGCACCAGGATCCGCAAGGTCAGCGGGTGCCGGGCGTCGGGATCGAGTCCGAGTTTGATGATTTCAGCCCTGGCCCGCTCGCGCAGCCGCCGGGCCCGAAGGTACTGCACCGCAACAAAGGCACCGATCAGCAAATAGGCCAGATATTCGGCAACCCCGTACCAATCGGGCAGAAACAGCCAGACCCCCAGCGCCGCCATCGCCGCGAGAATGATGTCCAATGGCCAGTTCTCGGACGGATCAAAGAAAGCCAGCACCGGGAAAATGGAGCGATCGACATCGCCTTCCGGGTCGATAAGGGTCAGCAGTTGTTCGAACTCGGCCGACTGGGTTGCCCAGACCCGGTTCAGCTGGGTCATCTCGGTATAGGGCTCGGCCCCAAGCGGCAGGTCCTTGTTGAGCATCATGCAGGCGCGCATCAACCATTCACCGTCCTGAAGGCGCCCGGTACCGGCATATCCACTCATTGATCGGCTCCCGGGCCCGTCCGCAGATGTTCCAGCAACCAGCCTGCCGCCTGGGCCGGCGTTTCGCGGTTCAGGTCGACGCGGCGATTGGCCTCCCGCATGGCATCGCTGTCGATGGTTCCGACAAGGCCGGACAGGACATTGACGAGTTCCGGATTGGCCGCCGCGTCCGGCGACAACAGGATGACCGCATCATAGGGCGGCAGGACGCCCAGCGGGTCCTCCAGGACCAGCAGGTCGAAGGCGGCGATGCGCCCGTCGGTCGTATAGGCCGAGATCATGTCGACCTGCCCGTCCCGAACGGCGCCATACATGAAGGCCGCGTCCATGGCGCGGGTCTGCATGGCACCGAGACCGTATTGATCGCGGGTCTTGACCCATTCCGGTCGCGAAAAGACTTCGGCATCACCACCAACAGTCATGCCATCGGAATGTGCGGCCAGGTCGGCGAGACTGCTGACCCCCAGCGCTTCGGCCCGGTCACGCGCCATCGCGAAGCCGTAGGCATTCTCAAACCCCAGCCCGCCCAACGCCAGGATGCCGTGCTCGGCGTACAGCCAGCCGGTCATTTCCGCGAGCATGGCATGGCGATTGACCGGTTCAGGCCGGTTCATCACCGTCGCCCAAATGGTACCGGAATAGTCGACATAGACATCGATCTCGCCGGTACGCAGAGCATCAAAGGCGATGGTTGATCCCAGATTGTCGAGACGTTCGACGCGGGCCCCTGCCGACTCCAGCCGCGTCTGCATTACGGCACCAAGAATGTATTGTTCGGTGAAGGCCTTGGCGCCGACCACAATGGTTTCGTCAGCGAGGTCGTTGCGATCCCCCGTCTGCGCCATATCCGCCCCGGCGCGGCGAAACACGCCTGAGGGGACATGGCTCGGCGCTATCGTGATCACGATCAGTGCCGATAGCGCCACTCCGACCCCGATCGCCAGACCCCGCCGGCGATCACGGGCGGCGACTTCCAGCAGCCGGATGATCTGGTCGAGCGCAATCGCCAGCCCGGCTGCAAACAGGCAACCAAACAGGACGGACAGCCAGTTTCGGGTCTGCAGGCCGGCAAAGATGTAATTGCCGAGGCTGGACGCACCGACCGGTGTGGCCAGGGTCGCAGCACCGACCACCCACACGACGGCGGTACGCAAGCCCGCCACGATGACCGGCAATGCCAGCGGCAACTCGACCTGCCACAGGCGTTCACGCGCCGTCATGCCGATACCCCTGGCGGCTTCGCGCACAACCGGATCAAGTCCTTGAAGTCCGACAATCGTGTTTCGAAGGATCGGCAGGATCGAATACAGCATCAGCGCCAGAAAGGCCGGCGCATAGCCGATCATGCCGCCCAGAAGCGGCACCATGAGTGCCAGCAATGCCAGACCGGGTATGGTCTGGATCACACTGGCAAGATTGAGAACGACCGCCGCGAGACGCGGCCGGGCCGCCGCCAGGATCCCCAGCGGCAGGCTGATCGACAGGCCGACCAGGATGGCTGCCAGCGACAGCAACATGTGGCCGGCCAGAAGGTCCGGAAGCTCAGCCCAGCGTTCGGCGAGATTGTCGCTCACTGCGCCAGCTCCGCGATGGCCCGCATCTGGCGGCGCGGCGTTTCCAGCAGGTCGGACACATAGTCGTCCGCCGGGGCGATCATCAGGCTGTGCGGGGTGCCTTGCTGGATGATCCGACCGTCGCGCATCACCGCGACCACGTCGGCCATGATCAGGGCTTCAGCCATGTCATGGGTGACCATTACAGCAGCAAAACCGAGCTCTGCCTGCAAATCCCGGAAGTCCTGTTGCAGCCCGTCCCGGGTGATCGGATCAAGCGCGCTGAACGGTTCGTCCATCAGGACCAGTTCCGGACGTCCGGCCAGGGCTCGGGCAAATCCGACGCGCTGGCGCTGGCCACCGGACAGTTCGCCCGGCATCCGGTCTCCGAACTCGTGGGGGTCGAGGCGCACCATGTCCAGCATCTCACGGACACGCAACTCGACACGCGCCGCATCCTGCCCGGACATGGCCGGGATCAGGCCGACATTGCGGCGGACACTCATGTGGGGAAACAGGCCGTCGCCCTGCATGACCCAGCCGATACGGCGGCGCAGGGCGACCGCATCCTGGCCGGCGATATCCTCGCCCCCAAACATGATCGAACCGCCCGAGGGTTCCTCGAGGCGGTTGATCATTTTCAGCAGGCTTGTCTTGCCACACCCCGATGCCCCCGCAAGGACAAGGAGCTGACCTGTCTCAACCTCGAGCGAGACGCCTCGCACAGCCTCGACATGGCCGGCATAGGTCTTGGAGACCTTGCAGACCTCGAGGACGGGAGGCGTCGTTTCGCTCAAAGATCTTCCAGGTCGATATCCAGGATGGTGATTTCAAACGAGTATGAGGTTTCGCCCTCATCGATAATCTTGGCGACGACGCCAAGGCACTCGTCTCCAATATGGATTTCGGCGCACTCATCGGGACGGTTGCGGCACTGCACGACCATCTCCGGGTTGAGCTTGGCCTGCAGGAACATCTGGAGCTTGGCCGCTTCCAGCATGGTCATGTTCTTGTTCACGGGATCATTCTCCGGTCGGGGGATTCGAAGTCGGCGCCAACTAACCCCATGCAGGGGGGGCACGTCCAGTGAGTTGCTGTCGTCGTGACGCCCGCAAAAGCAGGCAGATCGGTTCAACCAGAGCCTTGCGGCAGGCTTTGGTCCATGCTCCTGGCCGGGTCCTTGCCGCAGCTTCCGACCACCTTGGCCGGAACGCCGGCGACCGTGCAGCCGGCCGGCACCGGCTCCAGTACAACGGAGCCTGCAGCGATCCTCGCTCCGTCGCCGACAGTGATATTGCCCAGCACGCGCGCTCCGGCGCCAATCAGGACGCCCTTGCCGACTTTGGGGTGACGGTCTTCGTGCGCGGCGCCGGTTCCGCCCAGGGTAACCTCATGCAGGATCGAACAATCATCTCCCACCACCGCGGTCTCACCGATCACAACGGAGGTCGCATGATCGAGCATCACACCACGACCGATCCTTGCAGCCGGATGAATATCCAGCCCGAACCGCTCACCGACGCGGCTTTGCAGGTGGAACGCCAGGGTCTGGCGCCCCTGCGACCACAGCCAGTGACCAACCCGGTGGGCCTGCAGGGCGTTGTAACCCTTGAAATAGAGGAAGGGCTGGAGAAGGCTCAGACAGGCCGGGTCGCGCTCATCGATCGCAATCATGTCGGCCGCCGCCTGCTGGACTATATCCGGGTCTCCGGCAATCGCTTCCTCGGCAACATCGCGGGCCAGCATCGCATCCAGCTGGGCATCGGCCAGCTTGGCGGCGATGCGATAGGCCAGTGCGTCGGAAAAATTGTTGTGGCGCAAGATGGCCGCATTCAGGAAGCTGGCCAGAATCGGCTCCTCGGCAGCTGCCGATGCGGCTTCCACGCGAAGTCGCGCCCAGATGGACTCTGTGCCGGTCCGGGCTTCCACAGGTTTTTCGACTTGGCTGAGCGACATCACACTCTCCTCGCGCCTTGATCCAGCATGGCGGCCGACAGATCGGAGTCCAGCTCACCCTCCCGGGCCATGTAGTATGCCTTGAACAGCATCGCTACCGTCAAGGCATCGGTGATCCGGCCCGATGTCACCTCTTCGAGAGCATCACGAAAGTGCAGCTCGCGCGTGCGCAGGTCTTCGGTCCCGTCGGGTTCCGCGTCGCCCGGGGTCAGGCCGGTTGCCAGATAGCCGATCGCCGTTTCGTCGGTAACCGAGTTGGACAGGTCCATGCGCAGTATTTCGCGCCAGTTTGTCGCGGTATACCCGGTCTCTTCGCGCAGTTCCCTCGCCGCACCTTCGAGCGGATCGGCATCCAGCGCACCGCCGCCCTCGGGGATCTCCCAGCTGTATCGGTTCTGGGGAAAGCGATGCTGGCCGACAAGCACAATATGCCCGTCCGCCCGCACTGGCAGGATCGCAAGGGCATGATTGGCAAACCCGACCACACCATAGATGCCAGCCTTGCCGTCCGGGCGTGTCACCGCATACTCGGTCAGGCATACCCAGTCATTGCGGTAAACCTCTCGATCGTCCAGCACGGTCCAGGGGCCACGCGTCCGGCTCATCATGCACCTTCGTCACTATGGAACACCCCGTCAGAGCTAGGCGTGTTCGGGCGTGCCGGGCAAGGTCAGCGCCGCCCGGCGCGACCGCTCACGCTGGAGCGCATCGGCCAGGCGCCGCTTTTTCTCCGACAGGCGCATCAGGAATGTGAAGGCGGCCGGTGCAAACACCAGCGCCAGCAGCGCCGACCCGGCAACACCGCCGACCATGGCCGCGGCAAAGGGCAGCCAGAAGCTGTCGCCAGACAGGATGAGCGGAATAAATCCCCCGATCGTTGTCAGCGTGGTCGAAATGATGTGCCGTGTGGCGTCAATCACCGTCGCCTGGACAGCACCGTCCTCCAGCGCCACGGCGGCCGGATTGGCCCGCAGCGCCGACAGGACGACGATGGCACCATTGATCGACAGGCCCATCAGGCCCATCGACCCGACAATGGCATTGAAACCGAGTGGCGTCCCGAACGCCCAGACCCCGAACATGGCCAGCCCGACCGACAGGAAGGCGACGATGAAAATGACGCCGGCAAAGCGGAAGGAGTTGAAGGCCAGCACGACCGAACCGATCATCAGGACCAACAGCGGCAAAGCTGTCCCCAGCAGGCCCGCCATCGCGTTGCCACGCTCTGCGGCCTCGCCGGCGATCTGCAAATCATAGCCTGGTGGCAGGATGATTCCAGCTTCATCAAGCGCCGAAAAGAAGTGTTCCAGCGCCGGAGCCGGCAGCGTGTAGGGATCGAGAAAACCGTAGATCGAGTTGACCCGGCGGCCATTCTCGTGAGGAATTCCCGCGACCTGCGGGGCCAGCACAACCTCCCCCAGTGCGGCCAGCGGTGCCGACAGGATATCCTGTCCCGGTGTCGCAAGAGGAGAGGCGGAAACGGCTGAAAGGCTGGAACGCCGCGAGTCACGGGCAATGACCCGAACCGGCAATTCCTGGACACCTTCCAGCACGCTTCCGCCTACAACGCCGTCCAATTCGCCCCGCAACCGGTTGGCGAGGTCATCGAGACGAATTCCGGCAAGTTCAGCTGCGGCCTCATCGGCCATGATACGGGCGACCGGCTCACCCATCTCCAGCAGTGCGAGCGTATGGGTGACGGTCGGGGTTTGCGCCAAGACGGCCCGGATCTCGTTACCCAGGCGGTTCAACTCGGTCAGTTCCGGCCCGACCAGGACCAGTTCGATCGGCGCCGGGATCGGCGGGCCCTGCTCGAACGGCAGGGTCAACAGGCGGGCGTCAGGAAACGCCGTCATCACCCGGCGCTGCAGGTCCGGCAGGATACGCGCCGTTGCCTGCGGCGATGCCATGTGGACAAACCCGCTGGCGTAACTGGAGACGCCCGACTTGTTGCCGACCGCGTTGTAATAGGTCCGCGGCGCGCTTTCACCGATCACCCAGGAGACCCGCTCGACATCCGGATAGGATTCGATCAAGGCCGTGGCACGCTCGGTCTGGCGCCGGGTTTCCTCAATCGAGGTCGAGGACGGCAGCTCGAGGGAGAGCTGGAACATGTCGCGGTCGGTCGGCGGGAAGAACTGCATGGGCAGGGTCGAGGCCGCCAGGAAACCGGCAATCGGCAGGAGAAATCCGCCGACCAGACCGGTCCATGGGCGCCGGGTCACAGCGTCCAGAACCGCCCGATAAGGTCCGGCGAGCGGGCCGGCGCCCAGCCCCTGCCGCCAGAAACGTCGCGGGCCGTCGGCAATGGCCGGGTCATCAAACCAGGCCGCAAAGGCGCCGACCACCGTCATGGCAAGAATGAAGGATGAGACCACGGCGAAGATCACCGAAATCCCGATCATCGAAATGAATTCTCCTGCCGCTCCGGGCATCAGCGCAATGGGCGCGAACGCGAAAACAGTGGTCAGGGTCGAGGCCAGCAGTGGGGCGAACAAGTGCCGCAAGGCCCTGTCCAGCGCGTCCAGCGGGCCGGCACCGCGGCCCCGCATCAGACGGTATTCATCGACCACAACGATGGCATTGTCGATCAACAGGCCCAACGCAACCACAAGGCCGGTTACCGACATCTGGTGCAGCGGCTCGTCATAGAGGCTGGTCAGCAGCATCACGGCCAGCACCGTCAACGGCAGGGCCGACCCGACAATCAGGGCAGCGCGCCACCCCATCATCAAGAACAGGACGGCGAAAACGATCAGCGCCGAATAGCCCAGATCACGAGCCAGACCGCTCAACCGGCTGTCGACATAGTCAGCTTGGCGGAAAATGGTCTCGACCCGTACGCCCGGGACCGAGCCGGCAAACTCGGCGACAACCGCATCGGCGGCCTGCGACCAGTGATCAACCCGCAATTCCGGCTGCAGATAAGCGGCCACGAAGACAGCGCGGCGCCCATTGGTTGTGGCCAGCGCATCGACCGGTGTTCGGGCGCCCTTCTCCACCTCCGCGACATCACCGACGCGGATGAAGCCTCCGTCGGGACCTTCGCCCAGAGCGATCGACCGGATCCGGTCAAGGCCATCGAACTCGCCGGCAATCTCGACATTGAGATCGACGCCACCCGCGCGCAGCTCTCCGGCCGGTGACTTGGCATCTGCGCTGGCCG
The DNA here is from genome assembly GCF_034670125.1 of Maricaulis sp. Lineage (GTDB taxonomy): Bacteria > Pseudomonadota > Alphaproteobacteria > Caulobacterales > Maricaulaceae > Maricaulis. The sequence goes on from NZ_JAXMOC010000006.1 coordinate 105,032, forward strand.
TCAGGCGGGCCAGATCCGCCATGCCGAGGCCCAGCGCAGCCAGGGTGTCGGGGTCGGCAAGAATGCGGATTTCTTCCTCGACCTCGCCGAAAACCGCGGTCTCCTCGGTCCCGTCCATATTGCGCAAACGGGATTCCAGATCGGCGGCGAGGCGCGACAGGATGGCCGGGTTTTCGGCGCCGGCCTCGCCCCAGCTGAGCGAGACGATCATAGTCGCCGCGCCCAGATACTGACGACGTACGTCCGGTGCAATCACGCCCTGCGGCAGGGTGGGCCGGACGCTTTCAACCTGCTCGCGGATCTGGGTCCAGGCCTGGTCCACCTCGGTGGCATTGAGGTCTTCCCGGATTTGCAGATGGATGACCGACACGCCCGATTGCGACGTCGAACTGGTATCGTTTATCTCGGCGAGCTCGTGGATCGCATTCTCGATCGGCTCGGTCACCAGGGCTTCAACCCGCTCCGCCGATGCGCCGGGAAAAGCCGTCACGACCAGGCCGAAGCGTTCGGTCAGCGACGGGTCTTCCTGCCGGCCCAGCGTCAGCAGCGCGCCCAGTCCTGCTGCAACCAGCAGAATGACCGCCAGCGCCGTCAGGCGTGAGTATCTGAAAAACAGCGTGCTCATCGCGCAACCGCCTCGAGCGTCGCCGGAATGACAATCTGGCCCGGTGTGATCCGCTGCAGGCCGGACGCGAGCAGGAGTTCGCCAGGCGCCACAGCGCCACGGACATAGATGCGCTCTGCTTCCACCCGGACGGTTTCAACCACGCGTGGCTCCAGCCGATAGGAATTGCTGTCCAAGGGCACAAGAACATAGACCGACCACAAGCCGCGTCGGCCCTCCGCGAGGGCCGCCGTGGGGACCCAGAAGCCATCGGTCCCGATCGGAGTCTGTACAGACAGGCGAGCGATCTGCCCGGCCGCGACAGCCTGCCCCGGCTCAAGGTCGAACACGGCGGTGACGGTGCGGGTCTGCCGGTCCACAACGCTGGACGAAGCCCGGAAATAGGCGTTCAGCGGCGCCCGGTGGCCGTCCACCGCGAACCGGGCCGTGTCGCCGGGTCGGAAGCCGGCAGCGACAGCCGGCGGCAGGCCCACATTGATTTCCAGCTGGTCCAGTTCGACCAGTTCGAGCAATGGCTGGCCTGGCGAGGCGATCGCGCCTTCGTCGGCCCGGCGGGCTGTCACGACACCGTCAAACGGCGCGATCATCACCGACAGGTCGAGTTGGACCCGCAGGGAGTCAGCAGCCGCGGCGGCGGCGTTCTGGCGTGCCAGGGCCGCCCGGGTCGACGTGCGGACCTCGTCGAATCTTTGTTGGGAAATATGCCCGCGCTCAAGCAACTGCGCCTGCCGACTTTCGGTTTCACTGGCAAGCGCCGTCTGGGCGGCGGCCTCGGCGGTCTGCGCCTCGGCGGCCGCAATCTGCGCCTCGACCGCGCGGACATCGAGCCGGGCCAGGACATCACCGGCCAGCACCCTGTCCCCGACGTCTACATGGATCCGGTCAATGCGACCGGCCCGCTCGAAGCCGAGCGCGCTCTGGCGCCGCGCCGCAACCAGGCCCGGAAAGAACTCGGCAATGCTCGCGTCGGGATCATGCGTCGCGGTGAGCACTGACACACTGATCGGGGTCGGGGCCGCGGCCACAATGTTCGCCTCGGCTCGCAAGGCGGTAACGCCAAACACCAGAATGGCAACCAGCAAAGCCGCTAGCGCGACGGCAGATCCGGCCCCAAGGCGCCGCTTGTAGAGAGACATGTGAGCATCCTCGTCCTGTCACAGACGGGATATAGGTCACTAAATGTCGTTTGCAAAGTGAACGGCGTTCACATTTCTGCGAATACCAGTTATCCGGATTTGGAGAGGCCGCGCATGATCATGTCCATGTGCAGGTCTATGACCGCGTCGGTGGTTACATGTTCGGACCCCGGCATGCCGTTGGGAAAATCGTCGAGGCAGACAATCAGCATGGTCAGGCCGTGCAGGCTCGCCCAGACACTCTTGGACGCCACTCGCGGATCAACCTGCCGGAAAGCGCCCTCAAGCTGTCCGGCCTGGATCATGTCGACCAGCTTTTCCTCGGCCTCGAACGCCACTTCCTTTTCATCATGGATGTGCGGTTTCGTCGTCACCGACGGGGAGAACGCCATCATGTAGTGATTGGGCTCTTCCATGCCTGTCTCGACATAGGCGCGCATGCAGCGGGCACACAGCGACGCGGTTTCGCCGCCCTCTTCCATCGCCCCGTGGATCCGCGACAGGAGGCGTTCGAAGAACATTTCACGGATCGCCGTGAACAAGTCATCCTTTGACGCAAAATACTTGTAGATGGCGGCCGGTGAGTAATCGATGGCCTCGGCCAGACGACGCATCGAGATGCCTTCTTCCCCTTCCGAGGTGAAGATCGTCTCGGCGGCATCGATAATGGCCTCGCGCACCTTGCGGCGGCGCCGGTCTGCCGGCGTATCGTCTTCAATGGCGATTTCAGCGTTCATACTTGATACGTTTCCCCAACGAACTCAATTTGAGTGCAGTCCCCGTCAACAGGTATACCGACCCCGGACCATCCAGGTCAAAGATAGTCTCGCAGCCAGCAGGTCAGGCATCATAATGAATGATACCCCATTTCCGTCATTTCCCGCACCCGGCGAGCGCCTGTCGCCGTGCCACGAGAGCCCGGATACCATCGACCTCCTGACCCGGCGACGGTCCGCAACCGCGGTGACCATGACCGGACCCGGCCCCTCACCGGAGCAGATCGATCATCTTCTTGGTATAGCCGCGCGCGTGCCGGACCATGGCAAGCTGGCTCCCTGGCGGTTCATCCTCTTCGAGGGCGCTGCCCGGGAACAGTTCGGCCAGGTACTCGAACACGCCTTCGCCGACTCGACACCCGACGCGACCGCCGCACAGCGGAGTTTCGAGGCCGCCCGCCTGACCCGCGCGCCTTTGGTGATTGCGGTGGTTTCCTGCGTCACGGAACGTCACAAAGTGCCAGAGTGGGAGCAGGTCCTGTCAGCCGGCGCCGTTTGCCAGAACATCCTGATCGCGGCTTCGGCGATGGGCTTTGGCGCCCAATGGCTGACCGAATGGTACGCGTTCGATCAACATATTAAGAACGCGCTCTGCCTGAAGTCGGGCGAACGCATCGCCGGCTTTCTCTATATCGGCAATGTCACCGACGAGCCGGTGGAGCGGGCGCGCCCCGTCGCCCGTATCGACCGATGGATGAAAACCGAAAGCTGACAGGTCCGCTCACAGCGCGCTGGCGGGCCGGTTCGACCGAGTGTCCCCGTCCATGCCCCAGTCACTGCACAAGTCGAATGCGCGCGGCCTGTCGATAGCGCCCTGTCTCATGTCGCATTGCCGAGGGGCTGGTCAGCCCCGACCGCGATACCCGGGCACATCCTGATCGGGAATCCAGACGCCTTTGGGCGGGTCACCGGTGGCGAAGAAGACATCGATCGGGATGCCGCCGCGCGGGTACCAATAGCCACCAATGCGCAGCCAGACCGGCTCGATTTCCCGTACCAGGCGTTGTCCGATCCCTGTGGTGCAGGCTTCATGGAAAGCGCCATGATTGCGGAAGCTGCCAAGATAGAGCTTCAGCGACTTGCTCTCCACGATCCAGTCACGCGGGACATAGTCAATGACCAGATGGGCAAAATCCGGCGCTCCGGTCACCGGGCAAAGCGAGGTGAATTCGGGGCAGACAAAGCGCGTCATGTAGGGGGCGTCACACGGATTGGCGACGCGTTCCAACGCGGCAGTTTCCGGATTGTCGGGCAGCGGGGTTGCGGACCCAAGCTGGCCAAGATTGTCGTAGCGATCATCTGTCATGGCGCCGACTTAATCCCCGGCCCGCCGCGAGGCAAGCCTGTCAGTTGACCTGGACCTCGTCCGGGACCGGCATCGCGGTGCGGGAAAAAACCCGACGAATGGTGAAGCTCGACACTAGACGCGTCACGCCCGGGAGGCTGGACAGGACTTCTCGGTGAACGCGCTCATAGTCATTGGCATCGCGCACCAGCACCCGCACCAGATAATCCGCATCCCCGCTCATGAGATAGCATTCCATCACTTCGGGAACATGCTCGACCGCCTCTTCAAAGGCGACAAGCGTATCGCGCTTCTGATTGTCGAGCGTGACCTGGACATACACCGTGATGCCGCGGCCCAGCGCGAGTTCCGACAGAATCGCCACATATCGATCAATCACCCCGGCACTTTCCAGCGCCTTGACCCGGCGATGACAGGCCGACGCCGACAGTCCGACCCGCTCGGCAAGCTCGGCATTGGTCAGCCGCCCCTGTTCCTGCAGACGATTGAGGATGGCGATATCAACGCTATCAAGTCGCAAGGCACACTCTCCCGATCGACAAAGAAAACTCCGCATATCATTCTGGATTATTGCGAAACGCTGGTATATACGTCGCGAACAGCACCGAATGTTGCACGATAATTCACAACAGCCGGTCGAAGTTGTCAATTTCAATCGCGCAGGCCGCTTTCCGATCGGGATTATCGAAGGAAGCCGCGTACTGCCCAGCCCTTGAGGGATGATCATGCGTATCGGGGTACCCAGAGAAATCAAAGTCCGCGAATACCGGGTTGGCCTGACGCCCAACAGCGTCGCGGAATTCGTTCGTCACGGACACGAGGTCGTCGTCGAAACCAATGCCGGCGAAGGCATCGGTTTCACCAATGACGACTACATCGCGGCGGGCGCATCGATCCTTCCGGACGCGGCCGCCGTCTTTGACGCTGCGGAGATGATCGTCAAGGTGAAGGAGCCGCAGCCGTCCGAGACGGCAATGCTGAAGCCGCACCACACCCTCTACACCTATCTCCACCTCGCCGCCGATCCGGTTCAGGCCGAAGGACTGCGCAAATCAGGCTGTCTGTCGATCGCCTATGAAACGGTCACCGATCGCGATGGCCGCCTGCCCCTGCTCACGCCGATGAGCCAGGTCGCCGGGCGCATGTCCGTCTCCGTCGCAGCCCACTGCCTGATGAAGGCCCAGGGCGGTCGTGGCACGATGCTGGGCGGCGTGCCCGGCGTGCTGCCGGCCAAGGTCGTGATCATCGGTGGCGGTGTCGCCGGTACCCATGCAGCCGAAATGGCCATCGGTGCCCGCGCCGATGTGACTGTATTCGATCGCTCCAACCGCCGCCTGGCCGAGCTGGACGAGCAATTCTCCGGTGCCGTGAAGACCGCCTACTCGACCCAGGCCGCTCTCCAGGACGCCGTTCGTGAAGCCGACGTCGTCATCGGCGCCGTGCTGATCCCGGGCGCCGCGGCGCCCAAACTGGTGACGCGCGAGATGCTCAAGGAGATGAAGGACGGCGCTGTGCTCGTCGACATCGCCATCGACCAGGGCGGCTGCTTTGAAACCTCCAAGGCCACAACCCATGACGACCCGACCTACATCATCGACGGGGTCGTGCATTATTGTGTCGCCAACATGCCGGGCGCCTATGCCCGCACCTCCACGCTGGCCCTCAACAACGCGACCCTGCCGCTCGGTCTGGAGATCGCCAACAAGGGCACAAAGCGGGCCATCAACGAGAATGCTCACCTGCGCGAAGGCCTGACCACGGCCGATGGGGAAGTCTGCCACAAGCTGGTCGCCGACGACCTGGGATTGCCTTGCGTCAAGCCGGACTGGCTGAACGCCTGACCCTCGACACTGCGGGTCATGCCCGGGCGTCAACATCATCGAGGCGGGTGCCACAGGGTGCCCGCCTCTTTGCTTTTTGGCGCTGGCACGGTTACAGCGTGCAACTGTCACAAGAATCGTGGAGCCTGTGACAAACAGGCCGTCGGGGAAGCGCGGCCGCATGGGGACAGTGAACGTGCCGAACCGCTATGATCTGGTCATCTTCGATTTCGATGGAACCCTGGCCGACAGCCTGACCTGGTTCCGCGGTGAATTGCCCGACCTGGTCGACAAGCACGGCCTCGCGCCCATTTGCGCTGACCGGGCCGAGTCGCTGCGCGGGCTGACGCCCAAGGCGATCATGGACGCGCTGTCCATCCCGACCTGGAAAATACCGTTCATCGCCGCAGATGTGCGTGCCCGCGCCGCGGAAAATGTCGACAAGATCCACCTGTTCGACGGGATCCGGGATCTGGTCGCCGACCTTGTCGAGCGCGGCATCGAGCTGGCCGTGGTGTCATCGAATGGCGAGACCGCCGTGCGCGCGGTCATGGGTGAACAACTGGCCGGCCAGTTCAGCCAGTTCGCCTGCGGTGCGGCGCTGTTCGGCAAGGCGTCCATATTCCGCAAGGTGATCAGTCGGGCGGGCACCACGCCGGCGCGAACCCTGTGCGTCGGCGATGAGGTCCGCGACATCGATGCAGCGCGAGACGCGGGCTGCGCCTCCGGTGCCGTTGATTGGGGTTTTGCAACGGCTGAGATTCTTGCGGCCCAATCCCCCACTCACCTGTTCGGCCGACCGTCCGAAATCGTCGCTCATCTGAGCCACAACGACACCTGTCAGGCCAACGCCTGACCCCCCATCGCGGGGCGTTTGCACACAATACCCCGCCCGGCCTTCACCGGACGGGATGACTGTGGAAACACCGTCGATTGCCTAACCGAGCAGGCGAGCCCGGGCCGCGTCGTACTCGGCCTTGAGCTGATCGATATAATCGGCGGCCGGACGAACCTGCCTGACCGAGCCGATCCCCTGGCCAGAACCCCAGATATCCTTCCAGGCTTTGGCCTTGGAGCCTCCGCCGGAGCCGAAATTCATCGCCGACGGGTCGCTCTCCGGCAGCGCGTCCGGATCAAGGCCGGCATCAATGATCGAGGCCTTGAGATAATTGCCGTGCACGCCGGTAAACAGGTTGGTGTAGACAATGTCCTCGGCCGACCCGTCCACAATCCCCTGTTTGTAGGCGTCCTCCGCGCGCGCTTCCGCCGTGGCGATGAAGGCCGAGCCGATATAGGCGTAGTCGGCACCCATCGCCTGTGCGGCCAGAACGCCGCCGCCGGTGGAGATGGCACCGGAACACAGGATCGGTCCGTCAAACCAGGCCCGGGTCTCGGCAATGAAGCCAAAGGGGGACAGGGCGCCCGCATGACCGCCCGCTCCCGCCGACACGCATATCAGCCCCGTGGCTCCCTTCTCGATCGCCTTGTGAGCGAAACGTTGGTTGATGACATCATGCAGCGTGATGCCGCCCCAGCTTTTTACCGCCGTGTTGACTTCCTCGCGCGCGCCGAGCGAGGTGATGACCACCGGGACCTTGTATTTCTCGCAAAGCGCGATGTCTTCCTCGAGGCGGTTGTTGGACCGATGGACGATCTGGTTGACCGCGAACGGTGCCGCCGGCGAGTCCGGATTGGCGCGATTATAGCTCTCCAGTTCGGACGTGATCTGGTCCAGCCACTCATCCAGCTGGCTGACCGGGCGGGCGTTGAGCGACGGAAACGAGCCGACAATACCCGCCTTGCACTGGGCAATGACAAGGTCGGGATTGGATATGATGAAAAGCGGCGCGCCTATGACGGGCAGGCGCAGCTTCCCTTTGAGAATATCGGGTTCGGCCATGGGTTGCTCCCCTCTTTGATCGACCAGGCTCGCGACCGCTTCTGTGGCAGCTCGCGATTGAACAGGGTTCAGGGCGGACGTTAGAGAGAGCGGTATGGGATGTCGAGCACGCCGTGAAGCAGGTTACTCATCATGGCTGGCAGCCGCCTGCACGCCCTCGGCCGCGCCTGAAAAGACCAGGGCGACGATCAGGCCGGTCAGGGCGCTACCCGTGAGAAGCCAGCCAAGCAGCCAACCACCGGCAAACAGGCCGGCATCGATGAGGAGACGTCTTGTCATTCCCGCATAAGGCCCGCCGATCCCGGCCAAGATAAGGCCGTTTGGAGGCAGGTTCAGCGGGAGACGGTGTCCTTCGGTCCCGGTTGCACGGCGACAATTGGCCCGCCACCGCTTGGCGGCGACGTCAATCCGGTGGCGCGTCGACATGGGCCCACATGTAATAGGCCAGCCAGGACCTGTATGGCTTGAACAGCGCGGCGGTGCGGACGGTCTTGCGGCGCTTGGATGTCAGGCGCTCAAGCGTCTTTCGGGCCGCCACATCTCCGTCCGGCCAGACATCCTGCTCACCGAAGTAGAAAATGTTCATCATGTCGGCTGTCCATTGACCGACGCCCCAAATTTCGGTCAGGCGTTCGGTCCGACCGGCCAGCGACATGGCTCGCAAGGCCTCGGTATCCAGGCCGACCGATCGGTGTGTTTCCGCTATGGTGATGATGGTGCGTGTCTTGGCGCCGGAGAGACCGCAGGCGCGCAAGGTTTCGGTATTCTCGGGACAGAAATGATCCAGCAACGGCCCTCCCCCGGCGCTGGCCTCGACCCGGCCCCAAATGCTTTGCGCCGCCTTCACGGATATCTGTTGGCCGGAAATCGCCCGGCACAGGTAATCGGGGAATGGCAGGTCATTGCGCTGTGGCAATTCGAGCGGTCCAAGACGACGGATGGCGGCCTCAAGATCCGGGAAGAGCGGGGCGGATGCATTCACCAAATGGGCGTGGACGTCATGGCTGGACATGCTGTCACGCTATAGCCGCTCCGCCCGGCCGTCGATAGTCCATGCCGGACGGCTCGCCTGCCAAGCCTGCATTGCGGCACTGGTCCGCGGCCCGTCCTTTGGGGTAGACCGGTGCCCAGGGTCGCTTTGTGAAGCGGGAGACTCACGCATGAAGACCTTTCGCCTGATGAGCCAGATCCACCTGTGGCTTGGAGCCGCGTTCGGCGTCCAGGTCATGCTGTGGCTGATTTCGGGTCTGGCCATGGTGCTGATTCCCATCGAATCCATTCGCGGGGAGCACCTCAGATCGGACGAACCCACGCCGGCAATTGATTGGGCCGACCGCGCCCTGCCTCTGGCGGAGATCATTGATGGACAGTCGCTCACCGTGCTTTCGGCGCGGACCGGCATGCTCGCCGACACTCCGGTCTGGCGACTGGAAACTCCGGCCGGGCCGGTCATGGTCGACGCTATCGCCGGTCAGTCCCTGACCCCCGTCAGCGAGGCCCTGGCCACACAAATCGCACTGTCGCGCCAGATCGGTCTTGGCGAGATTGTGTCTGTCACCTCGCTCGACAGCCCGCCCCGTGAAGCCGGCCTGTCAGTACCCGCCTGGAGGATCGAGTTCGCGGCCGGCGAAACAACGCCCCCGACCACTTTTTACATCAACAGCCGGACCGGCGAGCTGCGCGCGGTGCGTACCGCGGCCTGGCGGATTTATGACATCTTCTGGGGCATTCACATCATGGACTGGTCGAGCCGGGAGAATTTCAATTCCTGGTGGATCAAGGTAACCTCGATCATCGCCATCCTGTTCGGCCTGACCGGCGTCTATCTGACCGTCCATCGGCTGTGGATGATGGCCCGGCGGCGGAAGGCGGAACGGCTCGGAGGCGGCGGATCCTGAACGTCGCGGACGACCAACGACGGTATGGAAAGCTGGTGCGGGCGGCCGGACTTGAACCGGCACGACCTTGCGGTCGACAGATTTTAAGTCTGCTGCGTCTACCGATTCCGCCACGCCCGCAGGTCGGTATCGGGCAATCCTACACCGCTTCGCCGCACTGGCCATAGGGTCGGTCAGGTATCGCGCAGCCAGTTTCCATCAGCATCGATCACGCCGCCATCGCGCAGAATGTCCTGCACCGGCTGCAGGGCTTCTGCATGGCGTTTCCATCGCCCGATGGAGCTGGAATAGAGCGGCTGGCGGACCTGGACCGAGCTCGCGGTCGCCACGCTGCCGGCCTGGTTGTGGAAGTCGAGGCAGGCCGGGTCCCAGTCGAGGCCGCAATGGTCGATCAGGCGCCGCGCCTCCCCCTCAAGGTCACCAACAATGTCCTCGTAGGCGACCTCGGTGTAGCGATCGGCCGGCAGGCTTTCTGCCCAATGCGCCCGAAGTCGGTCAAAGTAGAGATAGTAACGGGCGCAATCGGCCAACTCGTAGGCATAATTGTAATAGGAAAAACTGGTCGCGAAGAGCTGGCGGTAATTGCTGAGGCAGGCATCGAGCGGGTGACGGCGCAGGCAGATGAGACGGGCTCCGGGCAAGGCCCGGTGAATATGGCCGGCCCAGACGATATTGAGCGGCATCTTGTCGGTAAATCGAACGGCATCACCGGCCAGGCCCGACACGCTCGCCTCATAGGCCTGCCCGAGTGCGGCCGGATCAACGGTCGCAGTCGCCTCGAGGGTGGCAGCGTCCATCACGAAGGCCCCCGCTGTCCTTGCCATCTGTTTGGCCAAAAGCGCGAAATTCGACAACTCCCCCAGTGACCGGACGCAAGGGTGCGCCCCGAGTATCCGGTCGATCAGCGTCGTGCCCGTTCGCGGCAGGCCGACAATGAAGACGGGACGATCGCTCACCTTGCCGGACGCCGGCTCTGCCGTTTTTGCCACCAAAGCGCCGGCCGCCGCCGCATAAATCTCGGCATCCATTGCCGTGTCGTATTGGCGGCTGGCACTGACACCGGCCTTGGCTCGACCGAGCCAGACCAACGCCTCGTCATCTCGGCCCAAATCCTCGAGGGATTTTGCGATGGCATGTCCGAGATGAAGCTGCGCCTCCTGATTCGTCGGATCGCGGGCCTCGAACGCCGTGACCAGCGCGTCGATCCGGTTGTCCTCTTCCGTCTGGCGGCGCAGGCCAACCACCGCGGACAGCGCCTTGACGTGTCCGGGTTCAATTTCCAGCGTTCGCTCATAGCCAGCGGCCGCCAGGTCGAACGCGCCGGCGAACTGCTGCGAGGCCGCCAGATTGTAATGGTAAGCGGCGCGATGGTCGTCGTGGGCCACGGCGGCCTCAAAAAGCGCAATCGCTGAGGCATGATCGCCGAGCCGGGTATGGACCACGCCGATCGTGTCGAATGTCAGCGCATCCGTCGGTCCCAACTCCGCGGCCCGCGCCGCCGCATCTGCCGCCGCCTCGCGGCGCTGGAGCGCCAAAAGCGACTTGGCCTTGTGCGCATGGAAGCGCGGATCGGACGGCACCAGCGCCAGCGCGCGATCCAGGATCTCGATCGCCTTCGTAGGATTGTCGTGATCCGCCGTGAGCAGGGCCAGCAGGAAATAGGCCTCGGCATCGGGGCCATGGCTTTGCAGAACCGCGAGGCAAAGTCGGTGCGCTTCCCGGTAGTTTTTCGACTCCAGCGCGGCGGCCGCCTTGGACAATTGCGATTCGGATAGCGAGGTCATTGACTTGCCCGTCTGTACGCGCGGTCGCGCCGGGCCACCTTCCGACACGTCGGCGAAGCCGCTTCGCCGACATAGCGTGCTACTTGGGCAACAGGTCTGTCAGGAAAACAGGAATGTGACACGAATTTAACGCCCGGCAATTGCTTTCGTTTGAAACGAAAGACCATGATTAACACACAAATTCATTCGGAGAATCCAGTCATGGCCGCAAAATCCCGAGCATCACTCCGCTCACGTCTCGCCTGTTCGATCAGCGTGCTCGCCCTGCCGCTCGCCGGAATGGCGGCCACAGGCACTGCACAGGCCCAGTCGGCCAGCGGGGCTTCGCAGGATGTTATCGTCGTCACCGCGACGCGTCGCTCGGAGACGGTCCAGGATGTACCGCTCAACATCGCAGCCATCGGCGGCGACCAGATTGAAGAACAAGGCTTTGAGGACCTCGCCGATGCGCTCGCCTATGTGCCGGGCATCAACATCGTCGATCGCGGGGGCCGTCAGGGCAATCCGATCATCGTCCGCGGCCTGAATGCCGACCCGATCGGGTCGGGCGACGGCAATAATGACGGTGGCGGAACGGTCGCCACCTATCTCGGCGAGATCCCGCTCTTCATCGACCTGAAGATGAATGATCTCGAGCGCGTCGAGGTCCTGCTCGGACCGCAGGGTACGCTCTATGGTGCCGGTACGCTGGGCGGTGCAATCCGCTACATTCCGAACCGTCCGCAATTCGACAGCAACATGCTGCAGATCCGCTCGTCCTTTTACCAGTACTCCGAAGCCGACTCACCGTCGGCTGATATCGGCTTCACCTTCAACCACTCGGTGTCCGACACCTTCGCCATCCGTGGCTCGCTCGACGTGCTTCAGGACAGCGGATTTACCGATTACAGCTACCGCGTCCGCGAGCCGGGCGTGTCGAACCCGAACCCCGACTTCAACAATGCGGCCGATGTTGCCTCCAACCTGGCTCCGGTCCGTGATGCCGACGGCGAAGAGGCCGTCTCCGGTCGCATCGCCGCCCGCTGGGCCCCGACCGACTGGTTCGACGCCACCGCGACCTACTACTTCCAGAACCAGGATATTGAAGGCCGCCAGGTGTCATCGCGCCGCTCGGGAATCGGCGCCGGTCAATACGAGTCCGCCCTTCGCGTCCTTGAGCCGATCGAGCGTAACAATGAATTGTTCGCCCTCGAGCTGACTGCCGATCTCGGTTTCGCGGAATTGACCTCGGCCACCGGCTTTGGACGCTATGATGCCGACGGCCAACGCGACCAGACAGACCTGTTGATCTCTCTGGAATACTCCTACGAGAGCTTCCCCAGCTTCACGGCCTTTACCCGCGAACTGACCGAGAACGAGTTCTTCAACCAGGAAGTCCGCCTTGTTTCGACCTATGAGAGCCAGTTCAACTGGATCATCGGCGCCTACTACAACAAGGGTGAATTCGTCGGCTCATCCCAGGAGTTCACACCGAACTACTCGGCCTATGTGAACGCCAATTTCGCGTTCGGGCTGACCGAGAACCCGACCGATCTCGAGTATTTTTCGACCTCCAATACCGAACTGACCGAAAGCGCCTTCTTCGGCGAACTTGGCTGGGATATCACGGACCGCTTGTCCATTACCGTGGGCGGTCGCTATTACGAGTACGAGCTGGAATCGGTATCGACCGTGGACTTCCCGCTGTTCGAGCCGCCAACCTTCACGGCCCTCACCCTCGACGAAATCCGCAACCTCGCCTTCGATCCAGCGCTGGCCCAGTCGGATGACGGTTTCCTCTACAAGTTCAATATCGCCTACGATCTGTCCGACGAAATCCTGGCCTATTTCACGGTCTCGGAAGGCTATCGGATCGGTGGCTCCAACGGTCTGGGCCCGTGCCCGGCCTTTGATCCGGCCGCGACCCAGGGCGCCTGCGCGCTCGCACCGGGTCAGCAATATGGTCCCAACCCTGGTGATATTGCCCAGTTTGACGAGCGCCAGTTCGGCCCCGATCAGACCACCAATTACGAGCTCGGCGCCAAGACCACCTGGGCTGACGGGGCGGTGACGCTGAACGGCGCGATCTTCCTTGTTGAATGGACCGGCCCCCAGGTTTCCTCGGCAACGGTCAACGCCAACATCCCGATCACCATCAACGCCGACGGCGCCGAGTCGAAGGGCTTCGAGCTGCAGGGTTCCTGGCAGGTGGCGCACAATTTCGAACTGCGCGGCACCTACTCCTTCACCCAGTCCGAGCTGACCGCCGACGTGCCCTTCCTGGTCCGTACGATCACGCCTCCGGGCTTCGGCACGGCGTTCGAGAATGGCGAAGCCGGCGACCGGCTTCCCGGTTCACCGGAGACGCAAGCCTCGGTCTTCGGTCGCTATAGCGTCGACATGGCGGACGGCGCCCAGCTCAACTACAACCTGGGTGTGTCCTACACCGGTGACATCCTGACCCGTACCGGTGGTCGCGGCAGCAGCGTCACGCTGGACAGCTATTTCGTTGCCAATGGCTCGATCAATTATGATGCCGGCGATTGGGGCGCGACGCTCTTCATCAACAATATCGCCAATGAGTACATCGAGACAGGTATCCGCGGGACATCCCTGTCGAACCAGACCGTCAATGGTCATATCGTGCGCAGCCACTATGCCAACGTGGCTCCGCCGCGTACCATTGGGGTCCGTTTCTACTACCAGTTCGGCGATTGATCGCGAGCCGGTCAGTGACCCCAAACAAGAAGAGCCGCACCATGATGGTGCGGCTCTTTTTTTGTTTGCGACCCGGATTGCCTGATCAGGGTTTGTCCCGGGCCTCATCCGCCCGGGCGGCCTGATCGACCAGGTCGAGGAACTCGGCCCGATATCCGAACGCATCGTCACCCAAGGCACCGGCGGCATCAGCCCGTATCGCGGCCCAGTCATAGCCATCGGCCAGCCAGGGGTCGCCGCGCAGCCTTTGGGCGAAGCCGGCAACCGCGAACGAGAAACGTGCCTCCTGCGGGGCCGCAGCAATGTCCGACTGTGCATCAGCATCGGTGACAGCGCGCTCGATCAGGCGGCTCTCGTCTTCGCCCGGGCGCTTGTAGCGCAGGCGCAGGAAGCCGAACTCCCCGTCGAGGTCGGGCTCGGCCCGTGCCGCACCGCCATAGCGAAGCGGCTCCATCAACACACCCTCCGATCCCGGCGCGGCGATTTCATAGATCGCTGTCACCGAATGGCCGGACCCGATCTCGCCGGCATCGACTGCATCATTGTTGAAATCGGCCCGCTCCAGCAAACGGGTCTCATAACCGATGAGCCGGTATTCGGCGACACGGGCCGGATTGAACTCGACCTGGATCTTGACGTCGTTGGCGATCGGGAAGAGCGAGGAAAAACTCTCCTCCACCAGCATGCGCCGGGCTTCCTGACGGCTGTCGATATAGGCCGCTGTTCCATTGCCCGCCTGGGCGATGGTCTGCATCATCTGATCGTTGTAATTGCCGCGACCAAAGCCCATCACCGACAGGTAGATGCCGCTATCGCGCTTGCGGGCGACAAAGTCTTCCAGGCGCTCGTCCCGGGTGACGCCGACATTGAAATCGCCATCGGTCAGCAACATCACCCGATTGACCGCGTCAGCGTCGAAATTCTGTTCGGCGAGATCATAGGCCAGCGCCAGCCCGGCGCCGCCGGCAGTCGAGCCGCCGGCCCGGAGCCGATCCAGCGCCCGGTGGATCTCGCGGGCATCACGGGCCTCGGTCGGCGGCAATACCGCCCCGGCGGCGCCGGCATAGACCACCAGGGCCACGGTGTCGTCCGGCTCCAGCTCATCAACCAGCATGTGCATCGCCTGAAGCGCCAGCGGTAGCTTGTCCGGCGCGTTCATCGATCCTGACACATCGATCAGGAAGACCAGATTGGCGCGTGGTCGGTTCTCGGGGATGATCTCATAGCCCTGGATACCGATATGCATCAGCTGGGTGTCGGCATTCCACGGCGTGGGCGTCACCGTGACATGGGTCGCGAACGGCTCGTCCGGCCCCGCCGGCAACGCGTAGTCATAGTCGAAATAATTGACCATCTCCTCGATCCGCACCGCATCGGTGGGCGGCAGGCGGCCAGCTTCCAGCGAGTTCCGCACGAGCGAATAGCTGGCCGTGTCGACATCGATCGAGAAGGTCGAGACCGGCGCGTCGGCGGTCGACATCACCGGATTGGGAGTAACATCCTCATAGCGTTCACGGTCGACGAGCTCCGGCTGGGAAGCCGCTCCGATCATCGTCAAGGCTTCAGAGCTGATTGTTTGAAGCGGCGACGGAGCGACTGTATCACTGCGTCGAATTCGCGACCCGGTGACCGTCACCATCTCATCCATCGCTGCCGGCGGAGGCGGCGGAGGCGGAGGGGTCGGCGGCGCGGACGACGGTGGCGGTGGCGGCGGCGTTTCAACCGTCGCTGTGCAAGCCGCAAGCATGGCCAGGCCAGCCGTGCCGATCAGAAGAACGCGTTTCATGGTAATCCCTTCCGGTCCCGAATTCCCTCAATCGGCAGACTGCCGGCGCTCCACGACCGCGGCAAGTCGAAACAAGGGCCAATTCGAGGCAGGCCGGATGAGGACCGGGTCGTTCCCGGTGGCCGGACAATGGGCCTGCCATGATTGGGTCGAACCTTGATCTCGCGTCCGGCGACGTGCGCCAGACGCGGCAATCTCTCCGCTTTCGAGTTATGGCAGGAATTGCGCTGTCGCCCGGCCGCAAGCATGTCTTGGTCTTGGGCTGCGGATTGGCGGTTGTCATTTCTGGGACCGGACGCAAGAACGCCCCCGTGAGTGTCACGGGGGCGTTTTTGTATTTGAACTGAGTGGAGGGATTTCCTGTTGGATCTGTCGTGCAGACCGGGCAGCGACCTACTCTCCCACACCTTAAGATGCAGTACCATCGGCGCTCGGGGTCTTAACGGTCGTGTTCGGGAT
>NZ_JAXMOC010000007.1:0-120806 GCF_034670125.1 Maricaulis sp.
TTGGGGGGGCCAGGCTTCGACTAGCAGAGTAAGGAGCGACCTGCGCGACGGCGCCGGGGCGGTCGGTGAAGAGGGCTCGCCCGGCCGGGCGAGAGGGATGGGCCGCCGCGGCGTGTCGGTCCACTTCCCCCGCCATTCCAAGCGTCCCCATTTTCCCGCAACCCTGCCAATAACTTGCCGCCTCTATCCCCGGCTGATCTGGCGCTGCTGGTTCAACCAACCCGGCTTCCCTGTCATGCTGTGCCGGCGAGAATCACCAGGAGCAGGACATGGCCGTCATCGACAGTGAAAGCTTTGCCGCAACGCGGACCGCCGCCAATGGTTCGGATGTCGAGAACGCCTATCTGGCTTTGCTGCGCGACATTCTCGAGAACGGCGCCGAACAGGCCGACCGGACCGGCGTCGGGACGCGGTCGGTGTTCGGTCGCCAGCTGCGCTGTGACCTGTCGAAGGGTTTTCCGCTGCTGACCACCAAGAAAGTGCATTTCAAATCGATCGCGATCGAGCTTTTGTGGTTCCTGCGCGGCGAGACCAATGTGCGCTGGCTGCAGGAGCGCGGGGTCAAGATCTGGGATGAGTGGGCCGACGAAAACGGCGATCTCGGTCCGGTCTATGGCAAGCAGTGGCGGCGCTGGGAGGGGCCGGATGGAACCGAGATCGACCAGCTGTCCAATATCCTCGAGCAGATCAGGAACAATCCGGCCTCGCGGCGTCTGATCGTGTCGGGCTGGAATCCGGCCGATGTGCCCCATATGGCGCTGCCGCCCTGCCACACGCTCTACCAGTTCAATGTCGCGAACGGGAAGCTGAGCTGCCAGCTCTACCAGCGTTCGGCCGACATGTTCCTCGGCGTGCCGTTCAATATCGCCTCCTATGCGCTTTTGACGGCGATGGTGGCGCAGGTGTGCGGGCTGGAGCCGGGCGAATACATCCACACCTTTGGCGACGCCCACATCTATTCCAATCACATGGACCAGGTCCGCGAGCAGCTGTCGCGGACCCCGCGGGCTTTGCCTCAGCTCAAGCTCAACCCGGACGCGACCGACCTGTTCGGCTTCGAGTACGAGGATATCGCGCTGGAGGGTTATGACCCGCATCCGCGCATTTCCGCCCCGGTCGCCGTCTAGGAGCCGGGGGCATGTACGGACCGCTTGATGCACTGGCCGACAAGATCGTCCGGGTCTCCGACATCTATGCCGCGCACTTCGACATAGATCGCTCGGGCGACTGGCCGCTCCTCAAGCTGCAGGAAGAAATCGGCGAGCTGACCCAAGCCTATCTCACCACGACCGGTCGCACCCGGCGTCCGGCCGATGCGGCGGCGCGAAAGCAGCTGGCGCTGGAAATGGCCGACGCGCTGGGCATGCTGTTGATCATGGCCAAGGCGGAGAATATCGATATCGACCAGGCGATGCAGGACAAATGGCTGCACTGGCTGGAGCGCGACAGCGCCGTGATGGAGCCGGGCGAGGTCGGGGAGGCAGGCCAGTCATGACCACCACCATCCCCAAACTCGTCCTTGTCGTCGCCCGCGGCATGAATGGCGTCATCGGCGTGGATGGCGACCTGCCCTGGCGCTTGTCGTCCGACCTCAGGAATTTCAAGGCGATCACGTCCGGCAAGCCGATCATCATGGGTCGCAAGACCTGGGAGAGCCTGCCGCGGCGGCCCTTGCCGAGCCGTCTGAACATCGTGGTGACGCGCCAGGACGGCTATCGCGCCGAGGGCGGACATGTCGCCGGCGATCTCGGCGAGGCGATGGATGTGGCCTTCATGCGCGCTGACGAGGACGGGGTCGACGAGGTCTGCGTTATTGGCGGGGCGCAGATCTATGCGGCGACCCTGGCCCGTGCCGACCGGCTCTATCTGACCGAGGTCGAGGCCGCTCCGGAGGGCGAGACGCGCCTGCCGGAGATCGACGAGGCACAGTGGCGAGAAACGCGCCGGGAGCTCCATCCGGCCGGGCCCGGCGATGATCACGCCTTCATGCTGCGGGTGCTCGACCGGATCTGAACCACCGTTCCCGGTCGGCTTCTGGCGAAAAGGGGGATGGGCTGCTGTCTTGTCCCTCCCGATTACCCTTGAACCGCAGGCCGCATGCGTTCATTTAGTGCGCAAGGTTAATTGAGAGGATCGATCCAGCACATGTCATGGAACGACAATCAGGGTGGAGGCGGCGGAGGCCCTTGGGGCTCCGGCGGAAACAATAACGGGCAAAATCCCTGGGGCCAGCGCCCGCAGGGCGGAGGCGGACCGGACGGTCCCGATCTCGATGAGGTCGTCCGCGACATGCAGCGCAAGATGCGCGGCATGTTTGGCGGCGGCGGTTCCGGCAAGGGCGGCTCCGGCGGCGCAGGCGGTGCCGGTGCTTTCGGTTTCGGCCTGATCATCCTGATCATTGTCGGCGTCTGGTTTGCGACCACCGGTTTCTACCAGGTCAATCCGAGCCAGCAGGGCGTGGTTCTTCGTTTCGGCGAGTTCGCCCGCGTGACCGGTTCGGGTTTTCACTTCAAGCTCCCCGCGCCGATCGAAAGCGTGATCATCGAGGACGTGACCGCGACGCGGACCATCACGATTGGTCAGGGCGCCGAAGGCCAGATGCTGACGCGCGACCAGAACATCGTCGACATCGATTTTTCGGTACAATGGCGTGTGATCGATGTGCGCAGCTTCCTGTTCAATGTCCGCGACCCGGAAAAGGTCGTGGCGGACGTCGCCCAGAGCGCCATGCGCGAAGTCATTGGTACGTCGGATCGCGAATTCATCTTCACGGTCGGTCGTGGCGAAGTTTCGCAGCGCACACGTGACCTGCTTCAGACCGTGCTGAACGAGTACGATGCGGGCATCCAGATCCTGCAGGTCAACCTGCAGACGGCGCAGGCTCCGGCCAGTGTCATTGATGCCTTCCGCGATGTTGACGCGGCTGAGCAGGATGCCGAACAGGCGATCCTCCAGGCGACAGCCTTTGCCAACTCGACCATTCCGCAAGCCCGCGGTGAGGCGGCTCAGCTGACCCAGGCCGCGCAGGCTTATCGTGACTCGGTGATTGCCGAAGCACAGGGCCAGGCTGATCGCTTCGTGGCCATCTACGAGCAGTATGCGCTGGCGCCGGAAGTGACCCGGCGCCGGATGTATCTGGAAACCATGGAACGGGTGCTCGGACGGTCCAATCTGACCATTCTGGACGGCGGAGCCGGGGCTGTGCCCTATCTGCCGCTGAACCAGCTCGACGCGCCACGCACCCAGTCGCGCAACCAGGCGGGAGGGAACAACTGATGATCCGCGGATTTGGAATCATTATTCTCGTCATCGGCGTTTTCGTCGGTCTGCAAAGCGTCTACACCGTCAGCGAGCGTGAGCAAGCGCTGCTCGTCCGTCTTGGCGAGCCCGTTGGCGCGGTCAACCAGCCGGGTTTTGAAGACCCCGGCCTGCACTTCAAGATCCCGTTCATCATGGACGTGGTCATGTTCGACAAGCGCAATCTGGAATTCGACATGCAGCCGGAGGAAATCCAGGCCGCCGACCAGGTCCGCCTGGTGGTCGATGCCTTCCTGCGGTATCGCATCACAAATCCGCTGCGCTTCTATCAGACCGTCACAAATGAGGCCGGTGCCCAGGCGCGCCTGCGGTCCATCATGGATGACAGCCTGCGCGGCGTGATCGCCTCGATCCCGGCCAATGACGTCATCTCCGGCCAGCGCGCCGAGCTGATGGTGCGTGTCCGGAACCGGGTTGAAGAGCAGGTCGCGACCCAGAATTTGGGTATCGAGGTCATCGATGTCCGGATCCTGCGTGCCGACCTGCCGCAACAGATCGCAACGCGCGTGTTCGACCGGATGCGCTCCGAGCGACAGCAGGAAGCGGCCCGCATTCGCGCTGAAGGTGACCAGCAGGCCACCGAGATCCGGGCAGACGCCTCGCGTCAGGCAACGATCATCGTCGCCGAGGCCCGTGCGGAATCGGAACGGCTGCGCGGTGCCGGTGATGCGCGGCGGAACGAGATCTACGCCCTGGCGTATAATCGTGATGCCGAGTTTTTCACCTTCTACCGGTCGATGCTGGCCTATGAGGAAGCGGTTCCCGATGGCACGCCGATCGTGATCCCGCCGGATTCGGAGTTCTTCCGTTACTTCCGGACCCAGGCCGGCGAGTAACCGTTAGCCATACAGATGACAGGGGCCCGGCTCCGCGACAGCGGGCCGGGCCCTTTTCATTGGAGGCGGATGTGGCGGGTGACAGGCCGGTCATTCGCATGACGATTGTGTCAGTGCGGTTGCCGCCGACCCGCGCAAGGCGGTATTCACGGTAACGGACCAGAACCGGACCCAAAATTGCACACAGTCAGGTCGGCGACCGGGCAACCCTTCAATACGGCGGAATTCGATGCAGCGTCTCCTAGTTCTCATTCTCCTCCTGGTGTTGACACCGGCCAGTCACGCCCATCCGGACGGGTTTGCCGATCTGGCCGAGCGCCTGTCTCCCGCCGTGGTGAACATATCGGCCGCCCAGCGGCTGGACAGTGAGGACGGGCTGCCGGAGTTTCCCGAGGGCTCGCCGCTGGAACGTTTCAACGACATTTTCGGCTCGGCGCCGCGGATTGCAAACTCACTGGGCTCCGGCTTCATCATCGATGCGTCGGGCCTGGTGGTGACCAATAATCACGTCATCGACGGGGCGGACGAGGTCGAGGTGTCGCTGCCCGATGGCCGCGTTTTCCGTGCCGAGGTCGTCGGTATCGACAGTGTCACCGACCTGGCGGTCCTGCGCATGGACGTCGAAGAGCCCATGCCTTTCGTCGCGTTTGGCGACAGCGATGCAGCACGCGTCGGCGACTGGGTGATCGCGATCGGCAATCCGTTCGGCCTGGGCGGTACGCTCACCGCGGGTGTGGTCTCGGCGCGCGGGCGTGAGGCCGGCGGTCGCTATGACGACTACATCCAGACCGATGTCGCCATCAATACGGGGAATTCCGGTGGTCCGCTGTTCAACATGGATGGCGAAGTGGTGGGCGTGAACACGCTTATCCTGTCGCCGACGGGTGCCAGCGTCGGCATCTCGCTCTCCATCCCGTCCAACCTGGCCAATGTGGTCGTCAACCAGCTGGTCGAATTCGGCGAGACCCGCCGCGGCTGGCTGGGCGTGTCGGTCCAGCGCGTGACGCCGGAATTGGCCGAGAGTTTCGAACTGGCGACGCCCTATGGCGCCATCGTCTCACGGATCGAGGAGGATGGTCCGGCAGCCGACAGCGGCATCCGCACCGGTGACCTGGTCCTGTCCTTTGACGGCCGCCGCGTGCGCGACAGCCGCTCCTTCCCGCGCATGGTGGCCGAGACCGAGATCGGTCGCGAGATCGAGCTCGACATCATCCGTCGTGACCGGCCGATGACGATCCGCATTACGGTCGGCACCCTGGCCGAGGACAATGGTGAGGGCGAAACGGTCAATGCCGCAGTCGTCGCGCCGGAGACCGGCAGCAGCAACAGTGTATTGGGCATGACTTTCGGCACGCTTGACACCGCGTCGCGTCGTCGGTTTCGGGTTCACCCCGACGCCGAGGGTGTGTTGGTGACGGAGGTCGACCCGACCAGCGATGCCGCCGGCAAGGTGCGCCCGGGTGATGTCATCGAGGAAGTCGAGTTCACCCGCGTCGACAGCGTCGCTGCCATCCGTGAGATCGTCGAGGGGCAAGGCAGCGGGCCGGTGCGCTTCCAGATCAATCGCGGCGGCCAGTATGTGCTGCAGTCGATCCGGTCGTGACGCCCTGCCTGCTGATTGCAGGCCCGACGGCGGCCGGTAAAACCGCGCTGTCACTCGCGGCAGCCGCGCGGGTTGGTGGGGAAATCATCAATGCCGACTCAATGCAGGTCTATGCCGGCCTGCCGCTGATTACCGCCCAGCCGGACGCCGCCGAACGCGGCCGTGCACCGCATCACCTGTTCGGCGCGGTCGATCCGGCTGTGCGCTATTCGGTTGGCCAGTGGACCAGCGACGTGTTGGCCTTGATTTCCGACATTCGTGGACGTGGCCGGGTGCCGCTCCTTGTGGGCGGAACCGGATTGTATTTCAACGCGTTGACGCGGGGTTTGGCGCCCGTGCCCGAGATTGGCGAAGTCGCCCGTGCCCGCGCTGCAGCCGTGCTGGAGGAGGCCGGTCTGTCCGGCTTGCGAGCCGAAGCGCTGCGCCTCGACCCGGTCGCGGCCAACCGGGTCGAGGCGGCCGATCGGCAGCGCCTGTTGCGGATTGTCGAAGTCGTCTACGAAACCGGCAAGGCATTGAGTGTTTTCCAGGCGGACACGGTGCCGCCGTTGGCGCCCTCCGAGTGGCGCGGCATTGTCATCGAACCTGACCGGGACACCCTGTATCAGCGTATCGATCAGCGTTTCGAACGGATGCTGGATGCCGGTGCCCTTGATGAGATCAGCGCCTTCATGAAACGTGACATCGACCCTGACCTGCCCGCCAGCAAGGCCCTCGGCGTACCGCAGCTTGTGGCGCATTTGAGGGGCGAGATGACCCTCGACGAAGCGACCGAACTCGCCAAGCGTGACAGTCGACGCTACGCCAAGCGCCAGGGCACCTGGTTTCGAAACCAGGCGTCCAGCTGGTCGCGTATCAGAACGCCCGATCCACAGGCGGCCGTCAGCGACCTGGCCGATATCCTCGACCAGCCAGCCGGTTAACACGCAGGCCGGTCGTGTCGCTGGACAGACCCGATGATGAGCCGCCTTATCACCCCAGCCTGCCCGGGAGCGAGTCGCGAGATGACGGTTGACATGGACGAGCCACTGTACACGCGGGATATCGATCTCGCGCCGATCCGCGCCTGTCGTCTGGCGATAATCGGCTTTGGCAATCACGGTCGGTCCCACGCCCTGTGCCTGCGTGATAGCGGCGTGGCGCAGATCCGGATTGCCTTGCGAGACGGCTCGCCCTCGAGGGCCAAAGCCGAGGCGGATGGTTTTGAGGTCGTTTCACTGCCCGAGGCGGCAGCGTGGGCGGATGCCGTGTCCTTGTTGGCGGCCGATGAGGCGCACCGGAAGATCTGGGAGGACGCCATCCTGCCCCACCGCAAGCCGGGACAGGCGCTGATCGTCTGCCATGGCTTTTCGATCCATTATGGGCTGATCAAGCCACCTGCCGATGCTGATGTGATCCTGGCCGCGGCCAAGGGGCCGGGCGGCGCGGTCCGCGAGGAGTTTGAAATGGGCCGGGGGCTGATCGGGTTCTGGGCCGTGCATCAGGACGCGTCGGGCCGGGCGCAGGCGCTGGCCTTGGCCTACCTGGCGGCGATCGGGTCCGGTGAGGTCGGGATCTTCCCGACCAGCTTCCGCGAGGAAACCGTGTCCGACCTGTTTGGTGAACAGGTCGTGCTGGTCGGCGGTCTGGTCGCCCTTGCGAAGGCCAGCTTCGAACGTCTCGTGGCGGCCGGGGTGAGCGAGCGAATGGCCTATATCGACTGCGTCCACGAGATCAAGTATCTCGCCGACCTGATCCAGGCACGCGGCATCGCCGGAATGTATGAAGCCATATCCGATACGGCCGAATTCGGGGCTCGCCAGATTGAAGACCGGATCGCCGGGCCTGAACTGAAACGTGTTTTCGATGAGGCGATGGCGGATATCGAGACTGATCGCTTTGCCCGCAAGTGGGTGGAAACCCATGAGGCGGGCGCGGCGATGGCGGCGGATCGCGAGGCTGACCGGGCGTTGCGCATTGAAGCCGCCGGCGCTGAATTGCGCCAACGGATCTACGGTGCCACGAAATAGCCAACTTGCCGCGCCACCTGTAATAGACTTGTTCAATCGAGAATCGTGCGCGGGGGCGTGGTATGTCATTCAATCCGGTCAAAATTCGGCGCTACGGCGAGCCCAAGGAAGTTGTTGCGCGGGTTTTCGAGGAGGCGGGTGGCATTCCGACGGTCATGGAATTGCTCGATCTGAGCCGCACGCGGGTCTATGCGCTGGCAGACCCGGATTCCACCAACGAGATCTCCTATGCCCGCATCGCCAAGCTGACCGAGTCGGGCGCCACCGCGGCCGCCCAGCACCTGGCCGCACTGGCCGGGGGGATCTTCCTGCCGATCGAAAAGGCAGACGATGCCAATTGGCTGGCCCTGGCTGGCGAAGCCAGTCGCCGCAATGCGCGCAATATTTCCGCCATCATGGAAAGCCTGAGTGAGACCGAGCGTTCGCCCGGCCGCATCGACCAGCAGGAAGCCCGCGACATTCTCAAGGTGCTCGACGAGCAATTGGGTGTCCTCGCCATCCAGCGTGCGAAACTGGCTGCCATCGCCTCGGGCGAGGCCGTCGACATGGCCGGGCATCCGGTCGCCGGCGAAAACGGCTCTGCGTGATTGCCCGCTGTGCAAAGCGTGCTTAGTTAGGCGCACTGACGCTATCACCGGGCTCGCTTCACGATGAACCGACTGACCGATTTTCTGCTGAGAATGGACGCGCGCGCTGCCCGGGCCGTGATCGTTTCGGTCGGGCTGTTCGTGGTGGTTGCGCTGGTTTTCCTGCTGGGCCGCTTTGTCCTCGAAATCGAGCCGGGAGAGGCCGGCAGCTGGTTCGAGGCATCCGCCAGCCAGTGGTACGCCCTGCCGCTGACTATCCTTGTTTTTACGGCCCTGTCGTTCCTGGGCGCGCCGCAATTCGGATTGATGGCCGCAGCTCTGGTGGCCTTCGGCCCGACAACCGGCGCCATCTATGCCTTTGTGGCGACGCAATGTTCGGCCGCCGTGAATTATACCGTCGGTCGTTATTTCGGCGCCGATATCTTCAAGCGCTATGCCGGCGACTGGGCCAACCGGATTTCTGACTTCATCGGACGCAATGGCTTGCTGGCGTCGATGGTAGTGCGATGGGTGCCGTCCGGACCCTTCATTGTGGTCAATATGGGGTTTGGCGTGGCACGCACGCCCTATTGGGCCTTCGCCCTCGGCACGGCGCTCGGGTCGGCACCAAAGATATTCATCGTTGCCCTGATGGGTGAGAGCATCCGCTCCATGCTGACCGAGGGCAATGTCCTGCTTGGCATCGCCTTTGCCGCAGCGGCCTTTGCCTGGATCGGTATCATGCTGGTCGCGCGGATCTGGTTGCGGCGCAATCGCGCGCCTGTCGGCACCGATGATACCGGGGGCGGGGAAAACCCGTAAACCGGACACGGGGCGCGGATTGCGACCTGTCGGTGCGGCGACTGCCACATACCGGCCCGGTATCAGTGCGAATCCCCGTCCGGCCCTTGCAATCTTGCGCGGAGCATCGCACAACGAAAACAGTTGCACCGCGGCTTTGCCGCCACACATTTTGAGACTCAGCGCCCCCCATGCTCAACAGCCTTTTCGGTTTGCTCTCTGCGGATATCGCCATCGACCTGGGAACCGCAAACACGCTCGTCTATGTGAAGGGGCGCGGCGTCGTCCTCAACGAGCCGTCCGTCGTTGCCTACAAGGTCGAAAAAGGCCGCAAACACGTGCAGGCGGTCGGTGCGGAAGCCAAGCTGATGCTCGGAAAGACACCGGGCAATGTCGAAGCGATCCGGCCGATGCGCGATGGCGTCATCGCCGACTTCGATGTCGCCGAGGAAATGATCAAGCATTTCATCCAGAAAGTGCACAACCGCCGGGCCATGGTCAGCCCGCAAGTGGTGATCTGCGTGCCCTCCGGCGCCACCGCGGTCGAGCGCCGGGCCATCCATGAGAGTGCCCTGGGTGCCGGTGCCCGCAAGGTTTACCTGATCGACGAGCCGATGGCGGCCGCTGTCGGCGCCGGCCTGCCGATCGACGAGCCGACCGGTTCGATGATCGTGGACATCGGTGGCGGCACCACTGAGGTCGCTGTCATGTCGTTGTCGGGCATCGTGTATTCGCGCTCGGTCCGGGTTGGTGGCGACAAGATGGACGAGGCGATCATCAACTATATCCGTCGCTCCGCGAACCTTCTGATCGGCGAGACTTCGGCCGAACGGATCAAGAAGGAAATCGGTTCGGCCATGCCGCCGGCTAAGGGCGAGGGCCTGTCCCTGAACATCAAGGGTCGCGACCTGATGAATGGTGTGCCGCGCGAGATCGCCGTGACCGAAGCCATGATCGCCGACAGCCTCTCCGAGCCGGTCGAGCAGATCGTCGAGGCGGTCAAGCAGGCGCTTGAGGCGACCCCACCGGAACTGGCGGCTGACATTGTCGACAAGGGCATTGTGCTGACCGGTGGCGGCGCACTGTTGCGCAATCTCGACACCGAGTTGCGCGAGCGGACCGGCCTGCCCGTGAGCCTGGCCGATGAAGCCCTGTCCTGCGTGGTGCTGGGCTGTGGCAAGGCGGTGGAAGACCTTCGGATCTGGCGTCCCATTCTCTCCGAAGCTGTGTAATCTCCACCAACGCAACGGGGGAGAAGGAGTGAGGCGTTGGCGTCGCGACGCTCAACACGACAGGATGGTGAGCACGGCGTACGCTTTTCGCGAACGCTGTTCATTGCGCTTCTTGTCGTTTCCGGCGCCCTGATAGCCTTCGACCGACCGGCATCCAGATCAGCGCCCTTTGCCAGCTTCCGGGCCGGTTTCACCGATGTGTCCGCACCTTTGCTCGACCTCGCGGCCCAGCCCCTGCGCGGCATCAAGAATATCGGTCCCTATTGGCGCCGCCAGGGCGAACTCGCCCGGGAGAACGCCCGGCTGCGGCAGCAATTGATCGAAGCCCGCTATTGGGAAGACCTGGCCTACCGCCAGCGCGACCGGATCGAGGTTTATGAGGATGCGCTCGACGTCGAGAGCGCCGCAATCGAGGATCGCATCGGGGCCTGGACGGTGGCAGACCCGCGCGGGCCCTTCGTCCGGGCCCGTCTGATCGGTCGGGGCAGCGAGGCGGGCATTCGTGACGGCTATCCGGTGATCAATCTATACGGCCTGGTGGGCCGGGTTTACGAAACCGGCCGCCGGTCCGCGCGCGTGCTGCTTCTCACCGATCTCAATTCGCGTGTCCCGGTGATGGCCGACCGGTCCAATGCCCGTGCCATCCTGGTGGGCGACAATTCGGAGTTTCCACGCCTGGATTATGTGGGCCGCGCGCCGGATATCGAGCCCGGTGACCGCATCGTATCGTCCGGCGACGACGGCATCCTCCCGCGTGGCCTGCCGATCGGCGAAGCCGTGGCAACGCGCGAGGGCGGCTGGCGAGTGAGGCTTTACTCTGACCAGGCCCCGGTCGATTTCGTCTGGGTCTGGCCCTATCACCGCGTGACACCGCCCGACCCGGAGACCGAACCCGGTCCGGACGGACTGGCAGGTGCGGGGTTCGTCGACGGTGCGGTGCCTGCCGCGGCGACCGACACGACCGCAAGTGAAACCGCGGGCGAAGCCGTTGATGACGCCGGGGTGGATGGTGTCGCCACCGATGATGATACGACGGAGGGCGGGCGATGAGAAAGCCGACAGATCGTAACTCGCCCTGGCTGGCGGCCTCGGGCTGCATCCTGTCGGTCATCGTGGCCTTGATCGTCCAGGCATCGCCGGCGCGGCTGGTCGACGGCCTGACCATCATGCCGACCTGGACCCTGATGGCGATCTTCCTGTGGTCCGGTGTCCGGCCGCAATTCATGCCACCGATTGCCGTGTTCGCGATCGGCCTGACCCAGGACTTGCTGACCGGCGCACCGATGGGTGTCTGGGCGCTGTCCTATCTCGTTTCGATCTCGGCCTTTCGTTTTCGCGGCGAGGACGGGATGCCACGGGACATGCCGCCGGTCCTGCTGCGGTTCGGAGCGACGTTGCTGCTGGCCCATGCAATCGCGTTTGCGGCCGGAAGCTTTGCGCTCGAGCAATTGGCAGACTTCCAGCCCTTGGTGATCGAGGTGATGGCCTCCATCCTGATGTTCCCGCTTCCGGCCTACCTGGTGTTGCGACGTCGCCGCTCCCGCGGTTCCGGCTTTATCGGGGGGTGATGACAGGTTCCCATGCGCGCTGACCGACAGGAACAGGATCTGAAATTCACGCGGCGCGCCCTGCTGATGGCGGGGGCGGGCGGCCTTGCCTTCCTGGGCCTGGGCGCGCGCCTGTATTCCCTGCAAGTGCTGGAAACCGAGCGCTACCGGCTGATGTCCGAGGACAATCAGTTCAATTTCAATCTGCTGCCGCCATCGCGAGGACGGATTCTGGACCGGTTCGGCGTCGCGGTCGCTGACAACCGCGACAGTTATCGCGTGCTCTTGGTGCCGGAGCAGGCGGGTGATGTCGCCTCTGCGCTCGACCGGTTGCAGCCCTTCCTGCCGCTGGGCGATTACGAGCGCGAGCGGATCCTGCGCACGGCGCGCGGCCAGCGCAGCTTTCACGCCATCACCGTGGCCGACGATCTGGACTGGCACACCTTCGCCTCGATCAATCTCAATGCGCCGGACCTGGCCGGAGTGACGCCGGATGTGGGCGAGGTGAGATCCTATGCCTACGGCCCGTCCTTCGCTCATGTGATCGGCTATGTGCAGCCGCCGAATGACGAAGACATCGCCAACAATCCGCGCGATGCCGAGCGCCTGTTGCGCCATCCCGGTTTCCGCGTCGGCAAGACCGGAGTCGAAGTGGCTCGGGAGATGGACCTGCGCGGACAGGCAGGGGCGCTGAAGACAGAGGTCAACGCCCGCGGCCGCGTCATCCGCGAGCTGCCGGAACAATCCACCGAGCCGGTTTCGGGCCGTGATGTGGTGCTGACCCTGGACGCCGACATCCAGCGCTACGCCCATGAACGCCTGGGCCAGGAGAGTGGGTCGGCCGTGGTCATGGACGTCAACACAGGCGAGTTGATCGCCATGGTCTCGACGCCCAGTTTCGACCCCAACCTGTTTGTTGGCGGCATCTCGACATCTGATTATGCCGCCTTGCGCGAGGATGACCGGAACCCGCTGTTCCAGAAATCGATCCAGGGCACCTATCCGCCGGGCTCGACCTTCAAGGCGGTCGTCGCGGCTGCGGCCCTGGAGCACGGTGTCATTCCGCCGGCCGAACGGATCAACTGCACGGGATCGGTACGACTGGGCAATCGCGAGTTTCATTGCTGGCGTCGCCGCGGTCACGGGCCCGTCGATTTGCGCGAGGCGGTGAAGACTTCGTGCGACATCTATTTCTATGAAATCGCCGCGCGTCTCGGCATCGACAACCTGCATGCCATGGCGACCCGCTTTGGCATTGGCGAGCAGTTCGATATCGGCATCGCCGGGGTTCGCCGCGGCAATATGCCCGACCCGGCCTGGAAACGGTCCCGCTATGACCAGGGTTGGTCGACCGGCGACACCTACAATACAGGCATCGGCCAAGGCTATGTGACCGCGTCGCCCTTGCAACTGGCCGTGATGACGGCGCGTGTCGCATCGGGGCGGGCCGTTTCGCCGACCCTTTACCGCAACGCCATGATGCCGCCGGCGCGGCATATCGGGGTCAGCGATGCGGCGTTGGCCAGCGTTCGTGACGGCTTGCGTGCAGTCGTCGAAGAGCCGGGAGGCACGTCCTATTCCCTCGGCGGACTGGGGCTTGGCGATATTGAAATGGCGGGCAAGACCGGCACCGCTCAAGTCTATTCCATCACCGCGGCCGAGCGCGAAAGTGGGGTCCGCGAGCAGGAAGACCTGCCCTGGCGACTGCGCGACCATGGCTTGTTCATGTGCTACGCGCCGGCCGACCGACCCAAATATGCCTGCGTGGTCGTGATCGAACATGGCGGCGGCTCATCCGCCGCGACCCGTCCGGCACGGGACATACTCCAGCGTGTCGTCGCCCGTGATCCGTCCAGCCGCGCCGGCGTATTTGCCGATGTCGGCAATGCCAGTCCCGGAGGCGCCTGATGGCGGTTTTCCGCGAGAGTGTTCCGCGCGACCTGCCGGACAAGATGATGGAGCTCAACTGGACGCTGGTCCTGTTGCTGGTCCTGCTTGGCGCTGCCGGCGTCGGCATGCTGTATTCGGTGGGCGGCGGCAGTTGGGAACCTTGGGCGATCAATCACGCCATTCGCTTCGCGCTCGGCTTTGTCGGCATGATCGTCATCGCGATGTTTC
This sequence comes from Maricaulis sp., assembly GCF_034670125.1. Classification (GTDB taxonomy): domain Bacteria; phylum Pseudomonadota; class Alphaproteobacteria; order Caulobacterales; family Maricaulaceae; genus Maricaulis. Next base: position 14,031 of record NZ_JAXMOC010000007.1, read on the forward strand.
CGCCACGCTTCTGGATGGGCCTGGCCTATCCGGTTTATGTCGGAGCGCTGATCCTGCTGGTCCTGGTTGAAATTGGCGGGGTGACCATCAATGGCGCCCAACGCTGGGTCGATCTCGGGCCAATTCGCCTGCAACCGGCTGAAATCATGAAGCTGGCCCTGGTACTGGCGCTGGCCCGCTTCTATCACGACCTGCCCGATGACAAAGTCACCACCATCTCGGGCCTGTTGCCGCCGCTGCTGATCATCGGATTGCCGGCGGCGCTGATTGTCAGCCAGCCGGACCTGGGGACCACGCTGCTCCTGGCAGCAACCGGGGTCATGGTGATTTTCATGGCCGGGTTGAGCTGGTGGTTCATCCTGATCGTCGCGGGCGTGGGGCTGGCCGGGGTCATCGGGGTCGGCATATACGGGCTGGAGAACATCCTCGCCGAATACCAGATGGACCGGGTCCGCGCCTTCCTCAACCCGGACTTCGATCCTCTCGGGATTAACTATCACCCCAACCAGGCGATGATCACGCTGGGCTCGGGTGGGATGACCGGCAAGGGCTTCCTGGAAGGAACGCAGTCCAAACTGGGCTATCTGCCAGAGATGCAGACCGACTATATCTTTACCGCCTTGGGTGAGGAGTTCGGGTTTGTTGGCGGGATTTCCGTCCTCGCGGTCAATGCCTTGATCATGGCACAAGGCGTAATCATCGCGATCAGTTGCAAGTCGCCCTTCCTGCGCCTGATGACGATCGGCGTGATCACCACTTTCGCCTCCTATGTGTTTATCAATATCGGCATGGTGTCGCGTCTCCTGCCGGTGGTTGGCGTGCCCTTGCCGCTGATATCCTATGGCGGGACCGTTGTGCTGGCAGTCATGGCCGGGTTCGGACTGATCCTGGGCGCCCATATCCATCGCAATGCCGAGCCGGCGCGCGGCGCCGGACTGTTCGGCTGACACCGCAGTGCAGCAACGTCGCGCGCTTGACCGGGCAGACCGGTTGGGGAAGTGTGCGCGGCAATTCAGTAAGGGGTGGGCGCGCCTTCGCGTCCGGTTTCAGGGGAGACTATCATGGCGGCATCACCAGCCGGTCAGCACGCGCATTGGTCATCGCGCTTTGCATTCATTCTTGCCGCGGTTGGCTCCGCGGTCGGCCTCGGCAATCTCTGGCGTTTCCCGTTCCAGACGGGTGAGAACGGCGGGTCGGCCTTCGTGCTGATCTATATTGGCTGTGTGGCCCTGTTCGCCCTGCCGGTCCTGATGGCTGAGATCGCCATCGGTCGTCACGCCCAGCAATCGGCCATCTCCTCAACCCGCAAAATGGCGCAGGAAGCCGGGCGCTCTGCCAATTGGGCGATCGTCGGCTGGGTGTGTACGGCAGGCGGTTTCCTGATCCTGACCACCTATTCCGTGATTGCAGGCCAAGTCCTCGCTTATGCGGCCTCCGGTTTCGCGGGCGGTTTCTCGGAGCCAGATGGCGCCAATCTCTTCTATCGCGGGGAGTTCACCCAACTGGCCTGGCATGCCGGCTTCATGATCATCACGGTGTTGATCGTGGCGAGGGGCCTGAAAGGCGGGATCGAGCAGGTCGCGACGTTCCTGATGCCGCTCTTTTTCGTGATGCTGATTGGCCTGACCGTCTATTCGCTCGCCACCGGCGCTGCAGGTGATGCGATTTCCTATCTGTTCACGCCAGACTTTTCGGCGGTGACCGGTCAGACCTTTGTCGCCGCGCTCGGCCAGGCCTTTTTCTCGGTCTCGGTCGCCTCGGCCATCATGATCACCTATGGCTCCTACCTGTCCAAGGACACCAATATCGGCTCGTCCTCGATCTTGATCGCCTCCGCCGATACCGCGGTGGCGCTGATCGCCGGCCTGATGATCTTCCCGATCGTCTTTATGGTTGGCATCGACCCGGCCGCAGGCCTTGGCCTGATCTTCACGGCTCTGCCAGCCGTGTTCGCCGACATGCCGGCGGGCAATATCATCGGTGGCTCCTTCTTCGCGCTGGCCTTCATCGCAGCGATCACCTCATCGATCTCGCTGCTCGAAGGGACGGTCGCGTTCGTCGAGGAGCATTCCGACTTTTCGCGCCCCACCGCAGCTTGGCTGCTCGGCTTCTTCGCCTTCATGATCGGTGCGGGTGCCGTGTGGTCGTCTGATTTCGGCGGTCTTTTTGTGGACTGGCTGTCGGGCAGCTTCCTGCTCCCGCTCGGTGGTCTGTTGGTGGCGGTTTTTGCCGGCTGGGTCATTCCCAAGTCGCTAATGCGCGACGAGTTGAGCCATGCCTCGAACGGTCTGTTCGCCTTCTTCCACTTCTGTGTGAAGTTCATCGTACCGCCAGCGATCGGCTTCATTCTCTTCCTGGGCCTGGACGCCAAGTTCAATGGCGGCGCCATCGGCTCGCTGCTTGGCCTCGGCTAGGCGAACTTGTCGGCAAAGGCGTCGGTCGCGCGTACCAGCGCGTCGACCACGCCCGGCTCGCCGGCTGCATGGCCGGCATCGCCAATCATGTGGAGCCTTGCTCGCGGCCAAGCCCGGGCGAGGCTCCATGCCGTTTGGGGCGGGGTCACGACATCATAGCGACCCTGGACGATCACGCCGGGCAGGTGATTGTAGCGGTCGGCATCGGTGATCAACTCACCATCGCGCTGGAAGAAACCCTTGTGGAAGAAATAGTGGCTTTCCAGCCGGGCGAGGGCGTCCGAGCGGACCGGATCGGCCAGCGGTGCCGACGGGTCGCCGGTCATTGAAATCAAGGCGCTTTCCCAGCGCGCCCAGGCGAGGGCATCAGGCCGGCGGCGGATGATGTCCGGCTCGGCCAGGCGTTCGTAATAGGCACGGATGATGTCGCCGCGCTCTTCCGGGCTCAGCGGATCGACCAGGCGTTCCCAGGCGTCGGGAAACAGCATGTTGGCGCCGTCCTTGTAGAACCAGTCCAGCTCGCGTTGGGAACAGGTGAAGATGCCGCGCAGGATCAGGCCGATGCAATGGTCCGGATGGGCGCGGGCATAGGCGAGGGCGAGCGTCGCCCCCCAGGAGCCACCGAAGACGACCCACTTGTCGATCCCCATCACCTCGCGGATGCGCTCCATGTCGTCGATCAGGTCTTGTGTGGTGTTGTGCTCGAGACCCCCATGCGGGGTCGAGCGACCACAGCCGCGCTGGTCGAACAGGATCACCCGGAAACGGCGGGGGTCGAAGAAACGTCGCAAGGCCGGCGAGACACCGCCGCCGGGACCGCCATGCAGGGTCACAACGGGCAAGCCGTCCGGGCGCCCGCATTCTTCAATATAGAGGTCATGACCGTTGCCCACTGCCAGTCTCGAGGCCTGCAAGGGCCGGATCGGTGGATATAGCAGGCGGCGTGAGTAGGAAGCGTCCATGTTGAATACTGTGCCGTTAGCCAGTCATAAACACAATAAACCATAGCCTAGCGGCACTTCACTCTATATCGTGATCCACGGTTTGGGCTGACTATCGATCCTGGGAAACTCTGTGTGATGATCGCATTCGGGCGAGCTTTGCTAGCCATATGTTTTTGCAGTCTTGCATCGGCGTGCGCCAGTGCGCCGATCTCGATCGCCGGATCCAGTTTCTCGCCTCCGGATGCCCCGTCTGCTGCCGTGCATCGCCAGCTCGAGCAGTCGGTTCGCCAGTTCAACGAAGATTTGGGTGCGCGCGGGCTGATCCGAGAGGCCAGCTCCATGGACACGGCTATGCGCTGGATGAACCAGCTTGCCGGACAGTCCGATGAAGATCAGCCGGATGCTCTGACCGTCTATCTGGATACACAATCGATCATGCTGTCGGATGCCGGTGCGCCGGATCAGGTGCGGGCGGACATCGTCCATATCTGGCAGGGTGCTGCCGGCATTGATGCCGCTTCGCGCGCGCTGCTGGACGCCGGTGTCGGCCTGTCCCGCCGCGAGGCCACCATTGCCCTGGGTTCGGTCGAGCAGGCCATGTCCAATGCCCAGACAGCCCAGGCGGTTATCGAGTCGGCCATCCTCGAACTGACATCGCTACATGACGCCGATGCGCTGTCCGGCTTGCGCGTGGAGCGTGACCTGCTGACCCTGCGGATCAATGATTTGCGGGATCGGGCGGATGAACTCGCCGAGCTGCGGCGCCAGATGCGCAACCCTTCGATTTCCTGATGATCCATCCCGATGAGGTGAAGGGCTTCCTCGATCCCGGGGAAGGGCAGGAATTGGCGCAGCTGGCCGCCGAGGCGGGACAGTTGGGCCCGGTCCTGGAAATCGGCTCCTATTGCGGCAAGTCGGCGCTCTATCTCGGCCCTGCCGCCCGTCAGGCCGGGACTATTCTTTATACGCTCGATCATCACCGCGGTTCCGAGGAGCACCAGCCGGGCGAAGAATATCACGACCCGGAGCTGTTCAATACCAAACTCGGCGCGGTCGAGACGCTGCCGGCCCTGCGCGAAACCCTGTTTCGGGCCAAATTGGAAGACTGCGTCATTCCGCTGGTCGGACGATCCGCCGTGATTGCCGCCAACTGGACGACGCCGCTCGGCATGGTCTTCATTGATGGCGGACATTCGATGGAGGCGGCGCTGGCGGATTATCGCGGTTGGGCCGGACGTGTTGTTGCGGGCGGCGTTCTTGCCATCCATGACGTCTTCCCCAATCCGGAAGACGGGGGCCGGCCGCCCTACGAGATATGGAAGCTGGCTTGCGCCTCGGGTCTGTTTCAGCCGGTCAGGCGTACAGGAACGCTGGAAGTTTTGCGGCGGCTTTAGTCGCCGGGTACTCCGGCAGATGGTTTTTGACCAGCAGGTCGCTACCCCGCGTCAGGGTTTCGATCGCATCGGCTGCCATGATCAGCGCACCTGACGTCCAGGAAGGTCGCTCACGCGGCCAGATGATCGATTCCTCGAACTGCCACCCCATCCAGTATCCGCCATCGCGGGCAACCAGCGGAGACAGATTGGCGATCAGTTCGCCGGCCTGTCTGGGCTGGCCGACGGCCTGGCAGGCCAGAGCCAGTTCAGCCGTTTCAGCGGCGGTGACCCAGGGCTGATCCGAGACGCAGCGGCACCCCAGGCCCGGTTCGACAAACTCTGCCCAGCGCGCATACAGGCGGGCGCGCCCCACATCGATCGGCAGGACGCCCGCCAGCACCGGGTAATACCAATCCATGGCAAAGCCGCGCCGGTCCGTACCCTTGCGGTCAAAGCGGGCATCGTTCTCCCGCAGCGCGGCGCCGATACGCCGGCGGGCCTCGGCCCAGTCCTCGACCGGTTTGCCCAAACGGCGACCGATCAGGCAGGCGCATTCCAGCGCCTTGTAAAGGCTGGCATTGCCGGCGCGCAGACTGTCGATTTCGGTCAGCGTCTGCTCGTCGCCCCGGGCCCGCCAGACGACATCGCCATGCGCAGTCTGGTGGCCGAGGATGAAGTGCATCGCCGCTTCGATCATGGGCCAGTAACGCGGCAGCATGTCGAGGGCGTTCAGGGCCAGCAGGCTGCGCAGGACCGTAACTGCCGCATAGCCGGAGAAATTTGTGTCGCGGGCGGTTTTCGGCGTGCCGGGCACCAGGTGACGGTTGGCTTCGTCCAGCGGTACCGAAGCACCGAGATCGCCGGTCCAGCCGCCATCGCTTTCCTGACGCTCCATCAGGGCCGCCAGTGCCTTGAAGGTTTCCGCCTCACGACCGGCGATTGCCAGGCCCATGGTTGCCTCACCGTGATTCCAGGCATCCCATACACCGGCCTCGATCCACGGGATGGTGCCGTCGCTGCGCTGCAGGGACGTGATGTGATCGGCGCAGGCCCTGATATTGACCGATCGGCTCATCAGCTTGTCTTCCGGAAATACATGACGACCGACTTGCCCATGACCGGGTCCAGCACCCACTCCATGGCCCGTGTCAGCCATGGGCGTTTGATCAGATCCCACTCCAGGAAGCGGCGATAGAGTGCGATCAGGCGATTTTCCTCCTGCGTCTCCCAGAACGCGCAGCGCAGCCACCAATAGGGACTGTGCAGCGCGTGGGCCCAGTGGCGGCGAAAGCGGCGGAAGCCCTGCTTCTCGACATCACGCCTGAAGGCATGCGGCTTGAAGATACGGACATGACCGCCCGGCGTGTTCTGGTACCCGAAGGATAACCACCAGCAGATTTTCTCCGGCCAGTAGCGCGGCACCGAGGCCGCGAATATCCCGTCCGGTTTCAGAACCCGTCTGATCTCGGTCAGAAATAGCTCGGGATCGGGCACGTGCTCCAGGACTTCCGAGCAGATCACCCGGTCGAATGTGTTGTCGGGGAAGGGAAGCTGGTCGCCGGTTCCGGCCGTGAGGACCGCGCTGCGCAGGTCCGAGGCCGGCTCTGGCGGTGGCAGTTCGAAGAACTTGTCCAGCGCGATGCAAACGTCCTCATGGCTCAAATCCAGCCCGACCGCCGTGACCGGCGTTTCGTCCCAGTACAGCCCGTGCAGGTGCCGACCCTGGCCGCAGCCCAGGTCGAGGATCCGCATGCCGGGCTCCAGCGCCAGGCTATCGATCTGGATGGTTTGCATCGATCAGCCCCTGCCTTTGTCTGCAAGGGCTTCGACATACAGGTGAGACGCCGCGAGGGCGTGCTTGGACCAGCAAAATTCGCGACGGGCGCGGATCGCGGCCTTTTCGCCCAGCCGTGCGGCGGCATCGGGCGAGTCGAGCAGGCGGGCAATATTGCCCGCCATGGCGTCCGCGTCGCCGGCGGGAGAGATCAGGCCGGCATCTCCCACCACTTCCGGCAGGGCACCGCCATCACTGGCGACCACGGCCGCGCCGCAGGCCATGGCCTCGGCAGCGGGAAAGCCGAAACCCTCGAAGCGGGCCGGGCAGGCCACAATGTGGGCGCGGCGGTACAGGTCGGCGACCTCTTCCCGGCTCAGATCGGATGATGTCGACACCCGGTCGGACAGTCCGTGCGCGGCCAGCATGCGCCTGGCGGGACCGTCGCGCAGGGTGCCGATGATGTGCAGGCGGGCCGCGGGCCTGGCCGCCGCGACCCGGCCCAGCGCTTCGATGAGCACATCGAGGCCCTTGATCGGAACGTCGGCGCTGGCCGTGGTCACAATGAGGCCGGCCTCGCGCTGCACCGAGAGGGCCGGGCGAAAAGTGTCATGATCGAGTCCGTTGAACGCGACCCGCACCCGTCCGGCATCAACACCATAGCGTTCGGCATGGGTGCGGCGTGCCGCGTCGGAAACGGCCAGATGGCGGGGCAGGGCGCGCGCGGTCTTGGCCTGCATTCCGATGAAGCGATACCACCGCCGGGTCAAAAGCCGTTCCCACCATTTGCGGCCCGCCGCGATCGCATAGTCACGGTCGATGGCGATGGGATGATGCAGGGTGGTGATCACCGGAATGCGGGCATTGATGCGAACCATCGGAGCCGACAGTGTCTGATTGTCGTGTATGACATCGAAAACCCCCTCATGCCGGGTCAGGAAACGGTCGAGGCGGCGGCCGAAAGCGTAGAGCTCGCCAAAGGCGCCGGAGTTATGGGCCAGCCATTCCGACAGGTCGGCCCAGGATGTCAGATAGCGGGGGCGGAAGGCCAGAAAGGCATTCTCCTCGGCAAACAGGTCGAGCGAAGGCAGTTCGTGCAGGGTGATGCCGGGGTCGAGTTCGGGGTAGGGCGGGCCGGACGCCACCGAAACATCGTGTCCCAGGGCCTTCAGTGCCCGCGTCAGTTCGCGCAGATAGACGCCCTGTCCGCCGACATGGGGGTGCGAACGATAGCCGGTGACAAGCACGCGCAGCGGCCGCACCGGCGTGACGTCACTCTCCTTTTCCATCCTTGTGGAAACAAGGGTATGTCCGTCCATGACGCGTGATTCCGGCGGTGGCAATTGAGTGGCGAACCTATAGAAGTGAACAATGTTCGCCAAGCGGGTCTTGTTGCGGAATTGCGGCGATGCAGCGAAGCAGGTGGCCGGCGTGTTTGCCGGGGCTGGAGTGACAGGTTGGAGTGATGGTCAAACCGACAGCCCTGCGCTTTGCGACCTATTACGGCGCGTTCTATCTGATGTTCGGGGCCTTCCTGCCCTACTTCCCGCGCTGGCTGGACGGTCGGGGCCTGTCGCCGGAGTGGATTGGCTGGATTCTGGCGGCGGGCATGATCGGTCGGACACTGGTGTCGCCGATCGGCGCACGCTGGGCTGATCGCGCGGTGCGACATCGCGATCCGATCCTCGCCTTCGCCATAGGCAGCGTTATCGTCTTCGCCCTTCATCTGCCGGTCTCGACGCCTTGGATCCTGCTGGTCCTGTCCTTTGCCACAGGTGCGCTGGTGTTTGGCCAGATTCCGGTAACCGACGCCTTTGCGATGCGGGCGGCGCGCGATCACGCTTTCGAGTTCGGCCCGGTGCGGGCCTTCGGCTCCGCTCTCTTCATTGTCGCCAACTTCAGCGCCGGAGCCCTGATTGACCGATTGGGCACGGAGAGCGTGCTGGCCTGGGTGATCATCGCCGGCGGGCTGATGGCCCTCGCGGCAACCTGGCTGCCGCCGGGGCACCGCCCGTCGGCTCATGTGCCGCGGCCTGACGAATGGGCGCGTCTGGGGCGGATGCTGGTTGGACCGCTGGGCCTCGCCCTCGCCGCGTCGGCCCTGATACAGGCCGGTCACGGGTTTTATTACGTCGTGTCCGCCAATGCCTGGTCGGCCCAGGGGATCAGTGGGGCGATGGTGGGCGCGCTGTGGGCGTTCGCGGTCGCGTTCGAGATCGCATTCCTGTGGTTGTCGGGGCGGGGCTGGCTGGGGCGGCTGAGCCCGGCGGGTCTGATGATCATTGGCGGACTGGCTTCCTTGCTCCGCTGGGGGCTGACGGCGCTCTCGCCGCCGGTATGGGCCCTGTTCCCCCTGCAGACGCTTCACGCCCTGACCTTCGCCGCAACCTATGTCGGCTTTTTGCGCTTCACCGCCAATGACATGCCCGACGATCAAACGGCCCTGTCGCAGGGCCTCAATTCAGCCCTGTCCGGCGGCATCGTGCTGGCGGTGGTTTCGACCCTGTCCGGCTATGCCTATGCGCAATACGGTGTGGGCGGCTTTGCCTTCATGATGGTGCCGGGCCTGCTCGGCTTGGCTGCAGCCGTCTTGTTGCGCCGTGTATCTTTACTCCCGCAGCGGGAAAATATCGATTAGGATCGGAGCGATGAGGGGTATGCGGGACGAATCGCTGGCGAGAGCGGAGCTGGTTGTGCGCGAGGAAGGCGAGCGCACGATCCTTGAGCCCCATGGCGATTGGGTCATCGACACGATCGGTCGTCACGACAACGCCATCCGTGCGGTTGAGGCCAGTACCGACCCCTGCAACATCATCGTCGATTTCACGCATTTGGGGCGGGTCGACACGGCGGGTGCCTACCTGCTGGGGCGTGCGACCCGCAAATGTCCGACGCCCGATGCCGATTTCCACTTCATCGGGAGCCACCGGACGGTTCGGCGCCTGATCGAGGAGGTCCGGATGCGGACCCAGGTCTGTGGGCCGGACGAAGTGCCGACTTTCGGCTTCATCAACGCCCTGTCCCGTTTCGGTGCCGGCATCGAGACCGCCTACCAGGAAGCCGTCGACACGTTTGCCTTTTTCGGCAAGACGTTGACGACGGGCCTGAGCTGCTTCTTCCAGCCCTGGCGCTTTCGCCTGACCCCGACCGTGTGGGCGATGGAAGAGGTCGGCGTGAACGCGTTGCCCATCGTCGCCACACTCACCTTCTTCATCGGGGCGGTGGTGGCGTTCATGGGGGCCACCCTGTTGCAGAGTTTCGGCGCGTCGGTGTTCACCGTCGACCTGGTCGGCCTGTCCATCCTGCGCGAATTCGGCGTGCTGATCACCGCGATCATGCTGGCCGCCCGGTCCGACAGCGCCTTCACCGCGTCGATCGGGGCGATGAAGATGCAGCAGGAAGTCGACGCCATGCGGGTGCTCGGTCTCGACCCGTATGAAGCGCTGGTCCTGCCGCGGGTCGTGGCTTGTGTTCTCATGGCACCGCTTCTGACATTCGGCGCGATGGTGGCCGGTATATTTGGGGGCATGCTGGTGACCTGGTCGGCCCAGGATATTTCGCCGGCCCTGTTCTTCACGCGGCTGCACTCGGAAATCGACATCAGTCATTTCTGGGTCGGCATGTCCAAGGCCCCGGTCTTTGGCATGGTTGTGGCCATCATCGGCTGTCGCCAGGGCATGCAGGTCAAGGGCGATGTGGAGTCGCTGGGGCGGCGGGTGACGGCGTCGGTGGTTCAGTCGATCTTTGCCATCATCGTGCTCGAGGCCCTGTTTGCGATGATGTATCTGGAGCTGGGGATTTGAGCGACGACATCCTCATCTCCGTGCGTAATCTGCGCAGCGCCTTTGGACGTCATGTGGTCCATGAGCATCTGGATCTGGACGTCCGTCGCGGCGAGATCCTTGGCATTGTCGGTGGCTCGGGAACCGGCAAGACCGTCCTGTTGAACACCATTCTCGGGCTGAAAGAGCCGGAGGGCGGGGAAATTCGCCTGAACGGACAGCGGCTGGCCGACATGTCGGCGCGGGAACGGCGCCGCATCGACAGCCGGCTTGGCGTGCTGTTCCAGAACGGCGCCCTGTTCACCTCCCTGTCGGTCCTTGAAAATGTCATGGCGCCATTGCGGGAACATATCGACATGTCGATACCCCTGATGGAAGAGATCGCCGGCATGAAGATCGGGCTCGCCGGGCTCGATCCCAGCGCGGCTGACCGGTTTCCATCCGAGCTGTCCGGCGGCATGCGCAAGCGTGCAGCGCTGGCGCGGGCCCTGGCACTCGACCCGGAGATCCTGTTCCTCGACGAACCGACCGCCGGCCTCGACCCGATCGGCGCCGCCGCCTTCGACAATCTGATCCGGGAATTGTCCGACGCGCTCGGTCTGACTGTGGTCATGATCACACACGACCTCGACAGTCTTTACGCGATTTGTGACCGCGTGGCGGTTTTGGCCGACAAACGGGTTGAAGCTGTGGCACCAATCAGGGAGTTGTTGGCCAATCCGCATCCCTGGATCCAGCAATATTTCCACGGTCCGCGCGGGCGTGCCGCGCTGGCCGGCAAGGAGAGTTAGATATGGAAACCAAAGCCCATCACGCCCTGGTCGGTCTGTTTGCCGTCCTTCTCCTGGCGGCCGGCGGTTTTTTCGCGCTCTGGCTTGGCAAGGTCTCGTTCGACGAGGACTACGCCTTTTATGACATTGTCTTTGATGGCCCGGTGCGTGGATTGCGCGAGAGTGGGGAAGTTCGTTTCAATGGTATCCAGGTGGGTGAGGTCACCGAGCTGGAGCTGGATGACCAGAGCCGCGTGATCGCCCGCATCCGGGTGTTGGCGCAAACCCCGGTGCGTACCAACAGCGAAGCCCAGCTCGAGCCGCAGGGTCTGACCGGTCTGTCCTATGTCCTGATTACTGGCGGAACGCCGGATGCCCAGCGTCTCGAGAGCCCGGCCAACCGGCCGGTTCCGCGAATTTTTGCCCGCCGGGCGCAATTGGAAGGCCTGGTCGAGGGATCGGAGGATGTGCTCGATGCGGCGCAGACGGCCCTGTTCCGGCTGACCGCGCTATTGTCCGAGCAGAATGTGAATGAGGTCTCCGAGACGCTGACCAATCTGCGTGAGATCACCGACCGGCTGTCCGAGGAGGAGGCCCTGATTGCTGACATGCGCAACACGCTCGCAGGGATCGACACCGCCGCCAGTGATATGTCGGCTGCCGCCATGTCCTTGCAGGAGTTTGGTGTCACCGCCACGGCCTTCCTCGACAATGAGATGACCCTCGCGACCAATGAGACCACGCTGGCTGCCATGGCGGTCAACCAGGCCGCTGCTGACACCAACCAGATCGTGCTGACCCTGCAGCCGGCGATTGAGAGCCTGGCGGACAGCGGCATCGAGGACCTCAACCGGACCCTGTCCGACCTGCGCCGCGTTGTGGCGTCGCTGGAGCGGATTACGTCTGAAGTGGAAAGCAATCCGGGCGGCTTCATTGCCGGAGCGCCCCGCGAAACCGTGGAGGTGCCGCAATGAGCCGGTCCCGTTACATCCGTGCAGCCCTGGTCGGCCTGAGTGCCCTGTCGGTCTCGGCCTGTGTGTCGCTGTTGCCGGAATCCGAACCGGTCTCGGTATACCGCCTGTCCTCGCCGGAGCCGGTTGCGCTGCGGGGCGACAGCTGGACGGTGATCGAGATCGACGTGCCCAATGCGCCGCGCGGTTTGTCCGGCGACCAGATCGCCATCATGCAGGACGGGTCGAGCCTCGCCTATATCCACGGCGCGCGCTGGATTTCCCCGACCCCGCGATTGTTGCAGAGCCTGTTGATCGATTCCTTCAACGCCCATGACGGTCGTCTTGCGCCGACCCGGTCTGATGATGGCATCCGGGCGGACTATGAATTGCGCCTGGACATGCAGGAATTCGAAGCGGTGTACGACCGCGGCGCCGACGCGGCGCCTCTGATCCGGGTCCGGATCTCAGCCCGTCTGGTCGCTGAACAGGGGCGGCGTTTCGCCGGTGCCCGGGTGGTGACGGCTGAGGTCCGCGCGGCGGCCAATCGCACCAGTTCGATCGTACTGGCGTTTGACGAGGCGGCTCATTCCGCCAGTCGAGAAATCGCGGACTGGACGGCCGGCCGGACCGCACACGCCGGCGACTGATCTTTCCGGTCCGAGAACGGGCGGACGGGCTCAGCTGTCGCTGGAGCCTCCGTCTTCCTTGCGACTGCGGCGCCCGGCCTTTGGTGCCGGTGCATCGTCCTCGTCCGGCATGGACGACAGCAGGTCTTTCCAGCGCCAGCCTGGCTCGCCGCCGGAAGCGCCGCTGCGTCGACCGCCGCGCTCCGGGAAACCGACAGCATTTTCGGCGCGCGGCTGGGTGGAGGCCTCGGAATGGCCGAGCGGCCGCTTCATGTCGTCATCGACCGGCGTGTCGGCGTCGGCCTCCTCCCCATCACAGACGGGTTCTGTCTCGGCAGCCGGGCGGCGCGACTTGCTGCGGCCGGCCAGGGGATCGGGCAATTCGTTGCTGGCGAGTTCCGGTGCCCGGCGGCCACCGGCCACCGACCCCATACGCAACATGAAATCGGACAGCAATTCATAGTTCTGGCGGATGCGGGCCTGGAAGGCCGCGTCGATTTCCTGGGCTTCTTCGGCAGCTGCCATGGCGGCAGCATTGAGGCCCTCGAGGCCGCGACGCAGCGTGTCGGCGGTCTCTTGGGCGCGATCGCGGGCGACGCCGGGCAGTTCTTCGAGGCGTGCGGTCATGGTCTCGATGTGGCGTTCCACCGTCTGGGTTTCAGATCGGGCCGAGGCCAGAACGGCTTCCAGACGCTTGCGAACAGATTCCGCGGCCTCGTCGGCAGCGACCGAGGCCCGCTTGGTCAGCTTGTCCGCCTCCGCTAGCCGCAGGTCAAAGGCTTCGTCAGACCGGCGGGCGGCGGCATAGGCCGCTTCGTTGGTCTGTTCGACCTTGCTGGCGACGATATCGGCCTGGGCTTCGATCGCTTCGATCGCCGCGTCGGAGACAGCCTTGGCTTCGTGTGCCGAGGCGATCAGCCGGGCGAGTGCCGACTCGTGCTCCTGGGCGGCGCTTTCAGTTTCCGACCGGACCCGCCCGGCCATGCCGTCGGCGCGTTCAATCGCGGATTCGACCGCCTCACGGAATGCAACCGCACCGTTGGAGGCTGCCGAGTTGAGGGCGTCCGCCCCGTCCCTTGCGGTCGAGGCCATGACCTCGAGCTCGGCCTTGTGGAAGTCGAGCGCAGCGGCGATTTTTTCCTGCTCGAGCCGCAGGGCTTCGCCGGCATCCGCCAGGCGCTGGCGGTGTTTGACATAGGCCGCGTCGAGATTCTCCGAACGTTCCTTGAGGCCGTCGGACAGCTCGCGCAGATGGCCTGTGCGCTCCGCGATGACCAGTGCGGCGGCGTCGCTGCGCTCGGTCACGGCACTGCCGGCCTCATTGAGATCCTGGACACTGGCCCGGATGCGTTTCTCGCTGTCGGTCGCCTGGCTGGCCGCAAGTTCAGCCGCCGCTGCGACCATTTTGGACTGGTCGGAAATCGCCGCGGCAATCAGGGCCGCCTTGTCATCGAGAGATTCGGAGACTTCGCCGAGGCGCAGGCGTTCGGTCCGCAGCCCTTTCAGAAGGTGTTCGGTTCGGTCACGGGCGTCGGTCGCCGACTGTTCCAGCGACTCGGCGTGATGGCTGATCACCTCTTCCATGGCCGCGAGACGGGCGAGGGCGCTTTCGAGCGCCGAGTTGATCCGCTCGACCTCGCCGGAAACCGCGTCGGACAGGGTCTGCACTTCGTGTCGTGCGTACTGGGCCGGCTCGGCGAGCTTGCGGATGGCGAGCTCGACCCGTCGTGTATTGGCCGAGTTGCGCACGATCTCCCGTGCCATCATTCCGGCAATGATGAAGATCAACGCAGGCAGGAGCGCAAAGACAGAGAGACCCGTCAGTTGTCCGAACCCATAGCGGCCCAAGGCTTCGAACGACTGGATACCCAGATATCCCCACAGGAAGGCGCTCGCACCGCCGACCCAGAACAGCGCAAAGCAATTGCCCAGCCAGACCAGCCAGTTGCCGCCGCGAGGCGGCGCGTCGGCATGACGTCCATTGTCGGACGCCGGAGTGGCAAGAGCGGTTGGGGTCGCTTGTGTCAGCGGGGTTCCCTTGTCCTCATCGGCCATGGTCATCTCCGCCAGTTCGATCGTGTGGTCTGTGTTCGTCTCGGTCATTTGGGGCCTGATCGCTGCGATCTGCATTGCGGCGGGCCCGCATGCGCGAGCCTGTCGGTGCTTGATATCATGACAGAGAATAAGGCCAGATGCGCGTCAGGCACACAGATAATCTATGCAAATTCAATATTTGCACCGGAAAGATGACCTGACCGGGCGCCGGGCGAGGGTGATCAGCTGGCGTAGACGAGTGGTGGTGCTAGCAGTTCCGGCACTTCGCGCGGGTCGCCGATGGGCAGCCATTGCTGACAGGGGTCCGACATCAGATTGGTCCGTGCAGCCTTCACATCGACCGCGCCAACCCACATGACCGCCTCGCGGTATTCGGCCGGTTGTGCGGACTGGCCCGACACGCAACCGCTGACAGCGTCAGCCTCGATGCCGATCGATGACAGGGCAACGATCGCAAACCATTCGATGATGGAGATAAGAAACTGGATCATGTCAGGTGTGCGTCCCGGACCCGGTTGGTATTGAACATGTGCCTAGGACCTGCATACGGTGCTGGCAATTCACGTAACATGAGAGGTTCGTGAAGAGTTGGTAACAACATGGCCAGAATGGGGCGCGCGCCCCTTGGAGCGGACATGAACGAGGCGAGCGAGGCCGAGGAAGCCGGTGTCCTGATCATGCTCGGCGTGACCGTTTTCGGCTTGTTGTTCGCCAACCTGTCCGGCTTCGCTCATGTGTGGGCCGCCGCTGACATCCTGCCGCTACAATCCGCAACGCCCGGCGCATTCGACACGCTGGCCTGGTGGGCGGGCCAGACGTTCGTGTCGTGGACCTTCAATATCCTGCTGCTGGTGCTGTTCGGGTCGGCGCTTGCGCTGCGGCATCAGCAGGACGGAACCCGAGGCCTGGGCTGGTTATTCGTGGCCGGGCTGGCACTGGCCTACCTGTTCTGGCACGGCGAATTGCTGACCGTCCTGGCGCTGGCGGGAATGATTGCGGTGCCGATGCAGGCTTTGCCGACCGCGACCCGCTGGATGACGCTGAGCGGGCTCATCGGCGGGACATTCCTGATCCTGCTGACCGGTGCCGGCATTACGGCGCTGTTGCCGGACACGATGGGCCTGGCCGATCTGCTCGGCCTCGACGCGACCCGCATTGCCGACATTGAAGCGGCGCATCAGTCCGGCTTCTGGGCCCGGCTGCCCGAGAACATGGCCACGGCATTGCAGTTCCATCTCGTCGAAGTGTTCTTTCTCGGTGGCGGTGTGCTGGGCCTTGTCCTGCTGGGAATGGAATTGGTCGAGCGTCGCTTCTGGAGCGGCAACTGGCCGGTCATGCCGCTGGTGCTCGGCGCAGCGACGGCGCTGGGCATCGGCCTGCCGCTCAATGGCTGGAGCGCGTTGAACGCCATGAGTGCCGGATTTGCGCCCTCGCAGGCCTGGGGCGGTATTGCTGCCCATGCGACCGGAGCGGCATTGGCCGCCAGTGGCTATGCCATGCTGGGAGTGCTGGCGGTTCGCTACCGGGTTGCTGAACACGTCCAACTATTCCTGATCCGGGCCGGTCATGTCTGGCTGACCCTTCATGTCGGACAGATCGTCTTGCTGACGCTCGTTTTTTCGGGTGTCTCCGGGATCGCCCTCTACGGGCAAATGGGTCCGGCAAGCCTGTTCGGGCTGGGCCTTGTGCTGGCGATCGTACAGGCGGGAGCGGTATGGGCCATTGACAGATGGCTAAGGGTAGGGCCGGTCGAGTGGCTTTTGGAGGGCCTGTCCAACCGGCACTTTGCGCGCTTGCGCCGAAACTGACCGCCCGTCATCCCGTCCCGTCAGTCGTTAGCACGCACCGCCTCTGCCGGGAGCGCAGGCCGATGTGCCCAGGCCGCAGCCGTGAACGCGGTCCAGCGAAAGTGTTCGAACTAGCTATCCGCGTCTGGCTGGTTCTCCGGGAGCGCATCCTGAAAGGCCGGCAGCGCTTGGCAGGCCGCATCGGCAGCCTCCAGTACCGGCCAGGCCGCGACATCCAGACCCCAGCGCCGGGCATTGTAGAGTTGCGGAACAAGATAGATGTCGGCGAGGCCGGGTGTCTGTCCTCCCAGATAGTGGCCGGTCCGCGGCGCGGCCCTGACCAGCGTCTCCAGGGCGTCGAGGCCACTGCGCATCCAGCGCTGGGCCCAGGCCTTCATGCCGTCGGGGCCCTGTCCGAGGTCACCGGCGACGGTTTTCAGGACGCGCAGGTTTTGCAGCGGGTGGATGTCGCAGCCAATGATCGAGGCCCACCCGCGCGTGCGGCACCGCTCGACCGGGTCCCGCGGCAGGAAGGCGGGTTCAGGCCAGGTCTCGTCGATCCATTCCAGGATGGCCGGCGATTGCAGCAGGCGGTCGCCATCATGCTCCAGCACCGGCACCAGGCCCTGTGGCTGGATCGCCAGCCAGTCAGCTCCGGACTGTTCGCCGGTTTTCAGGTTCACGGCAACCTGCTCATAAGGCACGCCCTTCAGATTGAGCGCGATCCGAAGGCGGTAGGCCGCGCTTGAGCGCCAATAGCCGTAGAGTGTTGTGGTCATCGCTCAGAGCCTTTCGGTCAGGGTGAAGTCCAATGGCGGCAGACCCTCGATCCGCGCGGCAACACTGTCCCCGGGATTGAGAGCGCCGACGCCGGACGGCGTTCCGGTGAACACCAGGTCGCCGGCCCGGAGCGCAAAATACCGGCCCAGGCGGGCCAGCAGGTCCTGCGGCGGCAGGATCATCTGCCCGAGATCCCCCAACTGCCGTGTGTCGCCATTGACGGCGAGGCTGATCGGGCCGGCCGCCGGCGGCGGTCCGGGGCGCAGAGCGCCCATCGGGGCGGAGTTGTCGAAACCCTTGGCAATCTCCCACGGCGCCGACTTGGCCTTGAGGCGGGCCTGCAGGTCGCGCTTTGTCAGGTCGACACCCGTGCCCGATGCAATGATGGCTCCCCCTTCGCCCAAGGCCAGGACCAGCTCGACCTCATGGTGCAGGTCCTCGGTCCCGGCCGGATAGGGGATCGCCGCCGCGCAGGTGATCGCGGTCGCCGGCTTGGTGAAGAAAATCGCTTCGGCGGCCTCCCCCATTTCCTTGGCATGGTCGGCATAGTTGCGGCCAATGCAGAATATCCGGCTGACCGGAAAAGTGCGGCTGTCGCCATCGAGGGCGAGACGCGGCGGGGCGGGGCAGGGGATGATATCGCTCATTCCCTATCGATAGCCGAGCGCGCGGCGCTTCGTCGAGCCAACAAACGTCTTGCAGCTGCAGCCGGCATCCGGCACCTGTGAGGCATGACCGAGCCGACAGAGACCCCGCCCGCCCTGAGCCTGCACGACTATCTGCCCTATCGGCTGGCCGTGACGTCGAACCAGGTCAGCCGCGTTGTTGCACACGCCTATCAGGCCCGCTTTGGCCTGACGGTGTGGGAATGGCGGGTTATCGCCCTGCTTGGCGAAAAGGAGCCAATGACGGCCCAGGCCCTGTCCGACATCGCGGCCATGGACAAGGTCTCTGTCAGCCGCGCGGTCAAGGCGCTGGTCGGCCGTGGACTGGTGGTTCGGGCTGAACGGGCGGCCGACCGCAGATCGCGTGACCTGCGCCTGACCGACACGGGCCGGACGCTGTACAGGGACATCACGCCGGTGGCGCTCGGAGCGGAGGCTGACGTCCTCGACGGCTTGGACGCAGCGGAAGTGGCAAGCCTGGTGAGATTGCTCGAAACTGTCCGCGGCCGGGCCGAGGAACTTCTTGGCACCGCACCGGACTAGCCTCCCTGTTCGGAGACGATCCGCCCGGCCGCCCACATGGCGATCAGTGTGGAAAGCGCAAAACAGCCCGCTCCGAACAGCGGCCGGGCTTCGAGCAGGAGATTGCCGCGCAGGCTGAAAACGATCAGCGCGATGACCAGCACGTCGGCCATGGACCATTTGCCCAGGCGTTCGAGCCATTTCAGGGAACTGCCGCGCCGGGCTGATTCTGTCTCGCCCGCTCTTCCATCCGAAAAGACCTGCAGCCGCCACATCCAGACCAGCTTGGTCAGCGGAAAGCCGATCGAGAACAGCGACACCGTGGCGGCCAGCAGCCAGTCTCCCTCGGCGGCGAGGGTGAGGGCGAGCCCGAGGATGGAATGCTCGTCACCCCACAGTCCCAAATGCCGTGTTTCAAGCGCCGACAGGGTTAATCCGGGGACGAAAAGGACGCTGGCTACAAGCAGGATCCCGGTCGTCAATGAGGTTGATCTGCGTTTCCCAGCCGTCTGCATGACAACATTCAGTCAGAGGAAGAGGGCCGAATAGCGGCGGCGATCGCAAATTGTGTGGCAACCCGCGACGCGGTGTCGAGCCTCGCCCTGCTTACCGATGACGACGCCGTCGGCCTCGGTGCGCTGCACAATGCGACGCACTCAAGGTTGTCAGCGTGCCGACAAGGCTTTGTGAGCCTTGTAATATCCAATTACCCGGACGAAATGCATGGTTAATATCCCTCGCCTAGTTCCACCCCATACGCCGCACTGCGGTGAAATGTGGAACAGGACGGGGTGTCCCCAATGCGTAAATTCATTCTGCCGGCTCTGGCTGGCCTTCTTGTCTCAACACCGGCGATGGCCGAGACAACGCAGCGCGATCTGGAAGTGATCGGTCGCGCGCTCGGTTTCGTCGAGGGCGCCTCCGGATCGGATCGTACCGTCGCCATTGTCTATGACCCGGGCAGCGAAGCCGAGGCCCAGGCCCTGGCTTCGGCCATGGCCGGCGGCCTCTCGGCCGGCCGCGTCACGCTGAATGCGCGCCTCGTACCGATGGCCGACGCGGGTGCCATCGGCGGCGCCGATGCCGCCGTCTTGATCGGCGGTGCAGCGGGCGATGCCGCGGTGTATTCCGCCGCGAGCTCGGCCGGTGTCATGACGGTCTCGACCGAGATGAGCTGTGTGGAGAGCGCACAATGCGTGATGGGTGTGCAGAGCACGCCGTCAGTCCGGATTGTTGTCAATCGTGGTGCCGCTGACAGCTCGTCGGTCTCCTTCGCCGCCGCCTTCGCCATGATGATCGAAGAAATCTAAGCGCAATTCGAGATTTGAAAGAGTAACTGCCATGAAGACCCAATTCCTCACGACATCGATCTCCGTGCTTGCGCTGAGCGTCGGTTTCTCCGCCGCGGCTGCTGCCCAGTCGCTTGACTATGCTGCCATGGGCGATTTGTTCGGCGAGCCGGTTACGGCGGGCGCCACGGGCGCACCGCAACGGTCGTCGGATGTGCCTGCGACAATGATCATTATCACCCAAGCCGATATCGAACGTTTCCCGGAACGCGATATTCCCGGCATCCTGCGTCACTTCGCCGGTGTCGACAGTGACCGTTACACTTTCGGCCAGGGCGAAGCCTCTGTCCGTGGTTACAACCAGCCGATGGCGCCCCGTCTGCTGGTGCTGGTGAATGGTCGCCAAGTCTATCTCGATCACTATGGCTATACCAACTGGTCGGCCATTCCGGTCCAGCTCTCTGAAATCCAGCAGATCGAAGTGGTCAAGGGCCCGCAATCGGCCCTCTACGGTTTCAACGCGGTGTCCGGCGTGGTCAATATCGTGACCCGCAATGCCCGTTTCGGAGAATATCAAACGGCCACCATGTCAATTGGTGACGGTGGCTATGCCGAGATGAGTGCAGTGGCCGGCTACCAGTTTTCTGACGCTGCCGCCCTTCGCCTGAGCATTGGCGGAAGCCGCGCCGACCAGTTTGATGTCGGGCCGTTCGGAAACCTTCCCGGTGCGACCACATCCGAGGCCTATATTCCAACGGTCGACTTTGATCGCTTGACCGGCGCCGCCGAATTGAGTGGCCGGGTCGGCTCGGTCGACTATTCGATCGAGGCCACCTATGCCCACGTCATCCAGCCGGAAGTCTTCCCGCTCTATTTCACCGGCGGTGCCGACACGACGTCCTCGTCGATCAAGGGTGAAGTGTCGTCGGACACGGATTACGGCATCATCACCGCGCGCGCCTATCGCAATGAGCTGACCGCTGACTACACAACGACGCCGGCCCAGACCGTCTCTGTCCCCTACGACAATTCGGTCACGGTTGTGCAGCTGCAGGACATCTTCAAGGTCGGTACCAACAACACCTTCCGGATTGGCGCCGAATGGCGCGAGAACGAGATGACTTCGACCCCGGATGCTGGCAATGGTGATGTCAGCTATACCGTGACGTCGGTGTCGGGCATGTGGTCGCGCAACCTGAATTCCGACTGGACGCTCACGCTGGCCGGTCGCTACGACATGCTCGACCTCGAGCGCTCGAGCGCGCCGTCGCCCTTCTTCGGCTACAGCCAGGCGGACTACGACCAGTCGGTCGACGAATTCAGCTATAATGCGGCTCTGTCCTGGAAGGTCGATCAGCGATCAACCTTGCGGCTGACCACAGGCCGCGGCATCCAGGCGCCGTCGCTGACCGAGTTCGGCTTCACACTGACCTCGCCGATCGCCACGCCGTTTGGTCCGCTGCCGGCTGCCTTTGTCGGCGATCCGACCATCCAGCCGACCCTGATCACCTCCTACGAGTTGGCCTATGACCGCCAGCTGACCTCGAATGTTCAGCTGCGAGCGGCGGTGTTCCAGGTTGAAACCGAGAGCCTCAAGGGCTTCTTCGGGGCCGCGCCGGATTTCGTGGACCTGACGACCACGCCTATCCCGACCTTTGCCTTCCGCTTCTCCAACCAGGGCGACAGCTCGATGCTGGGCGCGGAAATCTCCCTGACCGGCGAACATGGTCCCTGGCGCTGGGGCACGAACGCCTCGGTCTATGACATCGAAGACAGTCTCACCGTCAACCAGGCCGGATTTACCCATCCCGTCGCGTTCGAGAGCGGCACGCCGGACATGCGGCTCAACGCCAATCTCGGGTGGAGCGGCGATGGCTGGACAGTCGATGCCTACGCCAACCATGTGGCCTCCTCGACGCAGCCGCGTGAGTTCGCCTTCGGCCTTCCGACCCTGGTCGATGTCGATGCCTATACGGCCCTGTCGGTACGGGTGAACCGTGAAGTGAATGATCGGGTCGATCTCAACTTCACCGCCCAGAATGCCAATTTCGGTGATGGCGAGCAGGTTACATCGGGTCCCGGTGTCGCCGCGCGCTACTGGTTCGGCCTGACCGCCGACTTCTAATCAATAATGACTCCCGGCCGCCGCACCTGGCGGCCGGGCGTTAACCCTGACTTCAGCGATTCGGGCGAAATGTTCGAGTAACGGCAAAACCGCCAATCGGTGATGTCATCCGGGAGACGACCATGGGCAAGCTAAAATCCATCTTCAAGCTGACGATTGCGCAATCCTTTGCGGTCGCGCCTGTCGCGGCGATCATCGCATTGATTGCTGTCGCTGGTCTGGGGGCCTGGTCCCTGCAGAACGGCTCTGACAGCCAGCAACGTGCGATGCGGGAGATGAATGTTGCCCTCGAACTCACCGACCTGAAATCCGAGCTGCAGACCATCAACAGCCAGGTTCTAGCCGTGGTGACCTCCCAGGCTGCCGGCAATCCGATCGATGTGATGGCCGAGTTTGATGCGGTCAGCTCCCGCGTTGACGGCCTGTCTGCCCGCATCGTCCAACTGCAGAGCTCCGGAGCGGACATTGCGACCGCCACCGATACGTTCGACAGCCTGGTTGAGCAATTGGCGCTCTACAAGGACGCGCTCGACTTTGTCGGTCAGATGCTGGAACTCGACTTTGCCAGCTCGGTCGCCTTCCTGCAGCCGTTTGATGCGGTGTTCGCCGAAATCAGCGCCGACCTCGACGGCCTGGCCATGGAAGGTGCCTCGCTGGCCCGCATGGACGCCGCCGACACCCAGGCCGCCGCCCGCAACTCCATCATCCTCTTCATTGGCCTGACGGTCGGTGTCGGTGTTGCCCTGATTGCCCTTGCTGTCCTCTTCGGTCGCCAGATTTCCAACTCGGTCCGCAAGATCGCTGCGGCGACGGAAACCCTGGCCGATGGAGACTATTCCCTCGATATCGGGGCGCTGGAGCGCTCTGACGAATTGGGCGCCGTGGTCGAGAGCCTGCGCCGTTTCCGCGAGAAGGGCCTGCAGGCCGAGGAGCTCGAGAAGGAGCAGCGCGCCCAGGCCGAAGCCAATGAGCGCCGCGCCGCCAAGCTCAATGACCTTGCCCAGACCTTTGACGCCGAGGTCATGGCGATGCTGGGCGAAGTGAACGAGGCCTGTTCCTCGATGTCGGCGATCGCCGAACAATTGTCCCATGCGGCGACCGAAGGGTCCGAGCAGTCCGGCCAGATGGCAACGTCCGCCGCGCAAGCGTCGGCCAATGTGGAATCCGTCGCGGCGGCCTCGGAAGAGCTCACCGCGTCCATCGCCGAAGTCACGCAGCAGATCCAGGGTTCCTCGGACATGGCCAGCCAGGCCGATGAACGGGCGAAGTCGGTCCGTGCGGTTGTCGACAATCTTGGCGCTGCAGCCCAGGAAATCGGCAATGTGGTCCAGCTGATCAACGACATTTCCGAGCAGACCAACCTGCTGGCCCTGAATGCGACTATCGAGGCGGCCCGCGCCGGTGAAGCCGGCAAGGGCTTTGCGGTCGTCGCTTCGGAGGTCAAGTCGCTGGCTGCCCAGACCGCCAAGGCGACAGACGATATCCGCGACCAGATCCAGGCCATCCAGGAAGCGGCGGCGTCGTCCTCGGCCTCAATCGAGGACGTGACCCGCGCGGTCGGCGAGATCTCACGGTCGGCATCGGCAATTGCCGCAGCGGCGGAAGAGCAGAGCGCCTCGACCCGCGAGATCTCGAGCTCGGTCTCGCATGCCGCCACCAGCGCCCGGGCCGTTTCGGACAATGTCGATGTGGTGTCCCGCTCGGCCCGTCAGACCGGCGACGCATCGCAGGATGTGTTGCGGGCCGTGCGGACCGTGTCGGAACGTGCCGAGAAACTGAATTCCACCGTCGAAACATTCCTGACCGAGGTTCGCGAGGCAGGCTGATCTCTCCCCCCAGATGTCGCCTTGCAACACAAGCGCCCGGACCCTCTCCCCCCTCGGTCCGGGCGCTTTCTTTTTTGGGGGGCGGGCCGCCCCGTCAGTTCTCGCCAAACGCCCGCGCCGGCAGCCGGATGATCTGGGCGGCGAGGGCGGCCAGCGGGCCGGCGAGCCGGTTTCCGGACGTGCTGGCGTCGGGATTGAAGGCGTGGTCCAGGGCGCCACTGGCGGCAAGTTGCATCAGGGTCCTGGAAGCCGCGAAATCAGTGTGCCCGATCATTGTGCCGTCTCGCAGCCCGGTCAGGTCCAGCACGGCGATTCCGTGAGCGATCAGGGTCTCCTGCTGGGCCCCGATGCCAAGCCGGGCCTCGCCGCCACCACTGAGCGTATCGGAGACCCGAAGCGCGTGGTCACGACCGGACACCAGCACCGTCATGTTCGCCGGCGGCGGTTCGATCGAGGCCAGCTGGTTGAAAAACACGTCATGATCGATGTCCGGCATGGCGAGAATGACTGGGTCGATCTTCGCCAGGACATCGCTCCGCCCCTCAAGACTCAGTTGTCGCAAGGCCTCCATGGTTACCTGTGCCCCCATTGAGTGGGCGAGCAGAGTGACCGACAGGGACGGACTCTCGGCGACGGCCACCAGCAGGTCTGCCAGCCCGTCCCGGGCAAACAGGGCGCTGTCCCTGTCCTGAAGATAGGCTGTCACGCGCCCAGCCGACGGCCAGGCATAGTGGACGGCGACCGTGCCGACGCCGAAGTCATTGAGAATCTGGGCATTCAGGTAAAGCCCGTCCGAGAACGGCGTGTTGAAGCCATGCACGAATACCAGCACCTGCCGTTCCGCCAAGGGCAGGGCCGACAGCTGGCGGTCGAGCTCGCTCGACCAGTCCGCAGCGGTCATCCCGGCCTGATACCCGATCAGGCCGAATTCACGGGACGGGTCTGGTCGACGGGACGGATGGTTGATCTCGCCGGCAAGCCGGTTCGAGGGCACCCACACATCGGCCCGGGCGAAGGACAGATCGCCGCGCAAATTGCCAAGACGCAGAACCGGGTCCGGACTGGGCGCCCGCGTGGTCGCAATCAGGATCGCCTCGCTACGCCCGTCGGCTGCCGACGTCTCCATGATCGGAAGACGTGCCGGCGCATGGGTACAGGCGGCAAGTGTGAAGAGTGCGGCCAGGATGGCGAACAAGGGGTGAAATCTGGCCATGGACGAAACATCTCCCCGTGATCGCCGGAGCGGCGGCAAGGGTTTGACTTGTCACGCGGCCGGTCAGTTGGTCAATCGGGCCGGACGGCATTGACGCACACGCAAATTGATCCGTGTCAGCGCGGCGCTCTGGCAGTACCGAACGCTTCACCCGGATCTACACCCAGCAGCTAGACGCCCTGAACAAGCATCATGGCAAGGGCCAGCAAAAGGTGACCGTGGAGCATGTGACGGTGAATGAGGGTGGGCAGGCGGTTGTGGGGAGTGTTGGCGGTGCAGCCTCCCGCGGCGAGTAGCTGCTATCGGTTTTGGCTAGCGTCACATCCCGACCGGCTACGAGAAATCATATTCTGTGATGTCAAACGCTACGGCGTGATCTGGATGGCTTTCCAGAGGAAGAATGCCGCAGCCGCTACCGGCACTGAGAGTCCATACAGCAACTCAATCAGCGGGTGTTCACGTATCGTGCGAGGGTCTTGCGCCTCCAAAGAAAAAGCCGCTGAACCCCAGTTCACGCGCTCTTTTGTTGGCTCCCGCAACCTTGGGCGGCCAACTAACTAGCCGGACCAACCGCATCAGGTAGTTCACCGGCGCGAGTGGAAGATTGTAGATGACAGACAGTGCGAAGCCGAACGGCAGAATCCGGCCGTTGCGTTTCGTTTTGATCTCCCAGAGACCGAAGAATATCTGACTTCCCGTAGAGGTGACTGGCCACTTCTCACCGTGCTTGTGATGATGTTGTCGGCTACGTTCCAAGCCGCGAGCTGTGCGTCTAAGGTCGGAAGCTGCGGCGAGCCCCCAAAGAGCCAGCAGGTCCATACCCCACACGGGCATCTCAAACACCCACCCAAGTGGCAACTCCACCGGCGTCCACCAGTCGAATAGAGCGAATTTGAATTGCTCCATCATCTGTCGATAAAGAGACAGCGCATCACGCGCGATTTCTGAGACAATCTCGACGCCGTTCCATCTCTGTATGAGCGAGATGAGAGATGCGGTTCCCATGAGGATTCCGAGGATGGTGAAGACGGACCCGAACGGGTTCCAAGACCTGCGTGGTGTCTGGGTGGTGTCGGTCATCCTACGCCTCCCGTGAAAAACCAATTCTCGACAAATGCCAAACAAATCGCGGTGCCCGCGAGAAATATATTCAACAGATAGAACAGTACCGCAAACCCTCTAGCGTCCACTCGAAACGCTCTCGGCACGTGATAGCCCAACCAACGTCCGGTGGTAATCTTGGCTACCAACAGAACAACGAGGTTCGCGGGAAGAATGAGACCAAAAACGATGGGCAAAAAAGGAACTAGCAGCGCGAATAGCATTATTATGAAACCGACCATCGCGGCGAGGGTCAGTGCTGGGAAACAACTGAGGGCAACAACGGCGCATAAGATGGCTTGTATCGGAAAGCGAGGCCCCGGTTCATCAGAATAGAAAAACGCTGCGACCGGAGAGAGCCCCGCAGACAACGAGCCTCGCACCCATGCCGCCGTAATCACAATGGAAACGGGAAGAACGGCTTGATACCACTTCGGCAGCTCCCATCCCCACAGCCCGACAATCCATTCTGGAACGAACGCGAAGAACGGCACGATTATCGTTTCATAGAATTCCACAAACTCCATAGAGATAGGTCCGATGCCGAGCGGAATCCAATCCCGGAACACTGCATAGATTGACGCTGCCGCGAATGGCGCGGAAAAGATGGCCATCATCCAGTTGAAGAATGCTCCGGATGGTTGGCGCGATTCAGGCGCGTTCGAACTCTCAGATGAGGTGCTTTCAGCCATATCATCCCCCTTTGGTTGAAACCCTAGCGGGAGATGTCGAGCGTTTCTATGACGTGTTTTGGGGAGTTTTGCGCTGGCCTCGCCAGGCGGGCGGCTCCGGTTTCTGGTGGTCTCCGCGCTACCTTGAACCGGCCCGCACGCGATGCTTCACGATGTCGGCTGCGGTGTGACGGACAACACAAACGCCCACCGTAGAGCACGTGACGGTGAACGAGGGCGGTCCGCAATGCTAGCTTGTTCAACGCCAGTAGGTCTGTGCCGCGTAATGGGCGGCTAAGTGAACCGCTCCCTACACCATTCTGGCTGCAATCGCTCGATTTCGCGCTCCTGTGCGCCCAACCGGGCCCCATTAGGAAATCTCAGGCACTGCTCCACCTCGCCGGTTAGGCGATCTACTCGCGTAATGTGCACAATGGCTTGGGGGCCAGGCGCGGTGCTGATTTGGTATCGTTGGGTCATCGCGAGCATGGCGATAGCAAATGCTAGAGCTATCAGAGCTAAGGATAGCCAAACTGGCGAGTGTGTTTTTAGCCATTCTGACAAATGAGGCCTCCAGAAATAGGGGGGATTGAACTTCCGCTCAACGACACATTCGAGGTCTTGCGCCTCGGCAGGACTGGGAGTGTTGGCCAACGCCGCCACTGCCAACGCGATGAATGCCCAAGATTTTGCCGAAGGTCGCTCCGGTGCAAACGCTCAAGCCACAACGTAACGTGCGACAGTTCATCGAGCAACGAACAAGCAAACGGGCAAGTGGTTGGCGGATTGATGTTTCTTGGTAGCGCAGTGGTATCAATCGCGCATTCGCGCAGCTCGGCAACCAGCATAACTTATTGAAAAAATTGGTGCGCCCACGAGGGCTCGAACCTCGGACCCGCTGATTAAGAGTCAGCTGCTCTACCAACTGAGCTATAGGCGCGCCGGTTGGGAAGCGGCGGAAAATACGCCGACGCGGCGCAAAAGCAAGCCATTCCTTTGCCCGATTGCACATGCCTGCCATGCGTGGACGCGTGGCCGGTGAACGGTGCCAGGATGGCGGGCGGAACCGGTGCTCCGGTTCCGCTAATCGCCGGTTATTCGACCTGGGCGCGGCCGATGGTTCCCATGTCGCTGCCGAACCAGATTTCGCCGGTTGCCGGCAGGTAGCTCATGTGACGGACAACACCGCCGCCAGACGGGATGCCGGTGATGGAGACGAACGCCTCGGCAGCCGGGTCAAAGCCGACAAACCAGTTCGGATCGACACCCGTTTCCACGAACCAGACCCGGTCCCGGCCATCGACGGCGAGGGCGTAGGGCCGGGCATTGGCGCCCGACGGCATGGCCCATTCGGTGATCGACCCGTCGGACGGATCGAGCACGCCGAGATAGCCATCGGCAAAATCGCCATACCAGATGCGACCGTCCGACGTGATACCGAGGCGCCGCGGGCGCGCGGTGTCCCGGGGCAGGTCATGCTCGGTGAGCACCATTGTCTCCGGGTCCACGGAGGCGAGCTTGTGGGTGCCGAACAGGGCCACCCAGACCGTGCCGTCCGGGGCTTGCTTGATGCCGTAGGCGCGGGCACCCGGGGTGGGCACCATGACCGTGGCCAGCTCACGCGTCTCCATGTTGAGACGGCTGACCGAATTGCTGCGCTGGCTGGTGAACCAGATATTCCCGTTGCCGTCGAAAATCTGGGTGTGCGGGTCGGCAACGGTGTCCGGCGGCGTTTCCACATAGTCGAATGTCTCGCTGGCCGGGTCGTAAATGCCGATGTGGGCATCCCGATTGCCGGCATACCAGATCCGTCCGTCGGGATGGACGATCAGATTGTGCGGACCTGCACCCTCGCGCAGGTCGGTGCGGGTCATCTCACCGGTCGCAACGTCGAGGCGGCCGATATAGGAGTTGGCCTGGCCGACGAACCAGACCGTTTCACCGTTCAGCGTGTCGGGGTCGCGCGGACGACCTTCCCATGGCACGTCCCATTCCTGGATGTCGACGGCATTGAGTTCGCGGCTCCCGGCGGGCGCGGTGACGCCATCGGCGGGGCGGGAGGCTTCGCTTGAGGCCGGTGTCGGCACTGTGCCATCGGCCCCATCGTCGCCGGGGACGGTTTCAGGCGCCGAGCAGGCGGCGAGCAAGGCGCAAATGGCGCCGGCAGCGGTCAGGTGAAAGCGGTTTGTATCGTGTGGCATAACGGGCCTCCCTCGGCGCGAAATTATCGTGCCGAGGGCGGGCCTTCAAGCGTATTCCAGGTCCTGGGCTACCAGTGACGGCGAGGCGCGCGCAGATAGCGGACCAGCCGTGCCGAACCCCGCACGGTATAGTTCCGGCCATGGCGATCCCGGCAGACACGGACGCTGACTATGGCTGGACGCCCGCGAAAACGGGAGCGTTGGCTTTCGCTCCAGCAACGCGACTGGTGGCGGCGGTAATCGCGATAGTCGTGGCGGCCCCGACGACGGTCACCATAATCACGGCGCCCGCCACGACGGTCACTATAGCCGCGGTTGGAACCCCGACGGTCCCGATAGTGGTCGCGCTGGCGATGATGGCGCCTTTGCAGCCGCTTCTCGCCGGCCTCGGCAACCTTTTCCTGTGCCGGTGCGGGTGCAGGTGAGGGTGTTGACGTCGCGGCGGCAAGGCCACCGGCGCCGATCGCCAGGGCAAGGCCACAGACGATGGTTTTGACAGATCTGAACATGTGATCCTCCCGATTTTGCACGGGAAATCTGACATTTCGCGCCTGACGCGAATGTGAACACCTTATTCACCAAGATGAGTGATCGCCCTTGGCCGGGCGGCGTTTTAAGGGCGCTGTTAAGGCGCGGGCGCTAGGACAGTTGCATGATTGTCGCCATGAAACCGACCGACGCACCGCTCTTCGATACGGCCCACCTGGCCCGGTACACGGCGGGTGATCCGGCCTTGCGCGATGAGCTTTTGACGCTGATGTGTGATCAGGCGCGGCGCTGTCTCGCGATCATGGACCGTCCATCGGACCCGGCCAGCTGGCGTGCCGCCTGCCATACGCTGAAGGGCGCTGCCCGCGGTGTCGGCGCGTTCGCCCTGGCGAATGTGTGTGACGAGGCGGAAATCCAGCCACAGGCCGCCTGGGCCGGAGCCCGGCTGGCGGTTGCCCAGGCGTTTCGGGAGACCGAGCTGGCTTTCGCCGACGCTGACTGATCAGTCGGTCCGCGTGGCGTCCCAGACGCTGAACTCATAGGCAATCGAGCGTTCGACCAGTTCGCGCCAGACCGGTTCGGCAATCTCCACCGCGAGGCCGCGCGATTTGGCCTCCGCGCTCACCTTCGAGATGACGTCATTGATCCGCCATTCGTCGCGGACCACGTCGCGGCTGGGCTTGATCCGGGCCGCCGCTTCCATGTAGCGGGCCCGTTTGGCCACCAAGGCAACGAGCTCGCGGTCGAGCGCGTCAACGCCGGCGCGGACCTCCTGCATGGTCTGGCAGTCTTCTGGCCGGGTGACGCCGGGGCGGGTTGTCGTGGTCATGGGCAATGGAACCTGTGCTCGTTTGCCTTCTTATAGGCGGGCTCGCACAGACGCCCAAGCGGCGGACTGTCACAGTCCGGGCGGCGCAGGCACCTGATCCGCTGATGGCGCTGCAGGCACGCCGCAAACGCCCCTCGATCTTGCCTGCAGTCGCGCTATGCTGCGGCAGGACGCACAGGAGTCGCGACATGTCCCAACCGGTACGCATCTATGGTGATCGCCGCAGCGGCAATTGCCTGAAAGTGAAGTGGACGGCCGACCGGCTGGGCATTGCCTATGACTGGCATGACGTGGACGTCGTGAAGGGCGAGACCCGGACCGAGGATTTCCTGGCCATCAATCCGGCCGGACAGGTGCCGTGCCTTGAACGCGAGGACGGTCGCATCCTGGCCCAGTCCAACGCCATCATTTTCCACCTGGCGAATGGTTCCGAACTGGTCCCAGCCGACCCGTTCGACCAGGCCAAGATGCTCGAATGGATGTTCTGGGAACAATACAGTCACGAGCCCTACATCGCCGTGCGGCGCTTCCAGCGGGCCTTCCAGAACATGCCGGACGACGCTATCGACCCGCAGCTGATGGCCAAGGGACGGCGGGCATTGGGCGTTATGGAGATGCGCCTCCTGTCACGCGACTTCATCGTGGGCGAGCGGCTGTCGCTGGCCGACATCGCGCTCGTGGCCTACACCCGCGTCGCCGATGAGGGCGGGTTTGATCTCGACGAATTCCTCGGCGTCCGGTCCTGGGTGGCACGGGTCGAGAACGAGTTGGATCTGGACCCGGATGACGGGCGGGCCAACAGGTCAGCCTGACGTGACCGATCGCTTACGGCCGATCAAGCCGGTACCGGTACCCATTGGATCTCGTAGACGGTTCCAGCCATGAGAGTTTCCATCGGTGGCATCTCGCCGTCGGGTCCGCCGTGCTCGACGCGGATCCAGTAAGTCAGACCGGTCGGTCGCGGATCAAGGCAAACTATATCGCCGGACCGCTCCTCCACGCCGGGAAAACAATTGCCGGGGTCAAGCTCACCCGCACCGGCCGACATGCCGACATCCGGTGCCGACCGGAGCAGTCCCGGCACTCGGATTGTAACCGCAAGCAATTGATCGCCATCACCGTCGATGATCACCTCGGCTGGTCCGGCGGCCGCCCGGCGGGCCTCATAGACCAGATAGGTCTCGCCTTCGGCTGACGCCTGGCCCGGGGTCACCGTGAAACCACCCAGTGCCGCACCGAGCGCGTCCTGGCTGAAGGGCGTTGCGGCGCTGACGGGCCCGATCCGGTCGGGATTGGCTGACCACAGCCCCGACGCTTCGGCGTCCGGGGTATCCGAGCAGGACGCAAGAATCACGAGGCTGGCGGTGAAGGCTGTCACAGTGATCGAGCGGGGCACGGGCATCCTTGAGCGTCCTTTTTCAACGGACCACGACTTAGCGGGCCAGTTCCTTCATCGCCGCGTCGACCCCTTCCAGGGTCAGCGGGAACATGCGGTCGGCGCCGATTATGTCCTGGACGAGGCGGGTGGAGTAGGAATGCTCCCACCATTTTTCCGGCGTCGGATTGATCCAGATCAGGTGCGGCCAGGTGTCGGCGATGCGTTGCAGCCAGACCGCGCCGGCCTCTTCATTCCAGTGCTCAACGGAACCGCCATCATGGGTGATCTCGTAGGGCGCCATGGCGGCATCACCGACCAGGATGACCTTCCAGTCGGCCGGGTATTTGTGCATCACGTCCAGGGTCGGCACGGTCTCGGTCCGGCGCCGCAGGTTTGACCGCCACACCCCCTCATAGGGGCAGTTGTGGAAGTAGAAATATTCCAGATTCTTGAAGGTCGAACGGGCCGCCGAGAACAGCTCCTCGCACAGGCGGATGTGCGGGTCCATCGAGCCGCCGACATCAAACAGGGCCAGCACCTTGATCGCGTTGCGCCGCTCCGGGCGCATGACCACATCGAGCCAGCCCTGCTTGGCGGTGGCGTCGATGGTTTCGCCCAGATCCAGTTCCTCGCGGGCGCCGTCGCGGGCGAATTTGCGCAGGCGGCGCAGGGCGACTTTAAGATTGCGCGTGCCGAGCTCGCGTTCGCCATCAAGGTCCTTGTAGCGACGTTGCTCCCAGACCTTGGCGGCGCGCTTGTTCTGGCTTTCGCCGCCAATGCGCACGCCGGACGGGTTGTAGCCGGAATGACCGAAGGGCGAGGTGCCGCCGGTGCCGATCCACTTGGATCCGCCCTCATGGCGCTTTTCCTGCTCCTCGAGGCGCTTCTTCAGTGTCTCCATCAGCTCGTCAAAGGGCAGGGCCTTGAGCTCGGCCATTTCCTCCTCGGTCAGCATGCGCTTCATCATCGCCTGCAGCCATTCGTCAGGGATTTCCTTGTCCTCGAACATGGCGCTGAGCATTTCGACGCCCTTGAAGACATGGCCGAACACCATGTCGAACTTGTCGAAATCCTTCTCGTCCTTCACCAGCGCAGCCCGGCTGACCGAATAGAAATGCGCGATCTCCGGCTCGATCACGCCCTTGTCGAGCGCTTCCAGCAAGGTCAGGTATTCCCGCGTCGTGACAGGGATCTTGGCAGCGCGGAGTTCGGTGAAGAAGTGATGCAGCATGGCCCCAATCTAGCGAGGTTCGCGCGGCTGGGAAGGGGATGTGTGCGGGTGGTGCGGCTGGAACCGTTGCATTGGCCCGCTTGGCAAACCCGAAGCGGCGGCGCGTCGGTCACACTTGCCTAACCGCGTCGGTGTGCGAAGTTGCGGAATGATTTCCATGAGGCGGACTGTGAACGAGCGAGCTCCGACGGAGAATGTTGACCTGGAACGTCGCGCTGCCCCCCGGCAGAAGCGTTCACAGGACCGAATCAACAAGATCGTGGCCGCGACCAAATATCTGCTGGAGCACGACGGCGCCGACGCGATCACCACATCCAGCGTGGCAGCCCAGGCCGGTGTGCCGGTGAGCTCGGTCTATCGCTATTTTCCGAATATCTACGCCCTTCACTGCACCATTCTCGAGGCGTTCATGCTCGAGGCCGAGGCCATCATCTCGACTATTCTGGAGGACCCCGAAGAGCAGGACTGGCGGATCAGTGTCTTCGGGATGCTGAATGGTTTGCGCCAGCTGGTCGCCGGCAATCCATCCTATGGCGCGGTCTTCCAGCTGACCCTCACGACCCCGGAATTGCGGGCCGTCCGCGAGCGCTGGAATGTCCGTTTGGCCGGGGTCCTGTCGCATCGCTGGCACAAGGGCATGGACGGCTTTCACGACGGCGATCCCGACGTGGTCGCCCGGCTGACGGTGGAGTTTTATTGTGCCGCCGAAGTCCTGATCTTCGCCACCCGTGACCGGCCGGAACAGGCCGAGACCTATTTCAATGAAACGCTGATGGCCTTGCAGCGCTATCTCGCCCCCTATCTGGACTGATCAGTCGCAATCGCCCGGCAGGCTTTCGATCCAGGCGCGGATCAGCGCGATCCCCTCGACATGATTGGTCGAGCGTCCGACTTCCGGCATCATCTGGTCGGGCTCCACATTGTCGAGGCGGAACAGAAGGATAGACGCGTCGGGTTGGCCGGGCACGATGTCGTGGCGGCGGTCACCTGTTCCCGCACCGGCAGCGATCGGCAGTTTGCAGATGCCCAGGGCCGGTCCGTGGGCGATATCCGGCTCGAGATTCAGCCCTGACGTGTCGGCTGGTCCAACCGGGCTGTGGCAGTGCGAGCAATTGGCGTCGAGGTAGGCGCGGGCGCGCGCTTCAAGTGACGCCTCCAGATCTTCCCAGTCGGCATTGCGCGGCGCGTTGTCCGGTGTGGGGGCGCCCGTGAGGTAGCCGATCTGTGTCAGGTGTTCGAGCTGGTTGGCGGTGCCCGAGGGGTAGTCGAAATCACGGTTTAGATGGCGCGGCTTCGGACCGATCGGGGCGATTTCGCGGGTATTTGAGTCGGGCGCATGGCAGCTGGCGCACTGGTTCACGTCCGGCATGACATAGTTGAATGTGGTGGCACCGCCGTCGCGCTCGGCCACGGTCAGGGGGACGACGTCACCATAGCGCAGCAGGACGGCTTCGCTCTGGTCCGCGTTCCAGCGATAGGGCAGGGCCACCCAGCCCGTCTCACGGTGCACCAGGATACGGGTCTCGATCAGCTGCACGCGGGACAGGTCCAGACTGCCATCGGCGTCGGTCAGGCTGTGACCATCGCCGCGCCTGACCTGTCCGGGTGAGTCGGCGAGCGGGTAGTAGAACGTCTTGGTGATCACCGTGCCGACCGGGAAATCGAGCGTGTCGTTCTCGCGATAGCCAGCGGTCTCGCCTGCCGGCATCCAGATGGTCCTGAGCTTCAGGGCGTAGTCGGTGAAAAGCGGCGTGTTGAGATCGTAGGGAACGACACCATCGGCCAGCTGCAGATCACCGGCCACGATACCGAGCTGGCCCCATTCCGAAAGCAGCCGGGGATTGCCCTCGGCATGGAATTGCGCTGTCGGAGCGCCGGGTGAACAGGCGGCCATGGCGGCAGCGCCGATCACGATCAGTCCACGAAACACGCTCACGACAGGCCCCAGCTCTGCTTAGTCGGCGAAGGCAAGTTCGACGGCGCCAAGGCTGTCGAGGCTGCAGCGGAAGGCGTCGGTGTCGACGCTCGGCGAGGCATAGCCATTGGGACCATCGGCGTTGAGCACGTCGACCGGGTCGCTGACGCAGATCCGCAATGCGTCCGGCAGGACCCCGTCAACCAGCTTGGCCTCGTCCACGAAGCCGTCGAACAGCACGTCCGGCAAGGCACCGTTGAGACCGAACAGGGCGATCTTCAGCGCGGTCAGGTCAAGTCCGTCCGGTGATGTGCCGCCACCGGAATAGGTGTTGTCGTGGATCCAGATCGATTCCGGATAGGGATCAAAATCGGACTGCACCGCGTAGTCGGAATAACCGGTCGAATGCAGGCTGGAGATGATGATGTTGGCGGTATTGTTATCAGAGATCCGATTGTTGAAGATCTCGACCTGGTCGTTCGAGTTGATGACCACGCCCGACCCGGCCGGAACACTGGCAACCGGGGTGCCGGCATGACCGAAATTCTCGGTGTTGTTGGCGAAGATGTCATTGTCATAGACGCGGGTATGATAGCCCGGCTGCGGCAGGTTCGGCATGTTGAAGACGAGGATGCCGCCAGTGTTGTTGGTGGCGATATTGCCGTAGACGTCGGCGCCGATGCAGTTCTCGATCTCGATACCGGCAACATTGTATTCGGCCCGGCTGTTGCGGACGATCACATTGCGCGACTGGCCGACATAGATGCCGGCATCCGAGGCACCGATGGCGACCGTGTTCTCGACCAGCACATTGGTGGTCTGGACCGGATAGATGCCGTAAGCGCCGTTTTCGGTTGCGTAGCCGTTCGTCCATTCGACGCGGACGCCGCGGATGACGATGTTTTCGCCGCCATTGACCTTCAGGCCGTCCCCGATGGTGTCCTCGATCGCCAGGTCTTCCAGCGTGAAATCATTGGCGGTGACGATCAGGCCTTCCGCACCGGCGATCTGGTCCTGGAAGCTCAATATCGTCTGCTCCATGCCGGCCCCACGAATGGTCACGCCGTCGACATTTAGGCTCAAGGAGCGGTCGAAGCTGTAGATGCCGGCGGGAATTTCGATGACGTCACCCGGCTGGGCGTCAATCAGTTGTTCCAGCAGGACGGCCTGATAGCCGGCATCGGCACTCGACACATCGCGTGAGGTGTCGCTGTTCCCGCAGGCGCTCAGAACCAGCGCCGATGCGCCAATGACCAGAAACCTGATAGTCTTCATCTTGCTCTCCCCGGCATCGCGCCGCCCCTGATTTCCTGTCCGGCTGACGCCGAACAAGTCTACTAGCAAATTTTCATAGACAGGGCGCGGTCGCAACAAGAAACGGAAAAAGTTTCCGTTTCTTGACAGTGTGTGCCCTCCACGCACCGCCTCACCAGTTTGTGAACAGTCGGGGCAGGACAGGCCAGGCCTGCCGGTCCAATCTGTCTGGCACGACGGCACGGGGACCACACATGGCAGTCACGGCATTGATCCTGGCGACAGCGCTGCAAGGCGCGCCACTCTGGACGGACGCACCGGACGAGACCTTCGCAGACGGGCTTGAGACGCCTGAAGCGCGAGCGTTTGACTTCTGGCTGGGCGAATGGACCACCAATTGGCGGCCGCGCGATCCGGACGGGTTGGACTTTCTCGCCGAGGGGTCGCATTTGCGCCAGCACGTCTACACGATGCTGGACGGCAAGGCGCTGGTGGAATTCGGCGAACCACTGGAAATCGATCCAGAAGTGGCCTCCGGACGCGGAATTTCCGTGCGCTATCGGGACGGTGAAACCGGTGAGTGGATCATGGTCCAGAACTGGCCGACCGCCGGATTTGAGGGCCTCGCCTTCACCGACCAGCTGATGGGACCGGCCCTTCGCAATCGTGTCCAGCTCTACAGTCACGATGCCCAGCGCTCGACACCGGATGCGCCGGTTGTGAGGCGCTATACCTTCTCGGACATCCATGATGGCAGTTTCCGGTGGGAGGGTGCGAGTACGGCGGATGCCGGCAATAGCTGGCAGACCTGGACGATCATCGATCTCGACCGGATCGCACCGGACGCGAGGCCGCTGACCCGCGAAACCGGTTGGCCCGGCCAGAATGGTGACCTGCTTTGCACGACCGAGCCGCACGGCGCCTTTGATGGTCTGGCCGGCAACTGGACGGTAACCCGGACCCTGGCCGATGGCCGCGTCACCACGGGGCGTCTGGAGGCGGAAAAAATGCTCGATGGTTGCGCCGTTGGCGGGCTGATGACGATGGACGGTCACGAGACCCTGCTGATCTGGAGCTGGTCACCCATCCTGCAACACTGGGTACAGTTTTCGCTCACGGACGTGCCCGGCGAACGGCACAGCTACGCCGTCGCCCGTACCGGCGGTGAGGGGGCAGGTTTCCACCACGCCCCGGATCTCGTGATTGGTTCCTGGCAAGCCAATTTCTATGACGGGTTCCGCAATTTCACCCCGTCTGCCCTGACACGCTGGCGCTGGCAGTCCATGACTGATGACACAGTCACCATCATCGCCGAAATGCGCGCCGATGCCGAGGCGGAGTGGATTCAGTCCGGGACCTACACGCTCTCGCGCTCGGCGGAATGACCGCTCGGGAGACTAGCCGGGTCCTGAGCGTTCCAGCACGTCGATATCCGCCATCATCAGCGCATCCGATGCCGCACGGATCGTCTCGACCGGCCAGTCCCACCAGGCGAGTGCCAGCAGGCGCTTGACGTCGCAGTCCGGAAGGCGGCTGCGGATCGGCATGGCCGGATTGCCTCCGACGATCGTGTAGGGCGCGACATCGCGGGTGATCACCGACTTCGCCGCGATGATGGCGCCGTGGCCAATGCTGACCCCGGGCATGATCACCGCGTCCCAGCCGATCCACACATCATGGCCGATCGTGATCCCGCCCTTGTTCGGCCAGGGACCGGGATCGGGCTCACCCCAGCAACCGAAGATCGGGAAGGGATAGCTCGACAGCCGGTCGGCAAAATGATTGCCGCCATTGAGCACAAAGCTGGCATCCGCCGCGATCGAACAGAATTTGCCGATTTCCAGACGGTCCTCGATGAAGTCGAAAGCGTATTTCAGCTGCGTCTCGGCAAAGCGGGCCGGATCATCGAAGGAATGGATATAGCTGTAATCGCCGGCGGTGATCTTGGGATGACCGGCGACCAGCGGCTTGAGATAGGCCGTCGACGGCGCCGCCGGCATGGGCGCCGGGTTCATGGGGTCGAGGGCAGGGTGATCGAAGACGGGGGTGTTGGAAGAAGCAGTCATGAACAGACTCCGGGTGGGAGGTGGATTTCGGATCGTCGAAATGCGCCTCCGGTCTCCCGGTCAGGCGCGGTCTAGCCGGACATGTTCATGTGAGCGCTCTCCTGTGTTGGGCCCCGTTTTATAGCTGTCGTTGGTTGGGCTGTCATCTGGAAGGCCCGCGCATCAATTGGAAACGCGGATGACGGTGCGTATGCGGTGGATGGCATCCTGAAAAACTGGGGCATGCACCGTTCTCCCGCGCTTGGGTCTCGAGGGTAGGAGCCAAATTGGACAGAAGATTGCGTCCCGAGCTGGACACAGAATAAATGGTATGTGGACCCGTTCCGTTGCTCGTGAAATTGATGTTTGTCGCTATTTATCCCGCCCATCTCTTAAGGAGTGGATCAATGACATTTTCTTCAATAATGCTTGGAGTGCTCGTGTCGGCGTCGTGTTTTGAGGTGCTGGATGATCAGGATATTGCTGCAGCGAGAGATGTGTTTGTCGGCGTGCCCTTGGCAGCAGAGGACGGCCAAATCGAGGTGGGTGTTGTCCTATCATACAGGATGTCCGGTACTTGGCTTGAACTGGGTGACTTGTACGCACTTCCCGGTGAAACTCGCGATGAGATTGGCTGGCGGGAAATTGGCGCCACGATTGAACATCGCGACCCAGGTTACCTGATAAGTGAAAGCTTTTATGGAGGCATGGATTTCGACGATTTTTCTGATGGTTGCGACGTGAGATATGATTTGGTGGAAGGCGTGCTGTATATGTTTGTTCTTGGCAGTGAAGCCAAATTACGCTCAGTCGAACCAATTACGAGTACGCAATTTGACCCTTGGGCTTTGCATGTCGAACAGGTCTTGGAGCTAGAGGAGGCTCAGTAAGACTGCAGCCTATCCACCGATTGTCAGTGCTAGGGAAAAAACGGATCACAGGATTATCTCCCGCGCCGAGCGCGGCCTAATCCATAGAACTCTTGTCAGCCAGCGGGCCGTATCCGGTTCTTGAGGTCAAGGGCGGCGCAGCCGCCGCTTCGCGGTTTCACCCTTGAGCTCAAGAACCGGATACGGCGAACTCCCGGCAAGGGATTTATGGCGCGGTGGGCGCTCCGCGCCTCGACCCGAAACCGGATCACCAGTCGCCATTCGCCCATAATTTTTCCCGGACGCGCATCTGCGCGATCCGGGACCAACGTGAGCCTCATTGCTTGCCGGTCAGGCCCGTCGGTCCCGGCTCTGCGCCCCGCTGTTGCGGGGCTTCGGCCGGGAAAAATGGGGTAGGCGTCCGCAGGTTTTCCCTAAGCCGCCCCCGGCCCACGCGGACCCTCACCGGGCCCACCTGGTCTCCGCACCATGAAGGACAGCTTCTCGAACAGCATCACGTCCTGCTCGTTCTTCAAAAGCGCACCATGCAGCGGCGGGATGAGCTTGCGCGGGTCGCGTTCGGCCAGGACGGAGGCGTCGATGTCTTCGACGAGGAGGAGTTTCAGCCAGTCCAGCAGTTCCGAGGTCGAGGGCTTCTTCTTGACGCCGGGCACGTCGCGGATCTGGTAGAAGAGCGTCAGTGCTTCTGACAGAAGGCGGCCCTTCAGGCCCGGATAATGGACCTCGACGATCTTGCGCATGGTCGCTTCGTCGGGGAAGGCGATGAAGTGGAAGAAGCAGCGGCGCAGGAAGGCGTCGGGCAGTTCTTTTTCATTGTTCGAGGTGATGATGATGACCGGCCGATTGGCTGCCTTGATGGTCTCGCCGGTCTCGTAGACATGGAATTCCATCCGGTCGAGCTCCTGCAGGAGGTCGTTGGGGAATTCGATATCGGCCTTGTCGATCTCGTCGATCAGCAGGACGGAGCGCTCCGGGGCGGCAAAAGCCTCCCACAGCTTGCCCTTGCGGATGTAGTTGTTGATGTCGTGGACGCGGTCATCACCGAGCTGGCTGTCGCGCAGGCGGGCGACGGCGTCATACTCGTACAGCCCCTGGCGGCCCTTGGTCGTTGATTTGACGTGCCATTCTATCAGCGGCATGCCCATCGCCTGGGCGACCTGCTTGGCCAGCTCTGTCTTGCCCGTACCCGGCTCACCCTTGACGAGGAGCGGGCGCTCGAGAGCCACCGCGGCGTTGACCGCGGCGCTCAGTTCTCCATCAGCGACATACTGATCTGTACCTTCAAAGCGCATGGGAGCGATCTAGCGCGATTGGTCGCATGTCTCCAGAGGCGATGAGCGGATAATTATGTATTCGCCGCCAACACGCGTCGATTAAGAGACTGTAAAGACGAATCCCGTCGAGTGGGATCGCAATATGGAAAAGGTGCTCGATCCATGGCTGACGGGATGATTCGGACCCAGAACTTCTACGCCTTCGAATGGCTGACCGGGAAAGTGGCGGACTGCGATCCGAATTTCCCGACGACCCTGCATGCCTGGGACGGCGAAACGCTCGACCTCGGCAATGTGGATACGGCTTATTTCGGTTTCGTCCAGTCAGGCGAGGCGACGCTGGTGACAGCGTCCGGCCAGTTCAAGCTGCAGGCGGGCATGTATTTCTCGGCCAACAATACGCTCACCGTCTCCGGTGGTCGCGGCATCGTTATGGCCCGCGAGAACCACCAGGCCTTCTTCATGGTGGGTGGCCCGGTCGAGGCCCAGGGGCGCCTGAAATATATTGATGGCTGCACCGACAGCCTGCTGATCGCGCCGGTGAAGATGGGCGACCCCTGTCTCAACCTGCTCTACTTCCCGCCGGGCATCGACCAGACCCCGCACACCCATCCGTCCGACCGCATTGGTGTTGTCTATTCCGGGCGCGGCGAGTGCGAAACGCCGGAAGGCATCATTCCGCTCGAGCCGGGCGTGATGTTCCGTATCCCCTATGAGGGCAACCACAAATTCCGCACTTTCGACACCGAGATGCGGGTCATCGCCTACCATCCGGACAGTGATTTCGGCCCGCAGGACGAGGACCACCCGATGATCAACCGGACGATTGTCGATGGTGTCTCGGCCTCGAAGATCGACGCGATCCGCACCAAGTAATTTCCGATGTCAGCCACGACAAAAGGGGCGCCCCCGGGCGCCCTTTTTTTGTTCAAGTGCTGACTCCAGCTATTTGCGCAATGCTTCCAAACTAGCGTCACCCTGACAAAGGTCAGGGCCCAGATCCAAGGGCGAGACTTATCCAGCCCGGGCACCATCTCGCTTTACAATCTGGGTCCTGACCTTCGTCAGGATGACGGTTGGTAGAGGCTGGAAAAATGACAGATGGTGACCGGCATCACGGACGCGCCAACACGCCAGCGGTACACTCCACGCATGGCTCGCCATCCATGCGTCTACACCCTCGCCAGCCAGCGCAACGGCACACTCTATATCGGTGTGACGGGCAATATCGCGATGCGGATCATGCTGCACAAGGAAGGCAAGGGCTCGGCCTTTACCCGGAAGTACAAGGTCAATCGCCTGGTCTGGTACGAGTTTCACCAGGATTTC
This sequence comes from Maricaulis sp., assembly GCF_034670125.1. Lineage (GTDB taxonomy): Bacteria > Pseudomonadota > Alphaproteobacteria > Caulobacterales > Maricaulaceae > Maricaulis. The sequence continues at coordinate 55,539 of NZ_JAXMOC010000007.1, forward strand.
GGTTTTGCCATAGAGCGCGAGAAACGCCTGAAAAATTGGCATCGCCAATGGAAGATCAATCTGATCGAGCGCACCAATCCCGATTGGGACGACCTATACGAGACCATCCAGATGTGGGCGCCGATGGATTGATCAAGACTCCGCGCGATCGTCCGGAGCGTGTTGCGGGCGCAGCCAGTCGGTGCCGTGATCATCCGGCCTGCCGGTGGCGGCGTCGTAGCGGCCCCGGCGCAGATTGCGGCGGCGATTGATCTCACTGGCGGCCGGTTTCTTGTCGCCATCACCGAGCGCGATCTCCAGATTGCGCAGATCGGCGATCATCGCGGCCAGCTCATCCATCTCCATGGCGAAGGGATGATCCGGACCCGGCGTCGCCCGGTCAAAGGTGACGTGCTTTTCGATCACCACCGCGCCCAGGGCCGCCGCGGCAATCGGCGCCATGGCACCGGGTGAGTGGTCGGACAGGCCGACCGGTAGCCCCAGCGTTTTCTTGAGCGTTGTGATGGCCGACAGGTTGAGATCCTCCCAGGCCGGCGGATAGCTGGCGGCACAATGCAGAACGGTGAGATGCGGGCAGCCGCTGCGGGTCAGGGTGGTGACCGCGGTGGTCACCTCGTCGAGATAGCTGGCGCCGGTGGACAGGATCAGGCGCTTTCGGGTGGCCCCGAGCGCTTCCAGCAGCGGCGTATAGGTCAGATCACCCGAGGCGATCTTGTAGCGTTTGACCCCAAGGCTCTCCATCAGCTCGACGGCGGCGAGCGAGAAGGGGGTCGACATGAACTCGACGCCATTGTCTGTCGCGCAGGCCATCAACGGGCCGTGCCACTCATCGGGCAGGCCGGCATTGCCGAAGGCGGCGAACTTCGGATTTTCGGAGATGGTGCCGTCGGCACCCTTCACGAAGCGGGCGATCAGGCCGTCGCGGGTCAGCGTCTGAAACTTGACCACATCGGCGCCGGCCTTGGCGCTGGCTTCGATATAGCGTTTGGCCTCATCGAGGTCGCCGCCGTGATTGGAGCCGATTTCGGCGATGACATCGATATGGGTCATGGGTCAGGAGGCCAGGTCTGTGAGGATGGATTTGAGGACATTGGTCTCGTCGAAGAGGTGGCACAGATGCCCGGTGTCGACGGGCCAGTCGCGATCGGCAAGGGCGGCAAAAAGCGCCCGAACCAGCTCGAGATCCTCGATCGTGTCGACCGACACATCAAGGTCCGGACGCCTGACCGCTTCAGGAAAGTCGACCGTGTGACAGCGGAAGCGGTCCAGATGATCACGGATGAAGACCGTCACATGTTCACGGTCGCGACGGGTCGTTTCGGACGCTTCGTCGAGCTGGCGCAGGACGGCGGTCTCGACCACTTCGGCGCGCAGCCCCTTGGGCAGATGCCCGGCGCTGGGGCGGGTATACTCGGCTTGGTGTTTGCGGTGTTCGGCGACGCAGCGGGCAATCACGTCGGGATCGCGAAACGGGCTGTCGGAGGTGATGCGGATGATTGTCTTCGCCAGGGTGTGCCCGGCAACCATCAGGAAGCGCGACAACACATCGTTTTCCGAGCCACGGAAGACACGAATGCCCTCGCGTTCGGCCAGCGCCACAACCGCGTCGTCGTCCGGATTGGTCGTGGTGGCAATCACCAGCTCGTCGACGCCCTCGATCGTGCGCAGCTGACGACACTGATAGCTCAGCAGTGACACGTCATCGTGGAGCGTTTCCAGGATTTTTCCGGGCAATCTGTTCGAGCCTGTGCGGGCCTGGATGACGGCTACGGTTCGGGTCATCTGCCTGTCTCCGTGCTCGGCGGGATTTCGATGTCTTGCCATGATCGGACCATACGCGTGGGAGTGTAGGGCGGAAAGGTTGACGGGATATGGCCGGACAAATGCTCCCGGCCTGCCAGCATGCGCACCAGCAGGGCCGGGACATTGAGGCCGGCCAGTGTCATCAGATAGCCAAAGCCCCACATGCGCGGATTGATCTCCAGCAGGTAGGCGGGCGCATCCGGCGTGGGGCGCTTCACCTCGACCGCGGCCAGTCCGTGCCAGGGGCCGGAGGCCTGCAGCACCGCCAGTCCAGCCGCCATCAGCTCGGGATCATCGACCGTCTCGCCGGCAATGGCGACACCGCCGGTCGGCGGATTGGTTTGCAGTTTGCGGTGCAGAGTGGAAACAATCAGGTCGCCGCGATTCCACAGCGAGCCGATCGTATAGATGGTCTCGGCGCCGCCGGGGATCAGCTGCTGGACGACACAGGGTCCGTGCTCCGCCACCGTCTCGCGCCACATCGACGCCAATTCCTGCGCACTGGCCGGATAGCCGACGCCGCGCGCGCCGCGCGAGGTGCGGGGTTTGACGACACAAGGATAGCCGCCGGACCAGTCCGCCAGGTCCTCGGCGCAGGTGGGCTGCAATGTTTGCGGATGGGGCAGGCCGACGCGCTTGACGCGCTCCAGCAACAGGCCCTTGTCGATCCCGAAGGCGATGACGTCCGGATCGGAGACCGGGACCCGCAGGCCGGCCTCGGTCCAGTCGCGAGCGACCGGTGCCAGGGCGGCGACTTCGGCTTCGGAACCCGGAATGATGATGTCGAGCTTGCGCTCGGTGCAGACCTGCCGGACAGCGATGCGATAGGCCTCGGGGTCGGACGCGGAGGGCAGGACCACGCTTGTCGTGCCCGGCTCGAACATGCCACCGGCCAGCCGGTTGATATCGGCCGCGACCAATTTGACGTCGGGGTCGGCCAATCGGAGCGAGCGCAGGGTCCCCAGGCCCGGCGGCGCGCCGACACCGGTGACCAGGATGCCCGAGGTGAGTGTGGCCAGGCTCATGAGGGGCGCCACCGGTCGAGGGACCGACCCAGCAAGTCTTCCAGCGCGACGATCTCGGGGTCGAAGCGGGCCTGCAAGCGGACCCGGGTCTCATCGGCCATGGGCGGAATGGAGACCGCGTCGTCCTGGATCGGCGGGTAAACGCCGTCAGCACTGGTCGCGCCGGACACACCGGTCACCGGGGCGACCAATTCGGCATGAAGTGTTTCGAAACTGTCTGCGTCCCGGTCGTCGTGGGCGCCCTGGAGGGTCGGCATTTTCGAGCGCGGGATGCCGCCGGTATTGAACCGTTGGGCGACCGTGACCGGCGCGTCGGCATTGATGTCCAGGAATTCGAAAATCCGCCGAACCGTGCCCGGTCCGTCCTCGTCGAGTTCGTCCTGCAGCAACACCAGCATGTTGGCAAACCGGTCGCGATATTGCCGCAGGCGGTCGGCATAGCGACCGGTGTCGGCGTACAGCCACTGGAAACCCCAGTTCGCGGCGATGCGGCGCGGTTCGTCGGCGAGTGCTTTCTCGAACGAATAGAATTCGGCATCGCGCCGGACGTTCTGAAGATAGTGCGACCAGGTGCGATCAACCGGGTTTCTCAGGATGGCGATGATCCGGGTGTCCGGACCGCAATAGGTCATCACGCGCCGGGCCGCGATCGGCGCATAGGCGTAGTAGTCCGGCGATACATCGCCAATCCGGCTCTGACCGTCATAGCCGGCAAACAGTGCCTGATAATCGCTGACATCCGGCGCCGTATCGAAGTGGTAGAATTCGGGCCAGTAGACCGATCCATCGCCAACTCCGGAAAAGAAGCGGCCTTCCTTGCGGACTTTCGACAGGAACACGTCCGGGTGCTGGTTGAGATAGTGATAGAGCGAGGTCGTGCCGGATTTCGGCGCGCCGATGACCAGGAAATTCGGCCAGACCTGACCGGTGTCGGCGTTCTTTTCGGAGGAAATGCGGGTCATCGTGAGTGCGGCTTCCTGTGTCGCGGACGAAACGAATCACACGCCCGGCTGGACTTCAATGGACGCGGTTCAGCTTAAGGATTTACTGCGATTCCCGGCTTGCTCCGGTCGCGAGTGCGCAAAGGTGCGACGCGACCCGGATTGCCCCGTCGCCATCGACCAGGGCCTGGCCCTTCCGGGCCATGTCCCGGCGCCTGTGGGTATCGGCCACGAGGGCTTGAAGAACGGCCGCGAACTGGTGCTCGAAGCCGGGGTCGACAGGGTTGAGGCTGACGCCCAGGCCGGCGCTTTCAAACTGCTCCGCCCGATCGAACTGACTGGCGACGATCGGCAGGCACACCGTAGGCAAGCCAGTGGCCGCCGCCTCGTGCAGTGTGGTCCCTCCTGCCAGGATGCCGATGTCGGTCTGCTGCAAGGCTTCCACCAGGGGGTGAACCGGTCCGGCTTGGGCCGGGCCACGCCATTCCAGCGCCAGATCGGGAAACTCCGCTGATATTTGCGCCTGTAGCCGGGCCAGCAGCGGGGTGGTTGTGCCACCCAGCGACAGCAGGACACGCTGGGGCCGCTCCGCGACACGACGCGGTGGCAGCGCGCGGCAGGATCGCGGCAGGAGGAGGTATTTCGGACCGCTCAGCGCGGGAGCACCGGATGGTGACAGGCCAGGCAGGAAGCCCTGCCGCACATGCAGGTCCGGGACGGCGCCATGGAGGAAGTTTCCAACCAGGGTGATGTGCACGCCGGCACGTCGCAGATCAGACACCCGCTGCGGATTGGTCTCTTTCCAGTCGGCGACCAGATGGCGGATGCCCCGGCTGGCCAGGGCGTCAGCGAGTTCTGTCTCGTCGGTCATCACGACACGCTCGACGGACCCGTCGAGATCCGCCGGAACATGGTCCGGTGTGGCCGTCAGCCAGGAGACGGTTGCGCCGCAGTCGATCAGCGCGTTGGCCAGTGCACTGCATCGCATGACATGGCCGAGCCCGATTGTGGTCGAGCCGTCTGCCCGGATGGCGAAGCTGGCCGTCACCGCGATCAGGCAGGCGAGGCGGCCAGGGCCGCCAGCTCGTCCGCCACGCGTTTCATGGTACTGTCCCAGTCGCGGAATCCGGATCCGAAGAAGGACCGTGTCTGCGGATACCAGTGCTGGCGATCGGTGCCGAGCAGGGTCCAGGTTGAGGACCGCGCATGGATGAACCATACCTTGCCGCCACAGGCTGCGGCCAGGTTCGAGGTCGCGTTCATCGGCCCGAGCACGAGGTCGCAAGCCGAGGCGTAGGCCGCGACCTTGTCGAGATCCATCTTCAGGTCAATGTCGGTGGGTTGGTGGAGCGTTACCCCGAAGCGATCCCGGGCCAGCGCCAGTTCCTCCTCGACCTTGCCGTATTGCAGGTTGATGAAGTCGACACCGGGCGTCTTGAGTACGCCCTCCCAAGCGTCGAACGCCGAGAAAAAGCGCGACCGGCGGGCATTCATGTTCAACGACTTCCACAAGACGCCAACTTTCAGCCCGCTGCCGAAACTGTCGATCTGATCGCGAAAGCCGGCTTGGACCTGCGGGTCGGGAACCAGAAATCCGGCGCTGGCCGGAAAATCCTCGATCCGGTTCCTGAAAGCGCGGAGCGGCGTGGCCATCGGCGTCCAGAAATCGGCGCCGTCCTCCAGTTTCGGGACAGCCCGAATGTCGCGGCCTTCGACGGTGGCCGACATGTGGTGTCCGACGACAGCCTGGGGGAATGAGCGTTTGACCAGCGGCATTAGTCGGTATTCGCAGGCGATGCGCAGCTCACCATCAGGCCCGATGGCTTCGATCAGGTCTTTGACAATGTTCATGAAAAGGACTTCGTCGCCAAGCCCTTGCTCGCCGACAAGCACCAGTGTCTTGCCGCGGATCTGGCCGGGGTCGACGCCATCCCAACGCGGCGGCTTGAGGGTGAAGAGCGTGGCCTGGGCGCGGTTCGGGTCCAGCCGGCTTTCATTGGCCGCCCAGCCGTCCGCGATATGACCGGCCGCGAGCATGACCATGGATCGGCCATGCCGCATGGTGGCTTCCTCCATGGGGTCAGCCGGGTCTTTCAGGGCCTCCTCATAGTGCGGGATGGCCAGTTCCGGCTCGCCCAGAAGTTCATGGATATTGGCCATGTTGTTGTGAGCGCGCCCGTAGGTCGGCTTGAGGCGCAGCGCTTCCTCATAGAATGTCCGGGCCTGGATCGGGTCGCCGCTGTCATTGATGACTGTGCCCATCGAATTCCAGAGCTCGTAATCTTCCTGGTTGGCGTAGATCGCGGTGCGCAGGATTTCCGTCGCTTCCTCAAACTTTCCGGCATCGCGCAGGACACCGGCCAGATTGATCGTCGCGTCGACCGCTGTGGGCGCGAGCTTGTATTGTAGCCGGTAGAACTTCTCGGCCGCATCGAGCATGTTGAGTTTCCAGGCGACCAAGCCGAGCTTCTGGTAGATTTCCGCGTCTTTCGGGTCGATCTTCCAGGCGGCCTCGAAAAAATCGAGTGCCCGTGACAGACGTCCCAGATTGTACAGCATCAAGCCGAGCACATGATTGGTGAGCGCCATGTCCGGCGCCAGCGTGTAGGCCTTGTGGGCCAGGCGGGCAGCGGCGACATTATCGCCCTCCGCTGAAGTCCTCATGGCGCGTTTGGCGAGGGCCGCGACTTTCTGGAAGACTCGGCGGCGGTCGGCCGGCACGCGATCCAGATGGGCATCCACCCGGACGGCCTGCTTACCAAGCGGCACCGAGTCGCGGGTTTCGTTCTTTTCGACTTCTGCCTCGGCGGAGATCTCCGCATCAAGGTCGAGCGTGCTGGCATTTTGCATGGTGATCAGTCCTGCCTCGATTCTATCGGGCAAGGCAGGAGATTCGCTTTAAGAACTTGCTAAGAACCGATGATCCTGCCCGGGCGGTTCGGAAACCATTTCTTCACCCAGTATTGCGAACGTGTGCGCAGCGACCGTCATGGATCGCGTCAGAACGCCGACCGGAGGGATCCCATGCCGCTCAAAATCTCGCTCAAGCCTGGCGAGAAGTTTGTCCTGAACGGAGCCGTCATCGAGAATGGCGACCGTCGGGCCAATCTTGTGCTGCAGAACAAGGCGTCGGTCCTGCGCGAGAAGGATATCCTTCACGCCGAGGATGTCGATACGCCGGTCAAGCGCATCTATTTTCCGATCATGATGATGTATCTGTCCGACAAGGCGGACGACAAGCTGTATGACGAGTTCGTGCTTCGCATGAATGAGTTTATGGGGGTTGTCTCGGACCCGCAGACCCTCGGTCTGTGCGTGAATGTCAGTCGCGACGTGATGGCAAACGAGCACTACAAGGCGTTGCTGGGTTGCCGCAAACTCATGACCTATGAAGCCGAGAGGCTGAGCTGATGTCCCTACAAGCCTATCAGACGACTGCCGCGCGAGCGGAAGACCCGCGTGCCACCGAGTACCGGCTGTTTGCCCAGGTGACCCGGTCCCTCATGAACGCCAAGACGCTGCCCCTCGAAGCGGTCCGCGACCGGGCCTCGGCCATTGACTGGAACCGGCGTGTCTGGAGCAATCTTGCGCTCGATTGTGCCAGTCAGGACAACAAGCTTCCCGAGGCCTTGCGGGCGGCGATTATTTCGCTGTCGATCTTCGTGTCGAAACACGGCAGTCATGCCATGCGCAATCCCGAGGCGATCGACGACCTTGTCGACATCAACCGGACGGTGATGCAGGGGTTGATGCCGCAGGCCGGCGCCGGGGCGGAGCAGGCCGCGGGGTAACAATTGCCGACACGGCAATAACAGCAGGCAGAAACAGGCACCTTCTCCGGAAGGTGCCTTTTTTAATATCCTAAAACACTGATTTTAAGCTCTTTTCTGGCGCTTCTCTGCGGCATGCCGCTTGCGAAGTCCTGTGCGGGCAAAACGCCCACGGCTGAAAAATTCAGCTTCAAATGCATCCAGAATGGAGAGCACAACAATGGCACTTTCTGTCAACACCAACGCTGGGGCAATGATCGCCCTGCAGAATCTGAACAAGACGAACATGTCGATGAATGAGGTTCAGAATCGCATCAACACCGGACTGGAAGTAGCCAGTGCGAAGGACAATGGCGGTGTCTATGCCATTGCTCAACGCATGCGCTCTCAGGTCAATGGTTATGGTGTGGTCGGGCAAAGCCTGGACCTCGCGACCTCTGTCACCGATGTGGCTCTGGCTGCCGGTGAGGCGATTTCGGATATTCTGATTGAAATGAAGGAGAAGGCGCTCGCGGCATCTGACTCATCGCTTGATGCAGCCTCCCGGACGGCCCTGAACGAAGATTTCAAGGCCCTGCGGGACCAGATAGCCACGATCACTTCCAACGCCGAGTTCAACGGCACCAACCTGATCAACGGTTCGGTGACTTCGATCACGGCGCTGGCCAATGCTGACGGTACCAACACGATCACCATCTCTGACCAGAACTTTACCCTGGCCGGTGGTACGGTGACCGTGGCGGCGGCAGCATCCTTCGCTTCGGCAGGTGACGCGTCCACGCTCGTCACGACAATCGAAACGTCTCTCGACAACCTGAACACCTCTTTGGCAAAGCTCGGTACGGCATCCAAGTCGCTTGAAGTTCACAAGAATTTCGTTTCGCGTCTGTCGGATGTCCTCGAGACGGGGATCGGCAACCTGGTCGACGCCGACCTGGCCAAGGAAAGCGCCCGACTCCAGTCGTTGCAAGTCAAGCAGCAGCTGGGTGTCCAGGCTCTCTCCATTGCCAACCAGGCGCCGCAGACCATCCTGTCGTTCTTCGGCTAAGTTCGTCCGGCCGGGATCGCCCTTGTGGCGATCCCGGTCTTTTTTTCAGGTTCGACAGCGCTGGCGGGTACCCATGTCTGAAATCGGTCATTAACTTGATATTAATCATAAAAACTTGCCGATCGGCAGGATTTGCCTAGCGAATTCTGCCTGTTGGTAGGCAAAAATTGCCGCCCAAATGGTTACTGGGCAAAGAATGACTCGGCAAAAACAGCCCGGCGAATCACGCGACTCGGAGTTAACCCTTGCGGTCAATGCCCAATTGGCACCGCGCTTGCTCTTTCCTTGGCAGGGTCAGAAGACCCGACGGGCAGAACGTCCGGATGAAACCAGAATGGAAAGGGCCAAGAAATGGCTACAATCAACACGAATGCCGGCGCCATGGTTGCGCTGCAGAACCTCAATCAGACCAACCGCGACATGGAGCAAGTCCAGAGCCGCATCAACACCGGTCTGGCTGTGGCTTCCGCCAAGGATAATGGCGGCGTTTACGCGATTGCCCAGAAGATGCGTTCTGACGTCAACGGCTATGCCGCTGTCGGCAATTCGCTCGATCTGGCCGCATCGACCACCGACGTGGCCCTGGCTGCTGGTGAAGCGATCGGTGACATTCTCATCGAAATGAAGGAAAAGGCCCTGGCCGCTTCCGACTCCTCGCTCGATACGGCGTCCCGTACGGCCCTGAACGAAGACTTCAAGGCCCTGCGTGACCAGATTGCGACTATCACGTCCAATGCCGAGTTCAACGGGACCAACCTGATCAATGGTTCGGTGACCTCGATCACGGCGCTGGCCAATGCTGACGGCACCAACACGATCACCATCTCCGACCAGAACTTCACTCTGGGCGGCGGTAATGTGACGGTTGCTGCGGCAGCGTCCTTCGCGTCTGCCGGTGATGCGTCCACGCTCGTCACCACGATCGAAACCTCGCTCGACAACCTGAACGCATCGCTGGCCAAGCTCGGCACCGCGTCCAGCTCGCTCGAGATCCACAAGGGTTTCGTCGGCAAGCTGTCTGATGCCCTGGAAAAGGGTATCGGCAACCTGGTCGATGCAGACCTGGCCAAAGAGAGCGCGCGTCTTCAGTCCCTGCAGGTCAAGCAGCAGCTTGGCGTCCAGGCCCTGTCGATCGCCAACTCGGCGCCCAGTACGATCCTGGGTTACTTCCGTTAATCACGGACTGGATGGCGGAGCCTCGCTCCGCCATCCGCCTCCGCGGTTGACGCGAAATTCTGATGAGGCGCTGATGCCTCCGCGTCAGCGAAAATTCAAATGGCAGAAACGGGGTTCAATCCAAAATCTGTTCCAGTGGCACCCATCACCGAGAACAGGGACATGTCTGCAGACCGCCCACGCGAAGCCGTGCGGCGGGTCGAGCCCGTTCTGGACGCGGACCGCAGCGCCCCGGGCCGGAATGCGTCGCCGGAACGCACCGCTGACATTGAGCGCCTGGCGGCAGAGACGCTGAGCAACTCCCGTTTGAAGATTCTCCAGGACGACGCCTCCGGTGAGTACATCTATCTGCTGATTGACCAGGATACCGGCGAAACCGTGCGGCGCTGGCCCCCGGAAAAACACGGCGACCTGATGGAATACCTGCGCACCCGCTCGGCCGGCATCGTCGACCAGAAGGCCTGACCGGTCACAGTGTCGCCATTGCAGGCTGCAAAGACCCGGCAAATATTGACCACCCGGGCATATGTGGCCCGGCAAGCCCACGCAGAGCATCCTTACCCTTGCTTGGATTGCGCGTTTAACTAGCTGAAAATATTTCTTATTTTACACCGTGCCAAAACGGCACGCCTCTTGCGCATACCGGTTCGAACAGCCGCTGAATGGCGGTGACTGAGAACGCGGGAGAATGTCGCATGACCATGAGCGTCCATACCAATACCGGGGCGATGATCGCTCTTCAGAATCTGAACAAGACCAATGACGACATGTTGGGGGTTCAGAACCGGATCAACACCGGCCTGAAAATTGGCGGCGCCAAGGACAATGCCGCGATCTATGCTGTCGCCCAGGGAATGCGTGCCGACATTCGAGCCCTTGAGGCCGTGCAAAGCGGTCTCGACCGGGCTTCGACCATCGGCGATGTGGCCCTCGCGGCAGGCGAGTCAATTTCCGACCTCCTGGTCCAGATGCGCGAAAAGGCCACCGCGGCCATGGATCCGTCGCTCGACAGCTTCTCGCGGGCTGCCTACGACTCGGACTTCAAGGCGCTCCTCGACCAGATCAGTGGCATCCTCCAGAATGCCGAGTTTGACGGTGCCAACATTCTCGACGGCTCGATCACCAGCGGCATCGAGTTCCTGGCTGATGCCGATGCGGCCCGGTCGGTGACCCTGAAGTCGCAGGACATGAGCATTGGCGGCACCATCCTGACCATTGCCGCAACGGCCAGCCTCGGGTCCGTCACCCTTGCGACCAATGCCGTGGCTGCGATCAAGACCTCCCTGGAAAACGTCAACCAATCGCTGGCCAATCTCGGCTCCGACACGAAAAAGCTGGAAGCCCATTCCAACTTTGTCGGCAAGTTGATGGACTCATTGACCCGCGGCGTCGGCGACCTGGTCGATGCCGACCTTGCCGTCGAGAGTGCCAAATTGCAGGCCTTGCAGGTCAAACAGCAACTGGGTGTCCAGGCCCTGTCGATCGCCAACGGCCAGCCGCAGATCATCCTCAACCTGTTCGGCGGTTGATCCGTCCCACCGTCTCCACCACCACGGCGCGGCCCCCGGTTTCCGGGGGCCGTTTCCGTTTGGGCGACTCAATCCATCATTTCCGGCAACATGATGCCTGACCGCCGCCTCGCCGGGGTCAGCAGGGAGTATCGAGCATGTCCAAACGGTTCTTGCCCTATGGTCGCCAATCTATCGACGAAAGCGATATTGCGGCCGTGGTTGATGTCCTGCGCAGCGACTGGCTGACAACCGGTCCGGCCATTGATGCCCTGGAAGCGGCCTTCGCCGACCAGGTCGGGGCGGCACACGCCATTGCCTGCTCGAACGGGACGACGGCCCTGCATCTGGCCCTGGCGGCGGAAGGGGTGGGCCCCGGTGACACCTGTATTGTCCCGGCAGTGACCTTCCTGGCGACGGCCAATGCGGCACTGTATTGTGGTGCCGATGTCGTCTTTGCCGATGTGGACCCCGATACCGGCTTGATGCGACCCGCTGACCTGGCTGACGCGCTGGCGCGAGCCGGCGGGCGGGCCCGTGCTGTCCTGCCGGTCCACCTGGCCGGGCAGTGTGAGGCGCTCGACGAACTCGAAGCGATCGCCGGCGAGGCCGGTGCTGTGCTGGTCGAGGATGCTTGCCATGCGGTCGGATCGCGGTGGCGGGGGCAGCCTGTCGGGGCCTGTCGCCACTCCCGAGCAGCCTGTTTTTCATTCCACCCGGTCAAGACCATCGCAGCCGGGGAGGGCGGCATGGTCACAACCAATGACCCCGAGCTTGCCCGCCGGCTGCGGCAATTGCGCAGTCACGGCATCGAGCGCGACGCCAGCCGTCACCAGCGCCGCGAGGGCGAATCCTGGTGGTACGAGATGCAGGCGCTGGGTTGGAACTATCGGCTCAGCGACATCCAGGCGGCGCTGGCGCTGTCGCAATTGCGGCGCCTGGACAGTTTTTCCAGCCGGCGTGCTGCCCTGGCCCAAGCCTATGATGCTGCGCTGTGTGCGGCTGACTTGCCAGTCGAGCCGCTGGCCCGCACGCCGGACTGTGAGCCGTGCCTGCACCTGTATCCGGTCAGGATCGGGTTTGACCGGACCGGTCTTGGGCGTACCGGCGTGATGGCCGGCCTGGCGGAGCTCGGCATCGGCAGCCAGGTCCACTACATCCCGGTCAGCGACCAGCCCTACTACAAGCAACGTTACGGCCCACAGGATTTGCCCGGTGCGCGCACCTATTACGCGCGCACACTGTCGCTGCCGCTCTTCGTCGACATGGCGGATGAGGATCCGGCCTATGTGATTGAGGCGCTGGCGACGGTGTTGAAGGGTTAGGCGGCCGCGGCCATGCCGATCAACTGCCTCAGGGCGGCGTCGGTCAATTGTTCCGGATTGGTGTTGGACGCGTAATTGAACCCGTCCGGTACGAGGTGACCGCCGCTGGCCAGATAGCGGGCCGTGACCTTGGCGCCATGGGCCGGCAGGATCGCGAAACGGTCGTCGAGCTCGATCGTGGTGCGGGCATCATCCTCGGGGATCATCACTTCGTGCAGTTTCTCGCCCGGCCGGATGCCGATCACCTTGTGGGGAAGGTGAGGGGCCATCGTGCGGGCCAGGTCTGCCGTGCTCATCGACGGGATTTTGGGAACGAAGATCTCGCCGCCGCGGGCCATCGACAGGCTGGACAGAACGAAATTGACGCCTTGCTCGAGCGTGATCCAGAAGCGTGTCATGCGCGGGTCGGTGATGGGCAGCTCGGTGGCACCGGCCTCGATCAGTCGGCGGAAATAGGGAATGACCGATCCGCGTGATCCGACAACATTGCCGTAGCGCACCACCGAAAAGACCGGGCCGCCTTCGCCGCCCATGTGTTGCGCCGCCGTGAATATTTTATCGGCGGCCAGTTTTGAGGCGCCATAGAGGTTGATCGGGTTGGCGGCCTTGTCGGTCGACAGGGCGCAGACATGGCTGACACCGCGCTTGATCGCAGCGCGGACCACATTCTCGGCTCCCATCACATTGGTCTTGATGCACTCGAACGGATTGTACTCGGCGATCGGAACATGCTTGAGGGCCGCCGCGTGGATGACGATGTCGACATCGCGCATGGCCTGGTCGAGCCGCGATTCATCGCGCACATCGCCAATGAAATAGCGCAGGAACGGATAGTCGCTGGGCGAAAAATCCTGAGCCATTTCATACTGTTTCAGCTCATCGCGCGAGAAGATGATCAGCTTCTTCGGCTTGTACTCGGCGCAGATGGTCTCGGTCAGCTTGTGGCCGAATGAGCCCGTCCCGCCGGTGACGAGAATGGTCTTGCCGTCGAGCGGCATGCGTGGGTCGAGGAAGGAGCGTTGGTTCATCATTTCCTCGAAAGACGCTTCGGGCGCTGTCTTGTCTGACATGCTTGGCCTCGCGATTCGTATCCAGTGTCAGACGCTGCGCTGCCAAGGTTAACGGTGCGTTAGGCATGTCCGGGAGCGCGCAACACTAGCAGATTTCATCGGTTGTGAGCAGGCCCGGCACAGGCCACCCCGAACAGCGGCAATACAGACAATTTGTCTGACCCGATTTACCTTGTCTCGCAACACTTTCTTCTTGTTTCGGGTCCATGATGCAAAGTCGGACTTGAAGGATTTTCGTTGTGAGCGTGATCGGACTGAATGTTGGTCTTCTGACGGGGTGGTACAATTCACGTATCAGCGCCTCGCTGGCCTCGTCGTCTGCGCTGTCGACCGCGTCGTCCGCCCGCTCCCAGGCCCCCGCCGCCCCGGCGCCGTGGGAGGTCGGATCCCCGAACCTGATGACGCTCGAGGAGATGAGCCGCAAGGTTCTCGCCAATGGTGTGTTCTTCAACGATCCGGATCGTGAGTTTTCCGGTCTGGATGCACCGGATGACCACAAGCAGCTGTTCTCGTTGCACCAAGGCCTCAAGCGCCTGGCAGCACTGGCTGAAGAGGCCAAGGAAAAATCCACGGCGGACAGCCGTCGCTCGTTTCTCGACAAGAGTTTCCAGTCCGGCCTGGCCCAGCTGGATGGCTTCTTCGACGACATGGACCTGGAAGACCTGACCCTCCTGAAGGGGGAGCAGCTGTCCAAGATTGAAAGCGAAGTCGCAATTGCGCGCGGCACGTCGCAGTATACGACGGGCACGATCCACAAGGGTGATTTCGATGCCGAGGTCGCCAGCCTGACCGGTGATGTCCAGTTCTCGATTTCGGTGAAAAAAAGCGGCGTAACCCAGACCATCGACATCGATCTGGCCGACATGGGGGCAACGACCCGCAACCTCGACAATATCTCGGACCATATCAACACCAGCCTGGAAGCGGCCGGCGTGATCTCGCGCTTCGAACGCGCCAAGATTGGTGAGGAGAATGATGTCGGGGTCGTGCCGGGCAATAATTACGGCTTCAAGATTTCCGGCGTCTCCACGGAGACACTATCCTTCTCCGCCGCGGCGGCCGAGCCGGCGCTCTATTTCGCCGGCGTTTCCGGCATCAATGACAGCGCCGGCGGGCAGGTTGTAAAGCTGACCGATCTGGCCAGCGGGACGCCCCAGACAGGCTACACCACGCGCTTCAGCGCCGACCCGGACACCACGGAAGTGGAGGTTGTCGGCGGCGAAGAGGGCGAGACACGGATCAAGCAGGAAGATAATCCGCTCGAAATCCACGCGACAACGGCGTCGGCGGATGGCGGAATCTTCGTTGTCGGCCATGCCTCGGCATCGACCGATGGGCAAGTGCTAAAAGGCGAGCAGGACCTGGTCCTGGCCAAATATGACTCGACCGGCAATCGCGTCTGGAGCCGGGTGCTCGGCGCTGCAGAAAGCGCTCAGGGCCTGTCGGTCGCGACGGATTCCAGCGGCAATGTGGTTGTCGCCGGCAAGGTCGAAGGCGGCCTTGGCGACACGACCAATATTGGCGGCAGCGACAGTGTTGTCGTCAAATACTCTGCCAGCGGCGTCGAGCAATGGACGCAACGCTTCGGCGGAACCAAGGATGATCAGGCAGGCACGGTCGCCATCGCCGATGACGGCACGGTCTATGTGGCTGGCAAATCAGCGAGCGCGTTCGGCGACGACGCCCATGAGGGCGGCGCGACAGACGGGTATATCCGTGCGATCGACACCAGCGGCACCACCTTGTGGACGCGTCGGGTCGGGTCGACCGGCGATGAATCCGTGTCGGCAATCGCAATCGCCGAAGACGGCAATCTGGTGGTGGCCAGCAACGAGGACGGCCACGCTGTCCTGCGCAAGTTTGATGTCAGCGACGACACTTCGGCCGCGATCTGGGAACAGGATCTTGGCGATCTGGACGATGGCCGGATTGGTGGCCTGGCGATTGATGCGAGCGGGATCTATCTGACCGGCGCGGCCGGCGATGCCTTCGCTCCGACGGCTCCGGTATCGGCCCATGCGGGTGGTGTTCGCGATGCCTTCGTCATGAAGCTTTCCGATGGCGCCGCACCGACGACTGATTTTCTGACCTTTGTCGGCTCGGACAAGGATGACGGCGCCGCCGGGGTCCAGGTCCATGACGGCAAGGTCTATATCGCCGGCAAGACCCTGGGCGGACTCAATGGCGGGACCCTGACCGGTGAGCGCGATGCGTTCGCGGCACAGCTGGATGCCACGACCGGGGCGTTGGACTGGTCGACCCAGGTTTCCGGGCGGGGTGGTCTGGCCGATGCCAAGGGCGTCGCCCTGTCGACCACCGACGACAGCGTGCTTGACGCGCTTGGCCTGCCTTCCGGAACGTTGACCTATTCCGACAGCCGCGTGGTCACCGACCGCAGCTCGGCGCGGGAGGACGACTTCTTCTACGTGTCGGTCAATGGCGGTCGCCGCAAGAAGGTTTCCATCGACGCCGATGACACGATGCGCTCGCTCAGTTTCAAGATCAACGCAAAGCTGGTTCTGGACGGAACGGCCGATGTGCGGCGCTCCAGCGAAGGCGACATGCTGCGGATCAAGGCCGCCGAGGGTTCGACCATTGAACTCTTCGCCGGCAGTGAGGGCCGTGATCTCCTCAAGTCACTGGGCATCTCGGCCGGCGCAATCGTCAATACGGGCTCATTGCTGAACAAGGACGACCAGACCACAGATGGCCCGCCGCTGTTCGCCCTGGACCTGCCGACGGTGATGTCGCTGTCTGACCAGGATACGGCGGAGACGGCGATGGAGGCGCTGCAGGATGCCCTGTCCAAGGTCCAGCGGGCCTACCGGGACCTGACAATGGATCCCGCCCTGAAAGAATTGTTGAAAGGCCCGCAGGCCGGCAAGAAGGGTGGCACCGTTCCGGCCTACTACAACGCGCAGCTGGCCAACTACCAGGCCGGTCTGGCCCGTCTGAACTCCGGTAGCGGACAGTCCGGTGGCTATTTCTAGCCAGGCCGGGCCTCCAGCTGACTTTTTCCTACTAGACCGACTGCCTGCCGGCCGCCTTCGCGAACTGCATCACCAATAAGCGAGGTGCCGCACCGCTACCCACCGTGATCCCGGCATCAGCAGGCTCACGGAGGTCCCGCAGGTGCAGGCCGGCCGCCCGGGCCGCCGAACAGTAATCCGAGACCCCGTGATACCAGGCATCAACGTGTCGGAGTGTCCCATCAGCCTGTTCGAAGCGCGCCTGGCTGCCCTGCAACTGGCGGAACGGGTGAAGCTCGGCCAGATAGAGCACGCCCGCCGGGCGCAATACCCGCGCGGCCTCTTCGAAGACCGGTGCCAGGCTTGCAACATGTTCCAGAACCAGATTGCCGACAACTAGGTCGACCGACCCGCTCGCAACCGGCCAAGGGCGTGTCACATCGTGCTCGATGAATGTGACGTGGGAGCCGAGATTTCGGTCGCGGGCCCGGTCAAGCATGCCCGGTGAGATGTCCATCGCCAGGACATGGTCGGCCTGCTGTCCCAGCCAGACCGTATTCTTGCCGGTCCCCGCGCCGAACTCGACCACGCGTTTGCCGGCCAGGTCCAGACCGGCCTCGACGAGGCAAGTCGCGTCCAGATCGCGGGTCTTGTTGCTGTCGCTGTCGTACTGACCGGCCCATGCATCATAGGCGTGTCTTACAGGCGTGTCGGCGGACTGGTTCATGGCGGTGAGATGCCGCAACCGGCTCGATCGTACAAGCCGGTCGCACCAATCTGCCCGGATCAGGCGGTGCGATTGACCGCGATGGCGAAATTGCCGCCGCGCCCGGATTGCTGCGAGGCGCCGGGGCCGTAACCGCCAGCGGTGGAGCGTTGCCGGGCAGCCTCGTCGGCGATCGCCTTGACGACGCCTTCGGTGACGGTTTTCAGGGCGCCGACAATCCGGCCGTTTTCCGCCAGCGACTCGTGGAAGCGGGTGGTTGCGTCACGCAGGGCCTGCTTGATCGGAGCCGGGGCACCGGAGAAACGGGCCGGTTCCTTGCGGGCCCGGGCCACCTCGGCCCGATAGATATTGGCCAGCTGGGACTTTTCGTCCTGCAGGACCAGTGCCTCGTGCGGGCGGCGGTCCTGGAACAGGCGGGTTTCCTCGTTGATCAAGTCAGTCAGGCGACGAGTCAGCTTGAGCAGACCCTCAGCACGTTCGGCAGGGTTGCCAGCGGCAAGTTCGGTCATGATTAGATCTCCCCGGTTTCCTGGTAGCGCAGGATTTCTGAAGTCAGGCGGTCGGCAAGCCCAAGCCCGCCAGCCTGGGCCATCACCTTGGCGTATTCCTCGTGCAGCAGGCCGGTGAAGGCGCGCTCGCCGGACCCGCCGCCGAACGGGTTCTCCTCGCCGGTCTGAGCGAACATCTGCTCGATCATCTGCGACAGGAAAAAGCTCTCGAAGTCCTCGGCGATGGCACGGGCTTCGGTCTCGTTGCGAGCGCCGCCGACATTGGGAGCGCCCTGGGCGCGACCGGCGCCGGTGGCATTGGCGAGTTGCAATTCCAGCATGCCGTCCATGACTACAGCACCTCGATTTCGGCCTGCAGGGCGCCGGCCGCCTTGATCGCCTGGAGGATGGTGATCATGTCGCGCGGGGTGACGCCCATGGCGTTGAGGCCATCGACCAGCTGGCTCAGCGAAACGCTTTCCTCGAGCACGCCGAGCTGCATGTTGTCTTCCGTGACCGACACATCCGTGCGCGGCAGGACAACAGTCTCGCCGTCCGAGAACGGCGCCGGCTGACTGGCGACCGGGCTTTCGGTGACGGTGATGGTCAGATTGCCCTGGGCAATGGCCACGGTGGAAACCCGGACATTTTCGCCCATCACGATGGTGCCGGTATTCTCGTCGATGATGATGCGGGCCGGGATATCGGCTTCGACACGCAGCTGTTCGACTTCGGCCAGCAAGTCGATCATGTCGCCGTCAAAATGGCTCGGGCGCAGCAGGGTGACCGTGCTGGGATTGGTGGCCCGTGCCGATCCGGGGCCGACATAGGCGTTGATGGCGTCGGCCATGCGGCGCGCGGTGGTAAAGTCGGGATTGCGCAGCGACAGGCGCAGGCTGCCGCGACTGGCAATCTCCGCCCAGGGGTCGATGCCGGATCCCTCGAACGGGTTCTCGACCAGGGCGCCGTTGGCGATGCGGCCGGATGTCGGAACGCCGCGTGTAATGCTGGCACCGTCGCCGGCGGCCTCGAAACCGCCGACCGCGAGCGAGCCCTGGGCGACGGCCCAGGCCCGGCTCTGACTGTCAAACAGCGGGGTGGCGATCAGCACGCCGCCCTGCAGGCTGGAGGCGTCGCCAATGGCCGACACCGTCACATCGATGCGGCTGCCCTGCGAGGAGAAGGCCGGCAGCGAAGCCGTGACCATTACCGCAGCGACGTTGCGGGTATTCAGGTTGGCGTCGCGGGTGTTGACGTTGAAGTGTTCCAGCATCGCGTTCAGCGACTGGTTGGTGAAGGCGGCATTGCGCAAGCTGTCGCCGGTGCCGTCCAGACCGACGACCAGGCCGTAACCGACCAGGTGGTTGTCGCGGACGTCCTCGACATCGACCATGTCCTTGATGCGGGAGGACGCCAGGGTCGGCGTCGACAGGGACAGGGCGGCGAGAAGGGCGATGATCAGGCGCATTTTGCGGTCTCCGGAACAGGTTCGCCCACGACCTTGCCAGTGCCGTGCCAGTTTTCCGGATTTGGTTAATAAAATAAAACGTCGAAAAACAATGGGTTGACGAGTAGTGTGATGCTCGCAGGGGCGGAAAAACGCGCCACCTGCAATACCGCACCGGCAGATTTTGCCGATCCGGGCAATCGGGTTAAGTCTCTGTTAATCGCCCCGACCGCATCCATTGGATGTCATCACGAGGAAATGATTCCTGCCATGAAAGTCTCCGGACCCAGCTCCACCAGTTCCGTTTCCGCCGGCAAGCGCAAGACCACCTCGCGCGCGTCAGGCGAGGCGTTCAAACTGGACTCGCCGGCCAAGGCCGGTGCCGGGATGACGGCCAGCGGCGTTTCCTCCGTCCAGTCGGTTGATGCCATCCTGGCGCTCCAGGGCGTCGAGGATTTTACCCACGCGCGCAAGCAGGCGACCGATCGGGCCTTCGACATGCTGGACATGCTTGATGAGCTCAAGATCGCCTTGCTTGAAGGCGGTCTGCCGCGCTCCAAGCTGATCGCCTTGATGGACCTTTTGCAGACGCGTCGTGACGCGACCAATGATGCCCGGCTGGAAGCCGCGCTTGATGAGGTCGAGACACGGGCAGCGGTTGAACTGGCCAAGTTCAGCTAAATCGCGTTTTTGGACACAAATCATTCAAGGTTTTCGGCTATTTGCTCACTGTAGCTGGTGTGGCAACAGCGTCTCCACATTGACTTGAGCGGCTTGGTGCATATTCTCCGGCCCGCTTTCTGGGGGAGAGCGCTGTACCGCGTGGAGTTGAGTGGAAAGCGATGAGCGAAGCTGAACCGATCGAACTGCCCAAGGATTATTTCCCGTCGGAAGACGAGCCGTTCATGAATGACCGGCAGAAGGAATATTTCCGGCGCAAGCTCATGGCCTGGAAGGATGACATCCTCCGGGAAAGCCGTTCGACGATCACCAATCTCCAGCAAGACATGGGCGCTCTGCCCGACCTCGCCGACCGCGCCTCGACTGAAACGGACCGGTCGCTGGAGCTGCGTGCCCGCGACCGTCAGCGCAAGCTGATCTCCAAGATCGACAAGGCCCTGCGCCGTCTTGAAGAAGACGAGTACGGCTATTGCGACGAGACCGGTGAACCGATCTCGCTGGCCCGGCTCGATGCCCGGCCCGTCGCCACGTTGAGCCTCGAGGCGCAAGAGCGCCACGAGCGCAAGGAACGCGTCCACCGCGACAGCTGATCCGGTCACCGTCGAGCCCGATTCCGCCGGACATTCAGGTCAATCCCGCCATAAAAAATGGGCCGTCACGCGTGTTGCGCAACGGCCCAGTTGGTCCCGATGGTGGTGGGGATTGGTTGTCCTAGAACGGCATCAGGATGTCATAGAGTTCCTGGCCGTAGCGGGGGCGCTGGGCATCGGAAAGATGTCCGCGGCCACCGTAGGAAATGCGGGCTTCGGCAATTTGCGTGTGGGCGATCGTATTGTCGGACCCGATGTCCTGGGGACGCGCAATGCCGGTGATGAGAAGTTCGCGCACCTCGTTGTTCACGCGGACCTCCTGACGCCCGGCGATCACCAGATTGCCGTTGGGCAGGACCTGGGTGACGAGGGCGGCGACGGTCAGCGAGATGCTTTCGGTGCGGTTGACGGATCCCGATCCGGCCAGCGACGAGGTCGAGCCGAGGCTGGTCATCGAGGTCGGGTCGATATTGTCATTGAAGAAGCCGGTCAGGTCGGCGCCCAGGAAGCTGGTCAGGTCGCTGTCCTCGGCCGATGAGCGGCTGCGGTTGGTGGTGTTGTTCAGCTGGGCGCTGTCGGAGATGGCGATGTTGACGGTGACGATGTCGCCGACCTGGTCAGCGCGGGGGTCACCGAAAAAGGTCGGCGAATTGGCGTTCCAGAGCGAGTTGTTGGCGGATGCGTTTGTCGCGTGACGCTGCTGCGGCATGCGCGGCATCGGCATCGGCAGCTGCGACGGGCCGGTCCCGGCGAGTTCGGCCGGATTCTGGATCGGCGTCATCGGCGGGGTCTGGCCGACATAGGACAGACGGTCGGAAACAGCGCAGGCCTGCAGGGCAGCGGCGGCGATGACGAGGGTGGCGAGTTTGCGGATCATGGCGTGATCTCCTGGATCAGAAGCTGGCAGCCGGCGAGGTGCCGACGCGGGCACGACCCGGGCCGTCCACGAGGGCCTCCACCGTGCGGTTGGATTGCAGGTTGACGAAGCGGGCAACCTCGCCGTCGGCGGCATCTTCCATGGCGCGGGCGCGCACCGTCAGCTGGATGCCGGGGACCGAGAACATCAGGGTGACCAAGTCTCCGCGCTCGACCATCAGCGGGCGCTGCAGGTCGTAGCCACGCAGCGGTTCGTTGGGACGCAGGGCGCGGCGTGTCTCCATGCCGATCAGGGCGTCGGGGTCGAGGATGGCATCGGGGCGCAGACGGTCCGAGCGATGGCTGACCCAGGTGATGTCCGACGCCGTGATTTCCTGTCCCGAGGCGACCGGTCGTGCCAGGACCGGCAGCTCGATCGTGGCATAGGCACGCCCGGTGACGCGAACCGTCCGGCCCCCGTGATAGGGCGCGATCTCGGCGGCCAGCATGCCGGAGCGGCTGTCGAACGACAGGTCATGGATCTCCGGGCCGCCAATGCTGTCGAGCGGAGCGTGCAGGGCCATGGCGGTGCTGGACAGGTGCACTTCGTGGACCCGGCCTTCCGAGGCAAACAATTCGCCTTCCAGCATGGCGGCCAGCGTATCGGCCGAGACGACCCGGCTGGCGCGCTCGATGGACAGGCGACGCAGACCGCCGGCATTGGCCCATTCGAGGTCATTTTCCAGCGCGATGCGGCGGACATAGTTGACGTCCAGTGCCGTCCGCCCGCCCGGCGCCGGAGCGCGGGCAAGGACGATGTCGGCCTGCTCGCCGGTAATGTCGAACAGGTCGCCGAGCGTGATCTGGGCGTTGTCGACGCGGATGGTTTCGCGCAGCACGACCGGGTCGCCGGCCAGCGCGGAGGCGGTCGCAAACGGGGCCGTGGTGAGGCAGGCGATTGCGATGAGGCTTGTGCGGATCATCAATCTCTCCCGTTAGCGAAGGTTGGAGGAAGCGGCCATCATCTCGTCGGACGCGGTGATGACGCGGGCGTTCATTTCATAGGCACGCTGGGCCTGGATCAGTGAGGTGATCTCGGACACCGAGTTGACGTTCGAGGTCTCGACAAAGCCCTGGCGGACATCACCAAAGCCGGGTGATCCCGGTGTGCCGAGCGATGCAGATCCGGATGCGGCGGTCTCCAGGAAGAGATTGTCGCCGATCGCTTCGAGTCCGGCCTGGTTGAAGAAGGTGGCCAGTTCGAGCTGCCCCACGGTCTGCATGTCCGTCTGGCCGTCGATCTGAACCTGTACCTGTCCCTGGACATTGATTTCGATCTGGCGGGCGCCGTTGGGAATGGCGATGCCGGGGGCAACGGTGTAGCCCTCCGAGGTGACCAGCTCGCCATCACCGCTCACAGCAAAGTTGCCGGCACGGGTGTAGCCATCGGAGCCATCGGGCATTTGCACCCGGAAATAGCCTTCGCCGGACACGGCGAGGTCGAACGGATTGCCGGTATTCGACAGGGCACCCTGTTCGGTAATGCGATAGATGGACGCTGTTTGAACGCCCAGGCCGACCTGGACGCCGGTCGGCACAATCGTCCCGGCGTCAGAGCTGGCGGCGCCCATCTGCTGGACATTCTGGTAGAGCAGATCCTGAAACTCGGCCCGCTGGCGCTTGAACCCGGTGGTGTTCATGTTGGCCAGGTTGTTCGAGATCACTTCGACATTCAGCTGTTGGGCCTGCATGCCGGTGGCGGCGGTGGTGAGAGCACGCATATTCGGTCTCCTCCGATCAGATCCGGCCAAGGCGCTCGATGGCGCGCTTGCTCAGGTCTTCTGCTTGTTCAAGGAATTTCGAGACCGACTGATAGCTGCGCATGACAGCCATCATGTCGGTGAGTTCGAGGATCGACTGGACATTGGATTGTTCGACATAGCCTTGGCTGACCGTCGGATCGAGCATGGCCAGCGGCGCGTCGGCCGGGTCCTCGATCGGCGGGATCGTGTAGCGGCCATTGCCCTGCTTGGACATTTCCGAGCGGTTGGCGATCTCGAACACGCCGACCCGACCGATCTGCTGGTCGTTCTGCATGATCGTGCCGCCATCGACGATCTGGACACTGCCAGCCGAACTGTCGATCAGGATCGGGCCGCGCGTGTCGGCGTCGAGCACCGGCGACCCGTCGGATGCGACCAGCTGGCCGGCTCCATCCAGGCGGAAGCGACCATCGCGGGTGAATTGTTCCTCGCCATTCGTCTCGATTGCGAAGAAGCCATTGCCATCGATCGCGAGGTCAAATTCGCGACCGGTAAAGGCGAGCTCTCCCTGGCGGAAATCACGGGCCATGCCCCACGTATTGACGAACTGGACGTCGGACGGTCCGTCATCATGGGTGGCGGTCGGCGCCGCACGGTTTTCCAGCAGCAGGGATTCAACCTTGAAGCCGGCCGTGTTGGCGTTGGCGATATTGTTGGCCACGACATCCATAGACCGGCGAAGGGTCATCTGGCGCGAGAGGCCGATCATCATTGCGTTGTCCATCGGGCGGTTCCTTTCTGGAGCCTGGGGTCCGCCGTCGTCATTGCGCGGCAGTTGCCAGTGCTGCTGCACAGGCCGTGCCAAGGTTAATTTTCATGGAAAACAAGAGGTTGACGGGAGGGGCGGCGAGCGCCCGGCAAGCCTTTCCGGCAAAGACCGCCGCGGTGGGGGAAGAAGTTGCCGGGTCGCGGCCCATCACTACGAAACGTTAACCGCGCTGGCCGTTAATGGGATCAGATGATTCCCCCGACTGGGAGCCTGACGATGGCTGATGACAACGAAGAGATTGAAGACGACGCCGAAGGTGAAGAGGCGCCGAAGAAGAACCCATTGAAACTGGTGCTCTTTATCGGCCTTCCTGTCCTGATCCTGCTGCTCGCGGGTGTGGGTGGATTCATGATGTTCGCCGGTGGCGGCGATGACGAGGAACTGCACGCCGACGCCGGTCATGGTGAGGCCGCGGACGGCCATGGCGCCGCCGACAGTCATGCCTCTGACGAAGTATATTATTATGACCTGCGCGAGGGTGACGGCACTGAAGAGACCATCACCACCAATATCCGGTCGGCGACCGGCCGCCCGGTCATCGTCCAGCTGAAGATCACCTTTGAATCCAGCCGTGATGATCTCGGCCCAATCCTGGAAGAGCATGTCGATCCGATCATGGATCAGTTCATCATGTTCCTGCGGGAATTGCGCGAGGACGATCTTTACGGGTCGGCCGGCATGCACCGCGTGAAGCTGGAGCTGCTGCGCCGCGTCAACCTGGCTATCGAGCCCGCTCAGATCGATGCGGTCTGGATCCAGGAATTCATGATTGTCGACTAGGCCCATGACGACCAACGGAAAGCACACGCATGTCTGACGATATGGACCAAGATGCACTGGCGGCCGAATGGGAAGCCATGGCCGAGGACGGCGACGACCTCGACCTGGCGTCCGAATGGGAGGCCATGGTCGGTGCCGAGGATGACGAGCAGGACCTGCCGACCGTCGGTGGTGGCGCCGAGCGCATTCTCAACCAGGACGAAATCGACAGCCTGCTCGGCTTCTCGCTCTCGGATGACGATTCCGCGGACAAGTCGGGTATTCGCGCGATCATCAATTCCGCGCTGGTCTCCTATGAACGCCTGCCGATGCTGGAGATCGTCTTCGACCGCCTCGTGCGGCTGATGACCACCTCGTTGCGCAATTTCACCTCGGACAATGTCGAGGTCTCGCTCGACAATATTTCCTCGATCCGGTTCGGCGACTATCTCAATTCGATCCCGCTGCCGGCCATCCTGGCCGTGTTCCGGGCCCAGCAGCTGGACAATTATGGCCTGCTGACGGTCGACTCGAACCTGATCTACTCGATCGTGGACGTATTGCTCGGCGGTCGCCGCGGCACCTCGGCCATGCGGATTGAGGGGCGGCCCTACACCACCATCGAACGGATGCTCGTTCAGCGCATGATCGAGGTGGTGCTGGGCGATGCCAAGCAGGCCTTCGCGCCGCTGACCGATGTCGAGTTCGATCTCGAGCGGGTCGAGACCAACCCCCGCTTTGCCGCCATCGCCCGACCGGCCAATGCGGCGATTCTGGTCAAGCTGCGGATCGACATGGAAGACCGCGGCGGTCGAATCGAGCTTCTTCTTCCCTATGCGACTCTGGAGCCGATCCGGAAAATGCTGCTCCAGCAGTTCATGGGGGAAAAATTCGGACGTGATAATATCTGGGAAGGCCACCTGGCGACCGAGCTCTGGTCGACCAAGATGGAAGTCCAGGCCGTGCTCGACGAGCAGCGCGTGTCCCTGGGTACGGTGGCCAATCTGAAAGTGGGTGACACGCTCTATCTCGACGCGTCACCGAGCAGTGATGTCGAACTGCGCTGCGGTCAGGTCCCCCTGACCCGCGGTCGCATGGGTCGCATCGGACACAATGTTGCCCTGCGCCTGAGCGGACCGCTCTCGCCGGGCGCCAAGAAAGCCATGATGAGGTTTGCATGACACTCGCCGCCCTGATTTTTGAAGGCCTTGTTGCCGCACTCCTGATTGTGGCTGTCGTCATGTGCTGGCGCGTCGACCGCCGTCTAAGCGCCCTGAAGAAGGGCCAGGACGGCGTGCGTGAGTCGGTGATTGCCCTCAATGAGGCGACCGACCGCGCCCGGGCCAGCCTTGGTGCACTCGAGCGGGCGACCTCGCAGTCAGTGGATGTCCTGGAAAAGCGCGTTGGGGAAGCCCGCGCCCTGGCGGATGAGCTGCATCTTGTGACCGGCAGTGTCGACCGCAAGGCCGACAGCCTTGCCCAGCGCCGCGCTCCGCGCCGCCGGGCCGCCGACATTTTCCCCGACGGAGCCGGGTCTCGCATTATCAACGATCTCAAGGATGTGAGGTAGCACCATGCGTGAACCCCTTCGCTTCCTCACCGTGCTGGCCGTCCTGATGGGCGGTCTGTTGGGGCTCAAGACATTGTCGATTGCCAATGGGGCGGCCGACTGGTGGGAGGCCCAGGGCAGCGCCATGGCGGCAGAAGTCACCGAGCAGGCCCATGACGAGCCTGACGTGGGCGAGGGCGATGATGCGCCCATCATGCCGGCCGATCATGCCGCAGCGGCGCCGGCCGAAGATGAGCCAAGCGCGTCGGACGTGTCAGCAGCCTTCGCCGAGCGGATTGCCAGTGGTGCCCGGACGGCCGAGGAGGAGCGTGTCATCTATCGACTGCGCGAACGCTCGGCCGAACTCGACAGCCGCGAGCGCGAGCTGGAGACGCGCGAGGCCTTGATGCTGGCGATGGAACAGCAGGTGGACACCAAGATCACGGAGCTGAATGCGCTGCGGACCCAGATCGAGAGCCTGTCCGGCGAGCT
The DNA here is from genome assembly GCF_034670125.1 of Maricaulis sp. Taxonomy (GTDB): domain Bacteria; phylum Pseudomonadota; class Alphaproteobacteria; order Caulobacterales; family Maricaulaceae; genus Maricaulis. The sequence continues at coordinate 82,354 of NZ_JAXMOC010000007.1, forward strand.
GTCGGAGCGTGAGGATGAAGACATGCAGGTGATCGTGTCCTGGTATTCGGCCATGGACCCGCGTGATTCCTCGGAGCGCATCGCAACGCTCGACATGGACACCCAGTTGCAGATCGCGTCGCGCATGTCGCAGCGCACGTTCGGGGCGATCCTGGCCGAAATGAATACCGGTGCCGCCGCGGCATTGACCGAGCGCATGGCGCGCCGGTCCGATCTGCCGGAAACCGTCGCCGAGCTGGAGGCGCGGATTGCCGAGGGCGACTAGACATACGGCCGGCCTTGCCGGATGCGTCCTGCCGCTGTTGCTGGCGTCAACAGCCCTGGCCCAGTCGCCAGCCACGCTCAGTGTCGAGCGTGGCGATAACGCCCTGCGCCTGCTGATCGACTATGACGACGCGGTGGCCGACAGGCAGCCGACGGCGCAGGTATCCGTCGAGCACACCGTCCTCATTGCCCGCCTCTCCGAGCCGCTGGACGCGGATGTATCGGCCCTCGTCGGGGAGCTCCAGGGCCTTGCCGCCCGGGCCAGGCTGGACGCTGACGGGTCAACGCTCCGGATCGCGCTCAACCAGTCGGTCGATGCCTATGCGTCCGCCAGCTACGACCAGATCGCGATCGATTTCGTCCCCTTGGGCGGTGCCCGGCCGGACGCCATCGTCTCGCCGCGCGAGGCGCGTGAAATCGAGGCGGCGCGCCTCGCCGCCGACCAGGCCGCCCTGCCACCGCCACCACCGCCGCCGGCCGAGGCGTTGCCGGTGCAATACCGGGTCGGACAGGCAACCGAATACACCCGGATTGAATTGATGTGGCCGCGCGAGGTCGCGGTGTCGGTCAGCCAGTCCGGCGATGTCGCAGAAGTGCGGTTCGCCGAGCCGGCCGAGATTGATCTGAGCCGTCTGGCCGGGTCACCGCCGCGCTTTCTCAATGGGCTGACCGCGACGCGGGAAGGCGACGAGTTCGTCCTGACGCTCGAGGTCGAACCGGGGGTCCAGGTGCGGGCCTGGGGCGAGAACGGGCGGGTCGCCATCGATCTCCCAGACCCGGCCTTTACCGACGCCGAAACCCTGTTGGCGCAAATCGAGGCGGCCGCCGGTGCAGAATTGGCCGCCGCCAACCCGGTCGACGAAGGCATGGAACCGGCGGAGGCAGCACCGGTTGCCGTACCCCGCCCGCAGCGCGAGACGCCGACGCGCCCCGCCCAGGCCGCCGAGCCGGTCGCTACCGATACACCGCCGCCAGCAACCGTCGCTGACCCGAGTTCTCCAGCCCCCCTCGTGGCCCAGTCGGCGGGGGCAAACCCGGTCCCGGCTGATGGCGTCGTGCGCGCGGAAGTCTCGGATTTCAATGGAGACCTGCGGATCGACTTCAACTGGCAGGCCCCCCTTGGCATGGCAGTTTTCCGCCGCGGCGAGGCGATCTGGGTGGTGTTCGATGCCGCTGCCGAGCTTGACCTGCGCGAACTCGACGGGGCCAGTCGACGCCATATACGGAATTTTGTCGGCGTTGATGGCGAGACCTATTCGGCGGCGCGCCTGATCGTACCCGCAACTTCGCAGGCGGAAGCCCGCGTCGACGGCAATCGCTGGACCGTCGTCCTGTCCGAGCGGATCGATGCGCCGCCGCGTCCGATCACCGTACGCCGCGATGCCCGTCGCGGACGGCCCGGCCGTATCCTCATGGACATGTCGAGTGCCCACGCCATTCGCTGGATCGATGATCCGGTGGTCGGCGACACGGTGGGCGTGATCACTGCGCTCGGTCCCATCCAGGGACTGGCCGCGCGGAGCGAATTTGTCGGCGGCGCCCTGCTGCCAAGCGCCCAGGGCGGCGCTGTCCAGGCGATTGCCGAAGACATCGAGATTACACTGATTGGAGCCGGTGCGGCGATCAGCCGACCCAGCGGACTGGACCTGACGCCGGCGGCCACTGCCGGCCGGGCTGATCCGGATACGTCGGTGCTGGCCAATATTTCCTCGCCGGCATTGATGTATTTCGACGCCTGGCGCGGCGATGGCCGATACATGGACGAGTGGAATGCCCGCTTGCGCCGTACCGCGCTCGAGGACGGTACGGACGGCCAGATCGCACTGGCCCGTTTCCTGTTGGCGCGTGACCTGGCCCCGGAGGCACTCGGCATGCTCGAGCTGGCCACGGCCGCGGAACCGCAACTGGTCGATGATCCGCATGTCCGCGCGCTCCGGGCTGTGGCCAGTTACATGCTGCACCGCCAGGAGGATGCCTCGGCCTATTTGTCTCATGCGTCGCTGGCGCAGGACCCGGCCGCCGACCTCTGGCGCGCGATGGTCGCGGTGGAAGAAGAGCGGTGGCAGGATGCCCGCCGCCGGTTCAGCACGGGCGAGGCGACCGTCTATCATTATCCGCCCGAGTGGCAGGCCCGCTTCAATGCCGCGCACGCCCGTGCCGCGCTGGAGCTCGGCGACACGGCGGCGGCGCAAAATTATCTCTATGCGGTCGAGGCTGGCGATCCGGACTGGCAGACGCGTCTGGATGCCCGATTTGTCGCCGCCCGTCTGGCCGAGATCGGCGGTAATCGCATGGAGGCGATCCGCCGTTTTGAGGAATTGTCGGAATCCGGCCATCCCGAGTCCGAGGCCAGGGCCCTGTATGATCTCAACCGCTTGCAGCTGGAAGAGGGGCTGATTAGCCGCAGCGAGGCCATCGAAAGCCTGGAGAATCTTCGTTTTCGCTGGCGGGGCGACACGATCGAGCTGGAAACCGTCCGCACCCTCGGCGAACTCTACGTCCAGGCCGGCGATTTTGCCGGCGGTCTGGAAACCATGGCGACCGCCCAGGCACGCTTCCCGGAATCGGAAGCGGGACGCCGTATCGGTGAGGACATGGTGTCGATCTTCCGCCGCCTGTTCCTCGATGGCGAGGCTGACCGCATGGATCCGGTCGAGGCCGTCGCGATCTTCTACCAGTATCAGCACCTCGCCCCGATCGGGGCCGATGGTGACCGCATGATCCGTCGCCTGGCCGACCGGTTGATCGCCTTCGATCTGCTCGACCCGGCCGCCGAGTTGTTGCAGCACCAGGTCGACTATCGCCTGCGTGAGCCGCTGGCGCGTGCCCGGGTCGCGACCGATCTGGCGATCGTCTATCTGATGGACCGCCGCTATGAGGATGCGCTCAACACCATCCGCCGGTCGCGCATTGCCGGCTTGCCCGATGAACTGGTCGATGAACGCTATCTGCTGGAAGCCCGCGCCCTGTCCGAACTGGGCCGGTCGGACCAGGCGCTTGAGTTGATCGCCTCGGACCAGTCCGAGGCCGCCAGCCGCTTGCGCGCCGACGTCGCCTGGACCCAGCGCGACTGGCGCAATGCCGGGCGGCGTCTGGAAGGCATTCTGGGCAATCGGTATTCGGATCCGGCACCGCTGGAACCGACCGAGGAAGACGATCTCCTCAGGGCCGCCATCGCCTACAGCCTGTCGCGGGACACAACGGGTGCGGTGCGCCTGGGTGAGCGATATGGCGAAGCAATGACACAGACCGACCAGGCCGCCGCGTTCAGCCTGCTGACCGACGATGGCGCGACGCCGGGCAATGTCCGCTTCTCCGACATGGCCTCCCGAATCGCCAGCATCGATACGCTGGATGCCTTCATGGAGCCGTTCCGGGCGCGCTTCGTGAATGGCGGTGGGCCGAGCTAGCGGTCGCTGCTCCTTCTCCAGACATGCGCACGGCTTATCGTCTTCGCGCGCATTTGCGCCGAAGTGTGGGAGGGAACGGGATGCCGGTGGACACCGGGGTGTCCGATTGGCTGGCAGGCGGTGTCCGTGGTGTCCTCGGCATCCCGCCAAATCTTTGTTGAAAAAAAAGGGTGGGAGGTTTCCCGGGCTGTCTCCACCCCGATTCCAATGCGTCAGGTAGATGGGGTCGGTCGTTTAGTGCCCCGCGACCTGGTCGCACGCCCTGCCAGTGCATATCGGCTGTCACACCGCTGCCCGGACAGGCTCCGCTCGTTTCCGGGCACAAGTGACTGAGCTCGTGCCTCCCGTCCCGAAAACCAAGGCCATTATCGCCTGGTGGCGAGGGGTGGGGATAAGTTTTCGCGGATTTTTGCTGACACGCACTTTCCCTCTCCCCCGGGAGAGGGTCAGGGTGAGGGGTAAATCCCGGTGAAAGCGGGCGTTTCCCCCCTCATCCGGCCTCCGGCCACCTTCTCCCAAGGGAGAAGGAAAGTGGTGCGCAGCGGGGATAAATTACAAAACAAGGGGGCAGGCATATTCAACGCGGCCACCCTGAGCCGGCTCAGTCAACCCAGCCGACAGTGTCGCGCGTTAAATACACCTGGCCCCATTATTCAACTCAACGTTCCGAAACTCTGCACCAGTGATCCCACCACCAGTCGCCAGCCATCGACCAGCACGAAGAAGATCAGCTTGAACGGTAGCGAAATGACGATCGGTGGCAGCATCATCATACCCATCGACATCAGGATCGAGGCGACGACGAGGTCGATGATCAGGAAGGGGATGAACAGCAGGAAGCCGATCTCGAAAGCGCGCCGCAATTCCGAGATCATGAAGGCCGGGGCGACGATCCAGAAGGATGTCGCTTCAGGCGATTCCGGGACGGCGTCCTGGGACATGTCGATGAACAGGGCGAGATCGTCTTCGCGGACATGGCTGAGCATGAAGGTCTTTAAGGGCGCGGTCGACAGGTCGAAGGCTTCGGTCAGCTCGATCTGTTCGTCCAACAGGGGCCGGATGCCCTCGTCATAGGACTGGGTGAAGACCGGCGCCATGATGAAGCCGGTCATGAAAATGGCCAGCGACACCAGCACGGCATTCGGCGGACTTTGTTGCAGGCCGAGCCCGGTACGCAGCAGGGAGAGCACCACGATGATGCGCACGAAGCTGGTGGTCATGATGATGATCGACGGAGCCAGGGACAACACCGTCAACAGCGCCATCAGCTGCAGGACCCGCTCGGTCAGCGCGCCTTCCTGGCCGGCATCGATGGTGACGGTCTGGGCGTCCGCCTGGAAGCCGATCAGCGTGATGACGCCCAGCAGGAATAGCGAAAAACAGGTCCAGAAGCCTTTCCGGGCACTCATGCGGACCCCTCCATCACGTCACGCAGGTCGGCCGCGCTGACCGGTTTGACCGCGCGGCTTGCCAGGACGGTTTCCCGTTCCGCTCCCAACAGCACCACATGTTCCTCGCCATCGGCCTGCAGGATCACCAGCCGGCGACGCGGATCAATGACCAGCGTTTCGCGAAGCTTCAGGCGACGGTCCGATCCACCCAACTGGCGCAATCCGGTCACCTGTTGCAGCAACCAGCCCTTCTGGACGGCATAACCGAACAGCCCCAATCCGCCCAGCAGAACGACGAGGATGGAGATGGCAAACAAGTAGCTGGTCCAGTTGACGATATCGGACATCGAGCCTTGGCCTCATAAACAATAACCACTGTCTGGGGTGATGCGGTTAAGTCCGCGTTAACCGTGCCGGACCACCTTCGTTCATAACCGAGAAAGGGGATTCGCGCATGCGGCCCGACGACGTGCCGGTCCTGGCACTGCTTCGCCAATCGATGAGCTTCCACTCTGATCGCCAGCAGGTGATCGCGGAGAATATCGCCAATGCGAACACGCCGGGCTACACGCCGCGGGACATCGACGAATCCGAATTCCACGCCGCACTGCGGGCCCAGATGGGCGGCGGCGCAGGCAATGCCCGGGGAAGCGGTCGCGGGGCATTGAACCTGACCACAACGGCGGCGAGTCACATTCCGGGTTCAAGCGCCGGTGGTGGCGCGTCATCGGGCTGGGAGACCAGCGAGCGACCGGACTCGGAGACCACAGTGAACGGCAATTCGGTCGTCATTGAAGAACAGATGGTCAGGGCCCAGGACAACCGGATGCGCTATGAGAGCGCGCTGACCCTGTACCAGAAAAGCATCGGACTGCTGCGCACGGCGATCCGTGCGCCGGGCCGATAGGGAGTGATCGATGGGTAACGCTTCAGATACGATGCAGATCTCCGCTTTCGGCATGCGGGCGCAAGCCGCACGGATGCGGATCATCTCGGAGAACATCGCCAACGCCGACTCCACGGCCCGCGAACCGGGCGGTGATCCCTATCGGCGCCAGGTACCGGTTTTCGAGGCCGAGCTGGATCGCGCTACCGGGCTCAATGCCGTGCGCATGACCGATGTCGCGCATGACCAGAGCGAGTTCACGCTTGAATACGATCCCGGTCACCCCGCCGCGAACGCCGAAGGTTATGTCCAGTATTCCAACGTGCAGACGCTGGTGGAAATGATGGACATGCGCGAAGCGATGCGTTCCTACGAAGCCAATCTCAACATGATCGAGAATGCCCGCCGCATGCAGGAGCGGGCGCTGGATCTGCTGCGTCGCTAGAATGGCCGACGCGAGCCCTAGAAACAGGATGAAGGACCCCGTCCATGGCCGCTGATCTCTCTGCCGTACAGGCCTACCAGGCCGCTATCCGCACGGCCCAGCAATCCTCGCTCGGATCGAGCCAGGACAGCGCAGCCGCCAGTGGTGGCCTCGACTTCGGCTCGCTGCTGGGCAATGCCATCGCCGATACCAGCCAGACGCTGGGTCACGCCGAACAGATGACGGCCGCCGGCGCCGCCGGCGAAGCCGAGCTGATCGACGTCGTGACCGCCGTCTCGGCCGCCGAAATCTCGCTGGAAACCGTCGTCGCCGTCCGCGATGAGGTGGTGAAGGCCTATCAGGAAATCCTGCGCATGCCGATCTGATCCATGTGATCACCCGCCCATGCAAAAGCCCCGGCCGAGACCGGGGCTTTTTCATGTCTGGTGGTCGTTGGACCGATGGACGAGGGCTAGTTCTGCTCGCTTTCGACCCAGGCATTCACCCGCTCTTCCAGCACTGAAAGCGGCATGGCGCCCTGGGTCAGCACGACATCGTGGAAGTCGCGGATGTCATAGCTGTCACCGAGCGCTTCTTCGGCCATGCCGCGCAGGCGAAGGATTTCCAGCATGCCGATCTTGTACGCCGTCGCCTGGCCCGGATAGACGATGTAGCGGTCGATTGCCGCAATACTGTCGCCGAGCGGGTTGGGCGTGTTCTCGGCCAGATAATCGATCGCTTCCTGGCGCGTCCACTGGTGATAGTGCAGGCCGGTATCGACCACCAGGCGACAGGCCCGCCACAGCTCCATCGCGAGGCGGCCGAAGTCAGAATAGGGGTCGGAATAGAAACCGTATTCCAACGGCAGATACTCGGTGTAAAGGCCCCAGCCTTCAGTATAGGCCGTGTAGCCGCCGAAGCGACGGAAAGCGGGGATGCCCTCCAGCTCCTGCATGATGGCCAGCTGCATGTGATGGCCCGGGCTGCCCTCGTGATAGGCGAGGGCTTCCATCTGGTAGGTCGGCATCAGCGACATGTCGCGCAAGTTGGCGTAGTAGACACCCGGACGGGAGCCGTTCGGGGCGGGGCGCTGATAGAAGGCCTTGCCGGCCGCGTCTTCACGGAATTCCTCGACCCGACGTACTTCCAGCGAGGCCTGCGGGAAGGTGTTGAACATCTGCGGCAGGGTTTGCGTCATCGTGTCGATGAGCGAGGTTGCCTCGGCCAGGTATTCGGCCCGGCCCTCATCCGTGTTGGGATAGTAGAACTGCTCGTCGGTGCGCATGAATTCGAAGAAGTCCTGCAGCGACCCTTCATAGCCGACCTGCTCCATGATGCCGCGCATTTCATCGTGGATGCGCGCGACTTCCGAGACGCCGAGCTGGTGGATCTCTTCAGCTGACAGGTCCATCGTCGTGTAGCCGTTGAGCAGGAAATTGTAGAACTCGCCGCCATCGGGGTGCTTCCACACGCCATCATCCTCGGTCGCGACTTCCGCCTGTTCCTCGAACAGGGCGATGACGCGTTCATAGGCCGGGGCGACCGCCTCGGTGAGGGCGGCTTCGGCGTCATTTATCAGACGGGCCTTCTCGGCGTCATCGATGTCCAGCGCTTCGACCTTGCCGGTGAAGTCGGCGAGCAGCGGGCTGGCCTCCCCATCGTCGAACGGAGCGCCCGAAATGATGTTGCGGGCCGTCGCGATCATCGGCTCGTAGGTCCATTGCGGGGTCAGCACGCCCAGTTCGGCCGAGCGGCGCGAATTGGCGATGTTCTGGTCCAGATAGGTCGGCAGATTGCGCAGGCGGCCGATATAAGCTTCGGCGTCCTCGGCCGTATCGACGCGGTGATTGTTGATCAGGAAGGAGGCCGCATTCATGTGAGGGCCGGAACGCGGCGTGAAGGTGTAGCCGTGATCATTCCAGCGCTGGGCTTCCTCGGCGCGCTCGGCATTGTATTCGAACAGGCGCCAGGACAGCTGCGCGCTATCGTCCAGGGCGTCAAAATCGAAGGTTTCACGCATGTGCGCAAGATCGGCCTGGCCGAGTTCATAGCCTTCCCGGGCGTATTCCGGCGACGCGTCCGACCACTGGTCGTAATTGGTCTTCATGCCGAGATAGGTCTGGGTCATTGGCGACCGTGCGACATTGCGGTCAAACACATCCTGGAACCAGGCATTGAGGCGATCGGACTCCGTCTCCTCCAGGCTCGCGGTTTCAATCTGTTCCGTGGTGGCCGTCGCAGCCGTGTCGGCCGGTACGGTGTCGGTGACAGCGGCGGTGTCCTCGGTCGCATTGCAGGCGGCGAGGAGGGCGAGTGCCGAGACGCCGGCGGTCCAGTGTGAAATACGCATTTGCTTACCCCTTCAGGTGCATCATTGGGGCGTTTCGGCCCGCTTTTCGTCGACATAATCATTGATCAATGCGGTCAGTACAGCCAGTGGCAAAGACCCATTGGTGAGAACGACATCGTGGAATTCGCCATAGTCGAAGGCGTCGCCCAGTTCGGCCTGCGCGAAGTCGCGCAATTGCCGGATCCTCATCTGCCCGGTCTTGTAGGACGTCGCCTGGCCCGGCCAGACGATATAGCGCTCGACCTCGCGGGTGATCTCCTCCTCGGTGAACGAGGTGTTGGTCCGCAGATAGTCGATGGCATCCTCGCGCGACCATTGCAGCGAATGGATGCCGGTATCGACGACCAGGCGGCCGGCGCGCCACAACTCATAGGCGAGGCGTCCGAAATCCTGGTAGGGATCGTCGAACAGGCCCATGTCCTTGCCCAGGCTCTCGGCGTACAGCGCCCAACCCTCGCCGAAGGCCGACAGGTAGAGGAAGCGCTGAAACATCGGCGTGCCGACCTGCTCCTGCGCCAGGGTGAGCTGGAAATGGTGGCCGGGAATGCCCTCGTGATAGGCCAGCGTCTCCATCTGGTAGATCGGCAGGTTCCGCATGTTCAGCGTGTTGGCGTAATAGATGCCCGGCCGGGACCCATCCAGGGCGCCGGTATTGTAGAAGGCGGTCGGTGACCCGGCGGCGCGATAGGCCTCGACCTCGCGCACGACCATCTCGCCCTGCGGCAGGGTGTCGAAATAGTCCGGGATGACACCGCGAACGCGGTCGAACACGTCCGAGACCTCGGCAATGTAGCGCGCGCGACCCTCATCGGTGGACGGGTAGTAGAATTGCTCGTCGGTGCGCATGAACTCGAAGAAGTCCTGCAAGGTGCCCTCAAAGCCGACCTGCTCCATGATATTGCGCATCTCGCCATGAATGCGATCGATCTCGGCCAGCCCGGTATCGTGCACCTCTTGCGGCGAAAGGTCCGGCAGGGTGGTGAAGGCGGCCAGCTGGCTTTGGTAATAAGCCTCACCATTCGGCAGTTTCCAGGCGCCGTCGCGCTCGTCGGTCATCGCTTCGTGGCGTTCGAACATCGCGATCAGCCGGTCATAGGCCGGGCCCACGACACCTGTCAGCGCGGTGGTGCCGCGGGCGATCAGGTCGGCCTTGGCGTCATCGTCGATGTTGAGAGCCTCGACCTTGGCTGTGAAGTCGGCGAGCAGGGGTGACACCGCATCACTGTCATCAAACGGGGCACCGGTGACGACCGCACCGGTATTGCCGATCAGGTATTGAAAGGCGAAGCGGGGCGGAATGACGCCGGCTTCGGCCCGGACATCGGCGCGGGCGATCAGCGTGTCGAGGACCGGCCCGATGCCGTTGAGCCGCGAGATATAGGCCTCGGCATGGTCGACATTCTCGACACGGTGCTGGCCGATCAGGGTCGAGGGCAGACCGGTATGCGGGCCGAACATCTGCGTAAAGACGTAGGTCTGGTCCCGGAAGTCGAACTGGCGGATGCCGGTTTCCTGCAGGTATTCGAACACCCGCCAGGACACGCTGGCATCGCGGTCGAGGGCGTCAAAATCGAAGTTTTCGCGCATGTAGGCGAGGCGTTCGATGCGGCGCTGCTGGGCAGCCTCGGCGGCGGCATCGCTGACATCATCCCAGCGGCCATAAGCGTCAAGGTCGTCGATCCGGCCAAGGCCGGTCTGTTGTTGCGGCGACCGGTCGAGGTCGGCCTCGAACAGGTCGGCATACCAGGCGTAAAGGCGTTCGCTCTCGGTCTGTTCGACCGGTGCTGCAGCTGCGTCAGTCGCCGTTCCGGCGCCCGGGTCGGTCGCCGGGGCAGCGGCTTGCGGTGAACAGGCGGCGGCGATGGCCAAAACCGAGGCGGCCGCGAGCCAGTGTTGCAGGCGTTTCATGGTGTCTCCCCCGGCAGGCCCTGCCTCTCCCGGGACAGGACGGCCGCTCAATCGAACCGGGCGGCAGAATAACCTGCCGCCCGGTCGGACTGTCAAACGATGGTCGCAATGCGGGCCGGTTATTCGGCCAGCTTGCGGGCAATCCAGTCATTGACCAGTTCTTCCAGCAAGGTCAGCGGGATCGAGCCATTGGTCAGCACGATGTCATGGAACTCCCCATAGCTGAATTCGTCACCCAGCTGGTCCATGGCCCGCTGGCGCAGGTCGAGGATGGTCAGCATGCCGACCTTGTAGGACACCGCCTGACCCGGCCAGACCATGTAGCGACGGACCTCGTTGACGATGTCGCCTTCCGGCATGGGCGTGGTGGCCAGCATGTAATCGACGGCCTCCTGCTCGCTCCACTGCAGGTGATGGATGCCGGTGTCGACGACCAGGCGGGCGGCGCGGAAGACCTCATAGGAGAGGCGACCGAAGTCCTGGTAGGGATCGGTGAAGAAGCCCATGTCCTTGCCGAGATTTTCGGCATACAGCGCCCAGCCTTCGCCATAGGCGGAATACCATTGCAGGCGCTGGAACATCGGCGCGTTCTCGAGCTCCTGGGCCAGCGACGACTGGAAATGGTGACCCGGAGCGCCTTCGTGATAGGCGAGGGATTCCATCAGATAGGTCGGGTTGTCACGCATGTTGGCGAGATTGACGTAATAGGCGCCTGGTCGCGTGCCATCGAGGGACCCTGGCTCGTAGAAGGCCCCGGTCGCCGTCGTGATGCGGTATTCCTCAACCGCACGGACCTCGAGTTCCGCTCGCGGAAGCTGACCAAAAAATTGCGGTGCGGCATCACTGATCTGGTCGATCATTGCGGCCGACTCGGTCAGATAGCGCTGACGGCCTTCCTCAGAGTCCTCATAGTAGAATTCATCGCTTGTGCGCAGGTGCTGGAAGAAGTCCTGGAGCGATCCCTCGAAGCCGACCGTTTCCATGATGGTGCGCATCTCGCCATGGATGCGCTCGACCTCGTCCAGACCTGTCTGGTGGATCTGGTCGGCGGTCATGTCCGACCGGGTCGTGTAGTTCATCAGCTGGCTGCGATAATAGGCCTCGCCCTCGGGCAGGGACCAGGCGCCGTTATTGGCGCCATCGGCCATTCCGGCATGCGCTTCCATGGTCGCGATCAGATGGTCATAGGCCGGACCGACGCTGGTCAATAGCGCCGCTTCGGCGCGGTCGAGCAGGCCGTCGCGGGTCTCGTCATCCAGGTCGATTTCACCGAGTTTGGACTGGAAGTCGGCCCAGAGCGGTGAGTCGTCGGGGCTGTCGTCGAACGGAGCGCCCGTAACAAAGCGTCGGGCGGCCCCGATGATGATCGGATAGGCGAAGGCGGGCGCCAGAACGCCCTGTTGCGCGCGGTCATCAGCCTGCTGGGTGGCGGTGTTGAGGACATCGCCCATTCCCTGCAGGCGGCTGACATAGGCTTCGGCGTGATCGACGTTCTCGATACGATGATAGCCGATCATCGTGGAGGCGAGGCCGGTGTGGGGGCCGAAGAAAGACGAGTAAACGTAGCCGTGATCCCAGAACTCCGATTGCTGGGCATTGTTCTCGGTGATGAATTCGGCGAAGCGCCAGGTGACCTGGGCCTCGGGTGTCAGCGCCTCATAGTCGAAATTCTCGTGCATGAAGCGTTGGCGCTCGGCGGCGCGCTCGAGCCCGGCGCGGAACGCCTCCTCGCTCGGGTCGTCCCAGCGGCCATAGGCATCAAGATCATCGATCATGCCCAGATAGGTCTGACCGATCGGCGAGTAGGCCATTTCCGCTTCGAATTCCTGCTGGAACCAGGCGTAAAGGCGTTCGGTCTCGGTCTGCTCACTCGCCGCGGCCGGCTCGGAGGCGGACCCGGCGGCCGGCGGATTCGCGGTTGCAGTCGCCGTCTCGGCTTCCTCGGCCGGCGTGCAAGCGCCTGCCAGGACAAGGGCGCTCGCGCTGGCGAGCAGGAGGTGTAGGCGCATGGTTGGATGTCCCCGTTTACAAGAATTGACCATTTCTTAACGCTGCTGGAGCATGCGTAAACATAATTAACCGTAAGACCGATTCTCCCCGCTCGTGCTGAGGCGAGACCCGTGACCGGACCTGAAGTTCTTGATTTTGCAAGGGAAGCCATCTGGCTCATGCTTGCCATGGCGGCGCCGATCATGCTGGTCGGCTTGGCTGTGGGTGTCACGATCGCGTTATTCCAAGCCTTGACGCAAGTGCAGGAAATGACATTGGTCTTCGTCCCGAAGATCATTGCCATCTTCGTCGCCTTGTTGTTGTTCCTGCCCCTGATGGGCGGCTTGATGGCCGGATTCATGGCGATGGTGTTCGACCGGATCGCCAATCCATGATCCCCGAACTCCCCGCGCTGGTTTATGCCGCCGGACTGGTCTTCGCGCGGCTCGGGGCGATCCTGATGCTTCTGCCCGGTTTCGGGGAACCCTCGATCCCGGTCCGCTTCCGCCTCGCCTTTGCCTTGCTGCTTTGCCTGATCATGGGGCCGATCATCGCGCCGTCGCTGCCGGTCATGCCGGCGCAGCCCCTGGCGATGGCCGGCATCGTGATGAGCGAGTTGATCATCGGGTTGATGATCGGGGCCGTCGCCCGCATCTTCATGTCGACAGCGGCGGTGGCGGGACAGATCATCGCCATGCAGTCGGGCCTGGCGATGGCGATGTCCTTTGACCCGTCGCAAGGCGCCCAGGGCTCACTGATCGCAACCTTCCTGAACCTGACGTTCCTGATGCTGCTGCTGGCGACCAACACCCATCACATGCTGCTGCAGATGGCGGCCAATTCCTATCAGGTGTTCGATCCGGGCAGTATGCCCTCGATGACCGATGCGGCGGAATGGGCCTTGGATGCGTTTGTCGACGCGTTTCGCATCGGGGTGCAGCTGGCATCGCCGCTGATCATGTATGGCCTGCTCTTCTATCTGGCACTGGGTGTCCTCTCCCGATTGATGCCGCAAGCGCAGATCTTCTTTATCGCCATGCCTTCGAATATCATGATCGGTCTGTTCATCCTCACCATCGCGCTGGGCGCCATGAGTGCGGTCTGGCTGGAGCGCATGCAACGCTTCGCCCTGGACATGAACTGAGAAGGCTGAACCCGCATGGCCGAAGGCGAAGACGACAGCCAGAAAACGGAAGAGCCGACCCAGCGGCGGCTGGATGACGCGCGCAAGAAGGGCGATGTTGCCAAGTCACAGGAGATTCCCGGCTGGTTCGTGCTGGCGGCCGGCCTTGCCCTGTTGAGCTTCATTTTCCCGATGATGTCCCGGGCGCTGGCCGGTTATCTGGAGGGCTTCCTGGAGCATCCGCATGATTTCGCGGTCGATCCGGGCGCCATGATGGCGATGATCCAGTCGGTGGCTTGGCAGTCGGTGGCCATTGTCGGTTTGCCGATCGGCGCGCTGGCCGTGGCGGGGTTCGCCGGACATTACGTCCAGCAGGGGATGTTGTTCACCACCGAGAAGATCCAGCCCAAGCTGAGCAAGCTCAATCCGGTCGAGGGGTTCAAGCGTAATTTCGGACCGCAAGGACTGGCCAACTTCCTCAAGGGTGTCGGCAAGATGGCGCTGGTCGCCGTGGCGGCTTTCCTGGTCATTTATCCCAAGCGGGAAATCCTCGCCGGTCTGCCGGCGCTGGATATCGGTTCCCTGCTGTCCCTGGTTCGCCAGGGTGCGATCGAATTGCTGCTGGCGGCCCTGACCGTTTATGCCGTGATTGCGGGGCTCGACTACATTTTCCAGCGCCAGAGCTTCATGAAGCGCAACCGGATGTCGCGGCGCGAGATCAAGGACGAGATGAAGCAGTCGGAAGGCGACCCGCTGGTCCGTGCCAAGCTGCGTCAGCTTCGCCAGGAGCGCTCGCAGCGGCGGATGATGACCAAGGTCCCGGATGCGACGGTCGTCGTCACCAACCCCACCCACTACGCCATCGCGCTGCACTATGTGCAGGGAGAGACCCCGGCGCCGGTCTGTGTCGCCAAGGGTGTGGACGAAGTCGCATTGCGCATCCGCGAGCTGGCCGAGGAGCATGGCGTTCCCATTGTCGAGGATCCGCCGCTGGCGCGTGCGCTGCACGCCACCGCCGATCTCGACGAGGAGATTCCCACAGAGCATTTCCAGGCGGTGGCAAAAGTCGTCGGCTATGTTCTGTCTCTCTCGCAGGGACGGCGCGCACGATACCGCCCGAGCGAGTAGACTTCCTGCAAGCAGTCCTGATTCGCGCCGGAGAGCCGCATGGCCGATACGTCCCCAACCACCCCGCAAGTTGATGCCGGACCGATCGACGCCGGAAACGGCGGCAAGCGCTTCTGGTCGAAACCCGCCGCGCGCGTCGCTTTCTGGATATGCGGCGGGATCGCGGTCGCTGCGGCGGCTGTGGCGCTGATCGGGGCGGGGCAGGATGGCGGGCATGGCCTGGTCTACCTGTTCGGCCTTGCGGTCATTGCGGTGTTGATCCTGTTCGCCATCGCGGCGGGTGAGGCGGCGGGCCAGACCATGCGCCGCCAGGTGGCACGCAACACCGCACCGACCACTGCCGAGCTGGGGTATGCGGCCATGGACGGGTTTCCCGACCCGGTCCTGATTTCGGATCAGCGCGGTGCCGCGCGCTGGGCCAATGCGGCCTATCGGGACCTGGCCCGGCAGGCCGGCGGGTTCGGACAGAGTTTCGGCCTGCCGACCGTTGACCGCCTGTGGGCCGGGTCCGGCGGTGGTGATGGCACAATCTATCGCCTGGCCCGCTCGGCGGCCCGGGGCGAAATGGCCCGGGAGCTGCTGCCGCCGCTCGATCTGGGTGAGCATGGTGTCCGGCGCTTCAGCCTGGAAGCTGCACCCCAGGCCGATGAGCTCATCCTGTGGCGCCTGTCACCGCAGGGCGATGCCGACACTGCGGCATCGGGAGCGCTGTCGGACTGGTCGCAGCACTCCCCCGTTGCGCTCTTTTCGCTGCGGCCCAACGGCGATGTGCCGATGGCGAATGCGACCTTGCGGGACTGGCTGGGGCTGGCCGAGGGCGCGGCCCTGCCGCCGCTGAAGGACATGCTCACCGGCGATGGTGCCCGGCGCGTGCTGCAGACCCGGGGCGGAGACGGTGTCGCCCGTATCGATGCCCGTTTGAAGGCCCGCGACGGCATTGAAAGCCCGGTCGCGATTGCGGTTGAGTGGGCCGCCGGCGAGCCGTCCGTCGGCCGCGCGGTGATGTACGGCCTGTCGGTCACCGGTGCGCCTCCGGGTGTGTCACAGGCCATGGCCGACGGCGCGACCACCGAGTCCCGACCGGCAGGGCGGACCCTCGACGACATGTTCGGCAATGCGCCCTTCGGCGTGGTCCGGCTGGATGGCGCCGACCCGGAAACCGCGATGATCGAGGACGCCAATCCGGCGCTGGTCCAGTTGTCCGGCGGCAAGGCCCTGCCCGGGATCAAGTTCTGTGACCTGTTCAACTGGGAAGATGGTCGCTCGCCGACCGACGCCTTTGCGGCGGCCATGGCCGGCAGCAGCGACCCGGCCGAAGCCCGCATCGATCGGGAAGACAAGGGTGTCTATGTCCACCTCGCCTTTGCACCGGCCCGGGGTGGCAAGCGGGTGGCCTATGTCATCGACGTGACCGCCTGGAAAGAGCTGGAGCGCCAGTTCAGCCAGGCCAACAAGATGCAGGCCGTCGGCCAGCTGGCCGGCGGTGTTGCCCACGACTTCAACAATCTTTTGACCGCGGTCCGGCTCAATTGTGACGAGCTCCTGAACCGTCACCCGGTCGGCGACCCGGACTATTCCGAGCTGCAATCGATCAACCAGACCGTTGCTCGCGCCGCAGGTCTGGTGCGCAAGCTGCTCGCCTTTTCGCGCAAGCAGACCTTCCGCATGGAGACGCTGGAGATCGGTGACCTCCTGTCGGATGTCTCGGTCCTGCTGCGCCAGATCGTCGAGGAGACGGTCCGGCTGGACATCAAGCATGGCCGTGACCTGCCGTTGATCAAGGCCGACAAGGGCCAGCTGGAAACCGCCATCATCAATCTCGCCGCCAATGCCCGCGACGCCATGCGCGACAATGGCGGTGGCTCGCTGATCGTGAAAACCTCCCGGATCGATGCCGACGCCGTGCGCAGTGCGGGGGCTCCCAATCCACGCGAGGGCGACTGGCTGGCCATTGCGGTGACCGATGAAGGTCACGGCATGGACAAGGAGACGATGGAGAAGATCTTCGAACCCTTCTTCACCACCAAGGAGGCGGGCAAGGGCACGGGGCTGGGCCTCGCCACTGTCTACGGCATCGTCAAACAGTCCGGCGGCTTCCTGTTTGCCGACAGTGAGGTGGGCAAGGGCACGACCTTCACCATCTACCTGCCCGGTCACGAGCCGACCGAGGAAGAGGCCAGCGAACTTGAGCAGGCCGAGGTCGCCAAGACCGTCGAGAAAGCGCCGGCCGACCTGTCCGGTCGGGGCCGCATCCTGCTGGTCGAAGACGAGGACGCTGTCCGCCAGATCGCTGCCAAGACGCTGGTCAAACGCGGCTATGATGTGGTCGAGGCCTGCGATGGCGAAGAGGCCTATGAAATCCTCGAGGATGACGAGGAGGGGTTCGACCTGATGATCTCCGATGTCGTCATGCCGGGCCTTGACGGTCCGGGCCTGCTGAAGAAAGCCCGCGACATGCTGGGCGACACCCGCGTGGTCTTCATCTCCGGCTATGCCGCCGAACAATTCTCCGAAACCCTGTCCCAGGAACAGGACGTGTCCTTCCTGCCCAAGCCGTTCACGCTGACCCAGCTGGCCGAGAAGGTGAAGGAAGAACTGGGTCAGAAGGGCGAATAGCCACGCGCAGCCGACCGCAGCCCGGGGCGGTCCGCAGTTTGCGGGCTGACAATTCCGGTGAGATGTCCATAAAGGGTGCAAACGCGCGCTGGCGCGCCAGAACAGGCTGTGCGGACCATCATGGACAAGACTTTCAACCCGAATGACGCGGAAACCCGGATCTATCAGGCCTGGGAAGACAGCGGGGCTTTCCAGCCAAAAGATGACGACAAGGCCGAGGCGTTCTCGATCGTCATTCCGCCGCCCAACGTCACCGGTCGCCTGCATATCGGCCACGCGCTGAACAACACGCTCCAGGACGTTCTGGTCCGCTACAAGCGCATGCTGGGCTGTTCGGTGCTGTGGCAGCCGGGCACCGACCATGCCGGCATCGCCACCCAGATGGTGGTCGAACGCCAGCTGGCCCAGGAAGGCAATATCTCCCGCGCCGATATGGGCCGCGACGCCTTCATCGAGCGGGTCTGGGAATGGAAAGAGGAAAGCGGCGGCGCGATCATGCAGCAGCTGCGCCGCCTCGGTGCCACCTGCGACTGGTCACGCGAGCGCTTCACCCTGGATGAGGGCCTGTCCAAGGCGGTCCTCAAGGTCTTTGTGGAATTGCACCAGCAGGGCCTGATCTACCGCGACAAGCGCCTGGTGAACTGGGATCCGCACTTCCAGACGGCCATCTCCGATCTCGAAGTTGAGAACCGGGAGACACAAGGCCATTTCTGGCATTTCGCCTATCCGCTGGCCGATGGTTCCGGCGAGCTGGTGGTCGCGACCACGCGCCCGGAAACCGTGCTCGGCGACAGCGCGGTTGCCGTCCACCCGGACGATGAGCGCTATCAGCACCTGATCGGCAAGATGATCAAACTGCCGATCGCTGATGTGGAAATTCCGATCGTCGCCGACGAGCACGCCGATCCCGAGCAGGGCACCGGCTGCGTGAAAATCACCCCGGCGCACGACTTCAACGATTTCGAGGTCGGCAAGCGCCATGACCTGCCCAAGGTCAACATCCTCGACCGCGAGGCCCGCCTCCTGACAGCGGATGATGGCACCGGCGGTCTTGATCGCATCCCGGCCGAATGGCGCGGCATGGACCGGTTCGAGGCGCGCAAGAAACTCGTCGCCAAGATGGAGGAGCTGGGCCTGCTCCGCGAGGTCGAGGACAAGACCATCCAGCAGCCTTATGGCGATCGCTCCGGCGTCGTCATCGAGCCCTGGCTCACGGACCAGTGGTATGTGAATGCCGGCGAGCTGGCCAAGGATGCCATCGCCGCCGTCGAGGATGGCCGCACCACCTTCCACCCCAAGACCTGGGAAAAGACCTATTTCGAGTGGATGCGCAATATCCAGCCCTGGTGCATCTCGCGCCAGCTGTGGTGGGGGCATCGGGTTCCGGCCTGGTATGATGAGGACGGCAATGTCTTTGTCGCCGAAAGTGAGGCGGACGCAGTCGAGCAGGCGCGCGCCAAGCATGGCAAGGATGTGGCCCTGACCCAGGACCCCGACGTCCTCGACACCTGGTTCTCCTCCGCGCTCTGGCCTTTCTCGACGCTGGGCTGGCCGGACGACTCGCCGGAGATGGTCGAGCGCTATTACCCGACCTCGGTGCTGATCACCGCCTTCGACATCATCTTCTTCTGGGTTGCCCGGATGATGATGCAGGGCCTGCACTTCATGAAGGTCGCCCCCTTCAAGGACGTCTACATCCACGCCCTCGTCCGTGACGAGAAGGGCCAGAAGATGTCCAAGTCCAAGGGCAATGTGATCGACCCGCTCGAGCTGATCGACGAGTACGGTGCCGACGCCGTTCGTTTCACCTTGGCCGCCCAGGCCGGGCAGGGCCGCGATATCCGCATGTCCAAGGAACGCGTTGAAGGCTATCGCAATTTCGGCACCAAGCTGTGGAATGCCGCGCGCTTTGCCGAGATGAATGAGTGTGTCGTGCCCGAGGGGTATGACCCGAAGACCGTCACCCAGACCGTCAACAAGTGGATCCTCTCCGAGGCCGCCCAGGCGGTCGAGGCGATCAATGCCGGGCTCGACACCTATCGCTTTAACGATGCCGCCGCTGCCGCCTACCGCTTCGTCTGGAACGTGTTCTGCGACTGGCATCTGGAATTTGCCAAACCGCTCTTCAATGGCGAGGACGAGGCCGCCAAGGCCGAGACACGGGCGACGACGGCGTTCGTGCTCGATCAGGCCCTGAAAATGCTCCACCCCTTCATGCCGTTTGTCACCGAGGCGCTGTGGGCCGAGACGGGTGAGCGCTCCAGCCAGCTGATCGTCGCCGACTGGCCACAGCTCGACGGGCTGCAGGACGCCGAGGCCACCGCCGAGATGGACTGGCTGATCAATCTGGTCACCGATATCCGCCGCCTGCGCGCCGAAATGAACATCCCCGCCGGTGCCCAGCTGCCGCTGGTCGCGGTTGATGTCGACGAGGTCGTCGCCCCCCGCTTGTGGCGGCATGACGCCCTGATCAAGCGGATGGCGCGTCTGTCCGCGATCGATCTGTCTGATGCGGTACCGCCAGCCTCTGCCCAGACCGTGCTCGGAACCACAACGCTGGCCCTGCCACTGGAAGGCGTCATCGATTTCGGCGCCGAGAAAGAACGGCTCACCAAGGAAGTCGCCAAGCTGGACGGAGAGATCGGCCGGCTCGAAAAGAAGCTCGGCAATGAGCGCTTCGTCGCCAACGCCCCGGCCGAGGTGGTCGCCGAACAACGTGAGAAACTCACCGACTATGCCGGCCAGAAAGCCAAGATGGCCGAAGCCCTGGCCCGGCTCGAGGCGATGTAATGGACGCGCGCATCCAGGCGCTGTGGCGAGAGAAGCTCGAGCCGTGGCTGGCCGGGCTGGAGGCGGACCGGCTGCGCTTTGTGAAGCGCCGCTGGACGTGGACGGCCGGCGGCATCGTCCTCAGCCTGATCGTGGCTCTGGTGCTCGTGCAGCAGGGCTTCGAGCTCCCACCGGTCATCATGGCGCTCGTGATCGGACCCGTTGGCGGTTTCATGGTCGGCAGTCATGAGCTCGGCAAGCTGTCAAAGCGGATCAAGGCCGAGCTCAACGCCACCATCGCGGACGCGCTGGGGCTGACCTACAGCGCCAGCCCACCGGCTCCGGTCCGGTTCCGCGAGATGCGCGACTATGGGCTGCTGCCGGGGTCTGACCGCCAGAAATTCGAGGACCATTTCGCCGGCCAGCGCGACGGCTGCGACTTCGAGCTCTACGAGGCGCATCTCGAACAGCGACGCCGGTCGAAGAAGCGCACCTACTACGTCACCGTCTTTCGCGGCGTCATCATCCGCATCAATTTTCCGCGCAAGGTCGAGGGGCTGACCGTGATCACGCGGGATGCGGGGTGGTTCAATGGCCTGCAGGCGTTCGGGCGGTCGTTCGGCGGCAAAAAGCTGGAACGGATCGGCCTGGTTGATCCGACTTTCGAGAAGGCTTTCGAGGTCTATGGCAGCGATCAGGTGCTGGCCCGCTACATGCTGACCCCGTCCTTCATGGAGCGTCTGCTGGCGCTGGAAACCAGTCTGGCGGGCAAGAATGTACGCGCGGCCTTCGACGAGCACAGTGGTCAGGGCGAGCTGCTGATCGCGGCGGAAACCGGCAATCTGTTCGAGGTCGGTTCCATGTCGAAACCGCTGACCGATCCCGGGCGTTTCTCGAAAATTGTCGACGAGCTCGACCACATAACCGGCCTGGTCGACCTGCTGATCGCACCGGCGCAGCTGAATGAGCACGAGGCCCGGCAAGGCGGCGATTGATCAGACCGCGGCGTCGATGAGCCGGTCTGCCAGCGCGTTCAGCGCCGCGTCGTCCAGACGGTCGGTTGCCAGGATGGTGCGCGACACGGCTGTGTCACCGCGTTTGCGGGCGCGGTCATAGGCCGGGTCGTAGTGGGTCGACACGAGCGCCGCTGCCAGGGTCTCCCAGTCGCCGGCCCGGGCCAGCTCCTGCCAATCATCGATCACGCTGCGCGCATGAAAGCGGCGCAAGCCGTCAATGGCGGCGAGAAGCTTGGCCGGATCATCCGGCAGATCCGGATAGGCCGTCATCAGATAGCGGGCGCGTTCGGCAATCGGGGCCCGGACCTCCAGACGCGGCGCCGCCTGCATGGCATGCCACAGGCGCGGTGGCACACGCAGCCGACCGACCGAGCGACTTTCCGCCTCGACATAGACCGGACGGCTTGGGTCCAGATCCCGGATTTCCGTCCACAGAGCCGTCTCGAAGGCCTTCTGGCCCGGCTGCGGGTGGTCGGAGAAATCGCCGAAGATCGAGCCGCGATGGCAGGCCAGGCCCTCCAGGTCGATCACCTGTTCGCCCCGCTCGGCGAGCACATGCAGGAGCCGGGTCTTGGCGGTCCCGGTCTGGCCGTCAATGAGGACGACCGGTAGTGGCGTCTCGGTGTCCAGCTGCGCCACGACCTGGCGGCGCCAGGTCCGGTAGCCGCCATCGACCAGCGTCGTTTTCCAGCCGACCGCCGCCAGAATGGTCGCCATCGACTGGGACCGCATGCCGCCGCGCCAGCAATAGACCAGCGGCTTGAACGTCTTGTCCTTGTCGGCGAGGGCCGTGGCGATGTGCTGCGAGATGTTGCGGGCAGCAATGGCCGCCCCCATGCGCCGTGCCTCGAAGACGGAGACCTGTGTGTAGTGGGTGCCCACCCGGGCCCGCTCCTCATCGTCAAGGACAGGAAGATTGATGGCGCCCGGCAGGTGGTCCTCGGCAAATTCCGACGGCGATCGCACATCGATGATGGCATCAAAGCGTTCCAATCCGCGCGCGGATAGGTCATCAGTGGTGGCAATGCGTTGCATCGGCGTGTCGATCCCGGTCATCGGGGCAGACTAGCCAAAAACTCAAGGTACGGGATGATGGATGACACAACACCGATCCGGCTGAGTTCGCTGGCCCATGGCGGCGGCTGCGGCTGCAAGCTGGACCCGGCGGTCCTGAGCGAGATTCTCGGTGCGCCGTCGGGCTTTGCGCTGCCCAAGGAGTTGATCATCGACGCCTCGACCCGCGATGACGCGGCGGTCTGGCGGATCAATGACGAGACGGCGCTGGTTGCGACGACGGACTTCTTCACACCCATTGTCGATGACCCGGACGTGTTCGGAAGGATCGCCGCGACCAATGCCCTGTCGGACGTCTATGCCATGGGGGCGACACCGATCTTCTGCCTTGCCCTGGTCGGCATGCCGGTCGGCAAGCTGCCGCCGGAAATGATCCGCGCCATCCTGGCCGGCGGGCGTTCGGTCGCCGAGGCTGCCGGGGCACCGGTGGCGGGGGGGCATTCCATTGACGCGGCCGAACCGATTTATGGCCTGGTGGCATTGGGGACGGTGCATCCGGATCGCCTGCTGAGCAATGCGGGGGCTCGCGAGGGCGATGTCCTCATCCTTGGCAAACCGATCGGCATCGGGGTGTTCTCGGCAGCGCTGAAACAGGACCGGCTCTCCGCCGACGGCTATCAGCAGATGGTCGCTTCGACGACCCGCCTCAACACGCCGGGCGCCGGCCTCGCCGCGCTGGGCGGTGTGCATGCGGCGACCGATGTGACCGGTTTTGGCCTGCTCGGACACCTGTCGGAAATGTGCGAGGGGGCGAAGGTTCGCGGTGTCATCGACCGTGCGGCGGTGCCGGTGTTCCAGGAGGCCCGCATGCTGGCCGCCGAGGGCGTGAAGACCGGAGCCTCGGGCCGGAACTGGGCCGCGGTCGGCCATTCTGTCGAGACACCCGCCGACTGGGCGGCGCTGGACGAGGTGTTGTGGTGCGATCCGCAGACGTCGGGCGGCCTGCTGGTCAGCTGCACACCTGAAAGGGCCGAGGCCGTGCTGGAGCACTTCAAACAAGCCGGACATGTCGATGCCGCCGTGGTCGGCCGCATCGAGGCCGGTGAGGGAATCCGTGTGATCTGAGGCAAGGTCCGGGACTGGCGGGTCAACCGGCGGGTAACGACGCGCGCCGGGCGTCGAGGAAGTCCGCGCGGATTTCATAAGCCTCACTGGACAGGCGGTGCTCGCTCATAAAGCGGGCGAGGGCCGAATAGGTCGTCGTACGGATCGTACCGCGCTGGTCCTCCAGCCGTATGCGTTCATCGACCGACGGCCCCAGCAGGCGCTCGAACAGGCCGGTACGGATCGGTGCCGGTTCGAACCAGGCGGTGAGATTGGCCTTGATCTGCTCACGATCCATGGTTTCCCAAGCCGCCGCGGCGATCACATCGAGCAGATACTCATTGCAGTTCTGGTAGCGCGGGTCGTGGGGATTGGAGAGCAGGGAATAGTCCGGCTGGTGCAGGGCTTCGTCGGTTTCGCTGACCAGCATCATCCACACCCGTCTTTGCATTTCCGGTGAGGGCAGGATCACCCCGACCTCGCCGACCACATCGCCTTGGGTGAAATTGAGGGGCCAGTCCTGGGCGAGATAGGAGACCCGGGTCTCGTCGGCGTGGTGGTAGAGGTTATGGACGGCATAGCCGTGTGTGCGGGTGCCGTCCGCCAGCTCGATTTCGGACCAGACCCAGAACGCGCCATGGGTGTAGCGCACCCCGTCCGGCAGGTCTTCGCGATACCGGCCGGTGCGAAAGACCAGGGCGACGCGGGCTCCGCGCGCCGCCAGATCGCGTTCGATCTGCTTGGAGAAGTCCGCCGTGTCCTCGATCGCAAAGGGCGATATGGGCAGCGCGCCCGACCCGGCTTCGGCGCCGGGCAGGGTGAAAAAGCCGGTCAGGACCAGGGCCGGGAGGCCGGCGAGGGCATGCCTCATGGAGCCTCGTCCGCGTCGAAGGGGACCAGCGGGGCGTCATCGGCAATGATGATCGCGTCGGTCACCTCGAGCGGGCCGGGTCCGAAGGGCGCCGCGGCCATCCCTGCAGCAAAATCAAGACTGTTCTCGACCAGGTCCGGGTTGCCGGTCAGGACGCCCGCGGTCGATCCCGTCACGCCGACCACCGCCGCGCCGGTCACGGTGACGCCGGCTGACGCCAATGTGGCTGTCGCCTCGACAGACGCGCCGGCACTCTCGCCGGATGCCCGGGCGGTCGGATTGCCGCTGTCGGCGAAACTCATCGGGGTCGCTGCGAGCAGCAGGCAGGATGCGAGGGGCAGGGTGCGCATGGTGTGTCTCCATTCGGGTTCCAGTTCGATATCACCCTCACTGATCATCCCTGAATTGTAAATGAACGATGTTCGTAAATTAGATTCACGTTTTGGGCGTGCCCCGATGCGCTCCCATGTTCTCATTCAATCCGAATGGTCCGCCTGGATTTCGAAGCTCTCGTCGGCGAGATCGAAGGTCAGCATGAAGTCGCTGATCGAGGCGAAGCTGGCGATGTTCACCGGCCCACTGCCCTGGTCCTCCAGGCGCAGTCTGGGGTCGAACCAGCCAGCGGTCACCCGTCCCCACCAACCCAACTGGATCTGGGTCGGCAGGAAATAGGCGTCGAGATTGACCTTGATCCGTTCGCGGTCATCGGTCAGCCAGGCCGCGGCCGCGACCACGTCGAGGAGGAATTCGGTGCAGTTCTGAAAGCGCAGGTCGGCCGGGTTGGAGAGCAGGGAATAATCCGGCTGGTGCAGCCGGTCATACTGCTCGGAGGCCACCACATCGAGCAGTCGGATCTGCATTTCAGCGCTGGGAATGATCACCCCGACCTCGCCGATCGCATCGCCGCGCATGAAGTCCAGCGGCCAGTCCTGGGCCAGGTAGGACGCCGTCGGATCGGCGTCGCCATGATAGAGGTTGTAGACCGCGTAGCCGTGACCCTGCGATCCGTCAGCCTCTGTGACCGGGCCATAGATCCAGAATGCACCATGGGTGTAGCGCACCCCGTCCGGCAGCCCGTCGCGGGGTCGGCCGGAGCGGAAGACGAGGGCGATATAGGCGCCCCGGTCTGCCAGCTCGCGCTCGACCTGTTTGGAGAAGTCCGCAGCCTGGCGCAGCGTGAAATGGTCAACCGGTCGCGCATCGCTATCGGCCCCCGCCGGGGTGACGGCGGTGACGATCAACAGGCAACACGCGATCACGAAGCGCATGCTACCGATCCGGGTCCGGGTCGGGAGTGGGCTGGTTCACGACTGTTTCCGAGACGGGCAGGCCGGCCGGGGCGGGCGAGCGATCGTCTGCCGTGTCGGAACTGTGCCGGGCCCGGGCCAGGCGCTGGGCCGCCCGGGCATGACCGCGGCGCTGCTGGGACACCGAGGCGGTGTCAGATTCTTCGGCGCGTTCGGCAGCAGGTTGCGTCGCCGCCTGTTGGCCGTGGGCCACGCCGCCATAGAGGGCCAGAGTGAATGTCGAAATCAGGATTATTCGCATGATGTGTCCGTGTCGTTTGGTCCCCCTCCAAAACCTTATACGAAAGGCTCGCGCCTTTGGAGAGAAAATCGCGAACCACGCGAGTTTGTGATGTTCGGCAGGTCGTTTCCGTCCCGTTTTCTCCGCACGTCTTTTGCGGACCAGCCGGTCATCCGGGCCGCTTGGCCTGGCCGGCAGGTCGTTCGCGGTGTCCGGTCAAAGGGAAAAGCGCCCGACGATCGGAATATGATCCGAGGCTTTTTCCTTGCCGCGTGTCCTGGTGTGGATCTCGATGCCGTCCAGCCGGTCAGCCGCTTGCGGCGAGCACAGCAAATGGTCGATGCGGATACCGTGACCCTTGTTCCAGCGGCCGGCCTGATAGTCGTAGAAAGTGTATTGGTGACCGCGCCCGTCCAGCTGTTCGAAGGCTTCGGTCAGGCCGAGCCATTTCAGCGCCCGGAAGGCGGCGCGGGTCCGGGGCAAAGCAAGCGCGTCGCGCTCCCATTCGGCGATGTCCCAACAATCACTGTCACGCGGGATGCAGTTGTAGTCGCCGGCGAGGATGAGCGGTTCCTCGAAAGCCAGCAGGTTTTTCGCGTGCAGGCGCAGGCGCTCCATCCAGGCGAGCTTGTAGTCGTATTTCGGACCGGGTGCCGGATTGCCGTTTGGCAGGTAGATGGAGGCGACACGCACCGGTCCGGTTTCGGCGGAGATCACCGCTTCGATATAGCGCGCCTGCTCATCGCTCTCATCGCCGGGCAGGCCGCAGCGGACCTCCTCGATGGGATGTTTCGAGAGGATGGCGACGCCATTGTAGGACTTCTGGCCGTGGGTCTCGATATTATAGCCGAGGGCCTCGATCTCCAGTCGCGGAAAGCCTTCATCGACTGTCTTGATTTCCTGCAGGCAGGCGACATCCGGCTTGGCTTCGTTCAGCCAGTCGAGCACATTGGGCAGGCGGGCCTTGACGGAATTGACGTTCCAGGAAGCAACGGTCAGGGTCATGGTGGATCACGGGTCTTGGTTGGCGATTGAGCGCGCAGCCTACCCCGTTTCGGCGATGAGAAAAGACAGCGGAGCGCGGCAGATGCACAGACAGGTTTTGACGGCGTTCACGGCGGTCCTCGTTCTGGGTTCCGCCAGCCCGGCGCAAGACGAAGCGCTTGTCCTGCGCGACGAGCTGATGCCACTCGCCTTTCTGGCCGGGTCCTGCTGGACCGGCGTGTTTCCCGGTTCCGAGACCTTCGACGTGCACTGCTATGAGCCGGTCTATGGCGGCCAGTATCTGCGCGACGTTCACGCCGTGCCGCAGGGCAGCGAGGTCTATCGCGGCGAGACGCTTTACCATTGGGATGCCGAGGCGGGCGCGATCACCTATCGCTATTACAATTCCATCGGCGGCGTGTCGGACGGCACTGCGACGCCGGATGGCGACCGGGTGCTGTTCCCGGACGAAACGCATCGCGGTCAGGATGGCGAGGAGCGGGTCTTTTCGACGGTCATGGAGATCACCGGGCCGGACGGGTATTCGGTCGTCACGAGCGAAAATGGTGCGGTTGTCATGGAGGTCGAGTTCCAGAGGATTTCGCGCCAGGACGCTGACGAGATGATTTCTGGTGGCGTTTATTAGTCGCGAAGAAACATCGTAAAATCATCCACCTCCGCCCGCTCCGAGCGCAGCAGGTTGACCGCCGCGTCGGGGTCGGCATGACCCAGCGCCATGCCGCACCAGATCCGCTCGTCCGGTGACAGGCCGAGGGCGGCGCCGACGGTTTTCCAGCGTGTCATCCAGGCTTCCTGGGCGCAGGTCGCCAGCCCCTTTTCCTCGGCGGCCAGCATGACGCACATGATGAACATGCCCAGATGGCCCCATTGATTGGGGTTCATGCGGGCGTCGAGGCTGAAGAACAGGCCGACCGGAGCGCCGAAGAACTCGAAATTCTTCAGCAGGTGGTTGAGCCGCGCCGCCTTGTTGTCGCGTCCGATTCCCATTGTCTCATACATCTGTTCACCCAGAGCATGGCGGCGAGACCGGAAGGGTTCCCAGAGTGATTTGGGGTAGGCGCCGAAGTCGTTTTCGTCACCGAATGGGTCCACCTCGAGCCGCATGCGGACCGTGTCGATGATGCGTTGGCGCGCCTGGCCGGTCACGACATGGACGGTCCACGGCTGGACATTGCCGCCAGACGCGGCCCAGCGGGCCGTGTCGAGGATGTCGCGGACCTGGTCTTCGCTGACCGGCGTGTCGAGGAAGGCGCGCGTGGAGATGCGGCGCCGGGCGATGTCGGAAAATGTCGTGGTCATCAGGCGTCAGATCTCGCCAAGCGCGTCGAAACCCCCGAAAATGAGGCGTTTCCCGTCAAAAGGCATGCTGTCGGCTTGCATGCGTGGGTCGGCCATCATCTTTTCCATGGCAGCGTCCGCGGTCGCCTTGTCCGGCCACACGGCCCACGAGAAGGTGACGGTCTCGCCATCCTGCTTTTTCACGGCTTTCGGGAATGAGGTCAGCTCGCCATCAGGGACATCGGCGCCCCAGCAATCGACAGCCTGGAGGGCGCCAAATTCCTTCATCATCGCGCACATGGCGACGCTGCTCTCGATGAAGGCGTCCCGATTCTCGTCTGGAACCGCTGCGACATACCCCTGAACATAAGCCATTGTGTTCTCCTCCCGATTGTTGGCGAAGAGGATAGGGCAGCTTCCGGTGAGGCGCGAGGCCTAGACCGAGAAACTCGTCCCGCAACCGCAGGCGGCGGTGGCGTTGGGATTGTGGATCTTGAAGCTCGCGCCGATCAGTTCGTCGACATAGTCGATCTCGGACCCGTCGAGGAAGGGCAGGGAGGCCTCGTCGATGACGACCTTGGCGCCATCGCGCTCGATGATCATGTCGTCGTCATTGACCGCATCATCCAGATCAAACGTGTAGGAAAATCCCGAGCAGCCACCACCGACCACGCCAATGCGCAACAGGCCGGCTGCGGCCTGTGCGGCGATGATGGTATTGATCTGTTTCGCGGCCGAGGCCGAGAGCGTGACGTTTGCGGACATGGGTCTGCCTGATGCTGTCGGCCGTCCGGCCTTTGGATTATGTGGTCTTGGTCTTATATGGACCTCCCCCCGCGCGGATAAAAGGCCCCGCTGACATGATCATTGCCGCGACTGACCGGACCCGTGCGCCTTATGCCTGCCATCCGTCCCAATCACGCGGGCGCCGTTTTCCGCAGGCCGACAGTGCCATGCGCAATGCCTTCCAGCGCGATCGCGACCGGGTCATCCACTCGGCAGCCTTCCGCCGGCTGAAGGGCAAGACCCAGGTTTTCGTGGCCCATGAGGGCGATCTCTATCGCACCCGTCTGACCCATTCCCTGGAAGTGTCACAGATCGCCCGCACGCTGGCGCGGGCCTTGCGCGGCGATGAGGACCTGGCCGAGGCGCTGGCCCTGGCCCATGATCTGGGGCATCCACCCTTCGGGCATGAAGGCGAGCGCGAGCTGGCCCTCAAGATGAAGGATTTCGGCGGCTTCGATCACAATGCCCAGACCCTGCGCGCGATCACCAAGCTGGAAGTGCGCTATCCGGAGTTCGATGGCCTCAACCTGACCTGGGAAACCTTGGAAGGTGTGGTCAAGCACAATGGTCCCTTGCTGGGGCCGGGGCAGTCCGAGGCGGATTTGCCCTGGGCCTTCACCGATTATGACGGTTGGAGGGACCTAGAGTTCGAGACCCATGCCGGCCTCGAGGCCCAGATCGCGGCGCTGGCAGATGATATCGCCTACAATAATCACGACATTGATGACGGGCTGAGCTCGGGCCTGCTGGAGATGGAACCCCTGCTCGAACTACCGCTGGTCGGCGACATCTTTCGCCGGGTCCGGGACCGTTGGCCGGACAAGCCCCAGACCATCATTGTGCATGAAGCCGTGCGCGAGCTGATCGGCGTCATGGTGGCGGATGTGCTCGAGGAGTCGGGCAAGCGGCTGGACCGGGCCAGGCCTGACAGCGCCCAGGCCCTGCGCGAGCTGGATCATCCGGTCGTGGCCTTCTCCGAGGAAATGGTCTTGCATCTTGCCGCCCTGCGCCGCCATCTCTTCGCCCACATGTACCGGCACTACAAGGTCAACCGGATGATGAGCCAGGCACGCCGGGTGACCGGAGACCTGTTCGACCTCTATCTGAGCAATCCTGGCGTCCTGCCCAGCGACGTCCAGGCCGGCATGACGGGGGCTGGAACCGCGCAAACGGCGCGTGCGGTCTGTGACTATATCGCCGGCATGACAGATCGCTTTGCAGTGGAAGAGCACAGACGGCTTTTCACCGTGCAGGGGTATTTCTAGACTGTCGCCGCGGTAAAGGCTTATCGACCGCGATGTTATTGTGTTGAGGCTTGTCGCGATTCGCGCGGCCGCCGGGCAAGGGTGAGAACCGGGATCCATGACAGACCAAGACGAGGAAAGCCGGATCGGGGCCTATGCACCGCCCGCCGACGAGTTCGCCACTTTTGATGCTCGCGACGAGGATGCGCGTCGGGGTCTGTTGTTGCTGACCACAGCGCTGGCCGCGTTCGTCCTGTTCCTCGGCGTGGTCTGGAGTGCCTATAATCAGGGCCTTCGCGACAGTGGCCGCGATGGTGCGCCGCGTCTCGTTCCCAATGAGGAACCCTATCGCGAGCGTCCGGCTGATCCGGGCGGCGAGGAAACACCCGACACCAACCTGGAAGTCTATGACCGGTTGACCGGCGATGACGCGGCCGACGATACGGTCTCGTTGCGTCCGGCACCGGAAGAGCCGCTCGATGACGCCAGCCGGCCAGGCTTGCGCGTCGAACAGGTCGATGCCGATGCTGCGGCCGGGCGGCAGGCTGTGGATCCACCGATCGAAACCGACAACCTGCCCGATGCCACCCCGCGCCAGGCACCGCAACGTCCCGCCCGTCAGCCTGAGCCCGAGCCCGCGCCGGTCGACACGGCGCCGGAACCGGTGGTCGAGGCCGGTATCGTTGCAGGCGTGGACCTGTCTGGCAGCTGGGTGGTGCAGATCGCGTCCTTCCGGACCGAGGCCGATGCCGAGGCCGCCTGGGTCGCCTTTCGCACCCGCTTTGCCGATATCTCGGCCGGCATGGCGCCGGACGTGGCTTCCGTCGAGATCGAAGGTCGCGGTACCTATCACCGCCTGCGCATCGCCGCCTTTTCGGACCGCGGCGATGCGGTGAGTTTCTGTTCCCGCTTGCAGACCCGTGGGCAGGACTGCCTGGTGGCGCGCCGATGACCATCGCCTCCGTGATCTATGGCCTGGCCGGCACCAAGCTGAGCCCGGACGAGAAAGCCTTTTTCCGCGACATCGATCCGTGGGGCTTCATTCTGTTCGCCCGAAATATCGAGGGCATCAACCAGGTCTCCCGTCTGACACTGGAGCTGCGCGATTGTGTGGGCCGCGACGCGCCGATCCTGATCGATCAGGAAGGGGGCCGTGTTGCCCGCCTGCGACCGCCGACCTGGCGTGACGCGCCGGCGGCCCAGCGCTTTGCCGATCTGTGGCAGATCGATGAGGAGCAGGCGATCGAAGCGACCCGTATCAATCATCGCCTGCTTGCCCATGAACTGCGCACCATCGGTGTCGATGTCGATTGTGCCCCGGTCGCAGATCTGCGGATTGAGGGTGCTGACGACATTATTGGTGACCGCGCCTTCGGCACCACGCCTGAACCGATCATCCATCTGGGTCGGGCCGCGATGGATGGATTGATGGCCGGCGGCGTGGCGCCGATCATCAAGCATATTCCCGGGCATGGCCGGGCGCGGGCGGACAGCCATCTGGAGCTGCCGGTCGTGCCGGAAGAGCATGGATTGCTGTCGGAAACGGATTTTGCTCCCTTCAAGGGGCTCAACGACGCGCCGATGGCGATGACGGCCCACATTGTCTATGCCGATATCGACCGGGACCTGCCGGCCACCCAGTCGTCCGACATGATTGGCAAAGTGGTGCGCGGCGAGATCGGGTTTGATGGCCTGTTGATGACCGACGACCTGTCGATGAAGGCGCTGGCCGGCACGTTCCGCGAGCGTGGCGAGCTGTCGCTCAAGGCCGGGTGTGACATGCTTTTGCACTGCAATGGCCAGATGTCCGAGATGATCGGGGTCGCCGAAGGAACGACAGCCCTGACCGGCCGGGCGCTGGAACGGGCCGAGGCGGCCGAGCGTGTTCGCGATGTGATTGAGGATTTTGACCCGGAGGATGCCGAATCGCGGCTCAATGACTGGCTGGATCGGCTGCCCGCCTGAGACGGCAAGGGGCCTGAGCCGCACAGCCACCTGAACGAGGATTTCGCCTGTAGGCAGAATTGGCCGTAGCGAGGAAGCGGAGTGAGCGAGGAGTTCGAGGAAGACGTGCGGTTTGAAGCCGCCGAGAACGCCGAGACCGATGCACTCGTCGTTGACCTTGATGGATTCGGGGGACCGCTTCACCTGCTCCTCGCCCTGGCCCGCAAGCGCAAGATCGACCTCGCCCGGATCTCCATTCTCGATCTCGCCGACCAGTACCTGCTGTTCATGGAAGCGGCGCGCAAGAAGCGCCTCGATCTGGCCGCCGACTATCTGGTGATGGCGGCCTGGCTGGCTTTTCTCAAATCGAAACTCCTCCTGCCCAAACCGCCAAAGGACGAGGACGACCAGCCGGCTGAAGTGTTGGCGGCGGCGCTCGCCTTTCGGCTGCGTCGGCTGGAGGCCATGCGTGCTGCGGCCGATGCCCTGTTCGCACGGCCCTTGCTGGCCACAACCATTCATGCCCGCGGCATGCCCGAGGGCGTCCGGGCGACGCGATCGGTGGTTTATGAGGCCGATCTGCACGACCTGCTGTCGGCCTATTCCAGCCGCCGGGTGAAGCAGGCCAAGTCCGTTTACCGGCCACCAACGCCCAAGGTTTATGGCCTGGAAACTGCAAGGGATCGTCTTGAAACACTGATGCCACAACTCAGTGAGTGGCGGGACCTGGACAGCCTGCTTCCCGGAGCCGGGGAGCTGGGCGCCAACCCACCTCCGATGCGATCAGTGCGGGCCAGTTCCGTGTTGGCCGCACTTGAAATCACCAAGGAGGGCCATGCACGATTGCGTCAGCGTGAAGCCTATGCACCGCTCTTTGTGCGGTCGCTTTCCGGGGAAGAGGGCGCGACAGATGACTGACGATACTACGACCGAAGAACCAGCCGATGCGATCACCAGTGCGATCTCGGCCCTGCGTGAACGCGCCGCCCGGCAAGGGCCCAATGTCGCCGCCGATGCCGAAGCGTCGGACGCGCTGGGGGTACATCTTGCCGTCAACACCGAGCGCCGCAATCTGCGCATTCTCGAGGCGCTGCTGTTTGCGGCAGCGGAGCCCCTCGACGAAGAGACGCTGATCGGTCGCCTGCCGATCGAAGCAAATGTGCAGGAGCTGCTGGGCAAGCTGCGCGAAGAGTATGCCGAGCGCGGTGTGCACCTGTCGGAAGTGGGCGGGCGTTGGCGTTTCGAGACCGCGCCGGATCTGGCCGACGTGCTGGTGGAGGTCAAACAGGAGCCCCGCAAGCTGTCCCAGGCGGCGCTGGAGACCCTGTCGATCATCGCCTATCACCAGCCGGTGACGCGGGCCGAGATCGAGGAGATCCGGGGCGTCGCCGTGTCACGTGGTACGCTCGACCTGTTGTTCGAATTGCGCTGGGTGCGTCCGCGCGGCCGCCGCCGCACGCCGGGTCGACCGGTCACCTACGGCACCACGCAGGCCTTCATGGAGTATTTCTCGCTGCAATCGATCGGTGACCTGCCCGGCATGTCAGACCTCAAGGCCGCCGGCCTGCTTGATGCGCGCCTGCCGCCCGATTTCTCGGTTCCGGACCCGTCGCGCAGCGTCGAGCCGGACCTGCTGGAAGACCCGCTCAGCGATGAAGAGGCTCATGCCTTCCATGTTGACTTCATGGATGGCGAGGATGACCCGGACACAACGGCCTGACACAATGATGTCAGATGCGGTCCGACCATCCTGATTGACGGGTTGCCTGATTGACGGGTTGGACGGGGCCCGGCAAACGCAGTAGACCCAATTGGCAAGGTTCAGACGGAGGGGCAAATGGCTCCCGGCATGTGGCAAATTCTTCTCGTTGTTCTTCTCGCAGTCCTGCTGTTTGGCGGTCGCGGCAAGATCGCATCGGTCATGGGCGATTTCGCCAAGGGCATCACCAGCTTCCGCAAGGGGCTGAAAGATGACGAAGGCGAGGGCGAGGCGTCGGAAGCCGACACGGCGGCCGGTTCACTCGATACCGCCGCGACCCGCGAAGATGAAAAGACCGGGAGCTAGGCGATGAGCCCCGGCATCGGCATGCCGGAATTGCTGGTGGTCCTGGTCCTCGCACTGGTCGTGGTCGGGCCGCAGCAATTGCCGGTCATGATGCGCAAGGTCGGCCAGATGATGGCCCAGGCACGCGCCATGGCGAAGGATTTCCAGAACAGTTTCGAGGAAATCGGCCGCGAGACCGAGATGTCCGAGCTGCGTCGTGAGATTGAGGCCCTCAAACAGGCCAATCCCATCAACCAGATCCACGGTGAACTCGACAAGACCGCCCGCTCGGTTCAGGACGATGATATCCGTGCCCTGAAGCTGAAGCATGTGGCGGCAGACCAGGCAGCTGCCGACGCCGCCAAGGCCGCCAAGCTCGCCGCCCTCGAGGCCGGGGCTGCTGACGACACCGGCGGCACTCCGGATGAATGGGCCGACACCCCGGACGATGCGCCTGACCGGACGTCTGCGGCGACCGCTTCGCCGGCACCCGCCGACACGATCAAGGGACGCTGATCCTCATCATGGCTGAAATCGAGCAGGACGAAGTCGAGTCGAGCCGCGCCCCTTTGATCGATCATCTGATCGAGCTGCGCACCCGTCTCGTGATTATCATGGGCTTTCTCCTGGTCGGCTTCATTGCCTGCTTCGTCGTTTCCGCAACCTTGTATGAATGGTTGTTGCTGCCCTATCGGGATGCGGCCTCCATCGTGCGGGGCATTCCGATTGAAGAGCTTGATCTGACAGCGAATTTCTTCGCGCCGCTGGAATTCTTCTTTGTCCGGCTGAAACTGGCGCTGGTCGGCGCCATCATCATCACCTTCCCGGTCATCGCGTGGCAGATCTATGGCTTTGTCGCGCCGGGCCTTTACAAGAATGAGCGCGGTGCCTTTGCGCCATTTCTGGCCATGTCGCCGGTCCTGTTCGGGTTGGGCGTGAGCTTTGTCTATTTCTTCGTCCTGCCGATGGTGATGCGTTTCTCACTGGGGCAGGAGTCGTCGGCGGAGCTGGCGGGGACGCGGATCGAGCTTCTCCTGAACGTGTCCGACTACATGAACCTGATCACCACGCTGATGCTGGTGTTCGGCCTGTCCTTCCAGATGCCGGTCTTCCTGATGCTGTTGGCCAAGGCCGGTATCCTCAAGGCCCAGACCTTGCTGAAGGGGTGGCGCTTTGCCGTGGTCGGCATTGCCCTGTTCGCGGCCTTTGCGACTCCGCCGGATCCGATTTCCCAGCTCATGCTGGGCGGGGCGTTGATGTTGCTCTATTTCGTCTCGATCGGTGGCATGCACCTGATGCAGCCATCCAAGGAAGCCGTCGAGGCCGTCGACGACGAGGAAGAGGACTGATCCGGTTTACGGCGCGCGCGGGCGGGGCTATAGCCCGGCCACGTCATTTCAATCCAACCGGACCGGTCCCATGCACGACATCAAGTTCATCCGCGACAATCCCGACGCTTTCGACGCTGGCCTGGCCAAGCGTGGACTGCCGCCGCAATCCGCGATCCTGATCGAACTGGATGCCTCCCGCCGCGAAGCCCTGGGCACCCAGCAGGACGCGGAGACGGAACGCAATACCCTGTCCAAGCAGATCGGCAAGGCCAAGGCGACCGGCGATGACGCGGAATTCAATCGGCTGCGCGGCGAAGTGGACCGCCTCAAGACCGTGCTCGAGGAGTCCGGTCAGCAGGCCCGTCATTTTGACGAGACCCTGAACCAGCATCTTGCAGCCCTTCCCAACCTGCCGCATGACGATGTCCCGCAAGGCGAGGACGAGAACGACAACGAGGAAGTGCGCCGCTGGGGCGAGCCACGGTCGATGGGCTTTGCGCCGCGCGATCACGTCGATCTTGGCGAAGGCCTCGGCCAGATGGACTTCAAGGGCGCGGCGGCAATTTCCGGCTCGCGCTTTGTCGCCCTGCGCCGTGGCCTGGCGCGGATGGAGCGGGCTCTGGCGCACTTCATGCTCGACCTGCACACCGGCGAGCATGGATATGAAGAGGTCAGTCCTCCCTATCTGGTGCGTGATGAAGCCATGTTCGGGACCGGTCAGCTTCCGAAGTTCACCGAGGATTCCTTCCGGACGACCGACGGCCGCTGGCTGATACCGACGTCCGAGGTCCCGCTTACCAATCTTGCCCGCGACACGATCCATGCCGAAGCCGACCTGCCGATGCGGATGACGGCCTACACGCCGTGTTTCCGGTCCGAGGCCGGTTCGGCCGGTCGCGATACCCGCGGCATGATTCGGGTCCACCAGTTCCAGAAGGTGGAAATGGTGTCGATCGTGGCACCGGATGACAGCGACGCCGAACTCGATCGCATGACCGGATGTGCCGAAAAGGTGCTGCAGCTGTTGGAACTGCCCTATCGCGTCATGAAGCTGTGTACCGGCGATATGGGCTTTTCCGCCCGCCGGACCTTTGATCTCGAGGTCTGGATGCCCAGCCAGGACTGCTATCGCGAGATCTCGTCCTGTTCGACCTGTGGTGATTTCCAGGCCCGTCGCATGGATGCCCGCTATCGCAAGGACGGCGAAAAGCGCCCGGCGTTCCTGCACACCCTCAATGGCTCCGGTGTTGCCGTCGGGCGCGCCCTGGTTGCGGTGCTGGAAAACCATCAGAATGAGGACGGTTCGATCACCATCCCGGTCGCGCTGCGTCCGTACATGGGTGGTCTCGAGCGCCTCGAAGGCTGACAAGGCCGCCCGTGACGTCCGTCGTCACGGGTTCGTTTCCCCTCGCACGGCAAAGCGGCCAAGCCGATTCCCCTTGGGGGTGAATCGCGCGATATCGTCGACCGTTCTGGGCGGTGATGGCGCTCGCGTTGCGGCAATAATGTTCTTATTTTATAATAGTTTACAGTTTTGGGCCCGGATCCTTTTGACGCTGCGGGACCGGAACCACCCATATGGGCGATTGTTGTCGCCGACCTTTTCCCCGAGCGTTCGCCGATAATTTCGCGTTAGCGCATCGTTAACAATCGGGGGCGTCGCTCGGGCGACGAAAGATCATGGCGAACGACAATTCCAATGGCCAATCCGGACAGCCTGCTGCCAATGCGGCAGCACCCGCCAATCCTGGCCTTGACATTGAGGGCTCGCGCCGCAGCGACATCCTGTTCGGCACCGGTCGTGATGACACGATTGACGGGCGCGGTGGCGACGACCTGATCCTGGGGCTCGGCGGTGATGATGTCATCTCGGGCGGTGGCGGTAGCGACATCGTCCTTGGCGGTGCCGGCGATGATGATATCAGCGGCGATGGCGGCAATGACCTCCTGTTCGGCGGTAGCGGTGATGATGTCATGTCCGGCGGTCGCGGCAGCGACGTCATCCTGGGTGGCAGCGGCGATGACCGGATCAGCGGCGACGGTGGCGGCGACACCCTGATCGGCGGCGACGGCAATGACATCATTGATGGCGGTTCCGGCCGCGATTTTCTCGCTGGCGGCGAGGGCGATGACACCCTTCTGGGGGGCGCGGGGCGTGACACGCTGATCGGCGGCAATGGCGACGACATATTGTCGGGCGGCGCCGGCCGGGACACCATTTTGGGTGGCCAGGGCCTGGACACGCTCGTCTATGGCGGCAGCGTCCGCGATGCCCGGGTGACCGGCGACAGCAACCAGGCTGAAGTGCGGGGTGTGGACGGACGCGACACGCTGGAGGGCGTTGAAGCCATCCGCTTTGACGATGCAACGGTCTATCTGGATGGCCGCAATAACGGCCCGATGGTTGAAGATCAGGCCGCGACGTTCAGTGAGAATGATGTGGCCGTGACGGTCAATGCCCTGGCGGGTGCCTTTGACTTCGACGGTGATACGATTTCGCTCCAGTCCGTCGACGCCGGGGATTTCGCCGGCACGGTCAGTTTTGACGCGGCCAGCGGCGTGGTGTCGCTCACACCCGGCGCCGGTTACGACGATCTGGCCGAAGGCGAGAGCGTTGAGGTGCTGCTGACCTTTACCGCCACCGATGGCACCGACACTGCCACAGGTACGATCGCCGTCACGATCACAGGCGTCGATGACTCGCCCGTGATCACCGTGATCGATCTCGGCCCGCAAAGCGAGGATGACGGCTTCATTTCCGTGGACCTGCTGGCCACCGCCACCAATGACGTGATCGGTATCGATGAGATCCAGTCTGTGTCGTCGTCCAATCCGGACCGGACGATCAGCTGGGGGCTTGATCCGAACAATTACGACGCAGTCCGTCTGGACCTGAACCAGTTTACCGACCTTCAGGCGGGTGAGACCGAGACGGTCACCATCACCTATGTGGTGGGTGACAATAATGGTGGTCTGACGACCAACACGGCGACCTTCGTGGTTGAGGGCACGAATGACCTTCCGACCTTCG
>NZ_JAXMOC010000008.1:0-120709 GCF_034670125.1 Maricaulis sp.
AGGCCCAACCAACACAACCGCGCCGATGAACCCGATCAGCCAGAGGGACAATCAACTCGCCGCCCCCGGCCAAGGAGGGCGGTGTTTAAGCCGCCCCAAACCTGAAGTCAATCACGTTTTTCAGGGTCGTGCAGGAGTTTCTCAGTGGTCCGAAAACCGGCGAAAAAATCACTGCCCGGCGCATCGAATTCGGCGCACCAGCTTGACTTAGAAAAGCGACAAGACCTCGTATAATAAACAAACGACGCTGGTCCGCAAGGGGTAAACCGCTGCGGCAGCGCCGGTGTGAGCGGGGTTCTACAGGACGCCGTGACAGACGCAACCCCCTGATGCGGCTTTTGCTGCAGGAAATGCGGGACCGCCTCGCAATAGCCCTGTCACACAAGGCAAACGGCGTGTGCAGTACCAGTCCTGGCGCGCCGCTAGCAGTCAGGACCGGATATAGGCCTGCAGCGCAGCCGTCTCGGCCTCCATCTCGGCAATCTTGGCCTTGACCACATCACCGATGGAAATGATCCCCAGCAATTGGTCATCCTCGAGAATGGGAATGTGGCGAACCCGACGCTCTGTCATCAGGACCATGAGCGCGTTGAGGTCGATATCCCGACCGGCAATGACAAACGCCTGGGTCAGGGCCTGGGCAACCGGGCGCTGGAGGCAGGCCGCGCCGTTCAGCGCCATCTCCCGGACCAGGTCGCGCTCGGACAGGATGGCGATCGGCCGGCCGGTGCCGTCCTCGACCAGCAGGGCCCCGATGCCGTGGGAATCAAGCAGGCGGGCGGCCTCTTCCAAAGTGGCCGTTTCGCGGATCGAGATCACGTCCCGTCCCTTGCCCCGAAGAATCGCATCTACAATCATCACCGGCCTCCTGCCTTATCAAGGTTGCATGATACCACAAAACCGCCGTCCTGTCCCTCACGCTTCCGACGGCGGCGGCGGAATGTGAATCAAGCTTTCATGGACAGGCCTGCACACCTCCGCCACCCTGCCCGCTCACGCTCGCGATCACGCCTCCGGGGCGGTGCGGGCAGCAGGAGTGGCACCGATGGGTTATCTGCAACGCCTGACACGGGATCTGGATCGCTGGATCGATTCCGATCTCGTCGATGCCGACAATCGGACCGCGATTCTCGCTGACGCCGCCCGCCCGCGCCGCGGCGCCTCGGCGCTGGGCGCCCTGACGATCCTGGGCGCCGTCCTGCTGGGCCTGTCGGCGCTGACCTTCGTCGGCGCCAATTGGGAGATGATTCCCCGCCTCCTGCGCTTCGGCCTGATGCTGAGCCTGCTGTGGATCTGCCTGCTGGCGGCCGGACAGGCGTTCCAACGAGACGCAAAAACGCTGGGCCACGCCCTCGCCTTGCTCGGCGTGGTACTGTTCGGCGCCGCGATCATGCTGACCGCCCAGACCTTCAACATGACTTCCTTTCGCAATACGGCCGTCCTGATCTGGGCGGTCGCCGGCGGCCTGACCGCCTGGCAGGTGAGGTCACGGCCGGTTCTGATCCTGGCCACCGGGCTGGGAGCGCTGTGGGCAGGACTGGAAGCGGGCAATGTCCATGTCCCGGGCACGGTGTGGGCCTACCTGCCGGTCGCCGCGGCCTGTGCCTTTCTGGCCATACGGATGCGCTCCTTCGTGTCCGTGCATCTGGTCTCGCTGGCGCTGGCGTTGTGGATCGCCCACGCGCTCCATGTGTGGCAGGACCTGCATGCCGTCGGCGCCCTGGCGGTACAGGCCGCGGCCATACTGGTCTTCGCGGCCCTGGCGCTGACCGGATCGGTCCTGCGCGACCGCAAGATCCCCGGCGCCGGCATTGTCGCCGGCTGGATGACGCTGATCACCCTGTTTGCGGCCTTGCTGATCCAGATCCCCCTGGACGGTCACCTTGCCGCCCATGACACATCGAACGTCACCGGTTACGGCGCCCTCGCCCTGCCGGCACTGGCTGTCATCGCCCTCCTGTGTGCGCTGCGCGTGACCGCCGGGCAGTTGAAGGTCTCGGAGGCGGGGGCATTGTTTGCCACTGCGCTGGCCATCGCTGCCCTGCCCGTCGCCCTGGGTGGGGAACCGGACGCCGCACCGCTGGTCCTGCGCATGCTGGTCGGCGGGTTGATCTACAGTGCCTGCGTGGCGCTGATCCTGATCGGCTCGCGCCAGTCGGCCACAACGCTGCGCACGATCGGCATCATCGGTTTCGTGGCGCAGACGCTTTATGTCTATGCGGAGACTTTCGAAGGCCTGCTCGACACGTCCCTGTTCTTCTTCCTCGGCGGGTTGCTCCTGTTTGGTGCCAGCTTCGTCCTCTGGCAGGCGCAAAAGCGGCGACGTCTCGCTGACCCGGACCCGGCCGACGCCAATCCCGGAGAGACATCATGAGCCATCCGATGAAGAGCGCTCCAGCCCGGCTGGGACTGATCGCGGCGGCGATGACCGGATTTCTTGTCTTCATGCTGGTCAGCCACCAGAGCGCCCGGAATTCTGGAACGGAGCTGGTGATGGAGGTCGAGGGC
Organism: Maricaulis sp.; assembly: GCF_034670125.1. Taxonomy (GTDB): domain Bacteria; phylum Pseudomonadota; class Alphaproteobacteria; order Caulobacterales; family Maricaulaceae; genus Maricaulis. Next base: position 2,509 of record NZ_JAXMOC010000008.1, read on the forward strand.
TATGATCCTCGCGACATTTTCCTCGGTCACTACGCGATGATCCGCACGCCATTGGCAATGCTCGACCTCGCGGTCCTGGATGGTGATGACGCGTTCGAGGACCACGCGCCCGTCTTCGCGACGCTGGAGATCGGCACTGACGGGCTGGCCCGGCCGGTCGCTGTGTACCGGCAACACCCGGGTCAAGGCCTGGTGGCGGAAGGTCGGGTGGTGTGGGTCGGCGACGCCGTGCACGCCCGCTTCAATATCGAGCGCTATTACGCCAGTCGGGATCAGGCGCTGGCTCTGGAAGACATGTTGCGCGACCAAGTGCCGGACGGTGGCAGTGCGCAAGCCCGTGTGCGGGTAATCCTGTCCCTTCCCGCCTCCGGCAACCTCATGATCAAGGGGTTCGAGATTGACGGGGCGCGCCATATCGACGGGCTCTGGTAATCAGCCAGGCCGCTCTTCGAAGACCGCAATCACCAGCGGCGTCAGGATCACACCGCCCAGAGTACCGCCGATATGTCCGAGCCAGGCGATGGAGATCGGCATCATGTCCCCGACCAGTCCGATCATCAGATTGATGCCAATCCACGGCAGGGCCAGCCGCGCCATGCCGCGCCATCCGCCTCGGACCCATCCGGCAGCGGCTATCAGGCCCGAAACGGCCGTCGACGCACCGCCCATCGGCACAGGTGGGCCCTGATGAAGGACGGCCTCGAGCGAGGCGCCGCACACCGCGCAGGCAAAGAAGAGAAAGATGAAGCCCACGGACCCCAGCGCCCCCTGGCCCAGACGCGCGGCAACGGCCCGGCCGGTCGCCACCAGAATCGCCAGATTCATGGCAATATGGAGCAAGCCGAAATGGATGTAGACGTGGAGGAAAAGCGGCGCGACCGGGCCAAGCGGCTGGCTTGGCAATGAGGCTCCTCGCTCGGCAGCGATGAAGACGCCCGCGTTGAATACAGCGGCCCTGAATTGCGGCCAGACCTGACCGAGCAGTGACACGCCGACAAGGCTCAGGGCGATCAACAGCACGGCCGGTGGCATGGCGTTGAAGACCGGCGCGCGCGGCGGTGGAGGCCTGTCCCAAGGCCCGTCCGACCCGTCCCGCTGCGGCACACTCATGGCGTCCACTCCCGTTTCACATTGCCCCAATCAGGCATTGCCCGGTCAAGGGCGACACGATTCCCCCAACAGGGGAACGGCTTTAGCCCGGCACACCCTTTGGCACGCGCGTTGCAACTCCGGACACAGAATTCGCGTCTAAAAGGACATGACACAATGAACACGCGCAGCTTCCCCACCGTCGTCGGTGCCGCTTTCGCCCTCGCAGCCATCAGTGCCGCGGCCCAGGCTCAGCAGGTCCAGACCACGGCTGGCTGGGAGCAGCCCTATGGCGGATCGACCGCACAGGCGAGCCAGCCCTGGTCGGGTGCAACCACCAGTGCCGGCGCCGCGGCGCGCTCAAGCGCCGGCAATCGCGTGATCATCGACGGAATCATCCAGACCGGTGTCGGGGTTTCCACCCAGACCGGCCTGTTTGGCAGTGGCGGCGTCGGCGCAAACGCCTCCGCTATCGGCAACCAGCTCAACGTCAATGTGAGCGGCCAGTGGAACACGGTCATCGTGAATTCCACCCAAATCAATAATGGCGACATCAACGCCAGCGCGACGGCCCAAGGCAATGTGAGTACGGACAATGATCAAGACTAAGCTTTTGATGGCGACACTCGTCAGCGCGCTGGCGCTGACCGGTTGCGCCACAACGGCCCGCACAGGCGGGTCCGACGGCAATTATGCGACGCCGATCGGCGGCGCGCCTGTCACAGCCAATCCGACGCCCTATTCCGAGGCGCTGGTCTGCCTCGCCAATTACGCCCGCGAGCATAATCTGCAATCGCCCCGCATCGCTGTGGGACGGCTGGCGGATTACACCGGTCGGGCGTCGCTGGAAGGTGGAGCCGCGGTGACCCAGGGCGCTTCCCTGATGGCGATCTCGGCTTTTGCCAAGGCCGGTGTCCGCCTGGTGGAGCGTTTTGACACATCGGTGTCGGAACTCGAGCTTCGCTATGCCAACAATTCGCTGATCGGTGACAATGGCGCTCAGCGCCAGATTCATGCCGCATCGCTGCCCGGCTCCGACTTTCACCTGGTCGGCGGCATTACAGAGCTGAACTACAATATCCGCTCATCCGGCATCGACGTTCTGGGCGGCGACCGCGTCGACAGCGACCCGACAGGTGTCTTCAATCGCCGCATGTGGGTGATGAATATCGGACTTGATCTGCGCCTGAACGACACGCGCACGATGGAGACGGTCGATGTGATCTCCTATCAGAAACAGATTGTCGGGCGCGAAATCTCTGCCGGCATCTTTGCCTTCTGGGACAATGCCGTCGTCGACATCTCCGGTGGCGGGCGCTCGCTCGAACCGGTCCAGCTGGCCGTGCGTTCGGTGATCGAACGCGCCGTGCTGGAAGTCTCGGCGCAGATGTACGGCGTCGATCCGGCCGCAGCCTGCACCTATGCCGATCCGATCGGCGGCAGCACGGGCGGTCACACCAATATTACCGGGGGCGTCAACGCCTCCACACCTTACGGCCAACGGGAGACTTCCAATGTCCAAGCGCGCAGCAATGTTGATCGCGGGCATGAGCGCCGCGACGATCACGTGCGCACCTATCTTCGCGGACGATACGACTGAGATCCTGAACGGCCAGGTCAATCTGGACGCCGCGATCACGGTCGTGACGGACGGTGAAACCGACCAGGCCAACTCCGTCTCCCAGTCTGCCATCGGCGCCGCCAATGCGCTGACCGTGGACGTGGTGGAGCGGCATGATATCCAGTCTGATCAGACCTTCTCAGGTTCGGTCGATGCCCGCGCGGAAACGCGTGCGACGATCATTGACGGCGCCGCCATTACCACCGCTTCGGCGATGGGCAATTCGGCCAGCGTGATCAATGACAATGGCATGGATGCACAAATCAACCAGACGGCACTGGACGGCTCGACGGTCGCCGCGACAGCTCGCCTGGAAGTCGGCAGCTATGCGATCTCCTCGGTCACCTCGGCAACCGCCTCGGCCAATGCCTTCCAGGGCACCACCTATGGCAGCGACACCAATCTCGCCCTGCGCCAGGACACCGGCGCCGACGTCACGGCTGACAGCTTTGTCCTCGCCACCGATGCCGGCCTTGGCTATGCGGCAACCGTACTCGGCGCGGCCAATGGCAATTCGGCGCAACTGGAAGGCTATTATGACAACCCGTCCCAGGTCGTTGATGTCGACCAGGACAATCGCGGCACTGTGACGGCACGGGCCGGCACCGAGGCTGGCGGCACGGCGATCAGCCAGACCGTCGTTGCGTCGGCCAATGGCAATTCGGTGTGGATGCAGAATGAATACGGCTACGCCCATATCCAGGGCGAGCAGGACAATGACGGTGCGGTCACGGCCGAATCGGAAATCCTGGTCGGCAATTTCGATGCCGATGTCCTCTCGGTGTCAGCGGAAGGTGTGGGCAACTCCGCCATCATCTCCAATATCGGCGCCGACGCCTTCATGGGGCTGGACCAGACCAACAACGCCGCTGTGACCGCCCGGGCCACACTCGGCGGCGATGCCGGCGGCTCGGCCCTGGTCTCGGCGACAGCCTTCGGCAATGCCGCCACGACCTATGTCTGTTCGGAATGCCCGGTCACGGCCTGGGGCAATACCAACCAGACCAACAACGCCGCTGTCAGTTCCTTTGTGACGGGCGGCATGACAACTGGCGGAATCCTCTCCGGCGCGGCCACGGCGATCGGCAATTCCGCCACCTACCAGACAGTGAACCCGCACACGGGCAACTGACGACTTCCCATGCCTTGGGAAAACCCTGGCCCCGGTCGCGTGTTGTGCGACCGGGGCTCTTTTTTGCCTGACAGACGTCCCGAGCTCGGCGCGACAAGGGCTGACAGCTCCGCTTTCGGGCCGGTTCGCCTGTCGCTCCGCCGTCAATCGGCCGGGTCTATTCGCGGCGTCACGCCGACCGCTTCGACCATCGTGGCGATCCGCTGGATCACCAGGTCCAGCTGGACTTCATCCGTCGCGCGAGCCACCAGGTGGGTACCGCGCTTGATTTCACCGGCTTTGACTTCGAGAAAATACGGATAGGACCCGATCGAGACCTCGGGAAACTCCGTTGCCAGCCTGCCAAGCGCTTCCGCGACATCACCTTCGCGCAGATTGTCGCCCTTGACCGAGCGCGACCTGGTCACCGCCCCGCCCTCGAGCCGGTGGTCGATGTCATTGAGCATGCCGGCGACGATGGAGGGCACACCGGCAAGGGTGAAGACATTGCCAGTCTGGAAGCCGGGCGCGCCGGTGACCGGATTGATGATCAGGCTGGCGCCATCGGGAATTCGGGCCATCCGCTTGCGGCTCTCGGTGACCGGCGTTTGGGTCTTGGCATACCAGTCTTCGATGATCGCCAGTGCATCGTCGCGGACATCGATGCCGACGCCAAAGGCAGCGGCGACGGCGTCTGCGGTGATGTCATCATGGGTCGGACCGATACCGCCGGTGGTGAAGACATAATCATGGCCGGCCCGCAGCGTGTTCAGGGCATCGACGATGACGTCGGTCTCGTCGGGCACGACCCGGCATTCCATCACATTGATCCCCAGCGGAGCGAGGAAGCGGGCGATCTGGTTGAGGTTCTTGTCCTGGGTGCGGCCGGACAGGACCTCGTCGCCGATCAGAAGAACCGCTGCCGTCACCCGTTTGCCCGTGGCCATGAGAATCATCCTTAAGTCGCACACACGCCTGACCGTATATGTGCCACTCGCGGGGAAGTCCAAGTCATGAAATTTCCGACGGACCTGATCGAAGGCCGACTGGTCAGACGCTACAAGCGCTTCTTCGCCGATGTCGAACTGGCGGGCGGAGATGTGGTGACGGCGCACTGTGCCAATACCGGCGCGATGACGGGTATCAAGACGCCGGGCCTGCCGGTCTGGCTGTCGCGTTCGGACAATCCCAAGCGCAAGCTGAAATACACTTGGGAGCTCGTCGAGGCGGAGGGCACCTTGATCGGCACCCTGCCCAATCTCGCCAATTCGCTGGCGGAAGAGGCGGTGAATGCCGGCGTGATCAGCGAGCTGACCAGCTATGACAGCCTGCGACGCGAGGTGAAATATGGCGAAAACTCCCGCATCGATTTGCTGCTGGAAGGCCATGGCCGTCCAGCCTGCTGGGTCGAGGTGAAGAATGTCCACTGGCAGCGTGGGCCCGGCATTGCGGAGTTTCCCGATGGTGTGACCTCACGCGGGGCCAAGCATCTGGTGGAGCTGGCCAACCAGGTGAAGGCAGGTGAGCGCGCGGTGCAACTCTTCATCGTCCAGCGCAGTGATTGCGAGGTGCTGCGACCAGCCGGGGATATCGATCCGGTCTATGCGCAAACCCTGCGAGCCAGCGCGGAAGCCGGGGTTGAAGTCCTCGCCTATGCCTGCGACGTCTCCCCGGAGGCGGTCACCATAACCCGTCCGATGCGCGTGGAGCTGGACCAATGAGCGACGACTGGAACGGTTGGGATCTGCCGGATGCCTATATCCACCGCATCACCGTGACCGGGAAGGACATCGACAGTTTCGGTCACGCCAACAACGCCCGCTATCTGGAATGGGCCGACGAGGCTGCCTGGACGCACTGGTTCTCCAAGGGTGAGCACTATTCGATGGAGGCCTGCGCGAAGGATGATCGCGGCATCGCCATCATCCGCACCGAAGCTGACTATCTGGGCCATGTCAGATTGGGCGACGACATCGACTGCGCCGTCTGGATCAGCCGGTCCGATGGTCGCCTGCGGGCTGAACGCCGTTACCATTTCCGCCGGGCAAGCGATGGCGCAACTGTGTTTCGTGCCCTCACCAAGGTTGTCTGCTTCCAGCTGTCCACAGGACGCCCGGCCCGAATGACTCCAATCTTTTCAGACCACTACTCTGTCCTCCCGTCCGTTGCGGCGGCGCTTGTGACTGAAAGTTAACAATCTGCCGAGATTGTGCCCAAGCGCCTGCCCCCTATAGTCCGCCGCGACACCAACACCTCTTTGGGGGAGGCTCTTATGAAGTATCTCATTGCGACTATTGCCGGACTGGCACTGGCGGGCTGCTCGGTTGATACCGACACCACGACCGAGACCGCCGACGCGGCCTTCACGCCGAATGTCAGCGCCACCAATATCGAAGCACACATCCGCTTTCTGGCATCCGACTACCTCGCCGGCCGCGATGCCGGTACAGACGGCTATGAAATCGCCGCCAATTACGTCGCCGCACAGATGCGCCTTCTCGGTCTCGAGCCGGCCGGCGACGATGGCACCTATTTCGCCGACGTACCGATGCAGGAAGTGCGTCCCGATGCCGACTACAACCAGTTCACACTGGACGGCGAAACCTTCGCCCACGGCACAGGCGCTTTTATCGGTACCAATCCCAGCGTGCTGGAAGCCACCATCACCGGCGAGCTGGTCTTCGTCGGGCACGGCGTCTCGGCCACCAATCGCGGTCATGACGACTATGAAGGCCTCGATGTCGAGGGCAAGATCGTGGTCGTCATGGGCGGAGTTCCCGAGGGTGTGTTTGAAGGTATTTCCGAAGAACGCGCCCACCACAATTCCGGCACGACCAAACGCAATGTTGCCGCCGCACACGGCGCCATCGGCATGATCTCGATCACCGGATGGACGCAGGAACAGCTGACCGGATTTGCCAACGGCTTCGGCAGCCGTCCGAGTGTCCGTCTGACTGCCGCCACCGGAGCGTCCGGATATGACACTGTCCAGGCCGCTGCCAACGTTACCGCCGAGCTTGGTGCCAGCCTGTTTGAGGGCGCCGAGATGAGCCTGGAGGACGTGCAGGCCGCGATGTCTGCTGAAGAGCCGACCTATCCGCGTTTTGCCCTGCCCCACACCGCGACCATCCGTCAGCGCACGCTGTCCGAACCCTTCAGTGACCCCAATGTGGTCGGCATGATCCGCGGCTCCGATCCGATCCTCGCCGACGAGATTGTCGTTCTGTCGGCCCATCTCGACCATATCGGCTCGGTGACCGACCACATGCGCTCGGGCGGTTCCTGCCGCGCCTCCGACGAGAGCGACGAAATCTGCAATGGCGCAGTCGACAATGCGTCCGGCATCTCCATCATGCTGGAGACAGCCCGCACCTTCCTGGAGCAAGGCACGCCGCGTCGTTCGATCGTTTTTGTCGCGCTGACGGCTGAAGAAAAGGGCCTTCTGGGCTCGGAGCATTTCGCCCGCAACCCGTCGGTCCCGGCTGAACAGATCGTCGCCAACGTCAATCTCGACATGCCGGTGATCGTCTATGACTTCGCCGACGTGATCGCCTTCGGCGCCAATCACTCCAATCTCGGACCGATTGCCAGCCGTGCCGCTGATCGTCTGGGCATCATGGTCAGCGAAGACCCACTGCCGGAGCAGTCACTCTTTGTGCGCTCGGATCACTACAACTTCGTCCGCGAAGGCGTGCCGTCGCTGTTCCTGATGACCGGCTTTTCCTCGCCGGATCCGCGCTGGGACGAAGGCGAAGGCTTCATGGGCTTCCTGACCACCCACTATCACCGTCCGACCGATCAGCTGGATGGCGAGCTGGAAGTCCTGTTCGAGCAGGGCGCCAAATTCGCCAACATCAACTACATGATCGCCCGCGAAATCGCTGACAGCGACGAGCGGCCGGCTTGGAATGAGGACAGCTTCTTCGGCAACCTGTTCGGCAACGACGTCGAGTAGGCTTCAAGCCCCAGTCTGATAAATGCAGGCGCGCGCCGTTCCAAACGGCGCGCGCTCTGTTTATAAGCGGGTATTGAAGGAGAGCCGACTTGACGACTGCCTACGAGACCGTGACCGATATCGATACCGCCAGCCCACGTGATGGCCGCATCAAGCTGCATGGGCCCGAGGGCTTTGCGGGCATGCGCAAGGCCGGACGACTGGCAGCCGAAATCCTCGACATGCTGGTCGAGCACGCCCGGCCCGGCAACACCACCGAGTATCTGGACAAGCTGGCCCGGGAATACGCTTTCGATCATGGCTCGATGCCGGCGACCCTGTTCTATCGCGGCTATCGGCACTCGCTGTGCACCTCGCTCAATCATGTGGTGTGCCACGGCATTCCCGGTCCCAAGCCGCTCAAGAGCGGTGACATCGTCAATATCGATGTGACCGTGGTGGTTGATGGCTGGCATGGAGACACCAGCCGCATGTACACGATCGGCGAGCCGCGCCGGAAAGCCGAGCTGCTGGTCGACACCACCTATGAAGCCATGATGGCCGGCATCAATGCGATCAAACCGGGCGTCACCCTTGGCACGATCGGCGCCATCATCCAGGAATATGCCGAGGAACGCCGCTGCTCCATCGTGCGCGATTTCTGCGGCCATGGCCTCGGCCAGAACTTCCACGACAGCCCGAATGTGCTCCATTTCGGTGAGCATGGCGAAGGCCCCGAGCTCAAGGAAGGCATGTTCTTCACCGTCGAACCCATGCTCAATCTGGGTCGCCCCGACGTGAAGGTCCTGTCCGATGGCTGGACCGCCGTGACGCGCGACAAGTCGCTTTCGGCCCAGTTCGAGCATTCCTGCGGCGTCACCGCCGACGGCGTCGAGATCTTCACCAAATCGCCCAAGGGCCTCGACAAGCCACCCTATTCCGTCACCTAGACGATGACCGATCTGGCACCCCATACAGGCCATCGGGATAGGCTGCGCGAAAAACTAACCTCAGCGGGCGGGCTGGCATTACACGATTATGAATTGCTGGAACTCTACCTCTTCCGCTGCATCCCGCGCCGCGACGTCAAACCCATTGCCAAGGACCTGATCGCCCGCTTCGGGGATCTGGGCGGCGTCGCCTCGGCCACGGTCGGCCAGCTCTCATCGGTGCGCGGGGTGTCGGAGAAAACCGCCGCCGAACTGAAACTGATCAAGGCGCTGTCGGAGCGCCTCGCCCGCGAACAGGTGATCGGCCGCCCGGTCATCACCTCCTGGTCGGCCCTGGTCGCCTATTGCCGCACCGCCATGCAGCACGCCACCACGGAACAGTTCCGCGTCCTCTTTCTTGATCGCAAGAACAAGCTGATCGCCGACGAGGTGCTCGGTGAAGGCACGATCGACCACGCCCCGGTCTATCCCCGCGAGGTGGTCAAGTCCGCCCTAGCCCACGAAGCCTCGGCGATCATCCTCGTCCACAACCACCCCTCCGGCGACGCCACGCCCAGCCAGGCCGATATCGAGATGACCCGGACGCTGATGGAGATCTGCAAACCCTTCGAGATCGCCGTCCATGATCACCTAGTGATCGGGCGCGAGAATACCGCGAGCTTCAAGACGTTGGGGTTGATGTAGTGACGTCAGCCATAACCCGGATGGCGACACATGCGGCCCGGAAAGAGCGAGCCACGGCTCGCAATAACCCCTAGATCGCTTGTCAGCCAGCAGGCCGTATCCGTTTCTTCCGGTCAAGGGCCCGAAGGGCCGCGCAGCGGGCATGCCCCTTGACCGGAAGAAACGGATACGGCGAAGTCCCGGCAAGCGATTTATGGACGGGTGAGCGCCGCGGCGCCCTCCGCCTGAATACTGGAAAGCAAGTGCCCCCTACCCCGCCGGCTCGATCGGCTGCCACAACTCGATCTTCGTCCCGTCCGGATCCATCACCCAAGCGAAGCGGCCATAATCGAAATCCTGGGGCTCGCCTTCCAGCGGAACCTCTTTTTCCTTCAGGTGCGCCAGCATCGAATCCATATCGTCAATCATCAGATTGATCATGAAAGGTTTGGCGGATGGCTTGAAATAGTCGGTTCCGGCCTTGAAGCCGGAAAAGATCGTCCGCGCGCCCTGCGGGAAGGCCTTGCCGCTGTCGGCATGCAGGAAGTCGGCGCCGCCATAATCATTGATCGTCAGGCCCAGCTTGTCCTTGTACCAGGCCATCAAGGCCGCCGGGTCCGGGCTTTGGAAAAACACGCCCCCGACACCAATCACTTTTGCCATGTCACGCTCCCCTTGTCGTGCCGACAGGCTAGACGACACCCTTGGCTGAGGACAAATGAATTCCGGTGACTCGTGGGCTGGACGCAGCGCGCCACTCGCCTAGCCTCCGGTCCAAGCCATCAGCGAGCCCGCCCCATGCAAAGCAAAGCCAATTACTTCACCCATCTGGAATGTTCGCAGACCGGCGAACGCTACGAGGCCGGCGAGCCGCACAACCTGTCCAAGGCCGGCAAGCCACTGCTCGCCCGCTATGACCTGGACAAGATGAAGGACGAGGTCGATCGCGGTGCGGTCTGGGCGCGCGAGGGGGGTTTTTGGAAATGGCGCGAACTGCTGCCCGTCGTCGACGACGCCGACATTTGCGCCCTGGGCGAACTCGACACACCGCTGATCGATGTGCCGGCGACCGCCAAGGCCTCCGGAGCGACGGGCAAGGTCTGGGTCAAGGATGAGGGGCGTTTGCCGACGGGCTCGTTCAAGGCGCGCGGTCTCGCCCTCGCCGTGGCGATGGCTCACAGTTTCGGCCTCAAGCGCCTCGCCATGCCGACCAATGGCAATGCCGGCGCGGCGATGTCGGCCTATGCCAGCCGGATGGGCATGGAAAGCTATTGCTTTGCGCCGGAGGATACGCCGGAGGCCAATCTGCGCGAGATGGCCCTGCAGGGGGCGAAGGTCTTCAAGGTCAACGGCTTCATCCATCATTGCGGCGCCCTTGTAGGGGCCGGCAAGGACAAGATGGGCTGGTTCGATGTCTCGACCCTGAAAGAGCCCTACCGGATCGAGGGCAAGAAAACGATGGGCCTGGAACTCGCCGCCCAGCTCGGCTGGCGGGTCCCCGATGCCATCTTCTACCCCACCGGCGGCGGTACCGGCCTGATCGGCATGTGGAAGGCCTTCGACGAGATGGAGCAACTCGGCTGGATCGGTTCGGAACGCCCAAAAATGTTTGCCGTCCAGGCGGAAGGCTGCGCGCCGATTGTCAAAGCTTACGAGGATGGTGCCCGACATGCCGAGGAATGGCTCGACGCCAAAACCGCCGCCATGGGCATCCGCGTTCCCAAGGCGATCGGTGATTTCCTGATCCTTGACGCCGTCCGGGAGAGCGGCGGCGCGGCGCTGGCCGTCTCCGAGACCGTCATCGAAACCGCCCGCACGAGATGCGCCCGCCAGGACGGGTTATTGCTCTGCCCCGAAGGCGCCGCCACCCTCGCCGCCATGGAAAAAGCCATGGGCGACGGCCTGCTGGCCCGCGACGCCGAATGCGTGCTGTTCAATTGCGGTTCGGGATTGAAGTACGCGATGCCGGATGGGGCCGTTGCGCTGGACCGGCATGGGGATGTGGATTGGGGCGCGCTTTGAAGAAAACGAGTGAAGCCTTTCTGACGGGCCGCTCTCCTGAAAGCGACCGGCGCCATTCTCGTCGCTTGTTCTGGGGGGTAGCGACGCCAGTTCTGGCTCTGGCACCACAAATATACCATTCGACTCTTCAGCTTATTGGGACCCCGGAATTCTTGCCGCCGCTTTTGCTTCAATTCGCGATCTGCGCCCTGTTTTTGGTCGGTGCGCGAACAATTCCCATTCATCGGGGACAGGACCTACCGCACGCTCGTGTACCGGTCTCCACCCGTTTTTGGGCGGTGCTGTTTGATGTTTTTGCTTGGTCGATTGTCGCGGGCCCGTTCATTGCAGCCGTTCGTCGGATACCCCCTGACCCTACCGCGCCGATAACCTTGGGTATCGTAGGGATTGTGATGGTGTCCTTTGTGGCGCGCAGCATTCGTGCCGTTGCAACAGGCAGGCCCAGCTTCGGTCAAAGGGTCATGAGTTACCGTAGCGTCGCTTTGAAATCCCCCATGAAAAGCGGCTTTCTCAACACTGTTTTCGGTGCCATCGCCTATGCTTTTGCGCCTGTCACCTTGCTGCAGATTCGCAAAACCGACGCCCAACCGGCCTGGTGGAACCGGGCCAGCGATGTGAAAGCCATCAGCACTGACTAGCCAACGAGCTGTTCCAGGGCACGTACCAGAGGAACTTGTCCCACCCCCTCGCTTCGTTCCGAAAGGTGACTTTGATGAATAACCCCAAGCGCGCGTCCCGATCTTCGCTCGGCCTGGCCATCCTGGTGACCCTCGGCTCTGTCGGGTGGCAGATTGCCAAACATTCCGACGCGCTTCTCGGCACGCCGGCGATGCTGGCCCTGGTCGCGGCGGGCACAGGAACATTCGCGGTTCTGGCGGGCATGGCGCTGTTCCACATCGAGCGCCAGATCACATCGCCCATGATGACCGACCGAGATGGCAACCGGCAAAATGGGTCACCGCTCACCCTGGCCGTCGGCCTCGGGACCCTCATCATCCATGTCATGGCCACATACCGGGTCTCGGCCTGGCTCGCGCAGGGCGGCGCGGCCAGCCTGCTGGCGACCTGATACCGGGCGGCCCCGTGGAACATCCTCCCCACCTACCCAGGCCGCTTGGCGTCCGTGTGCCGCCTGCGCTAGGGTCAGGCCTGTCAATCGGGACGAAGCCATCCTGTCGGACAGGAATTGAAGACCACATCTGTACCGCCAGGCTGCCCGGCAAGACCGGCAAGGGGAAAACTGTCGCATGCATCCCAATATGATCGCCGGGCTGGGCGCTGTTCTGCTGTTGCTGATTGCTGTCGTGTTTTCGACCAACCGGCGCAAAATCCGGTTGCGGACCGTGCTGAGTGCCCTGCTCTTGCAGGGCGCGATCGGCGCGTTGGTGCTCTATCTGCCCATCGGTCGCGACATCCTGTCGGCGCTGTCGGCGGGTGTGACCCAATTGCTGGCCTTCTCGACGGCCGGCATCGCCATGGTGTTCGGCCCGCTGGTGTCTGACGCGGTCGGATTCAGTTTTGCCCTGAACGTGCTGCCGGTGGTGATCTTCTTTTCGGCGCTGATGTCGGTGCTCTACCATATCGGCGTGATGCAGTGGATCGTCCGGATTGTCGGCTTCGGGCTGAATGCCTTGCTGGCCTGCGGACGTGTGGTCTCGCTCAACGCTGCCGCCAATATTTTCGTCGGCCAGACCGAGGCCCCGCTGGTGATCCGCCCCTATCTCGACGGGATCACAAAGCCCCAGCTGTTCGCCATCATGACTTCTGGTCTCGCCTCGGTGGCCGGGACCGTGCTGGCGGCTTACGCGCAAATCGGGATCAGTGTCGAATACCTGCTGGCCGCCAGCTTCATGGCCGCGCCGGGCGGCTTGCTGATGGCCAGCATCATCATGCCGGCCGACGACGAGCAGGATGAGGCCCAGGACATCGTCAAGGGTCCGCCTGAGCGGGAGCGACACGCCAATGTGGTGATGGCGGCGGCGGTCGGGGCCAAGGACGGCCTTCACCTGGCGCTGAATATCGGCGCTATGCTGATCGCCTTCGTCTCGCTGATCGCGCTTTTGAACGGGCTGATTGCCGGTATTGCCGGATTGTTCGGCGCCGACGGCGTGACCATCCAGTCCCTGCTGGGCACCGTGCTGTCCCCCTTGATGATGGCACTCAGCATACCGGTGGCAGAGGCCCAGGCGGCCGGGGCCATTGTCGGTGAAAAGCTGGTGATCAATGAATTCGTCGCCTATCTGACCCTGTCCGGCAGCATCGAGGACTTCTCGCCGCGCAGCCAGGCCATTCTCACCATTGCGCTTTGCGGCTTTGCCAATCTCAGCTCTGTCGGGATTTTGCTGGGCGGGCTGGGCAGTCTTGTGCCGGACCGGATTTCGCAGATTGCCCGCTTCGGCCTGCGCGCCGTGCTGGCCGGGTCGCTGTCCAATCTGATGAGCGCAGCCATCGCCGGCATGTTGTTTGTCGGATAAGCCCATGACCCATCGCGTCATTCTTGATTGTGACCCGGGTGTCGATGATTGCATCGCACTGCTCGTTGCCCTGGGCGCATCGGACCGGATTGACCTGCAGTCGATCTGTGTTGTGGCCGGCAATGTGCCGGTCGATGTCTGTGCCCGGAACGCCCTCGGCGTTCTGTCGCTGGCCGGGCGGGACGACATTCCGGTGTTTTCGGGCTGCGACAGACCGATGCGGGTCGCGCCCAGTTTTGCCGACCACATCCACGGCAAGACAGGACTGGGAGACGCGGTTCTGCCTCCCGCGCTCGCGCCGCTTCAACCCGACCATGCCGTCGATTATCTCTGCCGTGAGCTGGGCTCGGCCAAGCCCGGATCGATCACGCTGGTGATCACCGGACCGATGACGAATTTTGCCACCGCCCTGCAACGCGACCCGACCATCACGGCGGCCTTGCGCGAAGTGGTCATCATGGGTGGGGCCGCGGACGAAGGCGGCAACATCACACCGTTCGCGGAGTTCAATATCTATGCCGACCCGGATGCCGCGAAATGCGTGCTGGGCAGTGGATGCCCGACCACCCTGATCGGCCTCGATACGACATTGCAATTCCGCTGTATGCCGACGCGTATGGACCGCTTGTTGACCTCCGCTCACCCGGCCAGCCTGACGGCAGCGGCCATGATCGGCCACGTCAATCGGGTCTATGGCGAGATCTATGGGGTTGACGGGGCTGCGATGCACGACCCCTGCACGATTGGCTACCTGCTGGCGCCCGACCTGTTTGATGTGTCCGAGGTTGCCATCGACGTCGATTGCAGCGATGGCGAGCGACGCGGCCAAACGCGGATCCAGTCCACGGACACACCGTCCGACCTGCCCGTTATTCGCTGGGTTCACGGCGTCCGCGACGAAAAGCTGTTCAACCTGGTGGTCACCGAAATGGAGCGGCTGTGATGACCCAAAAGATCACCGTCGTCGGATCGGTCAATCTGGATCTTGTGGTTCGTTGTGAACATCTGCCCCGGGACGGCGAGACGGTGTTGGGGAATGGCTTTGCCAAACACCCGGGCGGCAAGGGCGCCAACCAGGCGCTGGCGGCCCGGCGCCTGGGCGCGCAGGCCCGCCTGATCGCCTGTGTCGGCGAGGATGACGAGGCCGACGCGGCGCTCGCCTTGCTGACGGCCGGCGGTGTTGATTTGTCGCGCTGCCGCCGTGTTCCGGATCAGCCGACCGGTATCGCCATGATCGCCGTCGAGCCGGCCGGCGACAATCAGATCGTTGTCGCCAGCGGTGCCAATGGCGCCTTGTCGGTCACCGATCTTCCGGAGCGCATCGACGGCGGCCTGATCGGCCAGCTCGAGACGCCGGTCGAGGTTCTGCTGGAGGCCCAGGCGCGGTGTTCCGGGCTGGTCGTTGTGAACCTTGCCCCGGCCCGGACGCTGGACAACGCCGTGCTGGGGCGGGCCGACGTCTGCATCGTGAACGAGGCAGAATGTGATTTCTACGGGACCGACCGCCTGTTCGCGGCGGGTGGCCTGACAGCCCTGACCCTGGGCGCTCGCGGGGCCGTCCTGTTCAGGGATGGTGTCGAGATTGCCCGCGCCCGGCCGCCAAGCGTAACATCACACGATGCGACCGGGGCGGGCGATACGTTCGTGGCGGCACTGACGCTGGCCTTGCTGGAAGACCAACCGGCCCGGACGGCCCTTGAATTTGCCTGCGCCGCCGGGGCCGCCGCGACACGCAATGCCGGGGCCCAACCGGCCCTGCCGGTACGGGCTGCGGTCGACGCGCTCATGGCTGGAGATGACCTTGACCGATAGCATTCCCCATCTGGACCTGACCGCTTTTCGCGACGGCGATGCGGCCACGCGCCAGGCGTTCGGACGGGACCTGGTGGCCGCCCTGCGCCAATGCGGTTTCATCACCCTGGAAGGTCACCGGGTTGATCCGCAGATGATCGAGCGCAGCTATGCGTCTGCGGCCACCTTCTTTGCCCGCCCGGTCGAGGAGAAGATGCGCCATGCCGGCGGGCTGCGGGGCTATACGCCGTTTGGTCGTGAGCATGCCAAGGATTCGAGCGTTCCCGACCTGAAGGAGTTCTGGCAGATCGGGCATGCCCAGGCCGAGCCGGAAGCGAAGCTGTCCTGGCCGGATCAGCCGGCTGATTTCCAGACCGTCTTCGAAGCGCTCTTTGACGCCCTGGAAGCGACGGGGCGGGACCTGCTGTCGGCGATCGCCTTGGGCCTGTCCCTGCCGGAGTACTATTTCGACCCAAGGATCGAGAACGGCACCTCGCTTTTGCGCCTGATCCACTATCCGGAGATTCCGGCATCGGCCGACCCGCGCTGTGTGCGGGCTGCGGCCCACGAAGACATCAACCTGATCACGCTGCTTGTCGCCGCCCAGGGGGGCGGACTGGAAGTGCTGACGCGAGACGGAAACTGGTTGCCTGTCCTCAACGGTCCGCACCACCTGGTCGTGGACACGGGCGACATGATGGCGCGGATCACCAATGGCTTCCTGCCGGCGACGACCCATCGCGTGGTCAATCCGGTCGGCCCGAATGTCAGCCGGTATTCCATGCCCTTTTTCGTGCAGCCGCGCGCCGATGTGGTGCTGGAATGCCTGCCCGGCTGTGCGCAGGACGGCGCCGAACCGCCCGCCCCGATCTCGACCGGAGACTTCCTCGATCAGCGCCTCCGGGAGATCGGCCTGAAGTGAACGGAGGGACATGTACCTTTGGTACGTGTCCCTTTGAAAATGCGGGAAAATCCCGGACCCGCAGCCTGCAGATCCCCCTTGGCGTCGCGTCGCGAACCCGCACAATGCCAGGATGCAACGTCTTCACGTCAATCGTTACATTCTGGGCTGGACCCTGATCGCGCTCTGGCTTGTGCCAGCCGGGTTGCACCAGGCCTTTTTCTCAAACTGGCTGGAGCAGTTCGACGAGGTCTGGGAAAGCGTGACCGCGCTGCGTAATTTCGTCACAGTCCCGGCGCCGGTCGCGAGCGCCATCAATGCCATAGCCCTGCTGCTGGGCCCACTTCTTGTGCTGATCTGCGAACCGGCACCGCCGGTCTCGGCACGTCAGACAGCCATCCTGCCCGAACAGCGATTCAGGGCCGGATTGGTCGATTTTGCCGCCGCGCAACTCGCCATCGCCCTGCCCGCCCAATTGCTGCTCCTGACACTCAACGAAATGCAGCTTGGGCAGCCTTTTGATCCGGACTGGATCGGCCTGCCCCGTCTATTCCTTGAACCGTTCAGCCCGGTCGCCTGGCTCATCTACACCGGTTGGCATCTGACGCGGCGCAAGCAGACACTCGGACAATACGTCAATCGCTACCGGCTCGTGCACCCCGGGCCTGTAACCAGCGCGCGAGAAGTGGTCTATCAGGTCTTCCGCATCTGGTTGCATGCTGCCGGACAGGCTGCCAGGGATTCGCTCCGCCACCAGCGATCGATCCTGACCTATACCAAGGCCGAGTACGCCGCACTCGACGAGACGGTGACGCCAAACTGGTATTTCAGCGCCGGCGTGACCACGGAAGTCCTGGACTATGACGCGGGCGAGTAGCCAACACCTCCCCCACACTTGACCTTTTCCGCGCCGTGGCGCATCCCCCGCGCTTGCCGATGACCTGCCCGGAGCCCGCTCATGATCCCCCGCTATACCCGCCCGCAAATGGCTGCCATCTGGGCCGACCAGAACAAGTACAAGATCTGGTATCTGATCGAGGCGCATGCGACGGAGAAGTTGGCCGAGCTGGGCGTGGTGCCGCAATCGGCGGTCGAGGCCGTGTGGAAAGCGAAAGACGTCGAGTTTGATGTCGACCGGATCAATGAGATCGAGGCCGAGGTGAAGCATGATGTCATCGCCTTCCTCACCCATCTGGCCGAGCATGTCGGCGAGGAGAGCCGTTTCGTCCATCAGGGGCTGACCTCCTCGGACGTGCTGGACACCTGCCTGGCCGTGCAGATGAAGCAGTCCGCCGATCTCCTGCTGGAAGGCATGGACCGGGTACTGGCAGCGCTGAAAACGCGCGCCATGGAGCACAAGTTCACCGCCTGTATCGGTCGCTCGCACGGCATCCATGCCGAGCCGACCACGATGGGCCTCAAATTCGCCCGCTTCTATGCCGAGTTCGACCGCAACCGGGCCCGCCTGGTCGCGGCGCGTGACGAGATCGCCACCTGCGCCATTTCCGGCGCCATCGGCACCTTTGCCAATATCGACCCGGCGGTGGAAGAGCATGTCGCCAAGCAGATGGGCCTCAGCGTCGAGCCGGTCTCGACCCAGGTCATCCCGCGCGACCGCCATGCCAATTATTTCGCCGTGCTGGGCCTGATCGCCTCGGCGATCGAGAATATCGCCATCGAGGTGCGCCACCTCCAGCGCTCCGAAGTGCGCGAGGCGCAGGAGTATTTCTCGCCGGGCCAGAAAGGCTCGTCGGCCATGCCGCACAAGCGCAACCCGATCCTCACCGAGAACCTGACCGGCCAGGCCCGTCTGGTGCGCTCGGCCGTGGTGCCGGCGATGGAGAATATTGCCCTCTGGCATGAGCGCGACATCTCGCACTCCTCGGTCGAGCGTGGCATCGGCCCCGACGCCAATGTCCATCTCGACTTTGCCCTGCACCGGACCGCCTCCATGATCGAAAAACTGATCGTGCATGAGGATCGTTGCCTGGAAAACCTCCAAGCCTATGGCGGCATCCACAATTCCCAGCGCGTGCTTTTGGCGCTGACCCAGGCCGGTGCCAGCCGTGAGGACTCCTACCGGCTCGTCCAGCGCAACGGCATGAAGACCTGGGATGAAGGCGGCATGCTGGTCGATCACCTCAAGGCCGATGAGGGTGTCACCGCCCTGATGAGCGATGCCCAGATCGAGGCCTGTTTCGACGAGGCCTATCACATGAAGCATGTCGACACGATTTTCGCCCGGGTGTTCGGGGACTGAGGGCTCCGATCCTCTGCAATTGTCATCCCCGCTGGACGTCCGGCGAAGGCCGGACGCAAGGCGGGGACCTAACTGTTCGAACACATAGGTCCCTGACTTTCGCCCTGCCTTCGCAGGGCGTCCATCAGGGATGACAAGGGTTTGGCGGCAGGTCTTCGAACACAAGCCCGGGATGACAAAGCGGTGATATCGCGCACAACCCGGTGGCGAACTGATCCGCACCTCCCTACATTCCCCGCCATGGCCAAGACTCACCCCCATATCGACGATCGCATCCGCGCCTTCATTGAAAAGCAGAAGATGTTCTTCGTCGCCACCGCCCCGTCGGGAGATGGCGGGCATGTGAACCTGTCGCCCAAGGGCTATGACAGTTTCCGCATTCTGGGTCCCAATGAGGTCGCCTATCTCGATCTGGGCGGTTCGGGCATCGAGACGCTGGCCCATGTGCGCCAGAATGGCCGCATCACCTTCATGTTCTGCGCTTTTGAGGGCGCGCCCAACATCCTGCGCCTTTACGGACAGGCCGAGGCGGTGTCGTTTGACGAGCCGGGCTTTGCCGACAAGCTCGCCCTCTTTCCGGACTTTCCCAAGGCCCGCACTATCTTCACGGCGACCATCGACCGCATCCAGGACAGTTGCGGCTGGGGCGTGCCCTTCTACGAGTTCACCGGCGAGCGCGACCAGCTGGTGCGCGTCAACGCCCACCGCTCCGACGAGGACTGGTCAGCGCGGCGCTATGAAAGCAATGCGGTCTCGATCGACGGCATCCCCGGACTGGTCAAACCTGAAACCGCAACCGAGTAAGACACCATGCGTTTGAGCCTCGTCCTGATCGGCCTGATGGCCGCCTTCCTGGCCCCCAATTTCTTCCGCGGAAACTGGGACAGTGCCGCTGTGGCCAGCGTATCGGAGCCGGCGAGCGAGCCGCGCCTGGTTGCGGCCATGTTCCGCTCCTCCTGGTGTTCAGCCTGCCGGATCATCGAACCGCGCGTCGAGGATGTCCGTGAGGAATACGAAGACGCGGCTGTGGATTGGGTGAAATTCGACTTCACCCTGGGCCGCCGTGGCGCATTGCGCGAAATGGCCGAGGCCGAGGGCCTGCTGTCCATCTATGACGATGCCGCCGGCTCGACCGGTTTCATGTTGCTGATTGATCGCGAGACCGGCCAGGTCTTCGAGATGATCACCATGGATTACGGCCGCGACCAGATCCGCGAGGCGCTGGATCGCTGGCTGCATGTCGTCGAGCGGCTTGAGGCCGAGGGCGTCTGACCTCTCACCTCAGCTTTGACCACAAAAAAGCCCCGGCATGACCGGGGCTTTTCGTTGCAGCGCTTTGCCGAAGGATCAGCCTTCCGAGCGGATCTGCTCGCGTGCCTTGATCAGCAGGTCGTCCATTTCCTTGCGCAGGAGATGGTCGGACAGCTCGACACCCTTGGCGTCAAAATCGCCGCGCACCTTGCGGAAGACGTCATCATCACCGGCTTCCTCGAAATCGGCGACCACGACGGTCTTGGCATAGGCTTCGGCCTCCTGGCCGTCCATGCCCATTTTCTCGGCCGCCCACAGGCCCAGAAGCTTGCAGCGGCGGGCGTTGGCCTTGAACTCGATCTCCTGATCGTGCGCGAACTTGTTCTCGAAGCCTTTTTCGCGATCATTGATGCCCGACATGGGTCTCTCCTTGAGGACGGTCGTTTGGGACAGTTGTGTTGCTTGTTGAGTAGCTTGGCGGCGCCGCCAAATCAATCTTTGCGCGGTTGTCCGTGGCAGCTCCATGCCGCACCGCGACAAGAGATTGCGCCGCACGCCCGCGAAGGATAATTTCAGCCTCCGATACGCGGTCCGGTCTTCGATTCGGGCCGCGTCGTGCTTTTCCATGGCCGGTTGTCCGCTGGGGGCGGCCGGGCCCGCCTCTGGAGCGCCCATCATGTCCCGTCGCAAGATGATTTACGAAGGCAAGGCCAAGATCCTCTATGAGGGTCCCGAGCCGGGCACCATCGTCCAGTATTTCAAGGACGACGCCACCGCTTTCAACAACCAGAAGAAGGCGACGCTGGAAGGCAAGGGCGTGCTCAACAACCGGATCTCCGAGCATATCATGCTCGGCCTCGGCCGGATCGGCATTCCCACCCATTTCCTCAAGCGCCTGAACATGCGCGAACAATTGGTCCGCCAGGTCGAGATCATTCCGCTGGAAGTGGTCTGCCGCAATGTCGCCGCCGGCTCGATCAGCACCCGCCTGGGCGTGCCCGAGGGCGATCAATTGCCGCGCTCCATCGTCGAATTCTACTACAAGAAGGACGAGCTGGGCGATCCGATGATCTCGGAAGAGCACATCACCGCCTTCAACTGGGCCACCCATCAGGAGATCGACGACATGATGGCGATGACCCTGCGGGTCAACGACTTCCTGTGCGGCCTGTTCACCGGCGCCGGCATCCGCCTGGTCGACTTCAAGCTGGAATTCGGTCGCCATTATGAAGGCGACATGGTGCGCACCGTGCTGGCCGACGAGATCAGCCCGGACAGCTGCCGCCTGTGGGATCTCGAGACCAACGAGAAAATGGACAAGGACCGCTTCCGCCGCGACATGGGCAATGTCACCGAAGCCTATGCCGAAGTCGCCCGCCGTCTCGGCATCATGAAGGAGAGCGGCCAGGGCGCCGCCAATGGTGATGTCGGCAAGAGCGACGCCGCGAAGTAGGTCCTCGCCCTTGATGGGCGAGGTGGATCGTCGCGAAAGCGGCGAGACGGAGTGGGTGATCGGCGGCCGGTGCCGGAACGCTGCGCGTTTCACCCGATCCGACCCGACGCGACGCGCCGGCCCACTTTCCTACCCTGTGGGGAAGAAAAGGCACAACGCACCCCTGCCCTGCTGAATCACCATGGGCTGCGAATTGCGCGCGCGACGACTCCGCTTTATGCAGGGGCCAAATGTCGTGACCAGCACAAGCGAGTCGAGCCCGTGAAAGCGAAAATCCACGTGTATCTGAAACCCGGCGTTCTGGACCCTCAGGGAGCCGCCGTTGCCGGCGCCCTGCACAATATGGGTTATGACGAGGTCGAAGCCGTCCGCCAGGGCAAGCTGATCGAGCTGGACCTGAGCGGCGATGACGCCGAAGCGGCCCGCAAGCGCGTTGACGAGATGTGCGCCAAACTCCTCTCCAACCCGGTGATCGAGAGCTACTCGATCGAACTGGCGTAGGAGAGGCCGGGTTGGGCCTGCGTGATCTTCTGCTCTGGTTGTTTACTGGTCGACCGCTTCCGCGAAAGTCAGACCCAAGCATTACAGAGGCCGACTTTGGCGGCGATGTTTCCCACCGGGAACCGGTCGTCGACGAAGTTGAGCTCGCAAAGCTAGTCGAGGCAGCATTTCCTTTTGAGGTAGTCACAGCAGCCGGCGCGGTAGCAGAAGCAGAACGCCAGAGTCTCGCTGCAAAGCCCGGGCGATGCGCCGCCCACCTGGGTGACCGGGACAATTTTCTGACCCTCGCAAGCATTTTTCATACGCCGACATCCGGCATCCAAAACCTACGCTCGCCATCCGACATTGTCATGGCTTCCGCCGACATTGACCTCGCTGCATTCAGCAAGACGCCGGTTGGCATCGACGCGAGTGATCTGCCCGATTTGATGAAGGAGATCAGTGGAGCTTGGCCTGCCGAGGCGGAAGCCCTCAATGGCCCACTGGCCGTCACAAGCCCGCTAACCAATCAACCACACTCGCTGACCTACATCGGCGTATTTCCTACAGATGACGAAACCGAGATCCCTGCACTCTTGCGCTGGGGCGCGTGGAACGATTGCCCTGCACCCGAAGTTCACGTGGCCCACCTCCGCGGCTGGCGGGACGCCTATGGCGCTAAGCTGGTGTCGATAACGCGTGACACAATCGAGCTAAGAGTGGACAGGCGCCCCGCATCGCGCGAGGAAGCGCTGGAACTCGCGCGCCAACATTTCGCCTACTGCCCGGACATTGTCCTCCAAGGCACGCAAACCATCGAAGCGCTAGCCGCCAGTCTCATGCAGAGCGACTGGTGGTTTTTTTGGTGGGATTAGGGCATCAAGCGCCAACCGATACAGGGACACAACACAGTATGAAATCCGCCGTCATCGTCTTCCCGGGCTCGAATTGTGATCGTGATGCCCACGACGCGATCGAGAAAGTCACGGGCCACAAGCCGGCCATGGTCTGGCACCAGGACAGTGACCTGCCCGAGGGCACGGAATTTGTCATGGTGCCCGGCGGGTTTTCCTATGGCGATTATCTGCGCTGCGGTTCGATGGCCTCGCGCTCGGCGATCATGCCGGCCATTGTCGCCCACGCCGCGACCGGTGCGCCGCTGCTGGGCGTGTGCAACGGCTTCCAGATTCTCACCGAGAGCGGACTTCTGCCAGGCGCACTGATGCGCAATGCCGGGCTGAAATTCGTCTGCGAGAAGGCGCCGCTCACCGTCGAGAACGCCAACACGCAATTCACCTCACGCTATGAGGCCGGCGCCCGGCTTCTGGTGCCGATTGCCCATCATGACGGCAACTACTTCGCCGACGACGCCACGCTCGACCGCATCGAGGGCGAAGGCCAGGTGGTGTTCCGCTATGGCAAAAACCCCAATGGCTCGGCCCGCGACATCGCCGGCATCACCAATGAGCAGGGCAATGTGATGGGCATGATGCCCCACCCGGAACGCGCCGTGGACACCGGCCATGGCGGCACGGATGGGCTGGCGCTGTTTGAATCTCTCCTCGGGAGTGCGTGACGATGACCCAATACGCCGAAGGCATCACCGCCGAGATCGTCAAGGAACACGGTATCAATGACGCCGAATACGCCGTCATTCTGGACCGTCTGGGCCGGGCGCCGAACCTTGTGGAGCTGGGGATTTTCTCGGTCATGTGGTCCGAGCACTGTTCCTACAAGTCCTCGCGCGCGCATCTGGGCCGTCTGCCGACTTCCGGCGAGAAGGTGATCCAGGGGCCGGGCGAGAATGCCGGTGTGATTGATATCGGCGATGGTCAGGCCTGCATCTTCAAGATGGAAAGCCATAACCACCCCTCCTTCATTGAGCCCTATCAGGGCGCGGCGACGGGTGTCGGCGGCATTTTGCGCGATGTCTTCACCATGGGCGCGCGGCCAGTAGCGTTGATGAATGCGCTGCGCTTTGGCGCGCCGGAACACAAGAAGACCACGCATCTGGTCTCTGGTGTGGTGGCTGGCATTGGCGGTTACGGCAATTGCGTCGGCGTGCCGACCGTGGGCGGCGAGACCAATTTCCATGCCGGCTATAACGGCAATATCCTGGTCAATGCGATGGCCGTCGGCCTCGCGGATGCCGACAATATCTTCTACGCCCGCGGCGCCGAGCCTGGCCAGCCGATCGTCTATGTCGGCTCAAAGACCGGCCGCGACGGCATTCATGGCGCGACCATGGCTTCGGCCGAGTTTGACGACCAGTCCGAGGAAAAGCGTCCCACCGTCCAGGTCGGTGACCCCTTCACCGAGAAAAAGCTGATCGAGGCCTGTCTCGAACTGATGGCCACCGACGCCATCGCCGCGATCCAGGACATGGGGGCGGCCGGCCTCACCTCCTCCTCGGTCGAAATGGCCGACAAGGGCGGGATCGGCATTGCGCTGGACATGGACAAGGTGCCCCAGCGCGAAACCAATATGACGACCTATGAGATGATGCTCTCGGAAAGCCAGGAGCGGATGCTGGTCATCATGAAGCCGGGTCGCGAGGACGTCGCTTACGAGATCTTCCGCAAATGGGAACTCGATGTCGCGGTGATCGGCGAGACCACGAATACCGGCCGCATGGTGCTCACCCACAAGGGCGAGACCGTCTGCGATATCCCGGTCGCGCCGCTGGCCGACGACGCCCCGAAATATGAGCGCCCCTATTTTGCGCCGGAAGTGCGCGCCCAGCTCAATGCCAAGGACGTCGCCCAGCCCTCACACATGGGCGAGGTGCTGCTGAAGCTCATGTCGAGCCCGGACATGGCCTCCAAGGCGTGGATCTGGAAACAGTATGACCGTCACGTCATGGCCGACACGGCCGCCTCGTCGGAAGACCCGTCGGATGCCGCCATTGTCCGCGTGCATGGAACGAAGAAGGCGCTGGCCATCACCACGGATTGCACGCCGCGCTATTGTTTTGCCAACCCGTTCGAGGGCGGCAAGCAGGCTGTCGCCGAAGCCTGGCGCAATCTGACCGCCACCGGTGCCGACCCGATCGCCATCACCGATTGTCTCAATTTCGGCAATCCGGAACGTGAGGAAATCATGGGCCAGTTCGTCGGCTGTATCGACGGCATGGCCGAGGCCTGCGCCAAGCTCGACTTCCCGGTCGTGTCGGGCAATGTCAGCCTCTACAACGAGACCAATGGCGTCGCCATTCCGCCGACGCCGGCGATTGGCGGGGTTGGCCTGATCCCGGACATGGACCAGCGGGCCCATTTCGGTGGCATGCGCGAAGGCGATATCCTGATCGTGGTCGGCGAGACCGAAGGCGCGCTGGGCGCCTCGGTCTATCTGAAGGTAATCGAGAACCGCGAAGATGGCGGTGCGCCGCTGGTCGATCTCGATGTCGAGAAAGCCAATGGTGACTTCGTCCGCGGGCAGATCCGCTCGGGCCGCATCTCGGCCTGTCATGACCTGTCCGATGGCGGCCTCGCCTGCGCCGCGGCCGACATGGCGCTGGCCTCGGACATGGGCATCAAGCTGGCCCATGAAGGCCCGGTTCCGATGCACGGCTATCTCTTCGGTGAGGACCAGGGCCGTTATCTGCTGGCTGCCGCCAAGGAAGACGCCATCGCCATCCTGCAGGACGCCAAGGCCGACGGTGTGCCCGTCCATGTGGTCGGCCTCGCCGGCGGCACGGCGGTGACCGTCAATGGCGCCCACCCTCTGGAGCTGGACCGCCTGCGCGCGGCCTGGGACGGCTGGATGCCCGGCCTGATGGACCAGTTGGTCGAAGCAGCGGAATAGACCGACGCTCTACCCAACAAGAAAAAGCCGCCGCAATCTTGCGGCGGCTTTTTCGTTTCAGCCTCAACCGCTCAGTCGTCGGCCAAGGCAAACACGTCTTCCACGGTGACCTTGAAGAATCGTGCCAGCCGCAGCGCGATGACGGTGGACGGGACGAAGCGCCCGACCTCGATCGTGCTGATCGTCTTGCGCGAGACTTCGATGGCGGCGGCCAGGTCGCTCTGGCTCATCCCGGATTCTGCCCGGAGCACCCGAAGCCGATTGGTCAGCGGCGCACTCAAACCGAGTCCTCCCCCTCGCCCTCATCGCGGCTGAACAGGAAGAAAGACATGGCGAAACAAGCCAGCGAAATCGCAAGGATCAGGTCGAGCAGCACCGCAGCCGATACCCGTTCGAGGATCAACCGATCCAGCAGGGTGAGGAGGATCAGGCTCAGAAAAGTGCCGGCAAAGGCAGTCAACCCAGCTCGCTGGAGCGCCGCGCTCATGAAGCCGTCCGATTTCCATGGATTGACCGCCGGGCCGCCAAATCGCCGCTTGATGATGAAAAAGCTGGGCAGGAAAACGATGACAATCAGCAATCCGCCGATCAGTCCGGCATCGTCGAGATAGGTCGACACCGGTGGCACGGTGAGGGCCTGCCCGACGTTCAGCGCGTAGATCAGCGCCGCGAAGGCGGCCGCGTACCCGGTCATGCCCGCAAGGCGGTCACTCGCTTCGGCGCGATTGCGTGGTGAGAAAAAGGACATCTGCGTCTCCGGTTCAGTTCGATACCCCTGATGTACATATTGAAACCGATAGGTGTCAATGTGAGAAGAATAGGTTTCATCATTGACCGGCGGACACGAAAATGGCCCGGCACACGGCCGGGCCATTCGTGATGCTTGCAGGTAGGCGAAAATCAGCGTCCGGACGCTTCGCCAATCATCTGCAGGTTCGCGTCCGACTGACGCGCGAAATCGGCGATGGCTTCGCTGGCATCCTGGAAGAAGTCCAGCGTCATGTTCTCATAGGTATCGGTTGGCTGGTGGTAGTGCGGATGGAAGTCGACGCCCAGATAGATGAAGGGGATGCCGGCAGCGTGGAAGGCTCCACTATCGGTCAGATTGGTCCAGTCACCGCCCGGCTCTGTCGTCGGCTCGTCATAGCCCATCGGCATCGACACACTTGCCCGCGTCGCCACGTCTTCAACGATCGGTGTCAGATACGGATAGTGATAAGTGCCGACGGCCCACAGGATCCGGTCAGACGACATGGCGACCATGTCCATGTTGAGATTGAAGGTGATGTTTTCGATCGGGATTGGCGGGTTGGCGACAAAGGCACGGGCCCCCTGCAAACCGCGCTCCTCGGCATCAACGAAGGCAAAGATCACGTCATGTTCGGGCGGTTCCGCATGAAACATTTCGGCTATGGCCAGAACCGAGGCGACGCCGGACGCATTGTCATCGGCGCCATTCCAGATCTGGTCGCCGCGCATGCCCTCATGGTCAAAATGCGCCGACACCACCATCGTGCGTTCGCTGTCACCTGTGCCCTCGATCACGGCAAGGATGTTGACCCCGTCGATCTTTTCTCGGGATCGCGGTGCTTCGAAAGTGAAGCCATGTTCATAGCCGTCGCCTACCGGGCCGACACCCATCGATTCCAGACGGTCGATAATGTAGGCGCGCGCCCGGGCATTGCCGGCGGTTCCGACCTCCCGGCCTTGCATGTCGTCGGCGGCGAGAACCCGAAGGTCGGTGAGCAATTGCTCCCGGTCCAGTGCCCAGTCAACGCTATCTCCAGCGCCTCCCGGCTGGCCGGCCACACAGGCGGTCGAGAACAAGCTCACGGAAAGAATGGCAGAGGCCAGAATGGCGCGCATGGAATACCCCCGGTTCGAACAGACGCCACCGAGATTGCCATGGAGCTGCACAGCACCCCACCAAATTTTCCGTAACAATCAGAACCAGCGACTGGGGCTGGCCGCCGGTTGCGGTTCGTGGTCCGGCCAGTTCGCCTCCGACTGCTCAAGATAGCCGGGAATGCCCTGCTCCCACCGCTGCTGAATCGACGGCGAGAAATTCATGTAGAGCACACCGTCCACTATGCCGTAGGCCAGCGGATCGGTGCGCACCTTGCGGTCATTTGCCAGCGCATAAGCGCAGTGTCCGTCATACGCAGGAGCGTAGCGGCCCGGATTGGACAGGAATAGGTCGCGATTGGCTTCGGTCGCAAAATACCAGGTCGCTCCGTTATATTCTGCCGTGATGGTGTCCAGCCCGGCTACAGGCCGGTCACCGGTGTGGTAACTGACCACGTCAAAACCCCCGACCGGCCGGTCATCGCGATCCAGATACTGGTCGCCTGCTTGGGCGGAACCGGCCAACAGCAGGGTCGCCAGAAGGAGCTGGCCGAAGCCCAGCCCGCATCTGTTCAGGCATTTGGCAGCGAAGATGGCGGTCATGGTCTTTTCCCCGGCAACGGTCACGACTAGCTTGGCGCAGATATGGGCTGTCATGGCGCGTCGGGATAGTGCACGAGACGACACAACCGGTCACGCCGTCACCGGTCATTCGTGATCAACCGTGAAGCCGCAACAGCCTGCCAGTCACACAGTATTTCGAGGATCCGCCATGCCCATGCCCGCCGACGACATCATCGCCCTCATCAAGGCCGGAATTCCGGACGCCGAGATCACCATGACCGATCTCGCCGGCGACAATGACCATTGGCAGGCCGTCGTGGTCTCCGAAAGCTTTCGCGGCAAGCTGCGGGTCGCCCAGCACCAGATGGTCTATGCGGCCCTGGGCGACAAGATGGGCGGCGAGTTGCACGCACTCGCCCTGGAAACGCGGACACCCGGCTGATGATCGAGGCCGGTGCCTTCTCCCGCCTCGGATTCGGTGTCACCGGACCGCATGCCGGTCTGGGGACCAGCCGCAGCGCGACCACGCGCCTGATCCATCAAGCGGTCGAGCACGGTGTGACCCTGTTCGACACCGGCCCGGCCTACGGCCGGGGCGAGGCCGAGCGGCGCCTGGGCACAGCCCTCAAGCAGATCCCCCGCAATGCGGCCTTTGTCGCCACCAAGGCCGGGGTCCACGCGGGCGGACACCGCGACTTTTCCGCCGGCGCGGTGGAAATGTCATTACGGGAGTCGCTCAAGCGCCTGCAACGCGACCATGTCGACCTTCTGTTGCTGCATGGCCCGGCCCCCGGCGAACTCACGGACAAACTGATCCGCCGGCTGCAAGCCTTCACCGAACGCGGCATGATCCGCCATATCGGGGTGTGCGGCCGGGGCGAGGAGCTGGACCGTGCCATCGAGTTGGGCGTGTTCGACGCCCTCATGGCACCGGTCAATGACAGCTTGAGCAGCACCCAACGCCAGCGCCTGACCCTTGCCCGGAAAAGCGGCCTGTCGGTCATTGGCATCGAGGCCATGGCAGGCGCTGCCCGCCTGGCGGGCCCGCCCCGGTCGCGCAGCGATCTGTGGTATCTCGCCCGTCAGCTCAAACGTCGATTGCGCGGCGATCCGCCGGCGGCTGCGACCGCATCGGCAGTGGCCGGGCTCCACTGGGCCCTGTCGCAGCCCTTCGCGGACAGCGTCATCTGCCTGACCAGCCGCGCGGCCCACCTGGCGGCCAATGCCGCACTGGTCGCCACTCTTGAAGCCGGCGCGGCGAAGCCTTAGCTATCGATCAGGATCATTCGAGGAGTTCCGCCATGTCCGCCACCGCCCATGACAGCATCAAGTCGACCATCGACGGCAATGACGTTGTCCTTTTCATGAAGGGCACCCCGGTCTTTCCGCAATGCGGGTTCTCCTCGGTCGTCGCCCGGGTCCTGGATCATCTCCAGGTCAATTTCGAGAGCGTCAACGTGCTTGAGGATGACGGTGTCCGTCAGGGCATCAAGGAGTTCTCGAACTGGCCGACCATTCCCCAGCTCTACGTGAAGGGGGAGTTCGTCGGCGGCTGCGACATCATCAAGGAAATGTTCGAGACCGGCGAGCTTCAGGCCTATTTCAAGGACAAGGGCGTCCTCGCCGACGCGTGACACCGGTCTCCGGGCGTCAGCGCCGCGCGGCCAGGTTGGTACGCGTCTCGTTCCAGTCCCAGGGCCGCTCTGTGTCGACCGGATTGAGCAGGATCACCTGTCCACCGATCGGCACGCCCAGCTCTTCAAAGCCAAAGCCGAGCTGTACCCCCCAAGGGGTCGGCGCGGCACAGCGGTCCTCGACCTGGCGGGTCAGCTGCACCGTGTAGATGTCGCCATGGTATTGCTCGACATTCACAAGATAGTCGGCCCGTGAGGTGCATCCATTGGTGTCGGCATGGACAATCAGGATGTCATCTTCGATCACGCGCCAGTAAATCACCGGCTCGGCATCCGGGTTGACGGCGGGTGCCTGACGATAGGTGCCCGGAATGCGCATGTCAGAGATATTCACCGTCGGCAATGATGGCATGGCCGGCATCGGTGGCAGGCTCGGCAGGAAACGGTTTTCCGCCTCCTGCTGCGGGTCACCGCTGGTCGCACATGCACAAAGGGTCAGGGCCAGCCCCACACTGGCCAGGCCGCCTCGCAAAAAACCGATCATAATAGCCCCCCAATAGTCCCCAATCGTGCCCGGCCCCGCTCAAATTTGCCCCACAGGACAGGACAGAACCGGTATCCAAGCAGGGATTGAGGTTTGTTCAACCCAAGACTCGTGAAGGGGGAAATTTGGTGCCACCGTGCGTCACACTAGGGCAGGTGCGCCAAATTCGACCTGCCGGCGGGCGGGACACGAAAAAGGCCGCCCCGGTGTCCCGGAGCGGCCTGTTTCTGGTCGATTTGCGTCCTCTTACGAGGAGTAGAATTCGATGACCAGGTTCGGCTCCATCTGCACCGCGTACGGCACTTCAGAGAATTCCGGCATGCGCACGAAGGTGGCCTTCATCGCCTTGGCATCGAGATCGATGTATTCCGGCAGGTCACGTTCCGGGCTGTCCAGGGCTTCCAGGACCAGAGCCATTGAGCGCGAACGCTCGCGGACTTCGATCACATCGCCCGGCTTGCAGCGGTAGGACGGGATGTTGACCTTGATGCCGTTGACCTTGACGTGGCCGTGATTGACGAACTGGCGCGATGCGAAAACCGTCGGCACGAACTTGCAGCGGTAGACGATGGCGTCGAGGCGGCTCTCGAGGAGACCGATCAGCAGCTCGGCGGTGTTACCCTTACGGCGGGACGCTTCGTCATAGGTACGACGGAACTGCTTCTCGGTGATGTTGCCGTAATAGCCCTTCAGCTTCTGCTTCGCCATGAGCTGAAGACCGAAATCGGACATCTTGGTCTTGCGGCGCTGACCGTGCTGGCCGGGGCCATAGGAGCGCGAATTGACCGGGGACTTCGGACGGCCCCACAGGTTTTCACCCATGCGGCGGTCAATTTTGTATTTCTGCGAATGACGCTTCGACATGTTCTCTCTTCTCTCGATGCGATCCGGCGACACCCATCATTGGGGTCACGATTTAAACGGCGGACGTCACATCACCCGTACCCCGCGCACCCGATGGCGCGCGAGAAGCGGGGTTTCTACCTGTGTGGACAGGAAAGTCAACCGATCCGGTGCAGGCCGGAGCGGCAATCGGGGCCGATTGTCTAGCCGCGACGCAAAACGGTGCCCAGACGGGTCTGGAAACCGTGATTGCCCCATTCGCTGGTATACTGAGTGGCCTTCGCCTTGGCTTCACCAACCGGCACGCCCCAGAAGTCGGCGAGGGTGAGTGCGTCATCAAAGCTCAACCCGGTATCAACCCAGCTGCAACTGACGCTGGTCGCCGTGGAGGCGATGTCGGCATCGGCAAGGTTGGTCAGGCCTTCAGTGATCTTGCGGCCGATCACGGCCTTGGCTTCCCCGACATCCGTGCCCCAGACATGAGCAACCTTCAGCGCATCACAATAGCCATAGTCGCTCTGGAAGAAGACCTGCTGCATGCGGTGGGTCTCCCCGCCGTCGCCATGAGCCGGTGGGGCAGCATTGCCGACCGTGTCGAGGACGTAGGCCATGTTTTCCATGAAGCGCTTGTGACCAAGGCTGGACGCCATGGAGCCAGCCGTCAGCTTGGCGTCATAGGGCGATGAGCCCCAGAACGCCGCCAGGGCCTCGGCGTGAGCGTATTCCAGCCCCAGGTCTTCCCAACTGCAGCGGACCGACGCGGCGGTCGAGGCGATATCACGGTCGAGCAGATGGGTCAGACCCGCCGCGATCTTGCTGCCGATGATGGCCTTTGCCCGGAAAGTATCGGTGTTCCACACCTGCGCCACTTTCATCGCGTCGCAATAGCCGTACTGGCTGCTGAAGTAGAGATCGCGGTGGGCGTCGGTTTCCTGGCTGATGCCACTGCCCGCCGAGATCGCAGAAGTGATGGCTGCCAGTTCGGTTACACTCAGTTGTGCCTCGGCCTGGCCGGCCGCACCGGTCATCGCGACGAGCGCAAAGGCACCCAACAAGGTGGAATTCGACATGTTTGTCCCCCGGGAATTTCTATTGTTTTGACTACCTTGATTGTTATCAGTGCGCAAATGGAATACCGCCCCGATATGTCGATCAGCCTCCCTCATTTCCCGGAATCAATGAGACACTTGCCAGCGATGCCACCACGGCGTTCCGCGAAACAGAGGTTTTGATGACGGCCGAAAACCAGAACCGGCCCTGGAAGACGGGTTTCGAGATCGAATTGATGGCGCCGCCGGGCAGGAGCCGCCGGGATCTGGCCGACCGGATCGCGGCCCGCATCGGCGGCACCGTCCGCACCGTCTTCTATCCGCAGTCCGAGCCGAGCCTGGTGCCGAACCTGCCGGTGTTCGAAAATCTCGTTCTGGGCTTTGACGTCCTCGATCCGGATGGTCGGCGGGCGGCGCTTCTGGTCGACGACCTGACCCTGCGCGCTGACCTCGACCGCAACACCCCCGCCCTGCCCGGCTGGCTGCGCGTCCTCAGCGACGACGCCCGGCTTCTGGACCTGGTGCAGCGTCATTGCGACCCGACCACGCCGCGCGAGACCGTCCTCGCCCCCGTCGCTGCCCTTTATGGCACCGAGCTGGTCCATGCCGAGGGCGACATCACGAAGGCCGTTGACGGCGCCGAGCGTCCAGTTGCCATGGCAGCACCGCTACCCGGCGAACGCGAGCGACCCTGCGAGATCATCACCCCGCCCTATAAGACCGATCCGGCCCCTGCCCTCACCGCCCTGCTGGCCGACGCGGCCGAACTGGGCTTCACAGTCCCGGTCGAAGCGGCGGTCCACATCCATTTTGATGCCGGACGTCTGACCCCGGCCCGCACGCTGTCGCGCCTGATCCTGGTCCTGCACCGGCATGGTGATTTCCTGCGCCGGCTTGTCGGCACCAATCCAAACTGCGTGCGACTGGGGTCGATCGCCGACAATCTGGTGGAACTGGCGAAATCAGACGCGTTCCAGGCCGCCAATCCGGATGACGCCCGGGCCATGCTGGTCACCTGCAAGCCGACCAAATACGCCGATTTCAATTTCCGCAACCTCGCCCATTTGCTACCCGGCAAGACGACCTTTGAGGCCCGGATATTCCCGGGCTCGATGGATGCCGGCGTGATTGTCGGCCATGCCCAATTGATGGAGTCAATTCTCGTATGGGCGGAGCACGCGGACGCTGTCGAGCTGCCGGAAACCGGTGACGACTTGTTGCGAGCCATCGAGCTGGCGTCGCATGCCGCCGCACGCCGCCCGGACGTTTAGTCTTCCCGCACCACGCGGGCCGTGCCACGACCCAGCGCCAGCGCCTTGATGGCGCCACGGAAGGTGCGCACTTCCTGAGTCGTCCAGCGCCCGCGAACAAAGGCGTTGCGGAGATTCTGCACCATCAGAGGCGTCTTCGCCGGCGGATGGAAAAAGCCCGCACGGTCAAGCTCGGCTTCGAAGTGCTCGAACATCCGCTCGAGGTCCTCGCGCTTGGCGACATCGGAGACCGGTTCAAACTCGGCCGGCGCGCCCTCATCAGCGGTCCATTCATAGGCGATCACGGCAACGGCCTGGGCCAGGTTGAGCGAGGAGAAGGAGCGGTCGACCGGCAGGGTGATGATGACATCGGCGATGTTGACCGCCTCATTGGGCAGGCCGGACTTCTCGCCGCCGAACATCACGGCGACTTTCTCGCCGGCGGCAATGGCCGCCTTCATGTCGCTGACCGCCTCGCGCGCCGTCATCACCGGCTTTTCCATCCCGCGCGGCCGGGCGGTGGTGGCGTAGAGCCGTGTGGTATCGTGGATGGCGTCGCCGAGACGATATTCGACCCGGGCATTGCCCAGCACCGGCGAACCGGCCGACATGGTGATCGCCTTGTCATTGGGCCAGCCATCGCGCGGATCGACAATGACCAGCTCGGGAAGACCGAAATTGCCCAAGACGCGCGCCGCCGCGCCAATATTCTCGCCCAGCTGGGGCGTGTGGAGTATGAAAGCGGGCGTTGCTGAGTTTTGCGGCATGGAACCAGCCCTTCACCTTGGCGCGCACCGGTGCTAGAGAGCGCGCAAATTACGTGTCCGCGCTGTCCTAGCGCGACTTCAGTCCGTCCGAAAAGAAATGAGAGCACCCATGGCGAAGATCAAAGTCGATACACCGGTCGTCGAACTCGACGGCGATGAGATGACCCGCATCATCTGGCAGCTGATCAAGGACAAGCTGATCCTGCCCTATCTCGACATTGATCTGAAGTATTACGACCTCTCGGTCACCAAGCGCGACGAGACCGACGACCAGATCACCGTCGACGCCGCCGAGGCGATCAAGCATTACGGTGTGGGCGTGAAATGCGCCACGATCACGCCGGACGAAGCCCGGGTCGAGGAATTCGGCCTGAAGAAGATGTGGCGCTCGCCGAACGGCACCATCCGTAACATCCTCGGCGGCGTGGTCTTCCGCGAGCCGATCGTGATCTCCAACGTGCCGCGCCTGGTGCCGGGCTGGCAGCAGCCGATGGTCATCGGCCGTCACGCCTTCGGCGACCAGTACCGCGCCACCGATTTCCTGGTTGACCGTCCAGGCAAGCTGACCATGACCTTCGAGCCGTCCGACGGTTCCGATCCGGTGACCCGCGAGGTCTTTGACTTCCCGTCCCCGGGCGTCGCCATGGGCATGTACAATCTGGACGACTCGATCCGCGACTTCGCCCGCGCCTCGCTGAACTACGGCCTGCAGCGCGGCTGGCCGGTCTACCTGTCGACCAAGAACACCATCCTCAAAGCCTATGACGGCCGCTTCAAGGACCTGTTCGAAGAGATCTACCAGGCCGAGTTCAAGGACGCCTTCGCCGAGAAGGGCATCTCCTATGAGCACCGCCTGATCGACGACATGGTCGCCGCGGCGATGAAATGGTCCGGCGGTTTCGTCTGGGCTTGTAAAAACTATGACGGCGACGTCCAGTCCGACACCGTGGCCCAGGGCTTCGGCTCGCTTGGCCTGATGACTTCGGTCCTGATGAGCCCCGATGGCTCGACGGTCGAAGCCGAAGCCGCCCACGGCACGGTCACCCGTCACTATCGCCAGCATCAGCGCGGCGAGCAGACCTCGACCAACTCGATCGCCTCGATCTTCGCCTGGACGCAAGGTCTCAGCCATCGCGGCCGCATGGACGGCAATCAAGACGTGATGGACTTCGCCGCCCTGCTGGAAGACACCATCATCAAGACGGTGGAAGCCGGCTTCATGACCAAGGACCTGGCGCTACTGGTCGGCGAGAGCCAGGGCTGGCTGTCGACCGAAGGCTTCCTCGACAAGGTCGATGAGCGGTTCAAGGCTGCGATGGCGGCTCGCGGCTGATCCATCGGGTCAAATGAGAACAGACAGGGGCGGCTCCGGTGGGGCCGCCCTTATTTTGTTGGGGCGAGCGGCTGTTCAACCTGACCGGCCTCGGTCGGGACTTGGCGCTCGCGGCAAACCACTGATCTACCGGTGGGTGATATTGTCGCCCGCTCGCTTTCACCGACCACTTGCTTTACTCTTCGCTTCGGACAATTGAACGGCAAGGCACCCCGATGATCACCCAAGGGGAGCATCCGGTGGAGGCGGCCGCAGCCATGCAATCCAGTTTCACCATCGATTCCAAGACCCGCATTATTGAATGGCGTGTCTCCGGAAAGCTCACGGCCCGGGATCTGCTGGCCGAATGTGAGCGGGTCTACAGTCATCCGGACAGGATGCCGGGAATGAAGCATCTGACTGTGTTCGATGGCGCGCAGGCCGGCGAGCTGGATGTCGCGGAAATGACCCGTTTGGTTGAGGGCCTGTCTGAACTCGATCAGCGCCTCGGGATTGCTGAGGGTACACGGTCTGCCGTCGTCATCGATGACTTGCTCCAGGAAGCCCTGATGACTTTTTATGCGCACCAAGCCAACGCCCGACTGGCGACGGTGGAGAAAATCTTCAACACAGAGGCCGCCGCACGAGCCGGGTTGGCATCCAGCGACTGAACGGCCTTTATCCCTGGTCCGCGCCACCGCTGCGCTTCATCGTCACGAAGGTCTCCGCTTCAATCTGCCAGACACCGTCGTCACAGCGCCACTTGGCAAAATACCGACCGGAATAGCGTATGGCGAAACCATCGGTGGACCAGGCCCCTTTCCAGCGCCCCGTCTCGGCCGCGAGTTGGCTGTCCTCGCACACCTCGATCCGGGACGGCGTTCGGACATAGCTGACATCAGGCATCTGGCTGAATATTGACGCCCAGGCGTCGATCTGCGCAGCCCGGCCAGTGATCAATTGCGCTTCATCGCCCGGCACGAGAACCGCATCCTCGGCGAGATGGGTGGCGATGGCCTTCAGCGCACGGTTCTCCAGGGCGGCATTGAAATCGGCCCGTGCAGCAGCAATGGCCCGCGCCGCCTGCTTGTCACCCAATAGCTGGATGTCGGACTTGGGAGCCCGGGCCATCAGCCCGCCAGCACGGCGCGGATCGCGGCGAGGCCATCCTCGGCCTTTGCGCCATCTGGGCCGCCTGCCTGAGCAAAATCGGGTCGGCCACCGCCGCCCTTGCCGCCAACGGCCACCGCGCCCGCCTTGACCAGGTCAACAGCGCCGAAGCGGTCCTTGAGATCATCAGTGACCCCCACCGCAAGGGCTGCCTTGCCCTCATTGACGCCAATGAAAGCCGCCACGCCAGAACCCATCTGGGCCTTGGCCTCGTCGATCAGGCCGCGCAAATCCTTGCCGCCCACGCCCTCGACGACACGACCGATGAAGTTGACGCCATTGATGGTATCCGGTCCGGCCGGAGCGCCAGCCGCCCCGCCGCCCATGGCCAGCTGTTTCTTGGCTTCGGCCAGCTGGCGCTCAAGCTTTTTCCGTTCATCCATCAGGGACGCAACCCGCGTCGCGAGATCGGATGGCGGGGATTTCAGTGCGTCAGCTGCGGCGCGGCCAAAACCGATCTGCTCTTCCATGTAGAGGCGCGCGCCCTCGCCTGTCATCGCCTCGATCCGGCGGATACCCGACGACACGGCGGTTTCGGCAACAATCTTGAACAAGGCAATATCGCCGGTTCGGTCAACATGAATGCCACCGCACAATTCCACCGAATACGGTGAGTCATGGTCGGCCAGCGCCTGCCCCATGGTCAGCACGCGGACCGTGTCGCCATATTTCTCCCCGAACAGCGCCAGAGCGCCCGCCTCGATGGCCGCGTCCGGCGTCATTTCACGGGTCGAAACCGGCGTGTTCTGGCGGATGACCGCGTTGACCTGTGCTTCGATCGCGGCAACCTGGTCGCTGGTGACTGACTTGTTGTGCGAGAAGTCAAAGCGCAAGCGATCCGGCCCGACATGGGAGCCCTTCTGGGTGACATGGGCTCCAAGGACGTCGCGCAGCGCCGCATGGACCAGGTGGGTTGCCGAGTGATTGGCCCGGATCGCCGTGCGGCGGGGTGCATCGGCGTCGAGCTCCGCGTTGTCGCCGAGGGTAATCTCGCCCTTGGCCAACAGGCCGATATGGGCATGCAAGTCGCCACCGCGCTTTTGAGTGTCCTCGACGGTGAAAACAGCACCATCAGCAAAGCGTATTTCACCGCTGTCACCGCATTGCCCGCCGCTCTCGCCATAGAAGGGGGTCTGGTCAAACACCAGTTCGGCCCTCTGGCCGCTCCCCAGTGCCTTGGTTTCCCGGCCACCGGAGACGATGGCCGCAAGGCGGCCCTGGCCGCCGGTGCCGGCATATCCGGTGAAACGCGTCGGTCCGACCTTGTCGCGCACGGCAAACCACACCGCATCAGGGGCGGCATCGCCTGAGCTGAATTTACTGGCCCGCGCGTCGGCGCGCTGTTTGGCCATCGCCGTCTCGAACCCGGCCTCGTCAACAGTCATGCCCTTGGCGCGCAGCGCGTCCTGGGTAAGGTCGAGCGGGAAACCGTAGGTGTCATAAAGCTTGAAGGCCGTTGCACCGGCGAGCGCATCGCCCTCAACCAGCCCGGCAGTCGCCTCCTCCAGCAGGGACAGGCCGCGCCCGAGCGTGCGCTGGAAACGTTCCTCCTCGACCTGCAGGGTTTCCTCGAGCAGGGCCTGGGCCCGCACCAGTTCGGGATAGGCATCGCCCATCTCCGACTTCAGGGCCTCGACCAACCTCCACATCACCGGTTCCCCGGCACCGAGCAAATGAGCGTGTCGCATGGCCCGGCGCATGATCCGGCGCAGCACATAGCCGCGGCCCTCATTGGACGGCGTGACGCCATCGGCCATCAGGAAACAGGTCGAACGCAGATGATCGGCGATAACACGGTGGCTGGCCAAGGCATCGCCCTCGGCCTTGACGCGCAGCACGTCTTCCCCAGCCGCGATCAGATTGCGGAACAGGTCGGTCTCGTAATTATTGTGCTTGCCCTGAAGGATCGCCGCTATCCGCTCCAAGCCCATGCCTGTGTCAATCGAGGGCTTTGGCAGGTTGATGCGGTTGTCCGGCCCCAATTGCTCATACTGCATGAACACCAGGTTCCAGATTTCGATGAACCGGTCGCCATCCTCATCCGGCGAGCCCGGAGGTCCCCCGGCAATGTCGGGGCCATGATCGAAGAAAATCTCCGAACACGGGCCGCACGGGCCGGTATCGCCCATGGACCAGAAATTGTCCGAGGTGGAGATACCGATGATCCGATCATCCGGCAGGCCGGCGATCTTGCGCCACAGCGCTCGCGCCTCATCATCCTCGGAATAGACAGTGACCAGCAGTTTGTCGGCCGGCAAGGCGAACTCCCGGGTGACGAGGTTCCAAGCGCGGGTAATCGCCTCTTCCTTGAAATAGTCGCCGAAGGAAAAATTCCCCAACATTTCAAAGAAGGTGTGGTGGCGCGCCGTATAGCCGACATTGTCGAGATCATTGTGCTTTCCGCCGGCACGGACACATTTCTGAGACGATGTGGCGCGCAGGGAAGCCCGCTTCTCCTGACCGGTGAAGGCATTTTTGAAGGGAACCATGCCGGCGTTCACGAACAAAAGTGTGGGATCATCCTGCGGCACCAGCGGCGCCGATTGCACCACCTCATGATCGTGCTTGGCAAAATAGTCGAGGAAGGTGGCACGGATGTCGCGCAGGCTGGCCATGATGTCCGATCCCGTCGGCTGGAGGTCGCACGTCCGCATTCCAACGGACACAAATGTTTCTGTCGTCTGACATATAGAAACGGGTGCCCGGCCTAGCCAAGCACCCGTTCACAATCAAGCTGTGTTTATTATCCTACCGTGACGCCTGCGCCGCTCTGCGACCACAAATGATCCAGCAAGACCGGCCGGAGGCACACAGTTCGGTCAACACCGGACCCCGCGCGCCTCGCCCCGCGACCGGATCAACCGGCCGCCTGATCCTCGGCCGCGAGTTCGGGCCCGGTCAGCATTTCATCAGCGATCAAACCGGCATTGGCACGAACCCTGGCCTCGATCTCGGCAG
Organism: Maricaulis sp.; assembly: GCF_034670125.1. Classification (GTDB taxonomy): domain Bacteria; phylum Pseudomonadota; class Alphaproteobacteria; order Caulobacterales; family Maricaulaceae; genus Maricaulis. Next base: position 42,249 of record NZ_JAXMOC010000008.1, read on the forward strand.
CGATATCGCCATGTTCCAAAAGGAATTGGCGGGCATTTTCACGACCCTGGCCGATCCGCTCCGAATTGTAGGAATACCAGGAGCCAGACTTCTCGATCACATCGCCCTTGACGCCGAGATCGATGAGCTCGCCCATCTTGGAAATACCTTCGCCATAGAGGATATCGAACTCGACCTCCCGGAAAGGCGGCGCGACCTTGTTCTTGACCACCTTGACCCGTGTCTGGTTGCCGATCACCTCGTCGCGGTTCTTGATGGCCCCGATGCGGCGGATATCGAGACGGACCGAGGAGTAGAATTTCAGGGCATTGCCGCCCGTGGTGGTTTCCGGCGAACCGAACATCACACCGATCTTCATGCGGATCTGGTTGATGAAAATCACCAGGCAGTTCGACTTCGAGATCGAACCGGTCAGCTTGCGCAGCGCCTGGCTCATCAAGCGGGCCTGAAGGCCCGGCAGACTGTCGCCCATCTCACCTTCCAGCTCGGCACGCGGTGTCAGCGCAGCCACGGAGTCGATCACCAGGATGTCGATGGCGCCGGAGCGAACCAGCGTATCGGCGATCTCAAGCGCCTGTTCACCTGTGTCGGGCTGGGAAATCAGGAGCTCGGCCAGGTCAACGCCCAGCTTGCCGGCATAAATCGGGTCGAGCGCGTGCTCAGCGTCCACAAAGGCAGCAACCCCGCCCGCTTTCTGGGCTTCGGCAACCGTGTGCAGGGCCAGTGTCGTCTTGCCCGAGCTCTCGGGACCATAGATCTCAATGATCCGCCCCTTGGGCAGACCACCAATTCCCAGCGCAATGTCGAGGCCAAGCGAACCGGTGGAAATCGTTTCGATCTCCATCGCCGGCTTCTGGCCCAGCTTCATGACCGAACCCTTGCCAAAGGCCTTGTCGATCTGGCTCAGTGCCGCCTCGATCGCCTTTTCCTTGTCCATGTTCTTTTCGTTCTTCACGAGTCGAATCGCGCCCTTGCTCATAGCCTTCATCCCTTATTTCACGCCCCTCAGGTCCGGGCAACCAAGTGCTGATGTACCAATTTTGTTCCGGGAACACAAGCGGAACATTTATGGTTAACAAAACGGAACAAAAACCGATCACTCCGCCTGGTTGCCAATTTGTGTTTCCGGCACACTCGGCCTAACTTGGTGTCATGAAACACGCACTCCGGGCGCTGGCCGCCCACCTGAGACCGGTTAGACCGCAACGGCTTTCCGCCTTGCTGGTACTATTGCTGCCGCTCGGCTGCAGCGCGCCGCCTCCTGCCCGGGAGCCCGACACCCTGACGTCGATTCGGGACCGCGGCGAACTGGTTGTCCTCACCCTCGCCGGCCCGACCAGTCTCATCGAGAATGAAGCCGGTCCGTCCGGCTACGAGGTCGATCTCGCCAACGCTTTCGCCGAGAGCCTTGGCGTCACGGCACGCTTCGAGCTTGCCGAATCGATTCCCGTGCTGTTCGAGGCGCTCGGGTCCGGTGACGGTCATATCGCGGCCGCCGGTCTCACGCTGACACCCGACCGGGCGCAGAGGCTGGCGTTTTCGCCCGTCTACAAGTCGGTGACGGAACAACTCGTCTGTCGTCGCGGCGGAGTCAGCCCGACCCGCCTGAACCGCTTGCCCGAGGCTGATATCGTTGTGCTGGAGGGGTCCAGCTATGAAGAGACCCTGCGCGCGATCGGCGAAACCCATCCGGCACTGCGCTGGCGAACCCGCGCGGCCGGCTCGGCAATGCCTTTGCTGGAGGCCGTCGATGACGGGCGCGCCGACTGTACGGTCGCGGACAGCCATCTTGCAGACTTCGCCAGACGACGCCATCCCGAGTTGATCGTCGCCCAGAACCTGACAGGGGAACAGCCGCTCGCCTGGGCCTACGACGCCAACGTTGACGGGTTGGGCGCGGCCCTTTCGGCCTGGTTCGCCACCGCACACGCCGACGGCCTGCTGGAGGCCCTCGACGAAACCTGGTTCGGGCGCTTCGGCGATTATGACTATGTCGATGTCGCGCGTTTCGTCCGCCGGGTCGAAAACCGGTTGCCCCGCTATCGCAGCCTGTTCGAGGAAGTCGCCGATGACCTGCCCTTCGAATGGGAATTGCTGGCGGCGCAAGCCTATCAGGAATCACACTGGGACCCCGACGCCGTCAGCGCCACCGGCGTGCGCGGGCTGATGATGCTGACCCTGTCGACTGCCGAGCGGGTGGGCATTGATGACCGCACCGACCCGCACCAGAGCATTCTTGGCGGCGCCGCCTATCTCGACGATCTGTATGAGCGCGTACCAGACAGCGTGACTGGTCCCGACAGGCTGTGGTTCGCCCTGGCCGCCTACAATGTCGGAATGGGCCACATGTATGATGCCCGACGGCTGGCTGAACGGCTCGGGCGCGACAAGGACAGCTGGGATGATCTGGCCGAAGTCCTGCCCTTGCTGTCGGACCCGGAGCATTACACGACATTGCGATATGGCTATGCCCGCGGACACGAGCCGGTTCGATATGTCGCCAAGATCCGGGAGTACCGCGCCTTGCTCTCGGCCCAGGACCTGTAACGACGAACCGGACACGAGTGACACTCAGCTGATCGGCTGTCCCGCGTCACACATGAAACGCGGGCGCCATGAAAAAGGGGCGCATCCGCCGGGATGCGCCCCTCTTGCTTGTTTTGTCGACAGGCAGGCCGGATAACGGCCTAGCGGCGGCGTCGGGCCACGCGATCAATCTCGGCCTGCACCTTCTCGTCGACAATCGAGGGCAGGTTCGAGTCGAGCCACTCCTTCAACATCGGACGCAGCAGGGCCCGGACAACACCTTCCAGGGTGCGACCCTCTTCCTCGGAAATTCGGATATTCTCGGCCAGGGTGTGGAAAGACCCCATAGCCGCAGCGGCGGCCGGCTCGCTCATGATGCCGTCAGCTGTTTCGTCCGCGAGGGCATCAAAATCAATTTCGGGTTCCGGCTCGGCCATGACCGGTTCAGGCTCTGGCTCCGGTTCTTGCTCTTCGCGGTCGACGATCATCAGATCGTCATCGACGGCCATCGGATCAGTGCCTTCATCGCTGGCATCGACAAGGTCGGTCAGCTCAAGCACATCGTCGCCGCCGTCATCCGCGGCCGGTTCGTCGAAAAGGGCGTCGACATCATCCTGGCTCTTCGGCTCTTCGTCGGCCGGGGCAGCTTCGGCCTCGGCCTCGGCTTCCGCTGGCGCATCTTCATCGTCTTCATTGATGATGCGGCGGATCGAGGAGAGGATTTCCTCCATCGACGGTTCGTTTTCAGCGGCATCGGCCATGAGCGCCCAATTCCCTTGTCTTCGGTCGGCGTCTGCAGCGGATCACTGCAGCCCGGAACCATGATCGGCAATGTTCAACTGCGTCCGGCAGTTTCCCGTATCACGCGAATAAACCGGGCCGGAACTCGCCTGTCCAGCCCGCGACTCTGCGAAAACCCTAGTCCCAGGGCGTTAAGTCAAGGTTAGGGAAGCGCGATTCGCGGGAATCTGCTGCTGCGGCGTCGTAGATTTCCACATCCAGACCCAGGCGTTCGGCAGAGGCCAGTCCCATCGCCTGCAACAGGCGATAGCCCGCGACGAAGCTGTCGCGCTCGGCTGTCACGAATGTCAGCCGCGATTCGAGCAGCTCCTGCTCGGCGTTGAGGACGTCCAGCGTGGTACGGATCCCGACAAAGGCCTCCTGCTGCACCCCGTCGAGCGCGATCTCGTTGGCCCGCACAGCCTGGCGGCTCGATTCAATCACGGTCAGAGATGTGACATAGCCATACCAGGCGTTGGTCACCGCTTCAGTGACCTGGCGGCGGGCCTCACGGACCTGATGCCGGGCCTGCTCCTCTTGGGCGACTGCAGCCCGGATGCGCGACCGGTTCAACCCGCCGGTGAATATCGGCATCGAGACCTGGCCCATGATCGAGGTGCTGTCGCGAACATCGCCGGAAAAACTGGAATCGCGAGCCGATGATGCCGAAGCCGTGACAGAGATTTCAGGGCGCAATGCACCGCGCGCGATGCGAATCGCGTGCTGGGATGCTTCCTCGCTGTACCGGGCGGCCAGCAATTGCGGAGAATTGTCGAAGGCATATTCCGCCGCATCGGCCAGATTGTCCGGCAGGCTGGGCAGGGCCGGCGGCGCGCTCAGCGACGCGGCGGGCTGACCCGTCACACGCTCATAGGCGGCCCGGCTGGCAGCGAGTTGCGCCTGGGCTGCCGACAATTGTGCCTGTGCGAGCGACAGCCGGGCCTCGGCCTGCGATACATCGGTCCGGGTGATCTCACCGACTTCAAACCGGTCGCGGGCCGCTCGCAATTGCTGCGCAAGCACTTCGACATTGTTCTGGCGAATCTCGACGACATTGCCATCGCGGCGTACATCCATGAAGGTCGTGACCGCTTCGATCAGCACGGTCTGCTCGGTAGCCCGCAGCGATTCGCGCCCGGCCATGACGACAGCCGTGGCCTGGTCGATGGCCCCGTCGATCCGGCCGCCACGATAAATCGGCTGACTGGCGGACAGGCCATAATTCTTGGGCGTGGCGTCCGATTCAAAGCTGTTGGTGGAATTGTTGATCTGGGAAAAGCTCTCGCCTTCCGAGTGCGACCTTGAGATCGACGCCGACGCCGAAACGGTCGGCAGCCGCCCGGCACGCGCCTGGACACGGCCCTCATCGGTGGCCCGCAAGCGGGCCCGCTCGGCCTGCAGGGTCGGGTTGGAATTGTAGGCCAGCGCCAGGGTTTCCTCCAGCGTCTGGGCCTGTCCCGTCCCGGCCAGCGCGAGCGCCGATGCGCCGGCAGCCAACATGAGCGCTACACTCTTCAATCGCGACATTACGAACCCCTCTGACAGCGGCGGGCCCGGCCCGTCGCTCCTATGCCTTATACTAACGCGTCACGCCGACCGATCCAGTGCCGACGACGCGGTGGACCATTTTCCGGCCACACGCCTGCCATTCCCGCATATAGGCATGGCCACATTAAAAGTGAACACTGTTCACCCTGATATTTTTGTAACCTGCCCCGGCGCACATCGTTCGGCGGTTCGCAGACACCGGAGATCAAACGCCCGGCCGGTCGAAATCCGTTCCGGTTCGGAAAAAAAATGTCAGAGCGCGAAACCGGCCTCGGCCTGGAAACCTGGCAAGGGCGCAACATGGGCGTCAAAGACAACCCGCTCTCCAATGCCGGCGGACGACCGCGTGAAGACCGTCGCCTTGCCAACCGGCCCCTTGCGGATCACGGCCACTAGGCGGCCACCTGGCGCCAGCTGGTCGAACCAGGCCTGCGGCACGGAATCAATCGCGCCATTGACGAAGATCACGTCAAACGGGCCCTGCTTGGCGACACCCGCCGCCAGCTCGCCTTCGATCACGACGGCATTGTCAGCACCCGCGTCAGACAACAATCCGGTCGCTCGCGACAGGCTGTCCTCGTCTGATTCGAGACCGACGACGGTTCCCGCCATGCGCGCCAGAACCGCCGTGGAGTATCCGCGCGCGCAGGCAATATCGAGCACCAGCTCGTCCGGCTGGATATCGGCGGCGTGAACCATTTTGGCAAAATCACGGGGCCGCATCAGCGACCGCACATCGCCAACTGGCACCTGGCCGTCGGAATAGGCCGAAGCGCGTCTCGCCCGCGGCACGAAGAGGTGGCGTGGAATATCGAGGAAGGCAGCGATCAAACGCCGGTCGGTGACATCGGACGGCCGGATCTGGCAATCCACCATCTGCTTGCGCGCGGTCTCGAATTCGCTCACGAGGCTCTCCCTGTCCAGGCCCGGTTCGGATAGTGCTGGCGCTGATATATCCCGGCATTGCGCAGCCCCGCAAGCATGCCACTGCGTGCGCGGCGAAATGCCTCCGGGAGCACCGTACCGCGATCGCGGCCTGCCCGCCTGCCAATGAGGTGACAAAGCCGGATTGCTCGCATCGCGCGACAGCGCTATAGCTCCCGGCTCACAAGGCTTGGCACCGTGGCGGAGTGGTTACGCAGCGGATTGCAAATCCGTGTACCCCGGTTCGATTCCGGGCGGTGCCTCCAAGCCTTCACCCGACATGACCGGACCACCGGCTCACGCATCAAAAGGCGATGGGCTCACCCTTGTGGTCAAAGAATCCACCCGAGTCGGCTTCGGTCAGCCCCTCGATCACGGCCAGCACCTCCGCCGCCGCTTTGGAAGGCGGGCGGACCTCGAGGCCGGATTTCGAGAAGGGTCGCGACAGAGGCGTGTCAACGGTGCCGGGATGCAGCGCGACACAGATCGCGTGCCTGTGCCGCCGCCCCAATTCGATCGCAGCACCGCGCACAAGCTGGTTCAGGGCGGCCTTCGACGCCCGATAACTGTGCCAGCCACCCAGCCGGTTGTCGGAAATCGAGCCAACCCGCGCCGACAGGGTCGCGAAGACGCAACGCCCGTCACGCGGCAGCAATGGCAGGACATGCTTCATCAGCATGGCCGGGCCAATCGCGTTGATCAGAAACGCGCGTTCCATGTGCTCCGGATCAAGATCGCGCAGGCTGCGCTCCGGACTGAAGCGGTCGTCATGAAGAAAGCCGGTGGCGTCAATGACGAGCCGAATGTCCCCGGCTTGCCGCGACAACCAGCTCGCGGCCCGCTCAACTGACGCGAGGTCGGTGAAGTCGACCGGCGGGTCGGTGCGGCGTGACAGCCGGATCACCCGGTCGTGGTCGCCGCGCGCCAAGAGTGCCGCTGACAACGCTTCGCCCAGGCCGCCCCCTGCCCCGATCACCACCGCCAAACGTGTCATCGCTTCATCTCACCATCTGTTTCAAAAAGTGGTCTGCCGTGACGGTGTCTACGTAAGCAATGCAGAAATGGATGAGAGAGGGCCGTCATGACCGACCTTGTATTGGTACTGGGCGACCAGCTGACGCCGGACCTCCCGAGCCTGCGCCAAACGGCCCCGGGCGATGCCGACATCCTGATGGTCGAGGCGAGCCGCGAAACCGGATATGTCTGGCATCACCGCAAGAAGATTGTATTCGTGCTGTCGGCCATGCGCCATTTCGCCGCCGCGCTGGAAGCAAGCGGGCGGCGGGTGATCTATCACCGGCTAGACCAGGACAAGCCCTGCAGCAGTTTCACCGAGGCGGTGGAGCGCGCCCTGGCCGCGCACAGCTACGACCGAATCATCCTGACGGAACCCGGCGAGTGGCGCCTGCGTAAGGAGTTTGACGGCTGGCAGGACCGGTTCGACCTGCCAGTGGTGATAGTCGAGGATGACCGGTTCATCTGCAGCCACGACCGCTTCAACGCCTGGGCCGAAGGCCGCAAGCAGCTGCGGATGGAGTATTTCTATCGCGAGATGCGGCGCGAGACCGGGCTTCTGATGGACGGCGACAAGCCGGCCGGCGGGCGGTGGAATTACGACACGGAGAACCGCAAGCCTGCCGCCGACGACCTGTTCATGCCTGCCCCCTTCTCCGCCGGGCCTGACGCGGAAACACGCGCTGTCATCGACATGGTTGCCAAACATTTTCCGGACGGATTCGGGGATCTCGAACCGTTTCGCTTCGCGGTCACTCCGGATGGCGCCGAGGCGGCGCTCGAGCACTTCATAAGCGAGTCCCTGGCCGATTTCGGGACCTATCAGGACGCCATGCTCCGCGGCACGCCCTTTCTCCACCACTCCTTGTTGTCGGCCTACATGAATATCGGCCTGCTCGACCCGATGACGGTCTGCCGCCGGGTGGAAGATGCCTGGCGATCAGGTCGGGTGCCGATCAATTCAGCGGAAGGCTATATCCGGCAGGTGATCGGCTGGCGCGAATTCGTCCGGGGCATCTACTGGCGCGAGGGCGCGGACTATGTCCATCGCAACGCCTTCGACGCCCGCCGCGCCCTGCCGGACTTCTACTGGACGGGTGACACGGCGATGGCCTGCCTGTCCGAAGCAATCGGCCAGACCCGGCGCGAGGCCTACGCCCACCATATCCAGCGCCTGATGGTCACCGGTACATTTGCACTGATTGCCGGCATCGATCCACACGCGCTGCATGAATGGTATCTGGCGGTGTATATTGATGCGTTCGAATGGGTCGAAGCGCCCAACACGATCGGCATGTCCCAATTCGCCGACGGCGGACTGCTGGCCTCCAAACCCTATGCAGCCAGCGGCGCCTACATCAATCGGATGTCAGACTATTGCGGGGATTGCCGCTACAATGTGAAGGACAGGACCGGCCCGGACAGCTGCCCCTTCAATTCACTGTATTGGGACTTTCTCGACCGCAATGCCGACACCTTGCGCGGCAATCCGCGTCTCGGGCCGGTCTATCGAAACTGGGACCGCATGACGGACGACAAGCGACAGGCCTATCGGGACCGCGCCCGTGACGTGCTCGCGGACCTCTGACTCACCGGGCCCGTCGACAGCGCTGTGAACAGTATTTCACTTCATCCCAGACCGCCGCCCATTTGCGGCGCCACTCGAACGGGCGCCCGCACACCCCACAGGTCTTGGTGGGTTTCGGCTGATGTTTGGACGGTCGGCTCATGACCTCGGACATAGCGCCCGTCGCCGTCGGGGAAAGCCTCAGGCCTCGTCAGCCTGCCGACCGGTCGGCACACCGGCCCGGTCGAGCTCGGCATCAAGCCTGCCCGTCAGGAAGCAGCCGTACATCCAGTAGTCCGCCACCAGCGACCAAAGCGGATAGGTGAATGTGGCCGGCTTGTTGCGCTCGACAAAGGCATGGCTGACCCAGGCGAAGAAATAGCCTGAGACCGGGACGGCCGCGAGCAGCCACCAGGTCTGCGACACCAGCGCGTAGATCAGCACAGCGATAGCCAGCGTCGAGCCGACAAAGTGCCAGGTACGGGTCCACGGCTTGGCGTGCTCTTGCAGATAGAAGGGCCAGAAGGACTGGAATGTGGCGTGTTCGCGCATGGTCAACTCCGGTGATTCGCCCGGCGGGCCTTGCGCCCGGCGGTATTCAGGCCCTTCGACGGGCCGGATCATGGTGAATCAATCATCTCGACTTATCCACGCATTTCCATGAATCCATTAGGAATTCGGCAATGACGATAAACCAAATGCCTAATTTGGCCACCGCCATTAACCCGTCCTTAAGGGTTCGCGGCCGATTCTAGCTGCGTCTTCCCGTGAAGACACCCCACCATCCACCCAATGCCTTTTCGGGAGCCTTCGCGGCTCCCGATTTTTTTTGCACACAGTTTGCGCCATTTGCGCAGCAGGGTGCTTGCGCCGGGAGCAAAAGCTCTGATAAAAGCCGGGCCTCGCTTGAGAGACGGTATTCCTCGGTAGCTCAGTTGGTAGAGCAGGTGACTGTTAATCACCGGGTCGGCGGTTCGAGCCCGTCCCGGGGAGCCATTCTCAAGAAACACCCCGCAACCGGGGTCGAAAAGCCCGCCCCATGGCGGGCTTTTTCGTGGCCGAAACGCCCTACTCCAGCCGTTCGTCCAACGCGCGTGCCGCCTGGAAAAACCGCTCCCGCAATTCGCCCGCATACGGGTTGTGCCGCTCGATGGCCCGAAACAGCTCGTCGCTGTCACCGGCCACCAGATCCGCGGCCTGTTTGAGCAAATCATAGCTGCGCGTCGTATAGGGCGCGGCGGGCAGATCCAGATCGGTGATGACCTTGGACACCAGATGGGTCAGCGCCTGAACGCTGGCCATGGTGCGGTCATGGGTATCGGCGTCGGAGATGTGGACATCGAGGCGCAGATCGTCGCGCAGGAAATCGGCGATGCAGGCCGGGTCAAAATCACTGTCGGGACACAGGACGATGGACTGGCCGTCCAGCCCGTCTGCCGCGCTCTGCGGCCCGAACAGGGGGTGGGTGCCAAGGATGCGAGTCCCGGCAGGCAGGTGCTCGCGCATGGCCGCCATGGGCTTGAGTTTGACGGAAGCCACATCGAGGACCAGCGCGCCCTCTGGCAGGTGCGCCGAGATTTGCTGGCAGACGCCGGCGATCTGTTGAACCGGAACCGCGAGGATGACCACAGGTCGGGACGCGGCCTCGGCCTGCGACACACAGGCTATACCGTCCATGTCTGCGACCGCCGGATCATGGGCGACCAGATCAAGATGCGGTGCAAGATGCACGGCGGCGAGACGTCCGAACGCACCCAAGCCGATCAGGCCGACAGCTTGAGGCTGGGTCATGCGCCCGCACTGCTCATCAGGGTGCGTCGTGTGCGCGTGTGTCCGGTCATGATGGAGTCGCCCCGTGCTCGGAACACCAAGGTAAGCAAGGCGACGCGCCGCGCAATGCTATTTAGCGACCGATACCGGCACTGAACCGACCGACGCGGCGGAGACCGCCTCGCTCTGACGGCGCCACATGTCGGCATAGAGACCGCCGCGGGCCAGGAGTTCGTCATGGCTGCCGGTTTCGGCCACCCGCCCGGCATCGAGCACGAAAATCCGGTCGGCGCCGGCAATGGTCGACAGGCGGTGAGCGACGGCGATGGTGGTGCGTCCCTCGGCCGCCTCGCTCAAGGCCGCCTGGACCTCGCTCTCGGTCTGGCTGTCGAGCGCCGAGGTGGCCTCGTCGAGAATCAGCACCGCCGGGTCTTTCAGGATGGCGCGGGCCAGCCCGACCCGTTGCTTCTCGCCGCCGGAGAGTTTCAGGCCACGCTCACCCACCCGCGTCTCCAACCCGTCCGGCAGGCCGGAAACAAACTCGCTGAGATGGGCCCGCTTGAGCACGTCGGCGATCTCGGCCTCGCTGGCCTCCGGCCTGCCATAGATCACATTGGCCCGCAGCGTGTCGTTGAACAGGACCACGTCCTGCGGCACCAGGCCCAGCGCATCGCGCAGGCTGGCCTGGGCAATCGAACGCAGGTCCTGGCCATCAATCGAGACCGATCCCTGCTCGGGGTCATAAAAGCGGAACAGCAGGCGCAAAACGGTCGACTTGCCCGCTCCGGAGGGTCCGCAAATGCCGACAAAACTGCCGGCCGGAATGTCCATCGACACACCGCCGAGCGAGCGCGAGCGGCCGTCATGGGTAAAGCCGACATCGGCAAAACTCACCGCTCCGCCTTGCAGCATCAGCGGCCGGGCGTCCGGCGCGTCGGCGACATCGGGCTTCAAGGCCAACGTCTCATAGACGCGCTCCATGTCGACCGCGCCCTGCTTGATTTCGCGATAGGCCCAGCCAAGGATGTTGAGCGGCTGGTAGATATTCATCAGCACCAGCGTCACCGCCGCCACATCACCAGCGCCCAGCACGCCGTTGAACGCCTTCCAGCCGGCCGTCAGGGCCATCGCCAGCAGTCCGGCATTCATGATCAGCGCCTGCAGGCCATTGAGCAAAGCGAGCGAGGATTGGGACTTCGCCGCCGCCCCGGCATAGCGCTTCATGGCGCCGTTATAGGCATCGCTCTCGCGCTCTTCGGCGGCAAAGGCTTTCACGGTTTCGAAGTTGATCAGCCCGTCCACGGCGCGGGCGGAGGCTTCATTGTCGGCATCATTCATCTGCCGACGTATGCCGACGCGCCACTCGGTCATCGACCAGGTCAGCGCCATGTAGATGACGATGGTGACCACAGCGATGACGGCGAATTCCCAGCCGTAATTAGCGCTGAGCACAATCGCCGCCAAGGTCAGCTCGAACAGGGTCGGGGCGATGTTGAAGATCAGGAAGCGCATCAGGAAATCGACGGCGCGGGCGCCGCGTTCGATGATGCGCTGGAGGGCGCCGGTTCGCTTGGTCTGGTGATAGCCGATCGACAGGCCCTGGACATGGGCAAAGGCCCGCACGGCGGTCAGGCGCTGGGCGTCCTGGCTGACCGGCGCGAACATGGCGTCGCGCAGCTGCGGTGCGCCAACCGACAGGAAGCGCGCCACGGCATAGGCAATGAAGGCCAGCGAGAAGGTCGTCAGCAGCCCGGGCCACAAGGTGCTGGCTTGCCCCGCCTGCGAGGTCGGGGCATTGCCGGTCGCGTCAACAATCAGGTTGATGCCGTCACCGAACAGGATCGGCGCCGCCACCGAGAACAGCTTGGCAATGATGGTCAGGACCAGCGCCAGCCCCATGCGGAAGCGCCACTTCGCCATCTCCGGCGAGGCCAGCAACGCAAACAGCCGCCACATCGTCTTGCCAAGCGAGCCTTGCGGCGCTTGCCGGGCGTCTTCCGCGCTATCGGGAGCTGTCGGTTTCATTGCGGGGAGAGATAGGGCGTTGCAGGGGCAAGCGCCAGAGTTGAGGGCTGAGACTGGCGGTCAGAAGCCCGGTGCCCTTCCAAACACCACACCGCGCGTCATCCCACGGGGATCGCGCAGCGAGCATCCGGGGGACCTCGGCCAAACCGCTCACAGAGGTGTTGAGGTCCCCCGGACAAGCCGGGGGATGACGGTGAAATATGGTAATTCGAAGATCCGCGCGGTCGCGCAGTGTGCGCCATCACGCAACTCCAAGACACTCAGCGGCCGCTGTCCACGCTGCGCGACGTTCAGCGCGCTGCCCCCTGTCGGCAGCAGCCAAGCTGACGTTCGCTCGTCTACCCGCCCTGCCCGTCCTCACCCGGTGCTTCGAGCACCTGGCCGGGATAGATCAGGTTGGGGTCGCGGATCTGGTCGCGATTGGCTTCGTAGATGACGGTGTACTGGACGCCTTCGCCATACAGGCGGCGGGCCAGGCGCCAAAGCGAATTGCCCGGCTGCACGACCACCGAATTGGGACCCATGTTGAGGTCTTCCGCGGCGACGCGCTCGAAGGGCAGAACGATGACCGCGCTGACCTGACCGTCCTCGTCGACCTGGTCGATCTGGAGGTCATAGATGCCCGGCGCCAGCAGCGCGCCGGCCTGCAGGTTCCAGCGGCCATTGCGACCGACCGTGGCTTCACCGACCAGGGCACCATTGGCGAAGATTCGCACCGTGGTTCCGGCATCGGCGCGGCCCGAGAAGATGACAGCGCCTGTCTCGTCATAGTCGATCGTCTCGAGCACCAGCGGGCCCATCTCGGAATTGGAACAGGACGGGCATTGCCAGACGCGACTGGCCTCGCCCGGACGACCGACCACGACCAGCGGCGTTGGTCCGCGCTGTTCGGGGATGGACACCACAACAACCTGGTCGGACCGCAGCTCGCGACCGTCAGCGGCGGTCATCAAAAGGGAAAGCTCGACCGCGCCGGACGGCAGCGGGTCCTGCAGGATGATCGCCCACTCACCGCGCTCATCGATGAGCATGTGATCGGTGCGACCATTGCTGCTGTCAAATTCGAGCACCTCGTCATTGGCGAGGAGGCGAATCGCAGCCCCCGGTTCGCCGCGCCCGGCGATCACGGCGGTGCCGGCCGGCGCTACACGAACGATGTCAAACACCGGCGCTGCGAGCATGGCGGCACTGGGTTCGGCTTCTGTTGTCGTACCAGCGGGGGACACCGGGTTTCCTGCGACCGGCACGCCGGCGCTGTCATCGGCGGGGCCCGGACGATACATGATGAAGGCCAGCGCGGCGGCAATCGCCAGCGCGGCAAGGGCTGCAGCGATGATAAACGACCGCGTGGCGGTCATGGCCTGTCTCCTGTCATCCATCAACCCGAGCTGTAATCTGCACTCTGGCGCACACGAACTGGATGCAATCCTCGCGCCGTCGACCTTCGGCAATTAGCATCCCGGTCCGATAAAGCAAATATGAGTGATGTCACGATGGCGAAACTAAGGTCGATTGGTGTCTTCTGCGGGTCACGGATGGGTGAACGCGAATCCTATGCCGCTGCGGCGGCCGAGGTCGGGCGGGCCATTGCGCAATCGGGATGCCGCCTCGTCTATGGCGGCGGCGATGTCGGACTGATGGGGATCGCCGCGTCGACGGCGGCCGCCGGCGGCGGCACGGTCCATGGCATCATTCCCGGCTTCCTGATCGCCCGTGAGGGCCATCTCGACGGCGTCGAGATCAAGATTGTCGAGACGATGAGCGAGCGAAAGAGCCTGCTCATCGCCGAGAGTGACGCCTACATCATCCTGCCGGGCGGCACCGGGACCCTGGAGGAAGTCTTCGACGTCATCTCGCGCCAGCAATTGGGCCTGCAGGACAAGCCGATCGTCTTCCTCAACACCGACGGCTTCTGGGCCCCGTTCATCGACCTCATTGCCCACACCGTTCGCGAGGGTTTCACACCGCAATCGCTGGCTGACCATGTCGACCTGATTGATCACGCAGACGAGGCAATCGCCCGCATCATCGCCCAGCTGGATGACCAGAAGGCGGCCGGAGCCGGTTCGGCGGACTGATCAGTCCGCCGACGCGTTCGGGTCAAAGACGTCCTCGATGGCCAGATCGAAGGCGCCGGCGAGGGCAAAGGCAAGCGTCAGGGACGGGTCGTGCTTGCCGGTCTCCACCGCATTGATGGCCTGCCGTGACACACCGACCCGTTCGCCCAGCTCGGCCTGGCTCCAGCGCCGCTCGGCGCGCAGGACACGGAGACGGTTCCTCACCGGTACACCACATATTTCTGGAAGCAGCCGACCACACCCCACAACCCGATCAGGAGCGGGAAAATCCAGATCGAGGGGATGGGCGGCAGGTTCAAAGCCCCCTCGAGGAAGCCATAGGCAAAGGTTCCAAAACCGGTCAGCAGCGCCGAAATGATCATCGCCTCGGCCAGGATGCGCTGCTTGAACTCATCCAGTGAGCGATAGAAGACCATGACCGCCCACAGGGCGAACAGGCCCGGGATCACCGGCAGCAGGGCGACGACGCCGCGAACCAGTGGGCCGGTCTCATTGGCTCCGAGCCAGGAGACCGAGCCGATCAGGACCAGCATGTAGGCCAGCATCGAGCCGCCGAAGCGGATCATGTAGAGACGGGCGTTCTTCGCCATGATCAATCCTCCCCATCCGGGCGCGCAATGACCGCGCCCAAGGCCGTCCGGAACACGGCCGGTTGGTCCAGCATGATGAAATGGCGTGAGCCTTCAATCCGCTGCAATTCAACCGCCGCCAGACCGGCATACTGGTTGGCATAAACAGATTCGAGCTGATCCGCGCTCACCGGCGCCCCCTCGCTCCAGGCGTACATGACCGTCACCGGTACCGACACTTGCGGCAGGACCGAGCTGAAGTCCGCCCCCATCACCTCACCCATCGCCTGGCTGACGACGGCCTGATCGGCCAGTTCCATCCATGCCATGACCCGGGCCTGTCCGTCCGCTGTGATCGACTGGACCGGGAGGCCCTGCCGCGACATGGCCAGGAATTGCTCACGCGGTGCTGCCGCCATCTGCGCCGAGACGCCCGCCGCATAGGCCGCCGCCTGCGCTTCGGTGATTGCCGGATTGAACAGGCGGGCAAAAAAGGGCGCACTGTCGACCACGACAACCGCGCTGACTTGATCCGGTGCATCAGCGGCCAGCTGTAGCGCAATCTGCGCGCCCATGGAGTGACCGACCAGCACGGCGTCCTCGATGTTCTCTGCGGCGATCCAGGCCGCCAGATCGGCCACCGCACTGCCGACCACACCGCGCTCGCCGCGCTCGAGCGCCGACACACCGCCAAACCCGGCCAGGGTCACGACATGGGCGTCGACGCTGTCGCCCAGCGCAGCAACGGTTTCGGCCCAAACCTCACCCGGCGTCGCCAGACCCGGGACCAGGATGACATCCCGACCGGCCGGAGAACCAAACCGCTCAATCTGTACCGATCCGGCCATGAACGGGTCCGGTCCCTGCCCGTCGGCCTGCCCGGCGGTTGCACCGACCACAATCGCGACCGCAATGGCAATCCATCCGCCGATACTCATCTTCCCGCTACCATAAGGTTTCATCGTATGCTCCATCAGCTCTACATGACTTAGTGTCATGCATACCTGACACTCAGGAGCGCATCTGTCAAGACAACCTGACAAAAAGGACTGCAAACATGTCATTATGTCAAGGTAAGGGCGCTCGGCGCGACCCTGCCTGGGGTGTCATCCCTGATGAACGCCCCGCGAAGGCGGGGCGAAAGTCAGGGACCTATATGTGTTCGAATAGTTAGGTCCCCGCCTTGCGTCCGGCCTGCGCCGGACATTCAGCGGGGATGACAAGACGCGTGAAAGCGCTGACCGAGCCGGATGGGCTAGGCCGCCTCACCCGCCAGACGCTTGAGCACCTTGTCTCGACCGATCAGCGGAAGCAGGACCGCCATCTCGGGACCACGGGCCTCACCGGTCAGCATCAGGCGCAGCGGCATGAAGAGCTGCTTGCCCTTGCGGCCGGTTGCCTCCTTGAGCGCATTGGTCCAGGCCGACCAGCTGGCACCATCCAGCTCACCGGCCGGCAGGTGCTGCGCGGCAGCTTCGGCATAATCCGCCTCTTCGATCACCGGCGTCACCGGACCATCAATCAGCACGGCCCAGGCCTTGGCGTCGGCCAGGGTTTCAAGGTTCGGACGTACCGCCTCCCAGACGGCCTCGCCCTTGTCGGCCCCCAGCGCTGCCAGCTTCGGCTGGGCCACGGCATAGGGCATGGCGTGCAGGAGCTTGGCGTTCACGCGCTTCAATTCTTCATCGTCAAAACGGGCCGGCGAGCGGGACAACTTGCCCAGGTCAAAGCCTTCCAGAATGCCCTCGACATCAGCGAAGGCCTCGACCGGATCCGACGTGCCGATGCGGGCCAGCAGCGACATGATCGCCATCGGCTCAAGCCCTTCAACATCGCGCAGATCGGCAATCCCGAGCGAGCCGGTCCGCTTGGACAGCTTGCCGCCATCAGCGCCGACCAGCAGGGCCTGGTGACCGAACATGGGCGCCTTGCCGCCGAGCGCCTCGAAAATCTCGATCTGGGCGCCGGAATTGGTGGTGTGATCCTCACCGCGGATGATGTGGGTGATCTCCGACTCGATGTCATCCAGCACGCTGGGCAGCGTGTAGAGGAAGGAGCCGTCCTCGCGGATCAGGATAGGGTCGGACAGCGACGACGTCTCGATCGAGACAGGGCCACGCACCATGTCGTCCCACTGGACCGGATTGCCGGACAGCTTGAAACGCCAATGCGGCTTGCGGCCCTCGGCCTCGAAGGCGGCCTTTTCAGCATCGCTCAGGTCCAGGGCGGCGCGGTCATAGACCGGCGGCCGGCCATTGGCCATTTGCAGGCGACGCTTGCGGTCGAGATCCTCACCGGTCTCATAGCAGGGATAGAGCAGGCCCTTGGCCTTCAGCGCCTCGGCGGCGGCCTCATAGCGGTCGAACCGGTCCGACTGCTTGAAGGTCTCGTCCCAGGAAATGCCCAACCAGGTCAGGTCGGCGCGGATACCGTCCTCGAAAGCCTGGGTCGAGCGCTCGACATCGGTATCGTCAATGCGCAGCACAAACGTCCCGCCCGCCTTGCGCGCGAACAGATAGTTGAAGATCGCGGTGCGGACATTGCCGACATGAAGCTTGCCGGTCGGGCTGGGCGCAAAACGGACTTTGGTCATCGACGTGGAGCCTCACTGAGATAGAGGCGCAGGGCTTAGCGCTGTCAGGGCATCGGGGCAAGCGGGGGGTGCGGATGGGGGCAACAGTCAGGAACGGTCACGTTCAGTCGAGGCCACGCGCCGTGATGGCGCCCGCCATCGGGTCGTCGACGCGACCTGGACGTCCTGCGAGGCGCCAATAGGTCCAGCCGGCGGCAGCACCGACGGCGCCGAAAAACATATAGACCCAGATCGGCAAGCCGACGGGCTGCACATCGAGTTCAGGATCGCTGATCGACAGAACGAGATCCGCCAATTGCAGCAGAAGCACCGCCAGGATCAGCCCGAGCACAACCTCACACAAGGGTCGGGGCCAGCGCGTGGCACGCAGGATGCTGACAGCTGCCCAGACGGGCAAGGCGGTCATAGCCGCAGTGCCAAGACCGGCGGGCACGCTCCACAGCGGCGACATGATGACCATCTGCCATTCGGCCGGAAAGCTCGGATCAAAGGAGGCCTGGATTGCGGCAAACACACTGCCACCGCCAATCACAACCAGACCGACCAGATAGCAGGTCAGTAGCCACGCGCCGATAGCCCGCCAAGGTTTTTGCCCCACAACTTCCCTGATATTGCTCAGCATTCAACAAAGCCGCTTCCCGATTGATGGCCAGCCCAGGCAAAACGCTTCAGGTGGCAGAATCAAGGCCGCACCGACAGCCACCAATACACCCCACCGCCAACCAGTCCGGTCGCTGCGAAGAAGGCTGTCATCGGCACGCCTTCCAGGCCGTAGGAAAGCGGCATGCCGAAGATCTGGATGGCGGCGGCGCCGGTCAGGGCGCCCATCAGCAGGTGAACGGGCAGGCCGTACCAGCCGCGCCAGCGCCGGACCCAGGTCAGGATCACGGTCGGGAGGGCGGTCAGGACGGCGATATAGCCGCCGATGAACAGGCTGCCCGGGATCAGGGCCTGAAGGAATTCGGCCTCGGCCTCGACGCCGCCCTCCGCCTCGATAACGGCCAGCAAGGCAAAGCCGATGACGACCGTCAGGCCGGACGCGACAGCGGCAGCCAGCCAGGCCAGGATATTGCGCATCGAGCCAGAAAAGCTCAGCGGCGGGCGTGTCGGTGTGGTCATGATGATCCCCTTTCCCGTCTCACTCTTATCAATCAAAGACATGATCCTGAACGATTTTCTGCGGCAATGGGTCATGCGGTTGCGGGCGCCCGGCTATCTGCCAATAGACCCAGCCGCTGATCGCGCCGGCAAGGGCGAAGCCTGCCACGGTCAGCCAGCCGCTCCAGCGGCCATCCCTGGCTATCGCTATCCCGCTTATCCCCACAATCAACGCGGCACCGAGACCGGCGCCACCGATCATGTCGGCAAGGGGACGGGGCCAGCGGATGGCGCGGATCACACTGGTCAGGATCAACGCGGGTATGGCTGTGAAGAAGGCCACGACAAAGCCGACGAGAAAGCCCAAGAACGGCGCGATCAGTATCGCGCTCAATCCGGCCGCCAGCGCGTTTTCGACGACAATACCCTGGTACAGGCCAAACTCGAGCGAAACTGCCGCGCCCGCCACATAACAGGCAACCAACCAGGCCCCGATTGCCTGCAAGGGGTCCGCACCAAACGCTGTCTTCCAGATCGCCGTCATGCCTGTGCCCGCCCGTGCTCAATCTCGTCATCGCCTCGGCAAGGACCGGGTCTCCCGGCGGCCAGCCAGTAGGCCAGACCGCCAACGCCGCCGCTGAAGGCCGCGAACAATGTCATTGCGATGCCGCGCGGACCGTCCAGAACCGGCCAGCCGAACAGCTGGGCCAGTACCGCCCCCATCAAGGCTGCTGTGAGAAAGTCCGACCCGCCGCGGTGCCAGTGTGCGGCGCGTTCGGCGAGAACAAGGAGCGGCATGGGAATGGCGGTCAGGAAGGCCACCAACGCGGCATAGGCCAAGGCCCCCGGCAGAGCGCCCGCCAGAACGGCGAGAAAGCCCAGAGGTTCACTCTGCCCGCCGGCGAGATCCGCGACACCGATTGCCCAGTACCCCGTCAGGGCCGTGGCCGCGCATCCGGTGAGCCAGGCCACCACCGGGCTGCACGCGCGGGGACGCGTCACCGGCCCCGTCATGACATTGAAGACACCCGCGTCTCGCGTGTCGCGGCCCGACAAGCGGTCAAGTGCACCATCCCGCCGCGCCATTCGATCCGCGTTACGGGCCAACGTTCGCGGGAGCCTGTCATATGCCTTCATGTCCACCTCCATTCGTTCATTTCTGTTGTGACAGAAATAACTGGTTTGACGAATGTGACGGGGTG
This sequence comes from Maricaulis sp., assembly GCF_034670125.1. Classification (GTDB taxonomy): domain Bacteria; phylum Pseudomonadota; class Alphaproteobacteria; order Caulobacterales; family Maricaulaceae; genus Maricaulis. The sequence continues at coordinate 61,943 of NZ_JAXMOC010000008.1, forward strand.
ACGCAGGCCGGCTCGGCAGGCGTTGTCAAAACCAACAACCTACAAACCTTGTCATCCCTGATGGACGCCCGGCGAAGGCCGGGCGCAAGTCAGGGACCTAACTGATGGCAGACACATAGATCCCCGCCCTGCGTCCCGCCTTCGCGGGACATCCGGCGGGGATGACAAGCAAACCCGGGCGACTGGGGCGCCCCTAGTTCCGGAACCGGTTGGTGATCGGATACCGCCGGTCACGGCCGAAATTCTTGGGGCCGATCTTGACGCCGGGCGGGGCCTGGCGGCGTTTGTATTCGGCGCGGTAGAGCAGGTTCTCGATGCGTTTGACCTCGGCCTCGTCATGACCGTCGGCGACCAGCTCACGGACCGAGCGCTCTTCCTCGATCAGGCCGTAGAGGATGGCGTCGAGCACGTCATAGGGCGGCAGGCTGTCCTCATCCTTCTGGTCCTCGGCCAGTTCGGCCGAGGGCGGCTTGGTGATGATGCGTTCGGGGATGACCTGGCCGACCGGGCCGAGGCCGACCTGATGATTGGCCGAATTGCGCCACCAGGCGAGTTCGAAGACTTCCGTCTTGTAGATGTCTTTCAGGGCGTTATAGCCGCCATTCATATCGCCATAGAGGGTGGCATAGCCGACCGCCATCTCCGACTTGTTGCCGGTCGACAGCACCATCGGGCCAAACTTGTTGGACAGCGCCATCAAGACCACGCCGCGAGCACGGGACTGGAGATTTTCCTCGGTCGTGTCGGGCTGAGTGCCCCTGAATGGCGACGACAGGATGGCATTGAAGGAAGCAATGGTCGGCTCGACATCGATGATGTCATAGCGGATGCCCAGCGCCTCGGCGCAGGCCTTGGCGTCCTCGAAACTTTCCTGGCTGGTGTATTTCGACGGCATCATCACCGCCCAGACCTTGTCGGCGCCCAGCGCGTCGACCGCGATGGCGGCCGAGATCGCACTGTCGATCCCGCCGGACATGCCCAGCACCACACCGGGAAAGCCGTTCTTGCCGATATAATCGCCCAGCGCGCGGGTCATCGCCTTCCAGTCGGCTTCCAGACCGGACTTGACCGAAACAACCTGCCCGCCAGCGCCGAACCAGCCCTTGTCGGTGCGCACCCATTCCACGGCATCAATGGCTTCCTCGAACGCCGGCAGCCGCTGGACCTCGCGGCCCTCGCTGTCTCGCGAGAAGGAGGCCCCGTCAAAGACAAGCTCGTCTTGGCCACCGACCTGATTGACAAAGATGATCGCCTTGGGCGCCGCCCAGCTGTCGAACCAGCGGGCAAAGGCCTGCTTGCGTTCACGCTCGATCGTCCGCCGCCAGGGCGAGCCATTGAGCGTGATGATCATCTCGGCGCCCTTCTCGATCAACGCCTTGGGCACCGTACCGAGCCACAGGTCCTCACAGATCGGCAGGCCGAGCTTGATGCCGCGCCATTTGACGATGTCCGGCAAAGGCCCTGGCTGGAACACGCGCTTTTCGTCGAACACGGCATAATTGGGCAGTTCGTGCTTGAAACGCAGGGCGACCAGCTGGCCCTCGTCGAGCAGGGCGACAGCGTTGTACAGCGACTTGTTCTGTCGCCAGGGCAGGCCGATCAGGATCGCCGGGCCATCACGGGTAATGGCCGCCAGCGTATCAAGCGCCGATCGGCAGGCCTCGACCGCGGACGGTTTGAGCACCAGATCCTCGGGCGGATAGCCCAGCAGGAACATTTCCGGATAGACGACTATGTCACCGCCGCGCGTCTTCGCTTCGGCGTGGGCGGCACGGGCCTTGGCCAGATTGCCGGCCACATCCCCGACAACCGGGTTGAGCTGGGCGGTGACGAGAATGATGCGATCTGTCATGGCCGCGATTTAGACCGCGCCGCAAGTCCCTGCAAGAGGGTCAGGAGCCGTAGGTCCGGGCGCCATCGATCGCGCGCGCTGCGTCCAGGGCCCGAAGACCGGCAATTCCCGGTACCGCCACCGGCCCGCCATCGAGGACTGCCGCGATGAAGGCCGAGACATTGGCGCCGAGGGAATCCTTGGCGACAGGGTCGTCGGCGAAATCCGGATTGAGATTGTAGGGCGTCGAATTCTCGAAGGTCTTGGCGACGAAATCGATGTCCAGCACACCGGTCTCATACTCCACGCGCATCTTGCGATCGCGCTCGTGATGGATCCGGCTGGCGATCAACTCTGCCTCGCAACCATTGTCGAAGACCAGGCTTGCCCTGGCGACATCGGGATGCCCATAGCGGCCCTTGTCGACCTCGCCGGAGACACGCTTCACGGCGCTGCCCGACAGCGCGATCACAAGATCCAGGTCATGGATCATCAGATCCAGCGTCACCGAGACGTCGAGACAGCGATCCGACGGCGGCCCCATGCGGCTGGCGGTGATCTTGCGGGGTGTGGCATCCACCGCGAACAAGCCCATCGCGTTGAACACGAAGCGCTCCTGATGGCCGACCTGGAGCACACAACCATGCTTGGAGGCCAGGGCAATCAATTCACGCGCCTCTTCAACCGATGCCGCGATCGGCTTTTCCACGAGCACATGCTTGCCCAGCGCCAGCGCCGTGGCGGCCGCTTCAAAATGATGGACAGCGGGACTGGCGACGGTGATCGCATCGACGCCGCACAGAAGCTCGGCGAAATTGTCATACGCCCTGACGCCATGCCTGTCGGCCAGCGCCCGGGCACGGTCCAGATCCGGTTCATATATCCCGACCAGCTCGACGCGGTCGTTCGCGGCGTATTTCGACGCATGAAAGCCGCCAAACACGCCGGCCCCGACAACGCCGGTCCGCAAGATGCGAGAATTGGATGTCATGAACAAAACCTCGATTGATGCCGCCGTGAATAGCGCTGCGGCTGGCACGATCAAGCACCCCATGCATCACCACTTGTTTCCGGCGATTGCAAGGCAGGCGCGACAACACGGCCCCGCCAGGCAAAGGCAGGGCCGGTTTTCTCCCTTGCACGACCTTGGTCCGGACGTAGGATGCGGGCCAACCGAGGGGGACGGCGTGACCGAGAACGGGGTGAAAGAGAACGGCGACCACGATCCGGTGCGCAGCGGTCACGAAACACCACTGGATTCAATGACCGTCGCCATTTTCGATGTCGACGCGCGCATCTTCCGCACCATGCTGGACAGCTTCATCAGACCGGCGCGGGTCGCAACGGCCGCGATCGGGCGTGACTATGCGCGTTATCTGTCTCCGATCCGCGTGTTCATCGCCCTGTTCTCTTTCCAGTTCGTCGTCGCCGCCCTGTTCGGAACGCCGGTCACCGCGACCCTCGACACCATGACGACCGACCTGCCGCCGGACGACATGCAAGCCTGGCTGGCGACCGCCCGCCGCAGCTTTGATGAGCCGCTGACCAGCCGCCAGGTCAATGATGCGCTGGTCGCGACCCAGTCCATCGCGCTATGGCCGATCACGGTGCTATCATCCCTGCCCTATCTGCTGGCGCTCAAGCTTTATCGGCCGTCGACACCGATCTGGGGCCATCTACAGATCTACCTCGTGGCGACCAATGCCAGCTTCATGCTGATGATCGCGCTGATCCCGTTGCAAACACTGGGAGGCGAAGGGACTGTCGTCGGCATAACCATCGCGCTGATTTCGTTCTTTGTCATTTGCGGTATCCTGCTCGCATATTTTTACGGTCGCTCGGTTACCGCGCTGATCCTGCGCCTTCTCGGCCTCCTGGCCTTGCTACCGGTCACCATGATCATCACGATTGCCTGTACCTTCCTGACGATCGACTGGGTGCTGGCAAATGAGTTCGGGCTGGACTTCATGACGTTGCTCGCGCCAGACGACTACGCAAACAGAGACTCATAAAAACCGAAACGGGAGTTGGTTGATGAAATCGCGTGAAATCCATTTGAACGCCTATCTGAAGGGCGCACCGGATCCGAAGTACTATGACGTCGTGGAAACGGACGTTCCCGCGCCCGGCGACGGGGAAGTCCTGGTCCGCAATCTCTACATCTCGGTTGACCCCTATATGCGCGGACGCATGAGCGGCATCCACACCTATATCGCGCCCTTTGCACTCGGGCAGGTAATGGATGGCGGCGCGATTGGTGAAGTCATCGAGAGCAATTTCGACGGGTTGAAACCGGGCGACCATGTCAGCTCGATGCATGGCTGGCGTGAAGCCTATACGGCGCCCGGCGCCGGTCTGACCAAGGTCGACACTTCGATCCTGCCGCCGCAGGCCTTCCTCGGCATTGCCGGCATGCCCGGCCTGACCGCCTATGTCGGCATCAAGCGCATGATCGACCTGCAGCCCGGTGAAACCCTGTGGATGTCCGGCGGTGCCGGCGCGGTCGGCACATCCGGCATCCAGTTTGCCAAGGCGATGGGCGCCACCGTGATCGCCACGGCCGGCGGTCCGGAAAAATGTGCCTTCGTCAAATCACTCGGTGCCGACCATGTGGTCGACTACAAGGCCACCGACGACCTGACGGCGGCCATCGCCGAAGTCGCGCCCAAGGGCGTCGACGGGTATTTCGAGAATGTCGGCGGCACCCATTTCACCGCGGCCCTGAATTCGCTCCGTTCGAAAGGCCGGATGGCCGCCTGCGGCATGATCCAGCGCTATAATGATACCAGCGCCGCAACCCTGCCGGACAATCTCACCCAGATCATCGGCAAGTCGCTGACCATCCGCGGCTTCATTGTTTCCGACCATGCCGACATGTTCACGGACTTTGTGTCCGACCTCGGCAACTGGATGGCGGCCGGCAAGATCAAGCCCGCCGAAACGGTGATGGACGGCATAGAGAACGCGCCCGCCGCCTTCTCGGGCCTGTTCACGGGCCAGAACACCGGCAAAATGCTGGTCCGGATCTGATGACGGACGGGGCCCGGAAGGAAAAGGTCGGCGAGACCCGCGTCCTCGAGGACGTGCTCGACGAGGTGCTGAGCTTCAACTATCGAAGCCTGCGAACCTTGCGGGACATCTTTCTGCGCCCCGCCACCGTCGCCCGCGCCTTTCTGGATGGCGACCGGGCGCGCTACACACCCACCATGCGGGTCTGGTTCGGCGTCCTGACCTGGATGTTCCTCCTGTCGATGGTCTGGGGCGGTTGGGGCGAGGTCATCTGGCGGATTTCAGGCGATGGCGCGGCCTTCGGCGACGCACTGCGCGAAGGTCGCCGGGACATCGAGGCCGTCCGCGCCGCCATCTCGACCATGGCCGCCCTGCTCTATGTGCCGATCGAAGCCTTGTTGTTCCTGCCGGGCGTCATCGCGCTGAGATCCATGCGCAAGGGCGTGAACTTCCTGCACGCCACCCAATGCTACTTCATACCGGTGACGGCGGGGGCGGTGACCAGCACACTTGTCCTGGTCGCCTCCAGCGTCTGGCCCGACATCCTCAAATGGGCCTTCCTGATCAACATCGTCATATTCATGGCGATTGCCGGACAGGTTATCCGGGTCGGATTCTCATCAGGTATCCTGGGCATGCTCGGCAAGACGGTGCTGCTGACCCTGGTGGTAACCGCGTTATCGGTGCTGGCGCGAATGTTGACCCTGCTGATCAGCATTTTCTGGGCCTTGACCCAGGTGCCTCCGGTCGGCTGAACGCCTCGACTCGCCCCCGCGACCGGCCCGGGCACAAAGCGCCATCCAGTCGCTCACCAGGACATGGTCCGGATCAGCGTCGGGTCAGTCGTCCGAGCGTCCAGCCGGCTGCAATCGCCGCTGCGAGCGGGGCGAGCGTCGCCCCCGCACCTGCGAATGACGCAAGCAGATAGACGGCCAAACCTGCTGCAAGTGCGAACGGGAGCATGCGAATCGGGCGATTCGCCGTTGGTGCGTTATGATGCGGTTCACCCTGATACATGCCATTCAATGTACGCAAATCAGGGGCCGAACTGTGAAAAACCGTGTTTTGCCGGGGAAATTGCAGCGATTTGGCTCGGATTCGCCTGTTGCAGCTTGCAATCGTGGTCAGTTCTCGGCCTTGTTGGACCGTCAACGAACACGCGACTACCGGACGGATACGATGACCGTACTTGCCGGACCGCGAACAACTGGGGGGAACCCTATGAACAAGTCTGATCTTGCCAAAGCCGTCGCCGAAAAAACCGGCCTGTCCCGTGCACAAGCGGGCGAAGCTGTTGATTCCGCCATCGAAGCCATCGTCGGCTCGGTGAAGGGCAATGACAGTGTCCAGATCGCTGGCTTCGGCACCTTCTACGCCAAGCACCGTGAAGCCCGCGAAGTGCGCAATCCGCGCACCGGCGAAACGATGATGTCCAAGGCGCGCACCCAGGCGGCTTTCCGCCCGGCTGCTGCCCTGAAAGACATCTGATCCAGCCTTTCAGGTACCGATCAAGTGAAACGCCGCCCGGAGAGATCCGGGCGGCGTTTTTCTTTGGGGTTTCTTCCCCACATCGTGGGGAAGTGGGCCGATGCACAGCATCGGGTCGATGGGGCGGCGCGCAGCGCCAAACTGTTTTCGGCCGGCTCCAAGCAATCCGCCGCTGACGCGGCGGCTCCTCCCCCGGTTTGCGGGTGCCCTCGCCATTGGCATGGGGAGGAAAGGCGCGCCCCTACGCCGCGTTGGCGGCCGAGTTGTTGTTGCGAACGCGCTTGAGGCTCTCGGCGATGCGGAAGGCCATGTCGAGCGCCTGGTCGGCATTCAGGCGCGGATCGCAATGCGTGTGATAGCGCGCGGCCAAGTCCGCCTCGGTGACGGTCTTGGCCCCCCCGACGCACTCGGTCACGTCGCGGCCGGTCATCTCGAAATGCACACCGCCCGGATAGGCGCCCTCAGCGTAGAGCACATCCATGAAGCCCTCGAGCTCCAACAGGATCCGGTCGAAATCGCGGGTCTTGTAGCCATTGCTGGTCTTGTGCGTGTTGCCATGCATCGGGTCGGATGACCAGACAACCTTGCGACCGGCCTTGGTCACGGCGGCGGCCAGCTTGGGCAGGTTCTTGACCACATTGTCGGCACCCATGCGCACGATCAGGACGAGACGGCCGGCCTCATTGTCCGGATTGAGCGCGTCGATCAGCGGCAGGAGTTCATCCGGCTGCATGGTGGGGCCGCATTTGACCCCGACCGGGTTGGCGATGCCACGGGCATATTCCACATGGGCGCCGTCGAGCTGCCGGGTCCGCTCACCGGTCCAGATCATGTGGGCCGAAGTCGCATACCATTGCCCGGTATTCGGATCGCGCCGGGTCAGGGCTTCCTCGAAGGGCAGATGCAGGGCTTCGTGGCTGGTAAAGAAGTCGACAGCCTCGAGCGACGGCGCGCTGTCACGACCGATGCCGCAGGCCTTCATGAAGGCCAGGGCCTCGGAGATACGTGCCGCAGTCTCGGCATAGCGTTCCGCTGCCGGGCTGTCGCTGACGAAGTCCTGGGTCCACTGGTGGACATTGTGCAGGTCGGCGTAACCGCCGGACGCAAAGGCCCGCAGCAGGTTGAGCGTCGATGCGGATTGGTCATAGGCGCGGATCAGGCGCTGCGGATCCGGTTCGCGCGCTTCCGGTGTGAATTCGGGACCATTGACGCTGTCACCGCGATAGCTCGGCAGCGACACGCCATCGATCGTCTCCATGTCGGCCGAGCGCGGTTTGGCGAACTGCCCCGCAATCCGGCCGACCTTCACGATCGGCTTGGAGGCAGCGAAGGTCATCACCACAGCCATCTGCAGCAGAACCCGGAACGTGTCGCGCACGCCTTCTGTCGAGAACTCCTTGAAGCTCTCGGCGCAGTCTCCCCCTTGCAACAGGAAAGCCTTGCCCGCCGAGACATCGGCCAGCTGGCGTCGCAGACGCCGCGCCTCGCCGGCAAAGACGAGGGCCGGACGGGCCGAAAGCTCGGCGATCGCGGCGTCCAGCTTGGCGGCGTCCTTGTAATTCGGCATCTGGCTGACGGGTTTTGTCCGCCAGGATTGGGGAGACCAGGTCATGTTACTCTGCTGCTTTCAACTCCGGTGGCGTCCATTTTTCCTTCATGGTCACCAACTCTTCTGCACTGGTCGGATGCACGGCACAGGCCGCATCGTACTGATCCTTGGTCAGACCCGCCTTCACGGCGATCCCGGCCAGCTGGATCATTTCAGGCGCATCCGGCCCGACAATATGCACGCCCAGCACCCGTTGTGTCTCCCCGTCCACGACGAGTTTCATCAACATGCGGGATGCATCCGGCGTCAGCGACAATTTCATAGGCCGGAACGAGGTCTTGTAAACATCAACCTGTGCAAATTTTTTGCGCGCATCTGCCTCTGACAGCCCGACAGAGCCAACGGGAGGCTGTGTAAACACCGCCGACGCAATGTCTTCGTGGTCGTAGGCGGTTGGCGTCCCGCCGAACACGGTCGCGGCGAAGGCAGCGCCCTCACGGATGGCGACTGGAGTCAGATTGACCCGGTTGGTGACGTCTCCAACGGCGTGAATATTGTCGGCGGTGGTTTTCGAGAAAGCGTCGACCTTGATCGCGCCCTTCGGGTCGAGAGCGACCCCGGCCTTGTCGAGGCCCAGCCCGTCGACATGCGGGTTACGCCCGATCGCATACATCACGACATCGGTATCGATGTGATTGCCATTATCCAGGTGAACCCGTTTGCGGCCATCCGGCAGCGCTTCGATCTTCTCGAAGACGGTGTGCGTGATCACGCGAACGCCCGATCGCACCAGCTCTTCATGGACATGGCTGCGCACATCATCGTCAAAACCGCGCAGCACTGTGTCGCCGCGATAGACCTGACAGACCTCGGCGCCCATGCCGGCGAAAATCTGCGCGAACTCGCAGGCGATATAGCCGCCACCGGCGATCACCACATGCTTGGGCAGGGTCTCAAGGTGGAAGGCCTCATTGGAGGAAATGCCCAGCTCGGCGCCTTCGATCTCCGGCACGAAGGGCGTGCCGCCGACCGCGATCAGGATCTTGTCGGCGGTCACGGTCCGGCCGGACTTCAACAGGCGAATCGTGTGCGCGTCCTCGAACTCGGCCCGCTCCTCGATCACCTCGACACCGGAATTGTTGAGATTGCGGCTGTAGATCCCCGACAACCGGTCGATCTCGGCATCCTTGGCGGCGATCAGCTTTTCCCAGCTGAACGAGGTCTCGCCGACACTCCAGCCATAGCTCTCGGCCAGCTTGAACGTCTTGGCGAACTCGCTCGCATAGACCAGCAGCTTCTTGGGCACGCAGCCGCGTATCACGCAGGTCCCGCCGACCCGATACTCCTCGGCGATGGCAACCCGGGCGGCTCCATGTTGCTTGGCCATCCGGGCCGCGCGAACGCCGCCGGAGCCGGCGCCGATGACGAAGAGATCGTAGTCGTACTGGGTCATGTCAGGTCCTTCGGGGCTATGTGAGCGCGATCCGCCTTATTCGAACGCCGCCAGCAGGCGGGCCATGTTGCGCTGCATGGCATGCTGGCCGAGCAACTCGCCGACCTGGGCCATCTCGCTCATCAGGGCGGGCTGTTCAACGGCCAGCTTCTGGCCGAGATCGGTTTCGTAGAATGCCAGCAGTTCAGCGAGTTCCGCTTCGGTAAAGCGGTTCGCATAGGCAATGGCCGTCGCCTCGGCGATGTCCGGATATGTCTCCAGCATCACGTCCATGACGATTTCCATGGCCCTGTCCAGTTGTGCCTCGGTCGCTCCGGGCACACTGGCCGCGAAGGACTGGCGCAAAAGCGGCAGCATTGGCTGCAAGGCGATTTCGAACATCGCCTCGTTCGACGTCCCCGCCACGATCTCGCGCGCCAGCTCGAGCTGCCGCTCCGTCGCCACGTCCTGTGCTGCGGCCGTGCTCAACGGCAGCCAAGCCAAAATGGCGACCACCGCCACGATCAAAACACGCATGGTGTAACTCCCCCCTATAATTCCATCACCCGCGCCTCACCGTCCTCTCCGACGATGACCACACGGGCCAGATCAATGAACAGGCCGTGTTCGACCATGCCCGGAATGGCTTTCAGCGCCTGGTCAACAGCCCGGGCATCCGGGATCGCTTCACAAGACGCGTCGAGAATATAATGACCGCCATCGGTGACCAGCGGTTCCAGCCCGTCGCCCTTGCGGCGCAGCTGGACATCCGGCGACGTCACCCCGGCCTTGCGCAGCGCGTCATAGACATGGCCAGCGGTCAGCGAGAAACCGAAGCGATCGACCTCGACCGGCAGCGGGAATTTCCCCAGCGTCGAGACCAGCTTCGTTTCGTCCACCATGACAATCATCAGGTCCGAGGCGTGGGCGATGATCTTTTCGCGCAGCAGGCAGGCGCCGCCACCCTTGATGAGCTGGAAGCGGCCATCAACCTCATCGGCACCGTCAATGGTGATCGAGATGTGATCGACATGGTCGACATCAATCAGTGGCACCCCGTTCTCGGTCGCCACCTCGGCCGTGCGCCGGGAGGTTGGCACGCCGCGAACAGCCAGCCCGTCCTTGATCCTTTCACCCAGCAGGCGGAGGAAAATCTCGGCGGTCGAGCCAGAGCCGAGCCCCAGCGTCATGCCGTTTTCGACATAGTCCAGCGCCGCCGCTGCCGCGAGCGACTTCTGGCGCTGGGCACTCATTGATCGACGCCGCCAAGCAGCACGTATTTGAGCTCGGTGAACTCTTCGACGCCCCACTTGCCGCCTTCGCGGCCAATCCCGCTTTCCTTCACACCGCCGAACGGCGTGGACGCGGCTCCGACCATCGGTGCATTGACCCCGATCATGCCGTACTCGACACCCTCGGTCAGGCGGTGCACCCGGCCGACATCATTGGTGTAGATATAGGCGGCCAGTCCAAACGGCGTGTCATTGGCCATCTTGATGATGTCGGCCTCGGTGTCGGCGCGATAAATGGACGCCACCGGTCCGAAAATCTCCGAACACGACACGTCCATCGCAGGATCACCGCCGTCGATCAGGGTCGGGGCATAAAAAGAGCCACCCAGCTCGTCAGTCAAAGGCTTGCCGCCGGTGACAATCCGGGCTCCGGCTTCGCGGGCCTGGCTCACCAGCTTGTCGACCCGGGCGACCGCTTTCATGTGGATGAGCGGACCGACCGTGGTGTCACTGGCGAAACCGTCGCCGGCCTTGAGTTTGGATATCCGGGCCTCCAGCGCCTCGACCAGCCGGTCGGCAATCGCCGGCTGGGCGATGATACGGTTGGCCGAGACACAAGTCTGGCCGGACACCCGGAATTTCGACGCGATGACGCCGTCGGCGGCCTTCTCGACATCGGCATCGTCCATGACGATGAACGGCGCATTGCCACCCAGTTCGAGCGCCACACGTTTCACCGTCGAGGCGGCCTGGCTCATCAGCAGTTTGCCGACCGCCGTCGAGCCGGTGAAACCGACCATGCGGACATCGTCCGAACTGGTCAGCACTCCGCCGATGGACGGGGCGTCTCCGCACACGACATTGAACACGCCATCGGGAATACCGGCGCGCTTGGCCAGTTCGGCCAGGGCCAGGGCCGAGAGCGGGGTTTCCGGGGCCGGCTTGATCACCATGGTACAACCGGCGGCGAGCGCCGGCGCGCATTTGCGGGTGATCATCGCATTGGGGAAATTCCACGGCGTGATGCAACCGACCACACCAATCGGCTGACGGATGGTCCAGCCACGCGAGCCCGGGAACGGCGTTGACAGGGTCTCGCCATGCACGCGCTTGGCTTCCTCGGCCGACCACTCGATGAAGGACGCACCATAGACGACTTCGCCCTGCGCCTCCTTGTGGACCTTGCCCATTTCCAGCGTGATGAGGGTCGCCAGGTCCTCGGCGTTGTCGAGGATCAGCTTGTGCCATTTCATCAACAGGGACGCGCGCTGGAACGGCGATACCGTCTTCCAGGATTCAAAGGCGCGCGTCGCGGCGGCGACGGCCCGGCGCGCCCCTGCCTCACCCACATCACCGACGGTGGCGATGACCTGGTTGTTGGCCGGATTGAGCACGTCGACGCCGCCCTCACCTGCGACCCACTGGCCATCGATGAAGCTGTCGGTCTTGTAGAGGCTGGGATCCTTCAGGCGTTCCGTCACACTCATGTCTGGCTGTCCTTTCTGGCCTTGCGGGCGCGCTTGGCGGCATGAAAACGGGCCGCCCAGCCCGGCTTGTGGGTTTGCGGGGTGCGGGCGAGCGCGAGCGCATCAGCCGGCACATCCTCGGTGATCACGGCACCGGTTGCCGTAAAGGCACCGGCCCCGACAGTGACAGGGGCGACCAGACAGGTGTTCGAGCCGATGAAGGCGTTGTCGCCAATCACGGTGCGATGCTTGTCATATCCGTCGTAATTGCAAGTGATGGTTCCGGCCCCGATATTGGCGTTCGCGCCGACCGACGCATCGCCGATATAGGTAAGGTGCGAGACTTTTGCGCCCTCTGCGAGCTGCGATTTCTTGATCTCGACGAAATTGCCGACCTTGGAACCCGCCCCCAGCACGGCACCGGGACGCAGGCGGGCATAGGGTCCGGCATGGGCGCCGCGATGCAGATGTGCCCCCTCGATATGCGAATGGGCGTGGATAACGGCGTCTTCCTCGATCACCACACCGGGACCGAACACGACATGGGGTTCGATCACGACATCCCGGGCAATCCGGGTGTCATGGGCGAAGAATACCGTTTCCGGCGCGACGAGGGTCACGCCGTCGGCCATCATGGACTTGCGCATGCGTGACTGGAACGCCGCTTCGGCCTCGGCCAGGTCATTGCGGGAATTGACGCCCAACACTTCATCGGCGTCAGCGACCACCACGGCGGCGCGCAGGCCGCGGGCCCGGGCCAGACCGACGACATCGGTCAAATAGTATTCGCCATTGGCATTGTCATTGCCGACATCGCCGAGCAGGTCAAACAGCAAGTCCGCCGGGGCCGCCAGCACGCCGGAATTGACCAGCCCGACAGCGCGCTCGGCTTCGTTGGCGTCCTTGAATTCGACAATGCGATCCAGGTCGCCCGCCTCATTGGTGATCAAGCGGCCGTAGGCGGCCGGATCGGCAGGTTCGAAACCAAGCACGGCGACCGACGCGCCCCCCTCCAGCGCCTCGAACACACGGGCGACCGTTGCAGCGGTGATCAAGGGGGTATCGGCGTACAGGACAATGGCATCACCGGTCTGGTCGGCCAACGCTTCCCGGGCGGCAAGTACGGCATGGCCCGTCCCTTTCGGCGGGTCCTGCAGCGCCGTGCGCGTTCCCAGGGCCTCGGCTGCGTCGCGAACGGCAGGCGAATGCGCCCCCCAGACCGTAACAATGTCCGACGCCCCGCACTCACCCGCCAGCGCCACGGCCCAATCCAGCATCGGCCGCCCGGCGACCTTGTGGAGAACCTTGACCGTTTTCGACTTCATCCGCGTGCCTTGGCCGGCGGCGAGAATGATGGCGGCGCGGGATCGGGACATTTGGACTTCCTTGGCTTGTGGAATCGGCGATTTCGACCTGTCAGGCGCTATAGCCTATCGTTGTGGTGCGCGTAACCTAGCTTCTCCTGCATTGCCCGAGACAAGGCCCGTTTTCATGCTCGACTCCCGTGACGCCGCGCTGTTCGCAAACGCCGCAATCGCCTTCGACCTCGACGGCACCCTGGTCGACACCGCGCCTGACCTGTTGCGGGCCCTCAATGCGGTGATCGAGCCTCGCGGGCTTGAGCCGGTTGAACTGGGAGCTGTGAGAGCGATGGTCGGACGCGGCGCGCGGGCCCTGCTAGAGCGCGCCCATGCGGCCCAATCGATGCAGCTTGAGGACCCCGAAGCGGCTGTCGCGGATTTCATCGAGATCTACAAATCCGACGTGGCCGCCCATTCAACGCCATTCGAAGGCGTCGAGACGACGCTTGCCTGGCTGCGGGCACAGGGATGCCGCCTGTCGGTGTGCACCAACAAGCCATCCGTCCTGTCGGACATGTTGATCGGGGAATTGGGGCTGGCCGGGTATTTCGACCGTATTGTCGGCCCGGACCGGACCACGGCGAAAAAGCCGGCTGCCGACCACCTGCTCGACGCCCTGGGACAGGGGTGGAGCCGGGCTGCCCTGATCGGTGACAGCGAGCCGGATGTCGGCTCAGCCGCCGCGGCCGGGCTGCCCGTTGTGATCATGAGCTATGGCTACAGCGAAAGACCGGCCGACTCCTTGGGAGCCGACCGGGTCATTCATGCATTCAGCGATGTACCGCTGGCGCTCGCCGGACTGTGGCGAGGCACGACCTGATCAGGCCGAGCGACGCTCGCGGCCGGCGTCGTTGGCTGCGCGGGTCGGCATACCGTTGACGAGGTTCGAGCGCACATCCGTGCGGGCGGAGCGCATGGCAGGCATGAAACCGGCTTCGACGAGATCGACGGAAACATCATAGCCGCGCTCGGCCCAATAGGCTTCAATTCGCGCTTTAAGACGACGCGCACCTTCGGGCGTGCACAGATCATTACTCATGAACAAAACCTCCTACTCGGCCGAAGCTTCCCCCGGCCGGGAATTGCGTCCAATCTGGTGATTGACGGGACGGGCCACGACGGCCGCGTTCCAGCTTGGTGGAGGCTGATATAGGCTGGCTGGCCATATGACGAGAGCATGACGGTGTGGCAAGTTGTCGCACCTTGAGCGCGACGCATGTGCGCTTCAACTTCCACATGTGGTTGACCGGGTAAAAGTGCCTGCTTATACGGTCGTTTTCCGGGATACCGGGCGATTAGCTCAGCGGGAGAGCACCTCGTTCACACCGAGGGGGTCACTGGTTCAATCCCAGTATCGCCCACCATTTCCATCCAGCCACACACCGCAACATCATCGATCACGCGCCCCTGGCCCGTCGGCAACGCCGCATCCGTTTGTGATTCTGGTCACAAGAGACCCTGTGACGAGGTGGCGCATCTGCGATCTGCACGGATTTCTTGCGAAACATTCTCAGAAGTGGGAGGAGTAGGGCACGTCAATAATATTGGGTGCGACATGAATTCCGTGAAACTCCTTGCCGCTGCCGCCGGGCTTGCCCTGGCAGCCTGTTCCCAGCCGGCCACCGACACCGCGTCGGGCGAGACCGAAGCCGCCGCCGAGGCGCGCGTCGTGAACGTCTACAGCGCCCGTCATTACTCCAGCGACGCCACCATCTATGCCGCCTTCACCGAAGCAACCGGCATCGAGGTGAATCTGGTCTCGGCCAATGGGGACCAGCTGATCGAGCGCGTCCGCGCTGACGGTGAACGCAGCCCGGCCGATGTGATCATCACCGTCGATGCTGCCCGCCTTCACCGCGCCGAGCAGGCCGGCCTGTTCGCCGCCGCCGACTATTCCGACCTGGCCTCCGGCATCGGTGCCAACCTGGTCGACCCGGAAGGCTATTGGGTCAGCTTCGCCAAGCGCTCCCGCGTGATCGCCTATTCGAACGACCGCGTTCAGCCCGGCGAGATCACGACCTATGAAGACCTCGCTGATCCGCGCTGGCTGGGCCGGATCTGCGTCCGTGAGAGTGGCAATGCCTACAATCAGTCCCTGCTGGCCTCGATGGTCGCCCATCTGGGCGAAGACGGGGCCCAGGCCTGGGCCCAGGGCATTGTCGACAACATGGCGCGCGAACCGCAGGGCGGTGACCGCACCCAGATCAACGGCATCGCGGCCGGTGAGTGCGATGTCGCCATCCTGAACCATTATTACTACGCCATGATGGTCAATTCCGACGACCCGGCTGCCCAGGCTGCTGCGGCCGCTGTCACCCTCCTTTTCCCGAGCCAGGAGACCTCCGGCGCGCATGTGAACGTGTCCGGGGCCGGTATCGCGGTCAACGCGCCGCACCCCGCTGAAGCCCGGGCCTTGATCGAATTCTTCTTTTCCGACACCGCCCAGCGCGCCTTTGCGGAGATGACCAACGAGATCCCGGTCCGCAGCGATGTCAGCTGGGACAATCCGACCCTGGCCGCGATGCTGCCCTTCGTCGAGGACGACCTCAACGTCTCGGAACTGGGTGACCACAACGAAACCGCCCAGCGCATCTTCGACCGGGTCGGCTGGCAGTAGTGGACAAGGCGGGATCACCATCCCGCCTGCCGGGCCGGTCCTCCGGCCTGGCAGTCCTGGCGGCGCTCGTCTGTGCCGCACCGATCCTCGCAGTCGCGTGGATCGCCCTGACCCGTGACAGCGGCGACTATCTCCAACACCTCGCCCAGACCCGCCTGCCCGTCTATCTGACAACCTCGGCGCTGGTTGCCCTGGTCGCGGGCGGCGGGGCCGGCCTGATCGGGACCACTCTGGGCTGGCTTATCGCCCGCACCGACTTTCCGGGCCGCAAGACACTCAGCTGGGTGCTGATCCTGCCCCTGGCCGTGCCGGCCTATGTCGCCGCCTATGCCTGGCTCGACCTCAGCCAGGCGGGCGGACCGCTCGACGCGGTCACGGACGGTCTCTTTCCCACCATCCGCGGCGGCGTCGGGGCGGGCTTGATGTTTGCCCTGGTCCTCTACCCTTATGTCTACCTGCTCGCCCGCGACACATTCGCCAGCCAGTCCGCCGACGCCTACAACGCCGCTCGCACACTGGGCGCCGGCCCGCTGACGGCTTTCTGGCGCACGTCCCTGCCGATGGCCCGCCCGGCCGTCGCAGCCGGCCTGGCACTCGTGGCCATGGAAAGCCTGGCCGACTATGGCACCGTCTCCCATCTGGGTGCCCCGACCCTGTCGATCGGCCTGATCCGCGCCTGGAGCGGAGCCGGGTCCCTGGTCGACGCAGCCCGCCTGTCACTCGTCCTGGTCTTTATCGCCCTGGTCGTGTTCGGCCTCGAACGCGCCCAGCGCAGCCGTGCCCGCAGCGTCAATGCCTCCGGACGTCACAAGCCGGCGCCGCGACTCGCCTTGAATGGTGGCCCTGCCCTGGCGGCGATGGCCGCCTGCCTGACCCCCTTGTTGCTGGGCATGATCATCCCGCTGGGCCGCCTGGTCTGGCTGGCCGCGCACACCGAGACCGCAACCGGGCTGGCTGCCGCCAGCCTGCACAGCCTGACCCTGGCCGGCATCACCGCCCTGATTGCCGCCGCCCTGGGCCTTGCCACCGCCTATTCCCTGCGCAGCCGCACCACCATCGCCACCCTGGCCGCCCGCGCCGCCGGGCTTGGCTATGCGGTTCCGGGCGCTGTCGCTGCGGTTGGCGTGATCGCCATCCTCTCGGGGACGCAGGCCTTGATCGACCCGGCCTGGCGCGCCCTGACCGGCGAGGTCTTCCCGATCCTGCTGACCGGTACCGGCGCGGCGCTGGTCTTTGCCTATCTGTCGCGCTTTGCCGCCGCCGCCATCAGCCCGTCCGAAACGGCGCTCGCCCGCATCACGCCATCGCTGGACGGCGCCGCGCGAACCCTCGGGGCAACGCGTCGCCGCCGCGTCTGGCATATCCACTGGCCGCTGATCGCCGCCGGGGTGACCTCCGCCGGTCTTCTGGTCTTCGTTGAGGTCCTCAAGGAATTGCCGGCGACGATGATCCTGCGCCCGTTCAACTATGACACGCTGGCCATCATCGCCCACAATTTCGCCAGCGATGAGCGCCTGGGCGAAGCCGCAATGCCGTCACTCCTGATTCCGCTGGTCGCCCTGCTTCCCATGATCTTCGTGGCCCGCTACCTATCCAGACAGGATCGCTAGCCAGAACGCCCCGGGGGACGCCGCATGGCGGACACACGCACAGTGTTGAGCATTCGCGGCGCGGAGCGTCGCTATCGGGCCGACCACGCCGCCCTGGCCGGTGCCGATCTCGATCTGCACGCCGGACGCATCACGGCGCTCCTGGGCCCCTCAGGCAGCGGCAAATCCACCCTCCTGCGCGCCATTGCCGGGCTGGAACGACTGGAGGCCGGCTCGATCTGCCTTGGCGGCACTTGCTGGAATGACACCGCCACCCATGTCGCGCCGGAAGCGCGCCGGGTCGGCATGGTGTTCCAGGACTATGCCCTCTTCCCGCACATGACCGCCCTGGCCAATGTCGCATTCGGTCTGACGGGGCCCGACAAGACCACCCGCGCCCAAGCCCAGCTGGAAGCCGCCGAACTGGGTCACCGGGCCAAGGCCTATCCGCACGAGCTGTCCGGCGGCGAGCAACAACGTGTCGCCCTCGCCCGCGCCCTGGCGCCGCAGCCCTCCGTGGTGTTGCTGGACGAACCCTTTTCCGGCCTTGACCGGCGCCTGCGCGCCGAGCTGCGCGAACGCACGATCGACACGCTGCGCACCGCCGGCACGACCGCCCTGATTGTCACCCACGACGCCGAAGAAGCCATGGCCGTCGCTGACCAGCTGGCCCTGATGGATGGTGGCCGCATCATCCAGACCGGTCCGCCCGACGATGTCTGGATGAGCCCGGTCAGCGCCACGGCGGCGAGACTGCTCGGCGATGTCGAAATCATCGAAAGCCAGGTCACGGACGGTCAGGCGAAGACCCCGTTCGGGCCGGTTGATGCCAACGGCTTTGACGACGGTCAGCCGGTCAGCGTGCTGATCCGCCCGCGCGCCTTCACGCTGAGCCTTGATCCCGATGGCCCCTGCACCATCACCCGCCGCCGATCGGCGGGCCCGCATCTGACCCACCGCTTTGCCAGCGAGATCGGCGAATGGACCGCGCAAACACCGGCCCCCTCTCCAATCCGCGAAGGGGATCGGGTGAGTGTCGAGCTGGATCCGGCCTATGTTCGGGTGGTGGCGGCGTAGTCGCAGCGTCTGTGCCGTCTCCAATCGCCAAACGCCCCAATACATCGTCTTCCCACGGTCGGCGCGACGCGGCGATCCGGGGGACCTGCGCTTGCGTCGTCAACAGGATGGGTGAGGTCCCCCGGACAAGCCGGGGGATGACGGTGGAAGGGATAGGGTATTGAGGCAAACGCTCCGCGCTATTTCCCGCCCGGCCAGCTCAAATTCAACGACGGGCGCACGGCTTCCGGGCGATCTTCGACCTCGAAGCTGACGGCCACCATCCACGGTTTGTAATCGGGGTCGGTGGCCGCAAAGGCGGCGACGACCTCATCGCGATAAATGGTCTCGATCGGCTGGGCGCGGCCCGGCCAGATGCGGAATTTGATACGCACGAACTCGCGTCCGGACGTCAGCGCCACCCGGCCCACATTCGACGGGCGGGACAGGAATATGCCGGGAAATTGCTCGTGAAACCCGTGCATCAATTCGGTCGCCCGCGCTTCGGCCTGATCCTTTTCATCGGCATTGCCGGTCAGGGTCACATCGACAATGCAACGGATATAGCCGCGCGGATAATTGATCACATTGGTGATGGTGCGGTTGGGGATGAAGACGCTGGCGCCGACGGCATTCTCCAGCTCGACAAAGCGCATGGTGATCGACTGGACGATCCCGGTCTGGCCGGAAATCTCGACCAGATCGCCAACATCCAGCAGGTCGGAGAAGATGAAGGTAACCCCGTTGACGAGGTCCTGCACAACACCCTGGGAGCCGAAACCGATGGCCAGACCGATCACCGAGGCGCTGGCCAGATAGGCGGTCAGCGACACGCCCAGCTCGGCGAGGATGAAACCCAGCGTCAGGAACCAGACCGAGAACATGATCGCGCTGGCCGCCATTGAGGTCACCGAGCGGAGCTTGGAATATTTGCGCTCGGTCCGCGTCGCGATGATGAGATTGGCCACCAGGCGAATGCCGAGCACAACGATATTGGCCAGCACGGCGATGGCCGCAAAGATCAGCAGACGCCCCCATAGTGGGGCAGTGTCGAGCGTCTCGGACAGGGGGGCGGTGACGTATTCCAATTCCGGGTCTCCGGGTGCGGGCGGGCCAAGACGGTCTGACCGGCGATGCGCGTGGGCCCATCGCTGACCCCACACTCTCCTATCCCGTCCCGCCTTTGTCATCCCCGCAGTATGTCCGGCGAAGGCCGGACGGATGGCGGGGATCTAGCTGCCTGCAACCACATAGGTCCCTGACTTGCGCCCGGCCTTCGCCGGGCGTCCATCAGGGATGACAAAGGGGCTGTATACCCCCACACAACAAAACGCCCCCACCGTCCGGCAGGGGCGTTTGGCTTCAGGCTTGCGGGCCTGACCTATGCCAGCTTGGCGGCGCGCTTTTCCTCGATGCGCTGACGGGCGATCTCGTCGGCGATGAGGTTGGAGGGACGGCCTTCGCGGTCTGACTGGTCGAGGATTTCAGCCAGCGTCTGTTCCAGACCGATCAGCTTGCCCTTGACCCATTCCGGATTGAAGTCGCCGGCAATCTCGCCCATCACATTGATGATGCCGCCGGCATTGAGGACATAGTCCGGCGCGTAGATCTTGCCGCGCTTGAGAATTTCAGCGCCCATCTCGCGGGTGGCGAGCTGGTTGTTGGCGGCGCCGGCGATGATCTTCGCCTTGATGCGATCGATCGTGTCCGGATTGATAACCGAGCCCAGGGCGCAAGGCGCAAAGACGTCGACATCGAGGTCATAGATGTCGTCCAGACCCACAATCGTGGCGCCGTGCTCGGATTTCAGTCGCTCGAGACCGTCCTGGTTGATGTCGGTGATGAAGAGCTCGGCGCCGGCCTTGGCGAGATGGCCGGCCAGATAGGTGCCAACATGGCCGGCGGCGCCCTGGATCGCGACCTTGACGCCCGTGAGGTCCGACTTGCCGAGACCGCGCTCGACGCAGACCTTCATGCCCCGGAACACGCCCTCGGCGGTCACCGGTGACGGATCGCCGGACGCCGCCTTGCCCTCGGGCAGGCCGACGACATGGGCCGTCGAGGCGCGTACGGCCATCATGTCGTCCGGGCTGACGCCGACATCCTCGGCCGTGATGTACTGGCCGTTGAGGCTGTCGACGGCGCGACCGAAGGCCTCGAACAGCGCCTTGCGGTCAAACGAGCCTTCCGGCTTCATGATCACCGACTTGCCGCCACCGATCGGCAGGTCCGCCATGATGTTCTTGTAGCTCATGCCCTGGGACAGGCGCAGCGCGTCCTGGAGGGCGGCTTCGGAATTGGGATAGGACCACATGCGGCAACCGCCGCAGGCCGGGCCGCTGACCGTCGAGTGGACACCGATGATGGCTTTCAGCCCGGTGACTTCGTCGGTCGCGAAAAGAATTTTCTCGTGATTGTCGAAAGACGGATGCTCGAGAACGCTCATGAGCCACAAACCCTTTTGTTCAGCTGTTGCGGCTGCCGTTTCCGGGGCCACGATTTCGGGCGCCGGAATACCGCTTCAGACGGCAACACACAAGCGGTCAGAAACACCAAAGGATGAGGCTAGGATAACAATTCTTTCATGCGGCACCGCAGCATCGGGAGAATTATTTCCCCGAACCACGGGTTTTTGCGCAACCAGGCACTATTCCGCCAGGAGGGATGCGGTAGTGGCAGGAAATCCGGTGCATAGGTCTCCGCCTGACGCACGGTTTCAGTCAGCGTTTTGTGCGCCCGCGAACCCAGCCAGAAGCGAGTGGCGTACTGCCCGACCAGCAAGGTCAACCGGACATTTGGCAGGTTTTCGCGGACCCGCGCCTGCCACAATGGCGCACATTCGCGGCGCGGTGGCAGGTCGCTGCCCTTGGCGTCGAGACCGGGAAAGCAGAACCCCATCGGCACGATGGCGAGCCGGGTCGGATCATAAAAGGTCGCCTCGTCCATCTGCAGCCACTCGCGCAACCTGTCTCCGGACGGATCCGTAAACGGTATGCCCGACGCATGTACCCGTTTGCCCGGCGCCTGGCCGACCAGCAGGATGCGGGCATCGCGATGGGCCTGGATCACCGGTCGCGGCTCATGGGGCATGGCATCGGCGCAAACCCGGCAGGCGCGGATATCCGCCAGCAGGGTGTCGAGATCAGGCGCGGCCAATCCGCCAGACACCCTTGAAGGCCTCGGGATCCTCGACCGGCTTGCCCTTGCGCAGGATCGTCACCTTGCCGGCCACGGCCAGACGGATCGCGGCCTGGCGGACATGGCCGAACTTGCGATTGAAGCGCTCCGGATCGACCGCCTTGGCCACATCGGCCGGCGAGACGGATCGGTTTTCCGGGGCGGCGGCCACCAATTGCAGGATGGCCTCTTCGATGGGGTCGGTTTCTGGGGTATCGGTCATGCCATCCCTTTAAGCGCTTCGGCGCAGTGACGCCAGAGGCCCGCATGCGCCGCGACCACCGCCCCTATTGGATGCATCAGGCCTGGGAGCGCTTCGAGAACGCCTGGGCGCGCCATTTCGTCTGGCCGCATTTTGCTGAAGTCGGCAGGGAACCCAAGATCGTCCAGCCCTGGGCGATTGAGGTCTTCGGTCCCAACATCACCGTCGGCGACTATCTCCATGTCATCGCCAACAAGGCCGACCAGGTCCGGCTCACTGTCTGGGCCCCGCAGACCCAGGCCGGGCGGATATCGCTGGGCGATCACGTCTTCCTGGCTCCCGGAACACGCATCCTCGCCGCCGGCCAGATCGAGATCGGCGATGCCTGCCTGATCGCCAACAAGGTGACGATCACCGATTGCGACTGGCACTCCATCCATGACCGGGTCGACCCGCAGCCAGAGTTCAAGCCGGTCAGGCTGGGCAGGAATGTCTGGATCGGCGATGGCGCCTTTGTCGGCAAGGGCGTGACCATTGGCGACCATTCCGTCGTCGGCGCGCGCTCGGTGGTGACCCGGGACGTCGAGCCGTGGACCATCGTCGCCGGCAATCCGGCGAAGGTCATCAAACGCATCGACCCCGACGCCCCGATGAAAACCCGCTCCGACCTGTTCGCCGATGCCGAAGGGTTGGACCGTTTCATGGACACCGCCTACCGGCAGTCCCTGGCGGGGAATTCGACGATTGGGTGGCTGAGAAGTCGGCTCTGGCCGGCGCGGGGGGATTGAGGAAGATCGAGAGCAAGTCCTCGCCCTTGATGGGCGAAGTGGCTGGACGCGCCAGCGGCCAGACGGAGTGGGTGACGGACGGTAGCGGCAAGAACGCTGGCACGTTTCACCCCATCCGCCCCTTCGGGGCACCTTCCCCATCAAGGGGAAGGACCTCTACCGAGCAATCCAATTTCCCCGGAGGCGCACAGCGCCATCCGGGACCGACGAGAGACTCATCGCTCGTCGGACGGTCTCGTCGGTCCCGGCTCTCCGCCCCGCTTTTGCGGGGCTGCGGCCAGGAGAAATGAGCTTTGATCTGCGAGGATTGCGCCGCGCCGGCGCGAACCCGTCCATACATTCCATGCCGAGAGTTCGCCGTATCCGGTTTTTCAGCTCAAGGGTGGAACCGCGAAGCGGCGCTTGCAGCGCCCTTGACCTCAAGACCCGGATACGGCGCGCTGGCTGACAAGGTATACAAGGACCGGTCCGCGCCGTAAGCGACACAGCGAAGACGAGGGTTTCTAGCCGGGGTTCGAAGCGAGCCAAATCTTGAGTTCGGCTGGCGTCAGCTGGAATGGCGTGGCGCGAACTCGAACGAGCGGTCGATCATTCAGTCCGATGCAAACCGCATCGCCCGTATCGGCCACTTCGACGTCACACACTTCCGCGCGTTTCAGGCTGATCGCGGGGATCCGGTCCTTCAGGACAATCTCATGCGTATCAACGATGATTTCACGTCGAACGACACTTCCGTACCGAACGGCCAGCACCAGCGAGGCGATCATGA
Source organism: Maricaulis sp. (assembly GCF_034670125.1). GTDB lineage: Bacteria > Pseudomonadota > Alphaproteobacteria > Caulobacterales > Maricaulaceae > Maricaulis. The sequence goes on from NZ_JAXMOC010000008.1 coordinate 85,509, forward strand.
AACCCGGCAGCAGCCGAGCGCCGCTGCTCCACACAGACGCTTCGGCATCGGGTGCGATTGATAGCCAGAATCCGTAGCCCATGAACGCGAGCAAGGATGCAAGTGCGGCCCAGTCGGTTACCTTGTGGGCCCAACTTTCCTTCAGGACGACCACCCCTGGCCCCCTACCCGAACAATCCCTGCGGCAGCACGCCAATCGCGGCGCCGGTCATCAGCGTCGCCAGCGTGCCGGAGATCAGCGCCTTGGGGGCCAGCTGGAGGATGTCCTCACGCCTCGACGGCGCAATCGCGACGAGGCCGCCAGTCAAGATCCCGACGCTGGAAAAATTGGCAAAACCACACAGCGCGTAAGTCATGATCAGGCTGGTGCGCGGGGAGAGTTCGTCGCCGATCTGGGCCAGGCGGTCATAGGCGTAGACCTCGTTGAGCGCCGTCTTCAGGCCCATCAGGGAGCCGGCCTGGGTCGTTTCCGACCACGGCACGCCAGCCAGCCAGACGATGGGGGCGAACAACCAGCCCAGGATACGGTCGACCGAGAGCGGGGCGCCGAACATGTCGGGGGCCAGGCCCAGCATGACGTTGAGCAGGGCAACCAGCGCCGTGAAGACCAGCAGCATGAAAATGATGTTGAAATAGAGCCGCATCCCGTCCGAGACGCCGGTGGTGAGCGCGTCCATAGAGGAGTGGTAGATCTGGGTCGGGACTTTTTCCTTGGCCTCGACTTCAGGCGTCATCGCCTCGGCCGGCATCATCAGACGCGAGAGGAGGACCGCAGCGGGGACCGAGATCAGCGAGGCGGTGAAGATGTGTCCGGCTGCGCCGTCGATAATGCCGGAAAGCTGGGACACATAGAGCGCCATCACCGAGCCGGCGACGGTGGAAAAACCGACGGTCATGATCAGGAACAGGTCGGAGCGGCTCATGTCGGGCAGGCGCGGCCGGATCAGCACCGGGCTCTCGGTCATGCCGAGGAAGATATTGGCCGCGGCGCCGAGGCTGGCCGAGCCGGACAGGTTCAAGAGGCGCTGGAAAGCAAAGGCAAAGCCGCGCACCAACACTTCCAGCACCCGCCAGCGCCACAACAGGGCCGACAGGGCTGAGAGCACGATGACCATCGGCAGGGCCTGAAATGCGAACAGAAACGTCCCGCCCGCCGCGTCCGGATTGATCTCGAACGGCATGGTGCCGCCAGCGAGATAGCCGAACACGAATTGCGCCCCCTCATTGGTCACCGCCTGCAGCACGGCGACGACGCCGGTCAGCGATTGCAGGAAGGCGCGAAACGGCGCGACGGTGTAGAGCAGGGAGGCGATTACCAGCTGGAGCGCGATGGCGCCGATCAGCAGGACGATCGGCAGTTTCTTGCGCGGCCCGAGGAGCCAGGCAATGCCGGCCAGAAGAAACAGGCCCGCAAAGCTGCGGCCCTGCAACAAAAGATCGTCCATGAAAGTCCCCGCCGGTCAAAGCGGGACCATATTCCGCCCGACCGGACCGCTGCAACCTCTTGCCACAACGCGCCGCCCGCGAAATGCTGCGCTGCATGAGTGTGCCGCCCGTCAAACCACCGGTCAGGACCCCCTGCGTGCAGGTGTGTTTCGTTGATCCGAAGGCACAATTATGTGTCGGCTGCTTTCGTACGATGGAAGAACTGGGGCGCTGGACTCGCTACAGCGACGAGGAACGCGACGCCGTGATAGCCCAGCTTCCGGCGCGCGAGACAGCCTATCAGGCGGCGCGGGCCGCGCGTCAGGGAACAGGTCAGCCATGAGTGGGACGCTTGTGCGCCAGATCGCGACACGCATCGCCGTGCCCGCCCTCGCCCTGGGGATAGCCCTTCTGGGCCTGCGTCTGGTGAGCTGGCCGCTCTGGGCCGACATCGCGCCGCTGATCAAGACGATCTTCATCGGTACGGTTCTGGCCCTGCTCGGTCTGGCGCTGGCCGGTTCTGCCCTGTCGCCGGACGGCAGGCGGCATCGCAATCTGGTCGCCTGGTTGTCGATCGGCATCGCCGCGGTCGCGATCAACATTCTCAACCGGGACTATGCCGACTGGCAGTATCAGGAGCTGTGGGGTGCTGCTCCGGCCGCGCCGGGCAGTTCGACCAGCAGCGGGCTGGGTGTGCAGCTCAGCGATGGCGCGATCGTGCTGGAACGGCAGTTCGACGGACATTTCTACATCAACAGCGAGATCAACGGCGCCGAGATCACCTTCATGATCGATACCGGTGCCACCGGCGTCGCGCTCAGCCTGGCCGACGCCCGCCATATCGGCATCCGCACGGACCAGCTGGACTACACGATCCGGACCTCCACCGCGGCGGGCCTGTCGATGGCCGCGCCCGTCGAAATTCGCTCGCTCACCCTGCCCGGCCGCAGCTTTGATTCGGTGCCTGCACTGGTGATGAATGGCGGCGACCAGTCGCTGCTGGGCATGACCGTGCTGGAGCGTTTCGAGTCGATCGAGATCCGTCGCGACCAGCTGATCCTGCGCTCGAACTAGCTGGCCACCAGCCAGGCTTCGCGGACCAGCATCGCACCGACCACCACAAGGCCAACCGCGAAGCAGCGCTTCAGGGTCTTCTCTGGCAGGGCATGCGCCAACTTTGCTCCGAGCGGCGCCACGAAGAAGGCGCTGCCGGCCAGCAGCGCAAAGCCGGGCCCGTTCACATAGCCCAACGAGTATGGCACCGCGTCCTGGCCCCAGCCATTGAGCACAAAACCGATCGCGCCGGGCAGACCGATAGCGACGCCGAAACCGGCAGCGGTGGCGACGGCCTTGTGGATCGGCTTGCCGCACAGGGTCATCAGGGTGACGCCGAACACGCCGCCACCAATCCCCATCAACGCCGAGAGGATACCGATCAGACCGCCCAGCCCCCAGCGCAGCGGACCTACGGGCATGTCGTCTGCCAGCCGCCAGTCAGGCCGGCCGAAAAAGAACTGCGCCGACAGGAGAATCGCCGTCACGCCGAACAGCCCGGTCAGGAAATTGCCGGGCAACAGGTGGGCGATCACAGAGCCGGCCAGGGTACCGATGACAATCCACGGCGCCCAGCCCTTCAGCACGGCAAAGTCGACGGCGCCGCGTTTGGCGTGGGCGGCGACCGATCGCGCCGAGGTCGCGATGATCACAGCGAGGGAGGTGCCGACCGCAACCTGCATCACGCGCGGATCGTCATGGCCCAGGAACTGGAAGGCGAAATACATGGCCGGCACCATGACGATACCGCCGCCAATACCGAACAGGCCGGCGATCAGGCCGGCAAAGGCGCCGGTCGCCGCCATCGCCAGCACCAGGATCCAGATATCGGTCATTCAGGCCGCCTCGTCCCGCGGCGACACGGCCGCTTGTGCTTCGTCCAACACATCCAGCCCGGCGCCGGCGCGTGTGGCCTTTTCCGAGAGGATGCGACGCCATTGGCGGGCACCCGGCTCTCCAGCAAAAAGCCCCATCATGTGACGGGTGATGTCGTGCAGGCGGCCGCCGCCTTCCAGACAGGCCGCCATATAGGGTCGGAAGGCAGCCAGCGCCTGGGAGCGGGTGGCGACCGGATCGGTCTCACCAAACACCGCACTGTCGACGCGGGCCAGGATCCACGGTGTGTGATAGGCGGCACGACCGATCATGGCACCGTCGAGCCCGGCGCTCTGCGCAATCGCGTGATCGAGATCCTCCAGGCCGCCATTGAGGATGATTTCCAGATCGGGGCGCTCGGCCTTGAGCCGGTGCACCAGCGCATAGTCCAGCGGCGGCACCGAGCGGTTTTCCTTCGGGCTCAACCCTTTCAGCCACGCCTTGCGGGCATGGACGGCAAAGCTGGTCACACCGCGCGCCGCGACCGTGTCGACCAGGGAGAACAACGCCTGCTCGGGTTCTTGGTCATCGACACCGATCCGGCATTTCACCGTCACCGGCACGGACACCGCGTCCTGCATCGCCGCGACACAATCGGCGACCAGGTCGGGCTCCTGCATCAAACAGGCACCAAAGCGGCCCGACTGGACCCGGTCGGACGGGCAACCCACATTCAGATTGATCTCGCAATAGCCGAAGCCTTCGGCCGTCTTCGCGGCCTGTGCCAGCTCACCCGGGTCGGACCCGCCCAGCTGGATGGCGACGGGATGTTCAGCGGCGTCAAATCCGATCAGCCGGTCCGTGTCCCCATGGATGATCGCCTTGTCGACCGCCATCTCGGTATAGAGGAGGGCATGCCGGGTCAGGACACGGTGAAAGGCCCGGCAATGCCGGTCGGTCCAGTCCATCATCGGCGCCACCGACAGGCGGCGGGAAAAGGCAGAGTGCGACGTCATGGGGCGCGACATAGCCTGTGCAGGCCTGCCGGGCAACGCGGCTTGATTGCAATCACTCAAATCCGACCGGTTCCGTTCACCCGGTTTAAACGCGGACATGCTTGGGTAAGGCTGGCGAGGGAGTCATGACATGGCGAAAGCAGTCTTTCACAAGCATCAACGGGTCTTTGTCGGCCCGGTCGGGACCTGGGCCCTGGTCGAGGAGGTCAAGCCCCATTGGGTGAAGGATGTCGAGGAACCGATCCGGGTCGCCTATGATTGCGGCCTGGGACGGGACTTCACCGCCGACGAACTCTCCGCCGAGCAGGCCGACCATGTCGAGGCCGGTCACTGGCGCGTACTGCGCGCAAAGAACAAATGGCAGACCCTCGAGGAATGTGCCGGGCATCCCTTCCCCGGCACATTCCCCGTCGTTGTCACCGAGGCGATGGACTGGGGTGGCTGGCGTGTGCCGGCCGCCGAATATGATCGCGCGCCGCACCGGATCGAAGCGCAGGGCCGCCTTCTGGCCAACAGTCCGCGCCTGCTCGAGATCGCAGAGCAACTGGCCGCACTGGCCAGCGAGGATGTCGATCTGCCGCCGGCCCTAGCCGAACTGTCGCGCAGCGCCGAGCGTGTGCTCAGGGACATCAATACCAGGCCCGCCACCTCCGGCAACAGCGCCCGGTCGCGGGCCGCCTGACCCTTCGCGGATTTTAAGGGCGTTCTAACGATTGCCGGGCGACACTCGCCGACCTGTGCACACGATTGGAATGCTCATGTCACTCGTCGAGCAACGAAACCGCTTCTTGTCCTTCGCCTTCGCGTCAGCGGATATCCTTGTCGAGACGGACAGCAAGGGCAGCGTGACCTACGCCGCCGGCGCCGTCGCCACACTGGGTGAACCGCAACTGACCGGCGCTGGTGAAGACCTGGCCAAACGCTTCGACCGCACCTCGCGACCTGTTTTCCAGGCCATCATGCATCGCCTCAAGCCGGGTCGCCGGCTGGGCCCGGTCCGCATCGCCATTGGTGGCCGCGAGTGCCGGTTGAGTGGCTGGATGCTGGGCGATGATGACCGCATCCGCTGGAGTCTGTCCTACGAGGCTGTTGACGCGCCTGAAGAACTCGACCCGCAGGCGTTCGAGCGCAGTGCCGCACGTTCAATCGAAAAAGCCCGCTCGGCGGGCGTCGACATGGCCATGTCGGTGTTGCGGGTGGACGCCGGAGAACCACTGGAGCGCCTGGTCGGCGAAGCGCGCGCATCGGGAATCTATCAATCCATCGCAGCGTCCTGTGCCCTGGCGGTTGGCGATGAGGGCGTTGCCCGTCAGGTCGACGAGGAACGCACCGCGCTGATCCACGACCGCACTGTCGACCTGGCCAAGCTTCGGGCCGAAGTCGAGGGTTCGCTGGCGGATTCCGGTCTCGACTCGTTCGAGGTCACGATCGACTCGGTTTGCGATGCGCCAGACCTCGAACCGGGCGTGGCGGTTCAGGCCTTTGTCTACGCCATGAACGAGGCCGCCCAGAGTGACCGCGTACTGGACGTGGCCAGCCTGCAGGAAGTCGCCGAGACCATGATGCGCGACAACGAACGCCGGCTGACCGAGCTTCGTACGACGATTGCCGGCCGGGTCATCGAGCCGCACGCCCAACCAGTGGTCAATCTGGAAACCGGTGAAACCCATCACTATGAGCTGCTGCTGCGACTGCCGGACGGCAAGCCGGTCCAGGACAGTGTCGGCTTCGCTGAAAGCACCGGTCTGATCTACGAAATCGACTACGCCATGACCGAAATCGCCGCCGCTTTCCTGCGCGACGATTACGACCGCCCGTCACTGGCGGTGAACCTGTCTGGCAAGTCACTGACCAACATGGCCTGGGGCAAGCGCTTCCTGGCCCTGCTCGCCGACCTCAAGATCGACCGGAAACGATTGAGCTTCGAACTGACTGAAACCGCGACCATCAGCAATATCAAGGCCGCCACGGCGATCATCCAGAAAATCCGCGAACGCGGCCACAAGGTGTGCCTGGATGATTTCGGCGCCGGCGCTGCCGGCTTCCACTACCTGCGCGACTTCCCGGCCGATGTGGTCAAGATTGACGGTTCCTACATCAAGCGCTTCGAGGCCTCCAAGCGTGATGCCACCTTGTTGAAAGGCATGATCAATGTCTGCCGCAGCGTGGGAGCGGAGACGGTCGCCGAAATGATCGAGACCGAGGCCCAGGCCAAGGCTCTAAAGGCGATGGGTGCGACCTACGGGCAGGGTTACTATTTCGGTAAGCCTGCGCCGCTAAACTCTCTGAAAAGCCCGAAAAAGCATGCGTCCCGGGCGGCGTAACCCAACAAGGTAGGCAGACCATGGCCGTTGATTTCAGCCGTGTGCGAATTCTGATCGTTGACGATAACGGCTACATGCTGACGATCCTGCGCACCATTTTGCACGGCTTTGGCATCAAGCAGATCTTCGAGTCGAAAGACCCGGCAGACGCATTCGACATGGTCCGTTCGGACGCCGTCGACATCATCATCACCGACTACCAGATGGAAATCCTGGACGGGCTCGATTTCGTCCGTCTTGTGCGGACCGCCGATGACAGCCCCAATCCGCTGGTGCCGATCATCATGCTGAGTGCCTATTCCGAGAAGTCCAAGGTCATGTCGGCACGCGATGCAGGCGTAACCGAATTCTGCTGCAAACCGGTGACGGCGAAGGAGATGTTCGCGAAGATCGCCTCGGTGATCAACGAGCCCCGCCCCTTCATCCGCAACAAATCCTATTTCGGCCCGGATCGCCGTCGTGCCGATCCCGATTCCGGGTCCTACAAGGGCACCGAACGCCGCAAGTCGCGGCAGAAGGTCAGCGCCGATCTGGAAGCAACGGACGAAAGCCCGGGCGCTGACACCGGCTGAGCCGGCCAGGTCGATTGATAGCCCGCGTTGACAGGTCGACACCGGCCCTCAATGCACCTTAGTTTGAGACGATGAATCAGATGCGGTTCGATCAACGCCCGTCCAAGGCCCAGGCGGCCACGGACAGGGCGCCGCAATCCCCGTCCCGGGGATCGCCGACCCGCGACCGCTCTCCGGATCCGGACAAACCCGTCAAGAAGCGCGGCAGTGGCGCAACCTGGATCATTCTGGCCATGGTGCTGTTCACGCTGGCCTATGGCGGCATCCTGCTGGTCAAGATCCAGCAGGAGCGCGAAATCCTGATCACCGAGGCCGAGCGATCGCAGGCCAATGCGGCCGGCTATCTGGCCGAACGGGTGACCGCCCGCATCGCCGAGGCCCGCTACGCGCTGGCCTTTGCCGCCGCGGACCTGCGCGAAGCGACGCCACGGTCTGTCGAAGAACTGGCGCGGGCGCGCCTCGCCGCCATCAATGGTTCAGAGCTGGTGACCGATGTCGCCCTCCTCCTGCCCGGCGGGCAAGTCGTCTCCGAAGGCGCTCCGGCGGACGGGTTGCGCGAGCTGGCCGGCGCCGCCCTGGACGCCCCGTCCGGACTGACCGCCCAGGTCACCGGCAATTCGGCCCATCTGGTCCTCGCCGTCCCGACACCGCTGAGCGATGGGACGGTCGGCGCGTTCGTCGCGCGGCTGAGCCCCGAAACGGCCCTGCCGGATTGGGGAGATGACCGCGTGGTCGCCCTCGCCGACGCACAGGGCGGGATGCTGGCAATCCGGCCGCGCATGCCCAGCGCCCGTCCAGGCACGCAACTCGCCGAACGCTTTGGCCTGCAGCCCGGTTTCATCGACACCCTGACCGCGGGTGGAGGCGGTGCCACATCCGACGCCCGCTTTGGCGAGGAGCGCGTGACGTTCGCCGTGGCGCCCATCGCCGGCACCGAATTGCGCGTCTACGCGCTTGGCGCGATGCGGATCAACCAGAGCGCCTGGTACCGCACGATCTCGTTTTACGGCCTGATGTTCATCGCGCCGATCTTTGTGGCGTTGGGACTGTGTGCGCTGGTGTTCATGCAGATGGGCCGCCTGCGCTCGACCCGGCAGCAGCTCGAGGACAACGAGCAGCGCTTCCGCGTCGCCATCGAAGGCGCCCGCTGTGGTGTATGGGACTGGAATCCGGAGGCCGACACCGTTTTTGTCACCGACAGCCTCGCCCGCATTCTCGGCCTTGAGGCGGCGACGGAATGTACCGGCCAGCAATTCCTGCAACTCTTCTCCAAGCCCGATCGCGAGCGCCTGCGCGCCGCCATGCGCAGCGCGCCGGCGGGTGCGGAAGTGGACCATGAAGTGCTCGCGGCACGGGCCCCGGTCTGGTTGCAGATGCGCGGACGCATCCTGCCAGGCGGCGAGGTCAATCATACCCGCATCGTCGGCGTCGCCATCGACATCACCGAGCGCAAGGGCGCTCAGGCCCGGGTCGCCGCGGCCGAAAACCGCCTGCGCGCGGCGCTTGAGTCGATGTCGGAAAGTTTCGTGCTGTGGGACAGCCGTCAGCGCCTGGTCCTGTGGAACCGCAAGTTTCGCGACCTGTTCGACTTCACCGATGGCATGCTCAAGCCCGGCATGAGCTACCAGGCCGTTGAGCAAGCAGCCGCCCGCGCCATCAAGACGGTCCATGGCGGCACCGACAGCAAGGTTGCCTACGAGATCGAGCTGTCAAATGGCCGCTGGCTGCACTATTCCGACCGCCCGACTGCCGATGGCGGCCTGGTCTCGGTCGGTGCCGACATCACCGATCTCAAGCATCACGAGGCCGCCCTCACCGAGAACGAGGCCCAGCTGCGCAAGACCGTCGACGACGTCAAACGCTCACAAGCCCGTATCGCCGACCTGGCCAAGAAATACGAGGAAGAGAAGATCCGGGCCGAGGAAGCCAATCGCTCGAAATCGGAATTCCTCGCCAACATGAGCCACGAACTGCGCACGCCCCTCAACGCCATCAACGGTTTCTCCGAAATCATGATGCAGGAAATGTTCGGTCCGCTCGGCGATGATCGCTATGTCGGCTACATGAAGGACATCCTGTCCTCGGGCCGGCACCTGCTGGAGCTGATCAACGACATTCTGGACATGTCGAAGATCGAAGCCGGCAAGATGCAGCTCCAACCCGAGCCGACCGATGCCAGCGAGCTGGTCGAGCAGAGCATCCGTATTGTCCGCGGCCGGGCCGAGGAAAAGCGGTTGAAGCTGCGCGCCGATGTGTCCGACCTGCCCGAGATCGAGGTCGATCCGCGGGCCTTCAAACAGGTGATGATCAACCTGGTCTCCAACGCAGTGAAATTCACGCCGGAAGGGGGCCGGGTGACGGTACGCGGCTTCCTGTCCGGTCTCGGTGTCGCCTTCCAGGTGTCGGACACGGGCATCGGCATCGCCAAGGATGACCTGCCCCGCCTCGGGCGCCCGTTCGAGCAGATCGAAAGCCAGCACTCCAAGAGCTTCCAGGGTTCCGGCCTCGGCCTGGCCCTGTCCAAATCCCTGATCGAGCTGCACGGCGGCACCCTGTCGATCGACTCGGTCCTGGGCGAAGGCACCACCGTCTCGATTGTGCTGCCGATCAGCCAGGACCAGCCGATCCCGCGCGATGCCATCCGCAAGGTGACAGAGGCGGCCCTTGGCGACGACGCCGACCTGGCCGACGATGGTATCGACACCCAGGCCCCGCTCGGCCTGTCCGCCGACCTGCCGACCGATGGCGGCTTTGACGTAGATGATGATTTCGTGGACAGCCCAACGCCGGCGCGCCTGGCGGCCGGCGAATAGGCAGCGCTAGTTCTGCGGCTGTGGCGGGCCCTCGCGGCGGTCACGCGGCGGTCCGTGGCGACCCATCCGCTCCCGACCGGCCTGCAGGGCGGCGGCCCGGGTTTCGGCGTCCAGCCCGGCAACCACTTCCAGCACAACCGCTTCGATCCGCATCTCGACGGCGCGCTGGCTGGCGTGCATCCGAGCCATCACGTCAGCGACAGCTTCGGCATCGAACTCTTCTGCCACCAGCAGCGCATTCAGTTCCCGGCGGGTCTCGACGACCTCGAACCCAACGCCGCGCATCTCGGAGAATGTCGCCCGCAAGCGATTGCGGGCTTCGGTCCGGGCCTCCTCGGGCAGCGCCTCGACGAAGCCTCTCAGGTCAAAGCCCTGGCGCCCGCCCGGCCCGCCACGACGATTGGCCCCCTCCGGAGAGGGGCGCTCAGATTGCCAGCGCGGTCCATCGGCGGAGTGATGGACAAGATAGCCAACCAAGGCACCATTGATCAGCACAGAGCCGACAAGGGCAATGATCCAGGGCAAGGCCGGTCTCATGCGTCGTCTCCCAGCCAGTCCACCCAATCCTGCTCATAGCCGGTAAAGGCGTCCGCATAGATCGCGTCCAGATCGTCAGTCGGCCCCATCACAGCACCGCTGGCAAAGCCAAGGCAAACGCCCAGAACAAGTGCGGCAGCGACTGCCGATGGCACGGTCCAGTCCGGCAGCGCCGGGCGCGGCAGGCGGGCCAGCAGGCGGCGTTCGAGCAAGGCGGTGTCCGGCGCCGGCTCGACCAGACGGTCCAGCAACGCATCCAGCGCCCTCTCGTCGTCGATCACCAGGGCCACCAGATCCGGGCGCGCCTGCGCGAAGCACTGCGCCTCATCGCGCTCGGCCGGGGGCCAATGCGCCGGATCGGCACCATAGGCCTCGAGAATTTGGTAAAAGCGTTCCTCAGTCATCATTCGTCACCGTACTTGGTGTCACCACCGCGTGAATAGCTGGCGATCAGATCCGGCGCATCGCCCAGCAAAACCGTCTTGAGCTTGCGGCGACCGCGCGCCAGCAGGGATTCCAGGGCGTCCACACTCACCGACATGATCGCCGCCGCCTCGATATTGCTCAACTCCTGAAAGTGGACCAGCTCGAGCGCCTGGCGCTGACGGTCCGGCAATGCCCGGACTGCGCTGGCGACCCGGCTGCCACTTTCCGACCGTTCCATCCGCACGTCCTGCCCCGGCGCGTCATCGGCCCGGTCCGGCAGGGTGTCGGTCAGGACTTCCCGCCGCTTGCGCAGGCGGTCGTAGCAGAGGTTCAGCGCAATCCGGCACACCCAGCTGGACACACGGGCCTGACCCGATTGCCAGCGGCCGGCCGCATTCCAGACGCGCAGGAAGGTTTCCTGGGCCACGTCCTCGGCTTCCATCGGGTCACCCAGCGTGCGCCGGGCGAGGCCGATGATCCGGCTCATATTGGCTGCCATCAGCTCGCGCGCCGCGTCGCGGTCGCCCGCCCCGATGCGCGTCATCAACCTGTCTTCCGCCGCCCGGACGTCGGCCATGGCCGACGTCCCGACCGACGGGTGTTCGCGGACACGGCCCGAGATGGGTCCGGCTTCAGCCGGTTCATCTGTTTTCATGCCGTGTCCGTCAAACATGCGCGAAACCGCTAGTTCCGCCACCACCGGCGACGTTCCTCACGGCGTTCCTGACGCCTTTCCGATGCGGCGTCCAGCTCGTCCGGCGTGATCACGTCATCCCCGTCGGTATCGAGCATCTCGAACAGGCGGTTTTCACCACCGAGGAATTCGGCGCGGGAGATTCGGCCGTCCTCGTCGGCATCGAAATGCCGGCCCGGACCTTCACCATCCGGTCCGCCGCGGCGGCCTTCACCACCCCGACGGCCCTGTCCACGGCCCCGCATGCCGCCATGGCCGTCACCATCTTCGGCTTCGGCTTCATGGATGGCCCGCAGGCGCTGGCGGACCGGGGACTGGTCAGCCTCGTCGAGATACCCGTCGCCATTGCGGTCCATCCAGGCAAACATTTCGCCCTGGAGGGAATCGACTTCGGCCCGGGTGATTGAATTGTCGCCATTGGCATCTGCCGCGCGCAGCATCATGACGGCCCGCATCGCGGCGCCACCACCCTGTCCGCCAGCCCGCTCTCCACGGTGATGTCCACCGTGGCCCTGGGCCTGGGCCGCAGCCCCGGCCAGCATCAGGCAGGATGTGCTCATCAGTACAATCAGTTTGTAAGGTTTCATGACGTCGTCCTTGTCGTTCATAGCCTCGCTACAGATAGAACGGGGCTGACGCGGCTTTCCGTCGCCACTGTGTCACATTTTTCCGACCCGGCGCTCGAATACCGTCCGAACGGTCTCCATGCGCCGGTCCAACTCCGCTTCCAGCGCGTCGATGTTCCGGCAGCCGGCCAGCTCGGCCAGCCGGGTCGCAAATCCACTGCTTGCCTGGGACGGATCGAAACCGGACCCGTGGGCGCAGCGGATCATCTGCAGCACGCCGAGCTGCAATTGCAGGGTTTCGGTCAGCAACATCACCTCGCCCGGCGGCAGGACATCCGCCTGTCCCAGGGCCTGAAGTGCATCGCCGGTCGAGGCCCGGACCACATCCTCCCTGTCGGCATGAATGAGCTGCAGGGTCTGGGCGATGAACTCGATATCCTGCAGGCCGCCCGGGCGCGCCTTGAGATCCCAGCCCGACGTCGGTGGTTTGGCCTCGGCCAGCTTCTGGCGCATCGCGCGCGCATCCTCGCGCACGCCCCTGGCGTCGCGTGGTCGGCGCAGGGCGCGGTCGAACGAGGCCTCGACGGCAGTTGCGAGCGGTCCGTCACCGGCAATGATGCGGGCCCGTGTCAGCGCCATCATCTCCCAGGTCCAGGCCTCGTGAGGATAATAGCTGTCGAAGCGGGACAGCGACACCGCGACCGGCCCGGCCTTGCCGGACGGCCGCAACTGCATGTCGACCGTATAGAGCTCGCCCTCTTCGGTGGGGGCCGACAGGGCGCTGATCAGGCGGGTGGCAAAGCGGCCGAACCAGGCCGGGGCGGTCTCGTCGCCCTCGTAAATGATCATGATGTCCAGATCGCTGTCGGCCGCCAACTCGCGGCCTCCCAGCTTGCCCATGCCCAGGATCACGCCCTCACCGGGCATGGGCCCGAAACGGCGTTCTGTCTCGTCCTGCGCCGCGCGGGCCATCGCCGCCAGGCTGGCATCGGCCATCGCCGAGAAGGCTGCGCCGGCGGTTTGCGCCGTGGCCATGCCCTTGAGGATCTGGGTGCCGATCCGGAACCGCTCTTCGCGGACCCGGCGCCGCGCCGAATTGAGGCGGTCCTCATATCCTCCGGCCCGGCCCAATGCCTCCTCGAGCACCTTGCTGAAACTGTCCGCCGGGTCCTGCGCCAACGGGACCGAGAACCGGTCATCGAGCATGGCGTCCAGCAGGGCCGGCCGGCGTGCGAGGTCGGCAGCCAGGCGGGGTGCCAGGGTGAGGATGCCGATCAGGTCGGCAGCCAGTCCCGGCTCATTGGACAGGAGCGACAGCGGCTGCACACCCATGGGCAGATTTTCGAAAAAGGCGGCAAAGCGGGTCATCGCTGCATCCGGCTCGCCGGTCGCCGACATGCGGTCCACCAGTTGCGGCGCAATGCGGGCGAACAGGGTCCGCGCGCGACTGGACCTGACCGCCCTCACCCGGCCACCCGCCCAACCATTCAGCGTCGCCCAGACCGAGGCGGGTTGAGAAAAACCCAATGTCTGCAATGTCGTGATGGTGTCCGGTGTCGGCTCGACCCCGGTCAGGATCAGCGAGCCTGCCGCCGAAGCCAGCGGTTCGTCACCCTCGAACTGGTCGGAGAAATGGCCGTGCACCCGTTGCAGACAGGCTACCACCGCAGTCTCGAAATCCGCCACCTTGGCAAAACCCGACAGCGCGGCGAGATCGGCCCGGTCAGTTGCGTCCAGCGGCACGGTCTGGCTCGGCTCATCCTGGCGCATCTGGATCCGGTGTTCCCAGCTGCGCAGGTCGCGATAATCCCGCGACAGGGCCGCCACCACGTCCGGCTCAACCGCACCGGTCCCGGCCAGCGCCTCCAGCGCCGCCAGCGTCGACGGTTCACGGACCCGCTCGTCCCGGCCACCAAAGACCAGCTGCGGGATCTGGGCGTAGAACTCGATCTCGCGAATGCCACCGCGGCCCAGTTTCAGGTCATGCCCGGCCGGACGTATTTCGGCGCGCCGCCCGACAGTCTGGATCTGGCGGGCGAGGCCGCGGATGTCGTCAATGGCCGCATAGTCCAGCGAGCGGCGCCAGATGAAGGGCTGCATGTGCTGGAGAAAACGGACCGCGGCCTCGCGGTCACCGGCGCTGGCGCGGGCCTTGATCCAGGCCGCGCGTTCCCAGGTCTGGCCCAGCCCCTCGTAGTAATTGAGGGCGGCCTCGGTCGAGATGATGACCGGCGTTGCTCCCGGATCCGGACGCAGACGCAGATCAACCCGGAAGACAAAGCCGTCGGCGGTGACGTCCTGGAGCGATTTCACCACCGCCTGAATCAGGCGCGGAAGGCGCTTTCGTGGTTCTTCGCTGTCAGGCAGGGACAGGTCGTCAGGGTCATAGACCGCGACGAGATCGATATCGGAGGAATAATTGAGATCGCCGGTCCCCATCTTGCCGAGTGCCAGCAGCACCACGCCCGGCAATGGATTATCGGGGTCGGCGACAGGATGGACACGCCCCCGCTCCGCCTGGAAGCGGACATGGGCATGCAGCGACGCCTGCAGGGCAGCATCTGCCACCCCTGTCATCGCCCGGGTGACCGCCTGCACGTCCCAAACACCCGCCAGGTCAGCCATCGCCGTGACCAGATGGGCATCGCTCTTGGCGGCACGCAGGGCAAGATCGAGCGCCGGGATATCGGCCGCCCCGGCAGCGGCCCGGTGCAGGTCGGCGACAATCGAAGCCACCAGGGCGTCCGGCGTCTGCGACATGCAGGCTTGCAGCGTTTGCGGGCGGCGCTGGGCCAACCGGGCCAGATAGGGCGCCGCCGCAAACACGGTATCCAGAAAGCCTGCAGCCGGATTGATCGACGTACGGACCGCCTCCGGCAGCGCTGCGAGGACATGCGCCGCTGCCCCCGGCGCCCGGCCTGGCAGGGCGGTCAGTCCCGCAGGCAGTACACGGTCCGGAGTCGCGGCGGGGTCTGTCATGACACGCAAACTGACCCGATCCGCCCGTCAGGTGAAGGTCTCCAGCGCGAAATAAATCGACGTGGCACACATGGCCCGACTAGCTGTCGGCGTGCGCCTTGGGAAAGCACAGCGAGGCGCGCAGGCCGGGGCCATGGCCACCGGACACGACGCCGGGCCCTTCGGCCAGTTCGAACTCACCATTGTGCACATCGACAATGGCCTGGACGAGCGACAGTCCAAGTCCCGATCCGGGTTGGGTCCGGGAATTGTCCAGCCGCACGAAACGCTGGGTCACACGATCCCGGTCGGCGGCCGGAATACCCGGCCCGGTATCGGTGACCGAGAACTCGATCCGGCCGTCCCCGGTCTCGCGCAGGCGCAGCGTCACGGCCTCGCCGGCCGGGGTGTATTTGACCGCATTGTCGAGAATATTGGCGAGCGCCTGGGACAGCAGGCCCCGATCGCCCAACATCGACAGGCCGGCCTGGATTTCGCTGTTGAAGGCCAGTCCCTCGTCCTCGCAGACCGGCTCGTAGAGCTCGGCCAGGTCGGCGGCAATGTCGGCTGGATCGAGGCGCTGGATCGAGGCCCGGCTTTCGCCCGCCTCCAGGCGCGACAGCGACAGGATGGCGTTGAAAATGCCCAGCAGCTCGTCAGTGTCGGCGACGGCGCGCTCCAGCGCCTGTTCGCGCGAGCCGGGGTCCGCATCGTCGCGCAGGGCCTCGTCGAGGCGGTTGCGCATGCGGGTCAGCGGGGTTCGCAAATCGTGGGCGATACTGTCACCGGTGTGGCGCATGCGGTGCATCAGCGCCTCAACCCGGTCGAGCATGTTGTTGAAGTTCTCGGACAATTCGTCCAGCTCATCGCCGGTGAAATTGCGCGGTGCCCGCGGTTGCAAGTCACCCGCCTTGACCCGCCGGGCGACGGTATTGATCCGGTCGAGACGGCGCACGAAACGTCGGCTGACGAAAATCCCGGTCGCGACACCCAGCGCCAGTGCCAGCGCCGAGGCCGCCAGGATGGTGTTGAGCATGCGCGAGATGAGGCGTGTTTCCTCATCCACGTCGAGACCGACATAAAGCCGGTAGCCCGAGGGCAGTTCGATGATGCGGCCGCGTGCGGTGCGGTCGTCCTTGCCGTCCTCGCCATCATTGTCACCGGCGGCCGGACGTCTATAGGTGAACTGGACCCGGCCCTCATCATCGGGCTGGACATCGGGCAGATAGGTCAGATTGCCGGACAGGCTGCGCCCGGTCGGATGCACGAGCAGATAGAGATAATCGGCACCGCCGCCGACGGTCCGTTCCAGGATGTAGCGATTGACGGTCCGGATCCCGCCCGCCTGGAAGCTGGCATCAAGGGCGACGACTTCCTCGTTGATCGACATGTCGGCACGGCGCAGCACCATGCCGGCCGACGCCGCATAGACAAAGCCCAGCGTAACGAAGCTCGACAGGGCGAACAGGGCCGCCGACAGAAGCGTCTGCCGGAAGGCCGTTGTCCTGAGAAAGGCGGCACCGCGCGCCGTCATGCCGGATCAGGCCTGAAGGCGGTAGCCGGCTCCGCGCACGGTGTGCAGCAGCGAGCGCGGGAAGGGTTTGTCGATCTTCGAGCGCAGACGTGAAATGTGCACATCAATGACGTTGGTCTGGGGGTCGAAATGATAGTCCCAGACCTTTTCCAGCAGCATGGTCCGGGTCACCACCTGGCCGGAATGCTTCATCAGGAATTCGAGCAGACGGAATTCGCGCGGCTGCAACAGGATGTCCTCGCCCTCGCGCACCACGGTGCGGGCCAGAAGATCCATCTCCAGATCACCGACCACCAGCTTGGTGCGGACCGTGTCCGGATCACGGCGACGGGCCAGGGCCTCGACGCGGGCCAGCAGCTCGGCGAAGGCATAGGGTTTGACGAGATAGTCATCGCCGCCGGCCTTGAGCCCCTCGACACGGTCATCGACCTCGCCGAGCGCGGAGAGAATGAGGACCGGGGTGCGATCATCGTCGGCCCGCAGGGCTGCGACCATCGACAGACCGTCCATGCGCGGCATCATGCGGTCGACGACGAGCACGTCGTATTCCGCGGCGCGGGCCATTTCCAGACCCTCCTCACCGTCGCCGGCATGGTCGGCCACATGGCCACTTTCGCGAAGGCCCTTGCGGATATAGCTGGCCGCTTCGCGGTCGTCTTCAACGATCAGAATGCGCACCCCGATCTCCTTTTCTCTAGTCGGCAGAGCCGAGTTGCAGGGCAACATAGCGTTGACCGCCACGTCCCTCGACCAGCAGCAGGATGGCGCTGCGGCCGTCTTCACGGGCCTCATCGGCGATGGCGCGCAGCGCCTCCGCACTGTCGACGGCATCGCCGCCGGCTTCCAGGATGATGTCACCGACCTGGACACCCTTGCGGGCAGCCTCGCTGCCGGGTTCCAGTTCATCGACCACGACCCCGCTGACATCGGCGCCAAGGCCGCGGACTTCACGGTCCTCCTCGGCGAGCGGCGCCATCGACATGCCAAACACCGTGGTCCGCGCCGGAGCGGCATCGACACTGCTCATGCTGGCCAGTTGCTCCTCGCCCGGGCGGTCGCCCAGGGTGGCGCGGATGGTCCGCTCGCGGCCGTCACGCAGTACCAGGAAGCGGACGTCGTCGCCGGCCTGGATATTGCCGACGCGGCGGGTCAGGTCGCGGGAGCCGTCGACGGCCTCGCCGTCGATTTCCAGCACCACATCCTCGCGCTCGAAACCGGCGCGGTCTGCGGGACCACCTTCGACGATCGAGCTGATGATGGCCCCGGTGGTATTTTCAAGTCCGAGTGCCTCGGCAATGTCGTCCGTGACATTCTGGATCGACACACCCAGCCAGCCACGCGCCACCCGGCCATCATCGCGCAGGTCGGCGATGATACGGGCCGCGACGTCGGACGGGATGGCGAAACCGATGCCGACATTGCCGCCGGACGGCGAGAAGATCTGCGAGTTCACCCCGATCACATTGCCATTGAGGTCAAAGGTCGGACCACCGGAATTGCCGCGATTGATCGAGGCGTCGGTCTGGATGAAGTCGTTATAGGTGGAATTGCCGATCGGGCGTCCGATGGCCGAGATGATGCCCGCCGTGGCGGTTCCGCCGAGACCGAACGGATTGCCGACCGCGACGACCCAGTCACCGACCCGGTAATTGGGATTTTCTTCGAGCCGGACAAAGGGGAAGTCGTCCTCGCCGTCGACCTTCAGCAGAGCCAGGTCGGTCTGCGGATCGGTGCCGATGACACGGGCCGGGAATTCCTCGCCCTCGGCCGTGCCGATGGTGATCTCGTCGGCATCTGCCACCACGTGGTGGTTGGTGACCAGGTATCCGTCAGCCGAAATGAAGAAGCCCGAGCCCAGCGACTGGCGCGGTTGCGGCTGCGGCATCTGCCGCTGGCCGCCAAACTGGCGCTCCATCCACTCGCGCATTTGCGGCGGGAGATTGTCGAGATCCGGACCGGAATTGCCGAAGGGTGCGTTTTCAACCAGCCCGCTGACCTGCACCGTGACCACTGAAGGACTGACGGTTTCGATCAGGTCGGCGAATGACAGGGGCGCACCGGCCGGCACGGCCGCGGCGAGCGGCGGTGCCTCGGACGACTGGACGGCATAGGCCTCGCCCATCGAGCGATCCAGGAGACTTCCTGCTGCCAGCGCGGACAGCACAAGGAGCGAAACTCCGCCGAGGCGGCGTATGCGATCAACCGAAATCATGAGTGTCGACGACCTTTCCATTGCGATTAGGGGTTCAACTTCACGCGGCGGGACTAAACCCCGCCTGTCTCAAACATTACAATAACATTACAGATGGTAACTTACCCGTCATCTTTCAACCGGGTCCGCACCACCACCGGGCTGTGCAGGGTCCGGTGGACCGGGCATTTGTCGGCGATCTCCAGAAGCCGGGCCTTCTGATCGCCATCAAGCTCACCCTCCAGCGTGATCTCACGCTCGAAGATATCGACATGGCGCTCCTGCCCATCGACACAGTCGGCGCAATCCTCGGCATGGCCCTTGTGATGGCCGGTGCTGACCGTGACCCGGTCCAGCGGCAGGCCCTTGCGGTTGGCATACATGCGCAGCGTCATCGAGGTGCAGGCGCCGAGTGCGGCACTGAGATAGCCATAGGGCGACGGACCGGCATCGAGGCCACCGACTGAGGCGGGCTCGTCGGCCAGCATCACATGGTCGCCAACAACGACATGGTTCTCGAACCGGCCGCCGCCGGTCTCCCGTACCACAACGACGCTCTCACCCGCGGCAGCAGGCGGCTCGGACCGGGCCTCGGGCACGTATCGCCCGGCCCAGGCGGCGATGGTATCGGCGGCGTAGAGCGCGTCCTTCACGTCGCCAAGCAGATGGTCGGCATCGTCCAGACTGACAAAGCTCTTGGGGTGTTTCGCGGCCTGGAACAGCCGCGACGCATTGTCGATCCCGACAATGGCGTCGGTCGGCGCGTGCAAGAGCAGGAGCGGCCGACGCAGCCCCGCCGCGGCGTCCTCCACCTTGTGGTCGGCGATATCATCGAGGAATTGCTTTTTGAGCGTGAAGGGACGACCGGCCAGCTCCACCCGGGCCACACCATCGCGCTCGATAGCGGCCAGGTCAGCCGCGAACTGCTGTGTCACATGCGCCGCATCGGCCGGTGCCCCGATCGTGGCCACGGCGCGCACCGAGGGCAATTTGCCAGCCGCCGCGATAACCGCCGCACCGCCCAGCGAGTGCCCGATCAACAGGGCCGGCGCCTCGTATTCCGCGTCCAGATAGTCGGCCGCAGCGATCAGATCAGCGATGTTCGAGGAGAAGTTGGTATTGGCGAAGTCGCCGTCCGACTGGCCCAGGCCGGTGAAGTCGAAACGCAGGACGGCGAAACCCGAGCCGGTCAGCCGGCGAGCGATCCGGCTCGCCGCCAGAATGTCCTTGGAACAGGAGAAACAATGCGCGAACAGGGCAAAGGCGCGGGGTTGGCCGTGCGGCAGTTCCAGCCGTGCCGCGAGCGTCTCGCCAAGGGCGCCTGCAAATTCAATACGTCGGGATTGTGCCATTTCCTGCCTCCATCAATGGGTCTGCAGGTAAGGCGTCCACGAACGGGTGCAAGACACAAGAGCTTGAGCGCGACGACCGGTCTCAGCGGCGATCGGTGCCTCCGGCTGCGGATTGGGCGTCGCCCTCCCCCTGCCAGACGCCGGCCTCGCGAAGCGCCTCGGCGACTTCCGGCGGCATATAGGTCTCGTCATGCTTGGCCAGCACCGTGCTCGCCTGCAAGACTCCGTCGCCGGCGAACCGGCCCTCGACCACCACCCCCTGGCCTTCGCGGAACAGATCGGGCAGCAGGCCGGCATATTCCACCTGCACGTTCTCGACCCGGTCGGTGATCACAAAGCGGGTGGCGCCATTGGCAGCCTCTGCAACCGACTCCTCCAGTACCAGGCCGCCGACCCGGATACGGGCCTCGACGCCGGGGTGCTCCGCCGCGATCTCGCTGGGCGAATAGAAGAAGACCACGGCGCTGCGCAGGGCCACCAGACCCAGTGCGACCGCGATCAC
Organism: Maricaulis sp.; assembly: GCF_034670125.1. Classification (GTDB taxonomy): domain Bacteria; phylum Pseudomonadota; class Alphaproteobacteria; order Caulobacterales; family Maricaulaceae; genus Maricaulis. Next base: position 106,288 of record NZ_JAXMOC010000008.1, read on the forward strand.
GAGCACAGTCGCCGATGCGGCGATGGTGGCGAGACGTCGATTGCGATGCCGCATCATTCCGGCTCCCGGCGTTTGAAAACGAGCATGAGATTGTTGGCCGGCATGTCGACGCGCTCGACCAGGGCCAGGTCGTGCGCCGCCAACAGGGACACGACGGCGTCGAGTGCACGCACGCCCCACGCCGGATTGCGCGACTTGAGCGATGCGTCGAAGGCCAGGTTTGACGGTGCGGTTTCGTCGCCGAGCAGATAGGGGCCGTACAGGACAACACGCCCGCCCGGCCGCAACCGGCTTTGGGCCAATGCCGCCAGCGCTTCGGCGACCGCCCACGGCGCGATATGGATGACATTCATGCACACCAGCGCGTCGAAGCCGTCAATGGTGGCACAGGTTTCCTGACGCAGCAGATCGATCTCGAGCGGCGGACGGATCGCGCCGCCCGCCTCGCCGGCCCAGGCGGCCTGACTGTCGCGGGATGCCGCATCGGGATCGCTGGGCTGCCAGATCAGGTCCGGCCGGATCTGGCACGCGGCCACCGCATGCTCGCCGGTCCCCGATCCGATTTCCAGCACCGACGCCCCGGTCGGCAGGACCCGGGCGAGAACCGTCGCGATCGCGTCGCGATTGCGTGCGGCACTGGGCGAGTACAGGCGACCGTGATCGCTGGCGCGATTTTCCAGGGCCACAGGGGCCGGGGCTTTGGGGATTGGCGGTGATCTGTCCATGGTTTCGACCTATGTCGCACGGCCCGGCAACGCAAGGCAGACAGGTGCAGCCGGGACGCTATGCCGCGGCGGCGGCAACCCCGCGGCGGCGCAACAGGGAGGCGGCTTCGTCGTGTCCGGCGCTTTCGAGCAGGCGGATGGTGATGTCGAGCCCGTCGCTGGCTGTGGTCCGGTTCTGGCCCTCACTGGAGGCAACCAGATCGACCAGCATCTCGCCGGCCTCCTGCATGCGCTTCTCCGCCGCATCGGCGATGCGCTTCTGGGTCGAGGCGATCGCCGCGGCCGTTGCGTGTTCCCGGCACCGGCCAAGGAAGTAGAGCAGCCCTTCGGCCTTGTCGACGGCGGCGGCCGGCGGGATCTGGGCCGGTATGACCCGACCGGTACGGCCCCGCCGCGGTTCCGGCAGGCCGGCATCGAGCGCCAGGGGCACTTTCGCCAGGATCTTTTCCACATTGGTTGAGGCCTCGGCCCGCAAGCCGAACAGCGAGCGCCCCCAGCGTCCGTCCTTGCGGATGCCGAATTCGGCCGTCATGCCGGTCGAAAACGCGACGAAACGGTCGAAAAGCTGGAAACAGGCTTTCGCCTCTTCCAGGGTCTGGGGTGGTTGTTTGAGACGGGCGGCGAAATAGCCGGTATCGCCCAGAACAGCATCCCCGACCGCGGCCAGCTCGGTTTTTTGAACGACCAGGTCGTCATCACGTCGCCCGATCCGCCGGACCACCCGGAAGATCTGCCAGGGACTTTCCAGCCGGCCCATGGTGAGCAGCAGGATCCACAATGCCGCCTCGGAATTGCTCTCCACCATCTCCTCGTGCAGATTCTTGGTGATAAGGGTCAGATCATCGTCATAGTCGTCGATCCGCGTCGGCAATTGGGCCATCGCGGCGGATATCTGCTCATTATTGTTCAGCAGGACGATGGCGTCGCTCAACATCGCCCGGCCTTCACTGCCGAAGCGCTTGAGCAGCGCTGTCATGTCCTTGGGGACGCGATCCGCCTTGTGCACAGCATCGGCAAGCGCTGCGCCGGCCTGGCGCTGGAAATCGAACCAGATCGGATCCCGCTCCGGGCATTTGCACTTCTTGGCGGCTTCGACCATGTCCTTGGCGAGGTGCCGGCCCATCCAGCCCCAGATCTTGGACAGGTCCTCGGCGGAAAAGCGGAAGCGGGACGGCGGTATGAGCGCGGAATCACCGACCAGTGGCCGCAACGGAGACAGCACATAGGCCTTCGCCAGGTCACCGGCCGGCGAACGAAGGGCGTCTTCAAGCTCCGAAAAAATGGTGTCGAGCGCCGCCGACGCTGGATCACTCGCAGCGGCCGCCTTGGTTGTGGCTCGCAATGCCGCCCGCATTTTCTCGGGCATGCTTCGCCACAGCGCTTCGAGTTTGGCTCGCTGAGAAGGCGAGAGATTGGCCATGATCCAGAATACACAGTCTTTTGCTAACCCTAGTCTTCAACGACTTGGGTTAATGAGCACTTAGCGAGCAGTCGCGGGAAGACCAATACGGGCCGCCAGGCCGCCGAGTTCTGATCTCGACAGGCTGAGCTCTCCACCATAGGCCTTGGCCAGGTCCGAAACAATGGCCAGGCCAAGACCCGAGCCCGGGGCCTGTTCGTCCAGCCGGACCCCGCGCTGCAAGGCCGCTTCGCACTCCTGCGGGGCAAGGCCGGGGCCGTCGTCTTCGATGATGACCGCCAGTTCCCGCGCGCCCGTCCGCCGGGCCACGACATGGACCTCGCCGCCCGACCACTTGCAGGCATTGTCCATCAGATTGCCAATCATCTCTTCAAGGTCCTGACGCTCACCCTTGAAATTGAGGCCCTCCTCGGCCTCGAACGTGATGCGGATGCCCCGCGCCGCGTTGATCTTCTCCAGCGTCCGCGACAGATCTCCCACCGTCGGGGCCACTGGTGTCCGCGCGCCGACCGCCTTGGCATGGGCCGCCGCCCGGGCGCGGCGCAAATGGTGTTCGACCTGTGCGGTCATGACCCCGGTCTGGCGCTGGACCAGCTCGGCGAGAGCGCCATCGGAGGTGCGCGCCTCATTGGTCAGAACGGCGATGGGTGTTTTCAGGGCGTGGGCGAGATTGCCGACATGGGTGCGGGACCGTTCGACCAGCTCGCGGGAATGATCGAGCATGGCGTTGAGTTCATCGGCCAGGGGCTGGAGTTCGACCGGAAACTCGCCATCGACGCGCTCCTGATTGCCTTCGCGCACTTCGGCAACGCGGGTGCGCATGCGCAACACCGGCGCCAGGCCGATGCGGACCTGAAAGAAGACACCGGCCGCAATGGCCGTGGCAAAGCCGAGAAACATGATGCCGGAGGTCATGGCGAAATTGCGCACATCGCGGTCTGCGGCCTCGCGATCCTCGGCCGCCATCATGATGACCAGATCCGGACGGGCCGGCAGCTGCACCGCCTGCGCGGTCAGGCGCAAGGGTTCGCCACTGGGGCCCTTGGTGTCGAAGGACATCACCTGGCCGGGACTGGCCAGCAGGGAGGTCATCAGGGCTTCCGGCGGTGACAGGGTTTCATCCCAGAGGGACCGGGACACGACCAGGGCCTGGTGTCCGCCGCCCTCCATGGTCGGGCCATCGAATATCTGCCAGTAGCGGCCGGAGAAGACCCGGTCATAGGCCGGGTCGGAGGGCCTGCGAGCCAGAACGATGCCGCCACCGGGATCGGTCTCGGCGGCTGCGACCAGCGCCTCGACGACACTGGACAGCCGGTCGTCCATCGTGCGCAGGACCGAGCGCTGGTAGAGCGTGGTCAGGGCAATGGCGCCCAGTAGCAGAAGTGCCAGCGCCCAGGCGGCGGCGCCGGCAAACAGCCTGAAAGCGAGGGAGGCGCGACGCTTCACGAAACCGGGCGCGCCACCGGATCAACCAGTCGATAGCCCAGCCCGCGCACGGTCTCGATCCGGTCGGTCCCGATCTTCTTGCGCAGACGACCGACAAAGACCTCGATCGTATTGCTGTCGCGGTCGAAATCCTGGTCGTAAATATGCTCGACCAGCTCGGTGCGCGAGATCACCCGGTCCTGGTGATGGGCCAGGTAGGACAACATGCGAAACTCGTGCGAGGTCACCTTCACCGGCGCGCCATCAATGAAGACGCGGGCGCCGCGTGTGTCGATGGACAGGCCGCCGCACTCGATCGTCGCCGTGGTGTGACCGGCGGCGCGGCGCGTCAGGGCGCGCATGCGGGCCAGCAATTCCTCGGTGTGGAAAGGCTTGGTGAGATAGTCATCGGCGCCGGCATCAAAGCCCGCCACCTTTTCCGACCAGCGATCGCGCGCGGTCAGGATCAGGACCGGAAAATCACGCCCGGCCTGACGCCAGCGCTCCAGAACGGTGACGCCGTCCATCTTGGGCAAGCCAAGGTCCAGGACCACCACGTCATAGGGTTCGGTGTCGCCCATGAAATGCCCGTCCTCACCATCGACAGCAGCGTCGACGGCATAGCCGGCATCCTCGAGAGCCCGGCCAAGCTGGCGGTTCAGATCCGGATCGTCTTCAACAACAAGCGCGCGCATGCAATCCCCCTATCGTTCAAACAGTATCTGCCCGGTCCGGGCATCGGCAACCACATCCACGCGGCGACCCTCACGGGTGAGAATCTTGATCACATACCGCGGTGAACCACCGCCCTCGAGCTCGGCATCGAGCACATCGGCACCCGGATAGCGGCGACGCACTTCGGAGATCACACGCAGGGCCGGCACCACATCACCCTGACGCCGGGCGTCGCGGGCTTCAGGCGCCGTGTAACGGTCCTGCAGGCTGGCATAGCCGGCAGGCTCCACGACCGCCGGATCAAGTCCGTCGGCCCTGGCGGGGGCTGCGAAGACGCTCAGGGCGCCAGCAAGGATCACTAGGTTTCTCAACATGGCACTCACATTGACGGGCTCCCCCTGAACCCGTGCTGAACAACATACTACCAAAACATCACCGTCACGAATGCAGACCCTTGCGCGGGTCATGGCCATCGGGTGGCGACCATTTCTCGAGGAAGGCCTTCAGCGCCTCATCGCCGGACGGCAGCGCCACCATCAGCCGGACCAGCTGGTCGCCGCGCTTGCCCTTGCTGCCGGCAAATCCCTTGCCGCGCAGGCGCAGCAGTGTGCCAGTCGAGGAGCCAGGCGGCACCCGCACATCGACAGCGCCGTCGATGGTCGGGACCCGCACCTTGGCACCCAGCGCGGCTTCCTTGAGGCTGATGGGCAGTTCAAGACGCACATCATCACCCGAACGCGAAAAGAATTTGTGCTCGGCGACCCGGATCTCGATCAACGCATCGCCCGGCTCGCCGCCCATGGCCGATGCCTCGCCCTGTCCGCGCAGGCGCAGCACCTGGCCATCGCTGGCGCCGGACGGAACCGCCACGTCCAGCGTGCGGCCACCGGCCAGGGTCACCCGGTGCTTGCCTCCCTGGGCCGCCTGCATGAAATCAACGGTCACGGTCTGGCGCACATCAACCCCCTTGCGCGGGGCCTGGCGCTGGCGCCCGCCGCCGCCCTGACCGCCGAAATCGGTGAACAGGTCGGAGAAGATGTCCTCGAACCCGCCGCGACCCTGATGACGCGACTGGCGGAAGTTGAACGGCTTGCCACCGGGACCGCCGCCCATGCCACCCATACCGCCCATACCGCCCATGCCGGGATGAAAGCCGGCTCGCGCGGCCGCGTCATACTCGGCCCGCTTTTCAGGGTCAGACAGCAGTTTGAAGGCTTGCGACACGTGCTTGAAACGCTCCTCGGCCGCCGCATTGCCGGGATTGGAATCCGGGTGCAGCTCCTTGGCCAGCTTGCGGTAAGCCTTGCGGATTTCATCGGCGCTCGCCGTTTTGGGGACGCCGAGCGTCTTGTAGGGATCGTCCATACCCGTCATGCCTTGCCGGTAAAGCCTGTTGGCCTTGAAGGCCACGCATCATGTAAGCGGCTTTGCAGCCGATATCAAAGCACAGCTCACAGATCGACCTCAGCCTCTGCGGCCCACCCCGGCCCGACACGCGTCGATCGTTGCGCCACACGGACCGTCAGATGATCCGGCAGCGTCCCGAACGCCGCGACCAGTTCGCTGTCGGCAAGGGTCAGGCCCGAGCTTGTGACATCGTCCAGCTGGTGCACCACACCGGCGGCAAAAAGCTCGACCTGCCAGGCCTCGGCTTCCTCCCCCAGCGGCACATCCGGCGCCGACCAGTCATCGCCGCCGATGCGGGTCTGGCGGATCCAGTCGGCACGCAGCACACCAGTCGTCCGGGCCAGCGTCAGATGGACCGGGGCCAGTGGTGTCAGGTCAGCGGCGACCGGCGGCGCGTCGCGCCGGGTCGCGGCGTCATCGCTGGTTGGATAACCGGCAGCGACAGCCGTCAGTTCCAACGGCACGCCGCGCTCGTGCGGGGCCAGGGTCATCGCCTGACAGGCCGCATCCAGCACCACGATACGGGCACCACTGGCGGCGGCTCGCGATACCCCATTGCCCAGACCGCGCAACAGACCGGTCAGTCGATAGCGACCGGGCGCCAGCAGTTCGGCCTGACTGAAAGCCATCACCTCCCAGAGGCCGGGCAAGGCCTCGACGGCGAGCCGGTTGGCCCCGCCCAGAACCCCGTCCGGGTCAGTGCTGTCCAGGGCGCCCCAATCCAGATCAACGTGCATGGCATGCGCCCGGTCCCAGCGGCCAACCGGACCGGCCGGCAGGCCGTCGACCAGCCACCCCATCCGCGCCGGGCGGGTCAGGGTCACGGCGTGACGATCGAACAGGTAGACATCAATGGCACCCGGCCAGGTCCTGGCCCAGGCCGCGACCACCGGCCCTTCCCGGCTTTCACCGGTCAGGAGCGGCAGGTCGAGCACTTCCAGCGCCGGTCGCATGAGCGTGTCAGGCAATGGCATGTCGCTGCCGGTCTCACCAGCCGACACGGTGGGCGCCTGTCCGGTGGGACGGTGCAGATTGGCGGTGCGCACGGCATCGCCATCCAAAGCGCCGACCTGCCAGGTGACTCCCTCGACCGTGATCCGGTCGCCGACCTCCACCGCCAGGAAATCGGGCGGCAGGACCAGATCGAGCCGCTCGGCCTGCGCGTGAACTGCCAGCAGGTGGTCGCCGCACCAGCGGCGGGCGGTGTCGGCATCGGCGATGACCGGCACGATCAGGGAGCGTGTCGTCACCGTCCCCAGCGTGCCCCGCGCCGAGGCATGACCGGTGCGATAGCTGGCGCGATCATCGTAAAACCCCAGCGCGACATCACGGACAAGGTCCAGCGGTGCGGGATGGACACGGGTGACGCTGTCCTCGCCCGTATCGACCGGGCCGGTGAGCGTCAGGGTATCGGCGCCGCTCTCCACCCCGGCGGAGACAAAACGCACATGATCGGTGCCCTCGATGACGCCGATACCCAGCAAGTCGAGCAAGGGCGCCAGCGCATCCCGGACCGGCATCGGCCGGTCAACAACATAGCCCGCGACCAGATCCTGTACGGCGGTGGTATCGCGCTCGGCCAGCGCCGCACTATCGCAAAGCTGGTCGATGATCCGCGCGACCGGGACCAGGCCGGCGCGACCATTGAGCCAGTGGCCCAGCCGCCAATTTGCCCCGTCCGACCAGATCTCCGAGCGCGCGGGGAAGTCCGGCCAGGGGCGCGCGTCGAAGGCCCAGACATGGGTCCAGTCCGGCTCGACCATCGGGCCGCCATAAAGCGGCGAGACCGGATTGACGGATGGGTCATCCCAGTGCGCCAGCAGGACTTCCAGATAGCGCCGCTGGATCAGGTCGTCGCGGACGCCGGTCGAATGGTGCGGCGGCGCGCTTTCAGAGCTTTTCGGGTCGATGAAGACATTGGGCTGGTTGGCGCCCTTGTCGACCGCGGGACAGCCAATCTCGGTCAGCCAAATGGGTTTGGAGGCCGGCACCCAGCCGGTCGGGCTGGCGCTGCGCACCCCGCCGGGCCGGTCGTGATGGGCGTTCGACCACCAGCCGACAAGATCCTTGTAGCGCCAGACCCAGGCCTCGCCATGCACCGCATCGCTGATCGGCGTGCGAAGCTGGGCGTCGCGATCCTGAGGTGCAGCGTAAAACCAGTCAAACCCCTCCCCGCCCGTCACGTGACTGGCCAGATAGGCGGCATCGTGAGGCCCCGGAGCCAGCGCCGCGTCGAGATGGTCGGTGCCGTCGCGCCAATCGGCCAGCGGGATGTAGAAATCGATCGCCACGGCATCAATTGACGGGTGGGACCAGAGCGGGTCGAGATGGAATATCTTGGCCCCGCCGCCACTCTGGTGACCGTGATACTCACTCCAGTCGGCCGCGTAGGACAGACGGGTCGCCGGGCCGAGCAGGCTGCGCGCCTCGGCCGCCAGCGCGCACAGCGCCGCGACCGCCGGATAGCCCTCACTGGCCCCGGCGGTGGTCAGTGCCACCATTTCCGATCCGATCAGGAAACCATCCACCCCGCCCGCCGCTGAAGCCAGCGCGGCGCAATGCAGGATGAAACGCCGATAGCGCCACGCGTCCGGGCCGGTATAGCTGACCGCGCCGCCATGGACCGAGAAGTCCGACGCCTTTGCGGTGCCGAAGAACGCGTCCACCTGAGCGGCCACACCGCCGGCCTCCGGCCGGATGCGTCCGCGCCATGGATAGGCGGGCTGGCCGGTTCCGCCATCGGGATCCGGCAGGGCGTTGCCATCGGCAATATCCATCAGGATGAAGGGGTAGAGCGTGACCGCAAAACCGCGCGCCTTGAGTTCGCCGATAAGCGCCACCACACCGGCATCATCCGGCGTTCCGCCATAGACGGGACGGTCATCGATCCGGCCGACCAGCCAGGCGGCATCCCGGTCCGCCCCGGCGACGCGCCAGTGGGTCGGGCGGGTCTGGGTGTCGCGATCCTCGACACCGGGCCGGATCTGGCATTCCCCGCAGCGCAGATCATCACCGAACCAGGCCAGCACGATCTGCATCGAGCGACAGGCCGGCAGGTCGCGTTCCAGATCATCGAGCGCGGCCAGCACATCACTCAGCCCGCGGGCATTATTGCGATTGATCGGCGTCTCGGCGCCCGGCCCTTCCAGCCGCATGACCGGATCCGGGCTCAGCGCAAATTCGCCGCAGCCGGGGATCAGGTTGACCCCGCGCACCTGCCGTTCCAGCCCATCCGACCCGACCCCGCGAAACACCTCGACGGAGAGGTTGGGCAGGCGATGCCCGAATTCATCCAGCGGCAGGTCTTCGAGCACCAGATAAGCGGTGCCGCGAAAACCCGGCGCATCCGGCCCTTCAATGGCGGTGATCAACGGGTCAGGCAGCTGGTCCTCGCTGCCAGCATGCCAGCGTACTGGATAGCGAGACGGGTCGAGCAGCGCGCCATTGGCCCAGATCCGCCCGATACCGGAAATCTCGCCTTCACACAGCCCGACCGCGAAGGAGAGCGAATAGGTAAAACCGGTCTCCTTCGGCCCGGACTTGCCGCCACCAGAAGTCTGGGCGTGCTCGGTGAAACGGGCCGCCCAGATCACCTGACCAGCCAGACGGGCGCGGCCCCAGACTTTCGGCATGGCGGCGCCATCGGTGGATGTCTGGACCGGCAGTTCCAGCAGGCGCGGCCCCTCGCGTCCGGGCAGAAGCGAATTGATGGCGACACCGGCCGCAATCCGCCCCAGCGTTGGCAGGGCCGCGCGGGCCGCACCCAGGGCAACACGTCCGGCGGTCAGGACAAGTTGGGCCATGTCATCTCCTCGCGGGGTTCAGCAGGGGGCAGGTCGGGAAAGGCGAAGGCGGCGACCAGACGGCGGCGCCACCAGGGTGTGAGTGCCGTCTCAACAACGCTGCGCCGCCAATAGGCGTGGATGATCCGGTCGCGCTGCGACAGCACCGCGCAATGACGTGCCGTCCCGCCCGGCCGGTCAGCAAACAGGAGGACATCGCCAGGCCGCGGATTGGTCCTGTCGATTTCGATGAAATGAGCGCTGATTGCCGCCATCAGTGCGGCGGCAAGGGGGGTCCCGGCGACGTCTTGGCCATAGGGCGGAACTGTCTGCGGCTCGTCGCCATAAAGCGTCCGCCATATCCCGCGCACGAGGCCCAGACAGTCACAGCCGGCGCCCAGGCAACTGGCCTGGTGGCCGTAGGGCGTACCGATCCAGCGCCGGGCTTCGGCCAGCGCCCGAACACGGGCCCGCCCACGGGCCGTGACGACGGCGCGCTTGCCCCGCCTCATCCGCCCAGCCCCCGTGACGCCCCATCGCGGACCCGCTCGCTGGCCGGCGAGGCTTGCAGCACATCATTGCCGACCATGTGCGGGAAGCCGCGAAAATTGAGCGCATTGGCAAACCGGTCGCGGCAGGTGGTGAGGGCCTGGTCACAGCCCAGCGCAAAACCGGGGTGACCGGCATCGACCCCGCAGCGCCCGTCGCCCAGCACCGCGTCACAGCGACGGGCGAAGACCCGGCCACAGACCCGGCCCAGACGATGGACCAGCCCCAGAAGCTCGGCCTCGAAGCGGCCATCGACGCGGCGGATCTCGCCCAGCTCGCCCTGCCCGGTCTTCACGCCAACCGGCGGATCGCTCGCCCAGTCGACGCGCCAGCTTTCGACCCGCGCACCGGACCAGACCCCGGCTTCCAGATCGTCGCGGCGCAGGACCTCATCATCGAGTGCGCCGACCAGGCCGCCCTGATCCGGTGCCAGACCGGTTTCCGCCGCGACGTCGCTGCCACCAAATCCACTTCCGGCGCGGCAGGTCACGCCTTCAAACTCCAGATCACGGTCATGATCGGCAAAGCCGAAACGGGACGCGTCAGCGCGGGTCACGATCCAGCAGTCGCACAAGGTGGTGACGCCCTCATCGAGCGCCGCCTGGATGGATACAGGCACGGTTTTCATGATCACCTCCGGCAGTCTTCGGGGCCGTGTTCAGGGTCTGATTTCGATCAGGGGGATGGACAGCGCCGACGCCGCACCGGGCTCGTCGAGGGCAAGATCGAGCCGCTCGCTGGCAAAACGCACCGGCACGTCAAAGGCAAAACCCGCCGTCACCGCCTGCCCGGCCGTCGGCGGATCGACCAAGGTGACCAGCCCGTTCGCGGGATCGAGCGTGAAGTCGAGCGTTTCCTCCCCGTCCACGGCCAGCCGGACCGAGCCCTCGACCGGCTTGGTGATGGTGCGGGTCCACGCCTCGCCGCCACTCTCATAATGCTTGACCAGCTGGAACTGGGTCGCGGTGCCGTCGCCGGTGCCGATCAATTGATCGGACGGGTCCGGGGCCTGGTCCGGCGCCGCGGAGCGATTGTCGAACGGGTCGCGAAAGCGAAACCCGTGCAATGGCCCGCGCCGCGCTTCGTAGAATGCGATCAGCGTGTGGGTGTCGCTCAGCGAGCGCACGCCCGGCCCGGCATCATAGCGACGGCGACTGTCGGCCCAGGGCGTATTGCGTTGCTCGCGGCCGGAGACCAGCGGCACGATCCCGGTGCGCCGCTCCGGGCCGCCGCTGGCACCGACCGAGACAGAGAAGGGGAAACGAACCTCGTGAAACACGCTCATGACCAGCGCCTCCCCTCATCGACCGCCCTCGCCAGCGAGCGGGCGATCCGGCCTCGCGATTGCGCAATGGCGCGTTCGCTGCTCTCGCCTGATCCCGGCGGCAGGGTCAGGTGGATATGGACGGACTGGCTGCCAACGCCACCACCCGACGGGCTGACCTGCCCGGCCACGCCCGGGGTGAAGAGTTCCGGCCCGCGCTCACCGACCAGATAGGCGCCACCCGGCTGCACCGGTCCGCCTTCGGCCCGCGCCCCATCCGGCGTGATCGCCCCCAGCGCCCGGTCGATCAGCCCGGCCAGCGGCCGTTCGATCACCTGCTGCGTGGCCAGTCGGGCCAGATCAGCGAGGATCGCCTCGGTCATGCGCGAGAAGTCCGCCTCGCCGGACCGCGCCGCCCGGCCGAGCGCCTGCTCGATCCGGCTGCCGGCGCGCTCGAAAGCGGTTTCCAGCGCCTCGGCAGCGCGTTGTCCGGCTCCGTCGGCAAAATCATCCAACGGGGTGTCAGGACGGGATGAGGTCATGGCTTTGCCTCCTTGTTCAGATCAGGAAATCGGGACCGCAGTGCCTCCAACCCGGCCCGGTCGAGCGAGGCCTGGCCATTCGCGGCGGTCAGGGCGCGCCATTCGACCAGCGACAGGCGCCAGACCTGTTCAGGCCCCAGCCCCAGGGCGTGGCCGGTGCGCAGGACAAGCGCCCAGTTCATGGTGCGCTGCCAAGGCTGAGACAGTCGGCCACGGCCTTGGCGGCGTCGCCGATATCGAGCGGGGCGGCCTTCAGCTCATCCAGACTGATCGTCTCCCCGCCACCGCGCGCCAGCACGGCGACGATCAACAACAGGCGTCCGGCGCCCAGCGCCTCGCCGGGCGGACAAAGCGCTTCGATTTCCGCCAGGGCTCCCAGGGTGAGGCAGAGCGTCAGCGTCCGCTCACCGATGACGAGTTCGACCTCGCCGCGTTGCCGATTGGCCATCTCAGAGCGCCTCGAAGGCCAGCGGACCCGCCGAGGCCAGGCTCATAGACCAGGTCGCCTCGCCATCATGCCGGCCGGCATAATCCAGCGCCGCCACCTGGAAGGCGCCGGTCAGCGTGCCGAAATCGGGGATGACCAGCTGCCAGCTGTCGCAGGAGCGATCGAAAAAGGCCTGCCGGATCCGCGCATCCGCCGCCGCATCGACAAACACGCCTGAGCCGGACACGGCACAGGTCTTCAACCCCGCCCCGTCCAACAACTCGCGCCAGCCACCGGCACTGTCGGCATGCGTCACATCGACAAGACGGGCATTGAGCGAAATCGTCTTCAGCCGCAGGCCAGCGGCCGCCGTAAAGACCGGCGGGTCACCGCCATCGCCGATACGGATCAGGATATCGCGGCCGGATTGGACACTCATGGCAGGTCTCCTTGTTGGGTTTGGCTCGCATCGCCCATCACCGCCCGCAGACGCAAAAGCCCGCGTTTCAGGCGGCGTTCGCGGGTCGCAAAGACGTCTCGATAGGCGGGGGTGAGTGTGATCAGGCGCCAGGGCTCGGGCAGAACGGGGTCTGGCAGGCCGGGCAGCATGGCGGCCGTGACACTGTCGGCCAGCGCGTCGAGCACCGGTCCGGGCTCGCCATCGCGATACCAGACATCCAGACCCAGGCGGATTTCCAGCAGGCGGACACCGTCGGCACCGCGCTCATGGGTCTCGATGCGGCCCCAGCTGGCATGCGGAAAGGCGGCGCGGGTCGAGCGCTCGTCATAAAGGCGGATCGGGTCTCCCAGCAGGATCATCACCGCCGGGTCGCTGGCAAACTGCGCTGTCAGGGCTTCGCGCAGGGCCTCCACCGGAGACGTCACGGGGCCGCTCACAACATCACCGGACGGTAAGGCGCGATCAGCGCCGCCACACCAGGCGGCAGGGCACTGGCGCCATTGGTTTCGGCGAGATGGACGGTGAGCTGGAGAATGGCTTCGCGCAGCGGCGCCGGCACGTCCTCGGGCTGATCGCCATAGCCACAGCGAAAGCGGATCTCGATCCCAGCCGCCGCCCGGCCCGGCAGCGGCCAGCTCTGCCCCGGCCTCAGCACGAGGCGTCCCGGATCGCTCAGCGTGTCGACAAAAAACGCCGCCGGATCGATCTCCGACGGCGCATCATCCAGCCCGTATACCGTGACCGCCTCCAGAGCGATCAGAGGCGGTTTCAACAGGCGAAACCGCGTCCCGAACGCCGACAGGCGCCCCTCGCCCCACCACACATCGCGCCGTTCCAGCCAGGTCTGGGCGAGACAGGCCCGCCCCGTATCCCGCTCGACACGCGCCCGGGCGGTTTGTATCCAATGATTGATCGCGTCATCCTGCGACGCATCCGCCACCCGAAGGCGCGCCCTGGCCTCAGACAGGCTGACAGGCTCCGCGAAAGGCGGATCAAGGAGTGTGAGGGACATGGGGGAGAACTCCAGGAGTGAGAAAAAAGGCAATCGGCGCATGAAGCTCGATCAAAGCGACTTCATTCGACTGTTGCTTCTGGTCGTTGTGCCGTTCGCGAGCTTGTTGCTGATGCCAGTCTGGCTACCTCAAGCCGGCCCTTTGATCTGGGCCGGCGCGGCCGTGATCTGGGTGCCGCTGGCCGCCATCTCGTGCTGGTTCCAAGCCTACCCGCTCCTCGTCCTGTGGACACTGATGACCCAGCGACGCTGGGTCGATAGTGATCTGGACGACCGCATTGCCGCGAGCTTCAACCTGCCAGGTAATGCCGAGACGCGCCCCAGCGCGGACTGAGCCATTGATCCCTTGCAAGCCAGCCGGCCGTATCCGGTTTTCCAGCTCAAGGGTGGAACCGCGCAGCGGCGCCTGCGGCGCCCTTGACCTGGAAAACCGGATGCGGCGAGGTCCCGGCAAGGGATGTATGGCGGGGTGAGCGCCGGGGGGCGCGTCACACCAACGCTACAAACATTTGTCATCCCCGCCGGATGTCCCGCGAACGCGGGACGCAGGGCGGGGACCTAACTGTCTGCAATCACATAGGTCCCTGACTTTCGCCCGGCCTTCGCCGGGCGTCCATCAGGGATTGTCTGTTTGAGATGGTGTTAGAGTGTGTGCGCCGGATGGGGGGCCTTGGCAGCAACCTTGGCCCCCCTGCCGCTGTCGCGACCGCACAGGGATGGGGCTCTCGCCCGTT
>NZ_JAXMOC010000009.1:0-114409 GCF_034670125.1 Maricaulis sp.
TAGGGGGGACAGGTGTGAATTAGGGGGGACAGGTGTGAATTAGGGGGGACAGGTGTGAATTAGGGGGGACAGGTGTGAATTAGGGGGGACAGGTGTGAATTAGGGGGGACAGGTGTAATTAACGCGTCTGGCTGGTGTCTGCCATGCGCGGTCGGCGCCTCGCGTTAATTACACCTGTCCCCCGGCCTTAAATGCGCACCCGCTTCCCCCGACGCGGGACCGGTGTTAAGTCGCTCACCTGTCTGAGCCACCGGAAATATGAGCCCCGCCCCATGACCGACACTGCCCTGATCACCACCATCGATACCGCCTGGGACAATCGTGACAGCGTCTCGACCGACACGACCGGGGAAGTCCGCGACGCCGTGGAGACGGCTATCAATCTGCTCGACAGTGGCCAGGCTCGCGTCGCCTCTCGTGGGGATGACGGCAATTGGGTGGTGCATCAATGGTTGAAGAAAGCCGTGCTGCTGGGCTTTCGGCTCAACCCGATGGATTTGATCGAGGGCGGTATTGCCGGCGCCAAATGGTGGGACAAGGTGCCGTCCAAGTTTGACGGCTGGGGCGAGGCCGAGTTCAAGGCCGCCGGCTTCCGCGCCGTGCCACCCTGCGCCGTGCGCCGCGGAGCCTTCATCGCGCCGGGTGCGGTGCTGATGCCGTCCTATGTCAATCTGGGGGCTTATGTCGGCGAAGGCACGATGATCGACACCTGGGCCAGTGTCGGCTCGTGTGCGCAGGTCGGTGCCAATTGCCATATCTCGGCCGGGACCGGGATTGGCGGCGTGCTGGAGCCCTTGCAGGCCGACCCGGTGATCATCGAGGATAATTGCTTCATCGGTGCCCGTTCCGAAGTGGTCGAGGGCGTGATCGTGCGCGAGGGCTCGGTGCTGGCGATGGGTGTCTACATCACCCGCTCGACCAAGATCGTCGACCGCGCCAGCGGCGACATCAGCTATGGCGAAGTGCCGGCCTACTCGGTCGTCGTGCCCGGCGCCCTGCCCGATCCCAAGGGCGGTCCGAGCCTGTATTGCGCCGTCATCGTCAAGCGGGTCGACGCCCAGACGCGGGCCAAGACCTCGATCAATGATTTGCTGCGCTAGGCAATGATTTGCTGCGCTAGGCAATGACTTGCTGCGCTAGGCTGTTTCGTCCAGCCAGGCTTCAACGCCGCGCGCGGCTGCGAGACCGGTGGCGAAGCTGGCCTGCAACAGATAACCGCCCGTCGGCGCATCCCAGTCAAGCATCTCACCGGCCGCAAAAACGCCCGGCGCGGCTGTCAGCATGAAGTGATCATCAACGGCTGAGCGCGCGATGCCACCGGCCGAGGAAATCGCCCGGTCGAGATCGCGTTGCGCCGTCACCCGCAGGGGTACGGCCTTGATCAGGGCGGCCAGCGCCGCCGGATCGCGCGGCAGTTCACCGACGGCATCGCGCAGGACCGAGATCGCCTGCGGCGTCAGCCCGGCCTTGCGCAGCGTGTTGGTCAGCGATTGCCCCTTCTTCGCCTTGCCCAGCCACGTCGCGAGATCACCCGCATCGCGATGCGGTTTGAGGTCGAGCTGGAGGGTGACGGTATCGCCATTCGCCAGCGCCGAGCGAATGGTCGAGGACAGGGCATAGACGGCACCGCCCTCAAGACCGTAGCGCGCGATCATCGCCTCGCCGGCGACCCGTTCATCGCCCAGCGACAGGGCAATGGTTTTCAGCGGCGCACCGGCGAAACGGTCCTTGGTGATCGCGCTCCAGTCGATATTGACGCCGCAATTGGAGGCCGAAAACCCGACCAGATCGACGCCGCGTGCCGCCAGCGCCTCGGTCCATGCCCCGTCGGACCCCAGGCGCGGCCAGCTGGCACCGCCCAGGGCGAGCAAGGTGGCTTCCGGTGACGCCGTGACCTCGCCGTCCGGCGTCTGGAACACCAGTGCGCCATCGTCGTTCCAACCGGTCCAGGTGTGACGCAGGTGCAGCTTCACACCGTGCAGGTCCAACCGCTCACGCCAGGCCCGCAACAAGGGCGAGGCTTTCATCGCTTCGGGAAACACACGCCCGGACGAACCGGTAAAGGTCGCTTGGCCCAACCCTTCACACCATGCCCGAAGGTCGGCGGGGCCATGTTGTGAAATCGCCGGCCCAAGCCAGTCAGCGGCCTCGCGATAGCGACCCAGAAAGGCCGGCAGCGGTTCGCTATGGGTCAGGTTCAGCCCGCCCCGCCCGGCCATGAGGAATTTGCGCCCGGGGGTCGGCATGCGCTCATAAAGGCCGACCTCGTGGCCGAGCGTGGCGAGATGTTCGGCGGCGATCAGCCCGGCCGGGCCGGCACCGATGATGGCGATATGTCTTGGGCGGAGTGTGCTCATGTCCCCTGTGTAGCGGTGGTCGCCCCGGACCGCCATCTCGCGCTGCGCCAGGGGTGAGTCCGGGCTGCGCTGATGCGTCGCTACCGCTTCGGGCTCGAATCTGGTCACATGGGGCAAATCACACAACTAGGGGCGCGCCATGAGCGAAGACACCATCCGGGAAAAGCCGACCGCCAAGGATCCTGCGGCGCCATACGGCTCGGCCGACAATCCGTCGGAATTTGACGTGCTGCACCGCATGGGTACGGACGAACCCTATTTCATCATCCGGGGCGGCGACCCGCTATCCGACGCCCTGGTCGAGCTGCACGCCTATATCGGGGCCGGCCAGTCCGGCGCGGCGCATGACACGCTGGAGCGCATCCTGGCCCTGACCTCGCAGAAGCCGCCCCGCCCTGTCGGTTCACCCAAATACCGCGAGACCTTCAAGATCTCGGTCTCGATGGAGCGTTTCCGCGAGACCCACGGCCGGTCGCACTAGTCGGGTCCGTGAGGGCCATCGTTCATGTCAGGTGCGCTGACAGTCCGGCGCGGCACGCCCGCTGACAATCCCGCCCTTGGCGAGGTGATGTTCGACGCTGTGCGCAACGGGCCCAGCCTGTACACGCCAGCCCAACAGGCCGCATGGGTTCCGGAACCGCGCGGCGGCACCGATTGGGACGAGCGCCTGGCCCGCCAGTGCGTGTTTCTGGCCGAGCAGGCTGGCCTCATCCAGGGTTTCCTGACGCTCGACCCGCCCGATTATGTGGATTTCGCCTATATCCGCCCGGACTGCCAGGGCAAGGGCCTGTTCCGACGCCTGCATGACGCCCTCGAGCAGGAGGCCGGACGCCGCAAGCTGTCCGGCCTGCACGTCCACGCCAGCCTCATGGCCCGCCCGGCCTTTCTCGTCGTCGGCTATCAGGTCACCGCGGAAGAAACAGTCGAGCTCCGCGGCGAGCATTTCCGCCGCTTCGCGATGCAAAAAGTGTTGTAGAACACGCACCGACCCAACCTTGCCCGCCCGACGATAAGTCGGGGAAGTGCGCCGGAAAGTGAGCACGATTACGTCCATGAGGCTTGCCGCACGGAATCCGGCACGGAATGCGGCTTTACCGCCGCGCGCCGCCGGCACGGCAACATGTCGGCTCAACCATGGATCACTTCCCCTCCAGTGAGCTGAACATCGACCCGGTTCTGTGCTCGAGGTGGTGAACGACAAGAAACGCCGGCGTCACACGTCAAAATCGTGCCGCAGAACACTTCCTTATAAGGGATGCTAATGGGTCGATCAGCCGACCCTTGGCGGTCTTTACCAAGTGGTCGCCATGGCCTCCCATGCGTCGCTCCTGCGGCAGTGTGTGTCGATGCGCTCTCGACGCTCACCTTCGCCAATGCCCCGGTACAGAAGCTCAAGAAGCCCCTTATAAGCCGTCACGCCCCTTGACGAAGCTTAATATCCCTTACAAGGAAAAATGGATGGAGGCTGGCATGAGACAAATGGACGAAGAGACCGGCTGGTTGAAGCTTGATCTCGATGCCCATAGGGCATTGGAAGCTCGACGTGTTTCGCTGGAAGAGAGCCAGCTGGACATACTGAAACGCGCGCTCTTGCGGGCCGATGGCACGGCAAGCGCTGGCTCAACGGCTGGGCCAATGTCTCGCAAGCAAGCCGCGCATTCCCCGCTGAAAGCCCCCCCGGCGGACTGGCATGACAAATTTGGCGAATGCGATCGCAGAACAGGGCATTTTCAGGTTCAACTGCACGATTATGTTCAGTTCGCGGACAGCCAGAAGGCCGCTTATCGACTGGCGTTGGTCTGGATGGAGAAGACATACCCGGGAACTCTGGCCCGATTGGCGAGCCATCCGGGAGGGCGGGGACGGCGGATCGTCGCAGCCGACCAGGAAACGCTTTATACACGGTCTCCCGAACTGGCGAAAATGGCTGAAAAACTGACCGACGACTGGTATGTCGATGTGAACCTTTCGAAGGCGCAGAAGCTCTCTCGCCTTCGGACCGCCTGCCGCATCACCGGCCTCGAATTTGGCAAGGACCTCGTCGTTGACATCTGACCCCTCGAACGACCTCGCCAACCCCCTGCCGCTGGCCCAGGCGCTGATCCGTCGTCCGTCGATCACGCCAGCCGATGCCGGTGCGCTGGGTGTGCTGGAAGCCGCACTGGAGCAATTGGGCTTCGCCTGCCGGCGCTACCCGTTCGGCGAGGTCGACAATCTCTATGCCCGCCGCGGCGCTGCCTCGCCCTGTTTCCTGTTCGCCGGGCATACCGATGTGGTTCCGCCCGGTGACGACGAGGCCTGGCAGAAGCCGCCCTTTGGTGCCGAGGCCGGGGATGGTGTGTTGTGGGGGCGCGGCGCCGCCGACATGAAGGGCGCCATCGCCGCGATGGTCGCTTCGGTCCGGCGCTTTCTGGATACCTGTGAACCGGACGGCTCGATCGCCTTCCTGATCACTGGCGACGAGGAAGGCCCGGCGATTCATGGCACCAAGGCCGTGCTCCAGGCGCTGGCCGAAGAGGGCGAAACCTTCGACCATTGCCTGGTCGGCGAACCGACCAATCCCAATGCGCTGGGCGATACCATCAAGTCCGGTCGGCGCGGATCGCTGAACTGCACCCTCACCGTGACCGGCCGACAGGGGCATGTGGCCTATCCCGAGCGGGCGGAGAATCCGATTCCGGCCCTGCTCGACCTGCTCGGTCACTTGCTGGCCCGCAAACTGGATGACGGCGTGGCGCCTTTCCAGCCATCCAATCTGGAAGTGACCTCGGTCGATGTCGGCAATCCGACCACCAATGTCATCCCGGCGACCGCGACGGCCCGATTCAATATCCGCTTCAACATCGCCCATACCGGTGACGCCCTGTCCGACTGGATCCGGGCCGAAGTGGCGAAGGTCGATCTGGATTTCGACGGCCGGATCGAGGCCGATATCCATGTGACCGGCGAAGCCTTCCTGACGCCGGCCGGCTCCTTCACGACCCTGCTCCAGGACTGTGTGGAAGCGGAAACCGGACGCCGCCCGGCACTGACCACCGGCGGCGGCACCAGCGATGCCCGCTTCATCCAGCTTTACGCACCCGTCGCCGAATTCGGCCTGGTCGGAGCCACGATGCACCAGGTGGACGAGCGTGTTCAGGTCAGTGACATCGAGACCCTGACCGCCATCTACACGCGTATCCTCAAAGGCTATTTCAAGGATGTCCCGGCATGATCCGATTGATCGCCGAAGGCTGGCAGGGCATGCAGGGTGCCTTGCGCACCCTCACCTTCCGCGAGGGTGGCGAGGCGATGTTCGACGTCTCTATCGGCGGCTTCTGGCGTTCCTTCGCGGCGGCTCTGTTTGTGCTCCCCCTGGTCACGCTGGTCTTTTTCGAGCGGGCTCATCTGGGTGTCGGCATCAACGCGGCCATGTACTATCTGATCTTCGCCGCGACATGGCTGAGCTTTCCGCTCGCCGCAGCTCTGGCCGTCATGGTGATCGGGGCGAAGCCGCGCTATCTCGCCTGGGTCATCCTGCACAATTGGGGCGTGGTCTGGCTGTATCTGGTCATCACGGCGATCTGGTCTCTGCAGGTCGCCGGTATCATCAACGCCGAGTTCCGCGACTTCCTGTTCTTCCTGTACGGCTATCTGCGCATTCTGGTGCACTGGCGCCTGGCCTATGTGGCATTGGGCGTCCCAACCATCACTTCAGCCTTCACTGCCGCCGTTCCGGCGCTGGTCTCCTACATTGTGCTGGTCGGAATCAGTCAGGCCTTTGCCGCCTCGGCAGCCGCAGCGGCCAGCTAGACCGGGTCAGGATAGTCCACGGCCGTCAGGTACAGACCGTGAGCCGGCGCGACGGGCCCGCACTGGCTGCGGTCAGCCGCATCAAGCGCGCGTTTGAAGTCGCGCGCAGACCATTTGCCCACCCCGACCTCGACCAGCGAGCCAACCATTGAACGCACCTGTCGATGCAGGAAGGAGCGCGCCGAACAGGTCAGCTGAACCTCTTCGCCATAGCGCGACACCGATATCGCATCGAGTGATTTGACCGGGCTCTCGGCCTGGCACTGGGCATCGCGGAACGTGGTGAAATCATGTTGGCCGAGCAGCGCCTGGGCGGCACGATGCATGGCTTCGGCGTCGAGCTTGCGGGTGACCCGCCAGACCTGCCCCCGGTCCAGCGTCAAAGGCGCCCGCCGGTCGATCATCCGGTAGAGATAATGGCGCTGGGTGGCCGAGAAACGGGCGTGAAAATCCTCGCTCACGCGCACCGCTTCGATCACCGCCACCGGATCCGGTTTGAGATGGTAGTTGATGGCATCACGGACCTTGTCGGTGGAGAGGTCCTTGGCCAGGTCGAGATGGGCAACCTGGGCCAGGGCATGGACACCGCTATCGGTACGACCGGCGCCATAGACGAGGACCGGCGCGCCATCGAGCTTCTCCGCGGCCCGCTCGAGACTTTCCTGCACCGACGGCGCATTGTCCTGACGTTGCCAGCCCGAAAAGGGCCCACCGTCATACTCGATGATGATCTTGTAGCGCGGCATCAGTCGAGCACCGTCCCGGCGGGCAGCGAATTGCCGTTGAGGAAGGTCGCGGCATCCATGGCACCCTTGCCTTCGCGTTGCAGGCGGACAAGACGCAATGCGCCGTCCCCACAGGCAATTGTCAGGTCTTCGATCACCGTGCCGGGCGCCGCCTTGCCGTTGTCGGCCTCGGCCAGCAGCACCTTGACCCGCACCGGGCGCTTCTCGCCCGGCATCTCGAACCAGGCGCCCGGGAAGGGCGACAGGCCGCGTACATGACAGGCCAGTTCACTGGCCGGGCGGGACCAGTCAATGCGGGCCTCGTCGGACGAGATCTTGCTCGCATAGGTGACGCCCTCGCTCGACTGTGGCACGGCCTCCAGCGATCCGCGCTCCAGCGCCGACAGGGCACGCGGCCACATCAGGGCACCGGCATCCATCAACCGGTCATGCAGGCTGGCAGCGGTGTCGGTCTCTGTGATGCGCACGGTTTCCGACAGCAGGATCGGTCCGGTGTCGAGCCCCGCCTCCATCTGCTGCAGCTGGACACCGGTCAGCGTGTCACCGGCCATAATGGCGCGCTGTATCGGCGCCGCGCCGCGCCAGCGCGGCAGCAGCGAGGCGTGCAGGTTGAGACAGCCCATGCGCGGCGCATCAAGCGCGGCCTGCGGCAGGATCTGGCCGTAGGCGACCACGGCAGCCAGATCGAGGTCCAGCGCGGCAAACGCGTCAATCACTTGCGGATCGCGGAAACTGGCCGGCGTCGAGACCGGAATGCCGAGCACCTCGGCGAGCTGGTGCACGGGCGTTTTTTGTTCCGCCTGGCCCCGCCCCCGACGGCGGGGGGGCTGGGTGAAGACATGCACTACGTCATGTCCGGCCGCGGCAATCTCGGCCAGCGAGCGGGCGGCAAAGTCGGGGGTGCCCATGAAGGCGAGACGTAGGGTCATTGGCTCTCGGCGCTCAACGAGGAAGGGACGGTGCCTGTGTTATCGCCCCGATGGCGCAAACGCCAAGCTCGCTTTCCAGCCGCCGCAATAATTCGTGATAGGCGGGCCAAAGTATCCGCTACCCGGAAATTCGGCGAAATGATAAATCGCTGCCGCGTGCCAATCATGGCACGAGGGTCAAGGACACCCCCATGCGTATGCAAGTTACCGCTGCCATTTTCGGCGGCGCGCTTCTGATGGCCTGCTCGGCACCGGACACGGTTTCCGCCGCCCAGGACAGCGCCGAAACATCAATTCCGGCGACCAGCGAAACTGTCACCGATACCCAGTCAGAGATGACGTCCGAACCGGCCCCGGCCAACGTCGACATGACGGTTGCCGAGGTCGCCGCCGAGATCAGCTGCACACAGGAATATGCGCCGGTTTGCGGTGCTGATGGCGAAACATATGGCAATGCCTGCGAAGCCGCAGTCGCCAACGTCGAGACGGTCGCCACTGGCGAATGCCATGTGGACGAAGTCCCGCAGGACTAACCGCAGCTCACCACCATCGCCCTCCAGGGTTCAATCTCGCAGGGCAATACAGTCGCGGGCCGGTTCCGGAGACGGGGCCGGCCCGTTTCTATTCAGCGCCCCAGGGCGGCGGAGGGGTATCGACGGGATTGGTCAGGTCGAATTGCGCCGCGAAATGCCGGTCCGGACGGTCCAGCCCATAGGTGAAACTGGTCTCGGTCAGGGTCATAGACCAGATATTGTCCATCGAGACCGCGATCCCCTCACGGTCAAACAACATCCGGCTGAATGGATCGGCCGGAAATTCGGCGCGCCCGTCGGCAGGCGGCTCGGCCGTCGATCCGCCATACTGGGACAACACATCCTCACTGCCGTCCTCGTGCCGGTGGTCATGTTTGAGCTGCAACCCGCCCGAGACCCGCGACAACACGAATGTACGCGACCGGTCATCGCCGACATGCATCGGCATGCGGATCTGGGTAGCGGAGCATTCGCGCACATGAAGGGTCAGCGTCTGGTCGGCCCAATCGGCGTCGCGCGGGTCGTCGGTTATGACGCGCCCCTCAAAAGCCTGTCCGCACAGCTGCGAAAGACTGGCGAACAGGGAGGTGTCCTCCGGTGGCCCGGCCTGGGAACAGGCCGTCAGGACAAGTGGCACAAGTGCAAAACAGGACGCGCGCATGATTTTCTCCTCGGTCCGGACCAAACTGCCCGATCCCTTCCATCATGGAAACTGTGACTTTCGGGCCGGTGCATGGCTCTGACCGGAAAAACGCCTATCTTGTCCTGCATTGACTGGCCCTGACCGGCCGCACCTGCAGGACGTCACCACCATGCCCTCCTCTGACACCCTCACCCGAACACGCCGTATCACAAAGGTTTCCCGAGGCCTGCCAACCTCGGATGGAGCCGGCGTCAAACTCACCCGCATGCTCGGACATCGCGGTCTGATGGACCTCGACCCCTTCCTGATGCTCGACCAGATCCGTTCCGATGACAGTGCGGACTACATGGCAGGTTTCCCCAATCACCCGCATCGCGGCTTCGAGACGGTCACCATCATGCTGGAAGGCCGGATGCGTCATGGTGACAACAAGGGCCATTCCGGCGTGATCGAAGGCGGGGGCATCCAGTGGATGACCGCCGGGCGCGGCATCGTGCATTCCGAGCAGCCGATCGAGGATGAGGGCCGCCTCTGGGGTTTCCAGCTCTGGGTCAATCTGCCCGGCGCGCTGAAAATGACCGATCCGGGCTATCAGGAGTTTGACCAGTCACAGGTCCCGGTCGAAACCCGGCCCGGTGCCAGCTTGCGCGTACTCGCCGGCACCAGCTCGACCGGCGTCACCGGCCCGGCCCGGTCCGTCGCCATCCAGCCGACCCTGATCGACATCGTGCTCGAACCCGGCGCCACGCTTGAAGAGGCTATCGATCCCGGCCACACGGCCTTCATCGCCGTCTACAAGGGCATGGTCTCGACCGGCGAAGGCCGGGTCGAGGATCCGGACCTGGGCGTGCTGGAAGATGGTGACCGGATCGAGCTGAAAGCCGGGCCGCAAGGCGCCAGCCTGCTGCTCGTCGCCGGCAAGCCGATCAATGAGCCGGTCGCCCGCTATGGCCCCTTCGTGATGAACACCGAAGCCGAACTGCACCAGGCGGTAACGGATTTTCAGGCCGGCAAGTTCTGAGCCCTAAAAAGGGGACAGGTGTAATTAACGCGCGGCTCCACATTTGATCATGGATCCAACCTGGCGCTTTAATCCTGAAAAGGGGACAGGTGTAATTAACGCGCGGCTCCACATTTGATCATGGATCCAACCTAGCGCGTTAATTACACCTGTCCCCTTTTCAGGCCGCGTCGCGGTCTTTCGACTTTTCGACCTTCTTCACCTTCTGCACCGCACGCTGGCGTTTCAGGCGGGAGAGGTAGTCGATGAAGAGCACGCCTTCCAGGTGGTCCATCTCGTGCTGGATGCAGACGGCAAACATGCCTTCGGCGATCTCGTCCTGCGGGTTGCCGTCATAGTCCAGATACTGGATGCGGATCCGGTCCGGGCGTTCGACCTCGTCATAGACGGTCGGCACGGACAGGCAGCCCTCCTCATAGGGCTTCAGCGTGTCGGACGGGTCGGACAGGACCGGATTGACGAAATAGCGTGGCTTGGGCTCCTCGTCGGAACCGGCAAGGTCCATCACGATGATGCGCTTGGGCACGCCGACCTGGATTGCCGCCAGGCCGATGCCATCGGCGGCGTACATGGTCTGGAGCATGTCATCCATCAGCTCGCGGAGCTCGTCATCAACCCGGTCAACGGGTTGGGACACTTCCTTGAGCATCGGATCGGGGACGGTGAGGATATCGCGTATGGCCATTTGCCCTAGATAGTCGCACTGGCTTTCAGGATCAAGAATCGACCGCTTCCGGCGCTGTCAGGGCTGGCTTGGGGACAGTTTTGCCGTCTCCGCCATGTGACCCCTCGTCTGCGCCCGCCGACTCCAGGTATTCGGCCGGCAGCGATTTGCGGGCATTGGCGCCCAGGGATTTGAGCATTTCGGTCTGCCGCACCAGATTGCCGCGCCCCTCGACCAGCTTGCCCTTGGCGGCCGCCCAGGCGTCCTTGGCCCCGTCGATCCGCTTGCCGATGGTTTCGAGATCGCCGACGAATCCTTCAAACTTGTCATACAGCGCACCAGCGCGATCGGCGATGTCGATGGCGTGGCGGTTCTGGCGGTCAATCGTCCACAGATTGCCCACCGTGCGCATCGCCATCATCAGCGTCGTCGGCGTGGCGATCATCACATTGCGGTCCCAGGCATAGGCCGACAGCTCTGGGTCATTTTGCAAGGCCAGCGAGGCCGCGCCTTCCAGGGGAATGAACATCAAGGTGAAGTTCACGCCCTCATAGAGCTTGGCGTAATCCTTGTCCCCCAGCGCCTTGATATGGGCGCGGACCGAGGCGATGTGCTGTTTCAGCGCTGCCGCCCTGGCTTCGTCTTCCTCGGCATTGACGCAGCGTTCGAAGGCGGTGAGCGAAACCTTGCTGTCGATCACCAGTCGATGCCCGCCCGGCATGTCGACGATCACATCGGGTCGCAGCAGCGCGCCGTCGGCATTACGTTCGGTCGACTGGGTGTGGAAGTGTTCGTTCTCGATAAGGCCGGCGCGCTCGAGAATCGAGGCCAGTACCATCTCGCCCCAATCGCCCTGCACCTTGGACGAGGAACGCAGCGCATTGGCCAGTTTCTGGGCGTCCTCTGACATGCGCGAGGCATCCTTGCGCACGGTTTCCATCAATTGCTTGATCTCGCCGGCATGCCCGTGGCGCTGCTCGGCGTCTTTCTCCACTTTCGAGCGGAAATCGGTCAGCTGTTCGCGCAGCGGCTTGAGCAGCGTCTGCAGGCTTTCCGTGCTCTGCTTGTTCAGCTCGGCACCGGAGGCCTTGAGAATTTCCGCGGCGGTCAGCTTGAACTGGTCGTTGAGGCGCTCGCGGGCCTTTTCCAGTTCGGCGAGCTTCTCATCGTGATGGCGCAAGGCTGCATCATGCTCGGTCTTCAGCGCTTCATGGCTGGCGTTGAGCCCGTTGCGCTCGGCCGTGACGGCTTCCAGGGCGGCCCGCAGACGGTCGCGTTCCTCGACCACCCCGTCGAGCCGGGCCAAAGCTTCGCGCGCGGTGGCGAGTTCGGAGGCGGCGCGTTCCTGCCGACTGCGCCAGTCGTCGCGCTCGCTGCGCAGCCGCTCCAGGTCCGGGTGTTCCGTCGTGCCGGCCGGGTCGGATTTTCGTTGCAGCAACTGGCTGCCGGCAAGCACCACCAGCAAGACGGCCATGCCAGCCAGGATCAGCCAGGTTTCCGGGGAGATGTCTGAGAGGGTCACGATAGCAGTCGCCTTCCTGTTCGCGGTCATTCTGGACGAGTCGCCCCGGTGCGGCCAGTCATCCGCCCGCACAGCAGACACGCTGACAGCCCGCAGCGACAAAACCTGTCACCCGCCTTCCTGTCGACAGTCACCTGCTCCGGCCCGCCACTTGCTTGGTATCGGGCAGGGAGTACCGGGAGGACAAGCGTGCGGACGAAAACCGTTTCAATCGAAGACATTTCCGCGAGTCAGATCGCACAATGGAACCGTTGGGCGTCCCCGAACGGGAAACTTGTCAGTCCGTATCTGCGGTTCGAATTTGCTGAAACCGTCGCCCGCGCCCGCAGTGATGTCCGCGTCGCCATCATCGAAGACGGCAACAAGACCATCGGATTCTTCCCGCATCACAAGGCCCATGGCGGCATTGTCAGACCGGTCGGTGCCCCGATGAGCGATTATCAGGGTGTGCTCGCGGCCGACCCGGCGGCCATCCCGCCACAAGCCCTGGCCCGCGCGGCCGGTGGCTCGGCGCTGGTGTTCGACAACTGGCACGGCGACCTCGGCGCACAGAACCGCGACGCGCGGACCAGCAGCGGCAGCCATATCGCAGCCATCGGCGCTGACGGGGCAGAGTTCCTGGCGGACCGTCGTGTCCACCACAAGGACCATTTCAAGAAAATGGCGCGTCGCCACCGCGCCGCAGAACGGGACCTCGGTCCGGTCCGCGTGACCCTGGGCGATCCGGACGGCAAGGCGTTTGCTGCATTGAGCGCATGGAAGCAGACCCAGTATCGTGACACCGGCAAGCTCAATGTGTTCGGGATTGACTGGGTTCAGCGCGTCCTTGGGGATCTGCGCCAGCGCGAGGGCGAGGCCTTCTCCGGCCTGACCGCCGCGCTGTGGTTTGGCGATCGTCTGGCTGCGGTCGAGTTCGGCCTGGTTGCCGGCGACGTCTATCACTCCTGGTTCCCGGCCTATGATCCGGAATTGTCGCGCTATTCACCCGGCCTGCTGTTGCTGCACGGCCTGTTCGAGCAAGCCCCTGAGCGCGGCATTGCCCGTGTCGACCTGGGTCATGGCGGAGACCATTACAAGAAATACTATTCCAGCTACACCGTACCGCTCGGACAGGGCCGCGTTCTGGCTCCGGGCCTGGCCGCACTCGGCATCCGGACCTGGGAATTGGCGGAACAGACCGTTGAGCGGCTGCCCGGCAAGGTCGGAGCCCTCCCGGGGCGCCTGCGCCGCCGCTGGGCCCAGGTCAGCGCCTTCCAGCCCCAGCTGGCGCCGCGCCTGGCCAGCTTCGCCGGATCGATCGCACTGTAACGGGCGGCATACCGCATGCCGCATGCCGCATGCCACAGCGCCCCATGCCACAGGGTGTGGTCGTGACTACCGTGTGCGCGCCGATGCGCTAGACTCTGCTCCGGACCAGCAAGCACGGAGTGAACCCATGCGCATTGTTGCAAGCCTCGCCGCCACCGCCATTCTGACCTCTGGCGGTTTCGCCCAATCCGATATCCATGAGACCGAACAGGCTGATTTCCGGGTCGAGACAATTGCCGGTGGCCTGGCGTTTCCCTGGTCCGTCGCCTTCCTGCCCGATGGCGACATGCTGGTCTCCGAGCGTGAAGGCCGTCTGCGACTGATCGAGGACGGGATCTTGCGCGCCGCACCGGTCGCGGGCCTGCCGGACATTCTGGTCGAAGGTCAGGGCGGGCTGATGGGCCTGGCGGTCCACCCGGACTTTGCCGACAACCGGCTGGTCTATTTTGCCTATGCCGAAGGACGGTCCGGCGCCAACCATACCGCGCTTGGTCGGGGACGCCTGAACTCCGATGCCACGGCACTGGAAGCGGTCGAGACCCTGTTCCAGGTCAATTTCGAGAAGGAGCGCGGCTATCATTTTGGCGGCCGGCTGCAGTTCCTGGCTGACAGCACGCTTTTGCTGACCCTTGGCGACGGCAACCGCTATCGCAACGAAGCGCAGAACCTGAACAACCACCTGGGCACCATCGTCCGCCTCAATGATGATGGCACCGTGCCGTTCGACAATCCCTTTGTCAGCGCGCGGGGCGCCCGTCCCGAAATCCTCTCCTTCGGTCATCGCAATGTGCAGGGTATCGCCATCAACCCGCAGACCGGCTCGGTCTGGGCCCATGAACACGGCGCTCGCGGTGGCGACGAGATCAATCTGATCGAGCCGGGCAGCAATTACGGCTGGCCGCTCGCTACCTATGGCGTCAACTACAACGGCACGCCGATCTCCGATGACACCCACGGCGAGGGACTTGAACAACCGATCTGGTTCTGGGACCCGTCAATCGCGCCCTCCGGACTGACCTTCTACGACGGTGAAGGATTCGAGAACTGGCGCGGCGATGCCTTTGTCGGCGCCCTCGCCGGCTCCATGCTGGTGCGCTTTGAAGTGGAAGGCGACCGGGTCATATCGAGCGAGGAATTGCTGGTCGACCGGGGCGAACGCATTCGCGATGTCGCAGCCGGACCGGACGGCAATCTCTATGTCCTGACGGATTACCGGGAGGGTCAGGTGTTGCGGCTGGTACCCATCATTCCCTGAGCCGGCACGCCCCGCGCCGGCAGACGGGTTCAGCCTCTGAAATCGGTCAGTTTTCGCCCTTCGGCGATATTGCGCAGCAAATAGACGGCGGGCGTATCGAAAGCTGCGACCAGGAGTTTCACGATCACCTGCCCCAGGACGAGGCTGCCGATCACCGACCAGGTCTGGACACCGGCAAAGGCGACGGTGATGAAGATGGCGCTGTTGAAGGTTTGCGAGACCATGGTCGACACGTTGTTGCGCAACCACAGCCGGTTCTTGCCGACGTGTTTCTCACGCATGTGGTGGAAGATCAGGACATCGGCCAGGGCGCTGATCCCGAAAGCGACCATGCCGGCGAAATTGGTCCGGTTGCCGGATGAAAACACCTCGACGAATGCGGCTTGCTGGCCGTCGGTCCAGTTTCCGGCGGTGGTGATGAAAGGAAACACGTCTTCGGCATGCATCGCATACAGAAGCAGGAAGAGGATGACGAAGCGCATCAGCACGCCTGTCAGGACCACACACAGGGCATACCCCCTACCCCAGACTTCGGAGATCACATCGGTGGCCAGATAGGTCAGACCGAAGGCCAGCGTGCCCGCCGGGACCAGCACGGTGAGCGGGCCAAGATGAAAGGCCTGGATCTTGACCGCCGTGATCGCGGCCAGCACCAGCGACACCATGAACAGGCCGGTACAGAAGAACAGCACGAAAGCGCGACGGGTCACGCGGTCTGCCGGCAGGCCTCCATCGGTCGCTGTCGTCGAAATCGGTTCTTGCATGCCTGCCTCCCCGGGCGCCTGGTCAACAAGGATAGAGCGATTTGGGTCGATGAATAGGGTTATTCAGACACTTGACCGGCTGCGGAAGGCCGCAGCGAGGGTTCCATCGTCGAGATAGTCCAGCTCACCGCCAACCGGGACGCCCCGTGCCAGCGACGTAATCGACACATTGCACCCGGCCATCCGGTCGGCCAGGTAGTGTGCGGTTGTCTGGCCATCGACCGTGGCGTTGAGTGCCAGGACGATCTCGCTCACCTCGTCGCGGGCCGAACGCTCGACCAGCTTGGTGATGTTGAGGTCTTCAGGTCGCACGCCATCCAACGCCGACAGCACGCCGCCCAACACATGATAACGCCCCTTGAAGGCTCCGGCCCGCTCCAGTGCCCACAGATCGCCGACGGTCTCGACCACACAGATGGCGGCGTCCAGCCGGTTGGGTGCCGCACACACCGTGCACGGATCCGCCACATCCATATTGCCGCATTCACTGCAGGCGCGGATTTTGTCGGCCGCATCCGCCAGGGCTTCGGCGAGCGGCCGCATCAGCGCGTCTTTCTTGCCAAGCAGGTTTAGCGCCGCGCGTCGGGCCGAGCGCGGGCCAAGGCCGGGCAGCTTGGCCAGCAGCGATATCAGGCGTTCGATTTCCGGACCGGCGGAGGCTGTTTTCATGGCATGAGCGGTCCGGTCAGAACGGCATCTGCATGCCGGGTGGCAATTGCAGGTCGCCGGCCGCGTCTTTCATGATGTCCTGCTGGGCGTCCTCGCCCTTGCGGCGGGCATCGGCATGGGCGGCCTTGAGCAGGTCCTCCAGGATCCCCGGCTCGTCCGGATCCATGACACTCTTGTCGACATGGATCGACACCATGTCGCCCTTGGCGGTCAGGACCACACGGACAAGCCCGGCTCCGGCCTCACCCGTCACTTCGGTTTCGGCCAAGCGTGCCTGGGCCTCGGTCATTTTCTGTTGCATGGCCTGCGCCTGCTTCATCAAGCCCATCAGGTCCTTCATGCGCGTTTCTCCGTCGTTTCCTTGCTGTCAGTTTCAGCGGCCGGTTGGGGATCGCGGACCTTCACGATCTCGGCGCCCGGGAACAGCCGCATGACCTCGACCACGGCCGGGTCATGGCGGGCCGCTTCGAGCCGTTCGGCCTTCAGACGCAGGCGACGCTCGGACCAGGTCTCGCCACCTTCCAGCGAGCCATCGGCCAGGATCATCCAGCGGTCGCCGGTCCATTCCAGCAGTCGGCGTGACAGGCGTTGTGCCAGGTCGCGCGGTGCGTCCTCGATCGGCTGGAAGGTAAAGGAGCCAGGCTTGAAAACTGCCGGACGCACATAGCGCTCGACGTCCGACTGCAGGCCGATATCACGCTTCTCACGCAGCAGGTCCATCAGCGCTTCCCAGGTCTGCGGCCCGGAAAAAACCGGCGCATCCTGTTCAACATGAGCCACCGCTTCCGGCTCGGTCAGCGCCCGATGGGCAGCAGTGTTCCGGTCTGCCGCTGCGGTCGCCGGCGCGGCGGCCGGCTCAGGCTTTCCCGGCGCCTCCGCGGCACCGGCGGCCGGACTGCTTGCACGTGGCAGGCCGGCGAGCAGGCGTGCCGCATCCTCGGGCGGCGGCAGGCTTGCGGCCGAGGCCAGTCGCAGCACGGTCATTTCAGCCGCCGCCAGCGCGTCCGGCGCAGCGCGGACGTCATCAAGACCGGTCAGCAAAATCTTCCACATCCGGGTCAGCTGACCCAGCGACTGGCTCTCTGCAAGCGCCACGATCCGCGCCACGGTATCGGCAGCCTCGCCCAGATCGGCACCCGGCCCGGCGGCCTTCACGCGGGAGGTGGCGTGGACATAATCCAGCAGGTCACGGGTGATCACGACCGGATCGCCGCCGGCATCATGCAGGGAGGACAGCTCGGCCAGGGCATCGGCGGTCTTGCCGGTCAAAGTCTGTTCCAGCAGGTCGAGCACACGGGCGCGATCGGCGAGGCCCAGCATGTCGCGGATCTGCGGTGCGCTGACGGGTCCGTCTTCCTCGCTCCCCTGGACAATGGCCTGGTCGAGCAGGGACAGGGCATCCCGTACCGACCCTTCAGCCGCTCGGGAGATCAAGGAGAGGCCGTCACGTGCCACCGACGCGCCCTCGAGACCGCAAATGCGCTCGAGATGGTCGGTCAGGACTTCGCGATCGATCCGCTTGAGGTCGAAGCGCTGGCAGCGCGACAGCACGGTCACCGGCACCTTGCGGATCTCGGTCGTCGCGAAGATGAACTTGGCGTGCTCGGGCGGTTCCTCCAGCGTCTTCAACAAGGCGTTGAAGGCGGAGGCCGAGAGCATGTGGACCTCATCGATGATGTAGACCTTGTAGCGGGCCGACACCGGGGCGTAGCGCACGCCATCGAGGATCTCACGGATGTCACCGACGCCGGTGCGCGAAGCGGCATCCATCTCCATCACATCGACATGGGCCGAGCGGCCGATGGCGTCGCAATGACGCCCTCTTTCGGTCAGCGCCATGGAGGGCGCGTCAACCGCATCGGTCTCGAAATTCAGGGCGCGGGCGATCAGGCGCGCGGTGGTGGTCTTGCCGACACCTCGGACCCCGGTCAGCATGTAGGCGTGGGCGATCCGGCCGGCGGCAAAAGCGTTGGTCAGGGTCCGCACCATGGCGTCCTGGCCAATCAGGTCCTCGAAGGTGTCGGGGCGATATTTGCGGGCCAGGACCTGGTAGCCGGGCGTCGGGCCGGTTGCGGGAATGTCGAGCCCGGGCATCAACGCTTCGGTCGCTCCGGTGTCTGCGGCTGGGAGCGGCGTGTCGTCCATGACGTCCTGTCGGCTGGTGCGAGTGGAGTGCGGGTCGGGCGCTGCAACCCCCACGACGCCCCCTCGGGTCGTCGCGTTCGAGCCTAGAGCAAGATTCGCGTTCCGCGAAGGGCGATACGGGGTTTGAAGTGGAAGACCGGACAGCGACCCGAGCAAAACTCGTTACGGCTGCTTCCTTCCGGACCTGACCGGGTTGGCGAGGCGCTCGTCCACCGCCGATCTTCCGCGCTCTATATCGCGCGTGAGACGTCCCGGTGCAAGGCATGGCTTCATTGTGTCTGCAGGACCTCTCCCTCTCCTCTCATCGCGGCCGCCTGCAGGAAGCGAGCATGGTCATCGAGCGCTTCGATCAGGGCCAGGTTTCCGCCGGCCTCGAGCAGGACGTCGCGCCAGTAACCGGTCACCCGGGCCTGGGTCTCCAGCCAGTCGCGCACGGCGAGGCCGGCATGGGCTGCGGAGCGCGATGCGGTTTCGGGTCGTTCACAAGCCATCATGATCCTCCTGACCCGACAATAAATGCGACTCATTCTCAAAAACAAGCGGAAAGATGACAGGCTGGCTGCTTCGCGGCAGTTTTGCGGACCGCTTGATGAAGCGCGCAGGAGGAGACTCGATGATCCCGCACAACCTGGTTGGCAGTGCCGCGGTGTTGCTGACAACCGATCTCGCCCGAGCGGCGGCCTGGTATCGCGAAGCACTCGGTTTCACATGTCCGCTCGAGACAGCGAGCGGGCAGACCTTCGTGATCGCTGAACGGGATGGTGCGGCCATCATGCTGAAGCGATCCGACACCGTGCCACCCCCAAATCGTGACTTCACACCCGGGCTGGACCTGTTCGACGCCTATGTCTGGGTCCGCGACCTGAAGTCCGTGGAGGACGAGTTGAGGGATCGAGGCACGCCGCTTGTTGAAGGCCCGGTCAAACGTATTTATGGCTGCACGGAGATCGCGGTCCACGACCCGGATGGACACCGCATCGTGTTCGGATATTGCCCATGAATGATCGCACCCTGCTCGCCGGACGTGATCCGTTGGTTTTCGCCGGATCGCCGCTTGATCGCGGTGACCTGCTCCGCCGCGACGAGACCGCGATGGCAGACCTGCTGACCGGAGATGACGGCTGGTGGCTGGGACTGGTCGATGGCGACCCGGTCCTGCAGCAGAGCGGTGGCCTGTTCTGGTTTCGCCGCAGCGAGATTGCCGGACTGGCGGACCTACAGACCGGGTTGTTCCTCGGACACTACGCGGACCTACAGACCGGGTTGTTCCTCGGACACTACAAGGACTCGCCCTGTTTCGCCGCGGTGATCACCAAGCCCGACACCCTGCCGCTCGACGGCGAGATTACCCCGGCCCGCCAGGCCGCCATGGCACTCAGTCATGACGAGGCTGCCATCTATGCCCAGGCCAAGGCCCTGTTTGCCTGGCATGAACGCCATGGATTCTGTGCCGCGTGTGGTCACGCAACCCGGATTAAGTCCGGTGGCGCGCGCCGGGTTTGCGGGGCTTGCGACAGCGAACACTTTCCCCGCGTTGACCCGGTGGTGATCATGCTGGCCACCGATGGCGACCGCTGCCTGCTCGGCCGACAGTCATCCTGGCCCGAGGGAATCTGGTCGGCGCTCGCCGGCTTTGTCGAACCGGCGGAAACGCTGGAAGAGGCCTGCGCCCGCGAACTGGAAGAAGAAGCCGGTGTGAAGGCCGACATTGCGGCGATCCGCTATGTCATGGGGCAGCCCTGGCCCTTCCCGTCTTCGCTGATGATCGGTCTCATCGCGCCGGTGCTCGACGCGAGCCTGACCATCGACACGCACGAGCTGGAACAGGCGCGCTGGTTCAGTCGCGACGAGGTCCGCGACATGCTGGCGACCCGCCATCCCGATGCGGCCATGCCCCCCTCGATCGCCATCGCCCGGCGTCTGGCGGAGTTATGGGCAGACCAAGCGATCTGACGCCCAGCCCTTTTAAGGGACAGAGGGGCCGCGCACTGGCGCGACCCCTCCGAACCGATATCAGCCGCCGATGCGACGGACGTAGGAAACACCGAAGAAATCGGCTTCGCCGCCATCATCATAGTCAAAGCGGGTGTAATCGGCGCGGACACCATTGCGGGCGTCGAAGAAATATTCGCCGCCAACACCATAGGCCCAGGCTTCATCGCTGGCGCTGAAATTCAGGCCGGCCGCCGATGCGTCGGCTTCGGTCGTGGTGTATCCGGCGCGCAGGAACACCGAACCGTCTTCATTCGACCAGGGACGGACGACGCCGAAGACGCCGGCGACATAATCGAGGCTGACATCGCCGGTGAGGCCGCCAACGGTGAGGCTTTCATCGCCCAGACCGATATTGAGCTGGCCTTCGACACCCAGATAGCGGGTGAAGTCATAGCTGCCGCGCACGACAACCGTATCAAAATCGACACCGTCAAAATCGGCGGCTTCATAGCCGGCGCCAAGACGGATCTGGCCTTCCTGGGCCGAAGCGCCAGCGGCGAGGGCCAGGACGGAGAGGGAGGAGACGAGTACTGTACGGAACATTTGGATTACCTTGTTGAGTTTTATTGGCTGCACGCCATTGGCGCCCCCAGCGGCTGGCTATCTGGTGGTCGAATAAGACCGGATCAAGGCCAACCCCGAACAGAGTGCAGTCATCGCTTCATTCGGACGCCGATGCGCCACAGGGATCACACGTGGCGGGGCCCGCTTTCCGGTCGTGCGTCGCGATACCGCATGCAGATGAGCGCGTTGCGGTGTTGCCTGCGAGCGCGGCGCGTGCCAAACACGGGTCGATTTTCAACCTGCTGTATTTGGGGGCGTCCATGGGCGAACTCTTCTGGAACAAGGTTGCCGGCGTCGTGCTGGCAACAGTGCTGGGTGTCCTGGCGATCACCGAACTGGGACATCTCCTGGTTCCGTCGCATGCGGCCCACGAGCTGACGGCCGAGAACACCGCTTACCCCGTTGACTGGGCCGCGCTCGACTCCGGCCATAGCGCCGAAGTGATCGAAGAAGGTCCGACCGATTATGGTCTGGTCCTCGCGGCTGCCGACATCGGCGCCGGTGAACGAGCCGCGCGCCGCTGTGCGGCCTGTCACTCCTTTGACCAGGGCGGCGCCAACGGTGTTGGCCCCAATCTCTGGGGCATTGTGGGCGCAGACATCGCGAGCCATGACGGCTTTGGTTATTCCGGCGCCCTGCAGGGCCTTGAAGGCAACTGGACCTATGAGGCGCTCGACGCCTTCATCGAAAGCCCGGCCGGTTACGCTCCCGGCACGGCCATGTCCTATCGCGGCCTGGGCAATGACGACACCCGGCTCGAGTTGATCGCCTATCTGCGGTCCCTGTCCGACACTCCGATGCCGCTGCCGGCGCCGCTGGTCGAAACCGCCTCGGCCGAGGCTGTTGACGACGCCATGGGCACCATGACCGACGCGGTCGACGAAGCCGTTGAGGCAATGACCGAGGTTGTCGAGGACGCCGTCGACCAAGTGGCCGGCCCGGATGACGACAGCGAAGGCGACAATCCGTAGTCGCGCCTGAACTGGCATCACAATGATCAAAGCCCCGGATGACCTGTCCGGGGCTTTTTTGTGTCTGGGATTCGGGCAGCCGGTCAGCGCGGCCGGTAAATCGCCCGCACCGGGTTTTCGGCCGCGCGGATCCGGGCCTCGGCCTCGACAAAGGGTTCCAGCGTCACATCCATGCTGGTCGCATTGGCATGCAGGAGGTGTTCGCTGTCGGTCATGATGCCGACATGCCCCGGCCAGAACACCACATCACCACGCCGACGCTCCGCCGTGTCGGTGACGTCATCCCAGATCGCCCTCAGCGCCTTTTCCTGCTGGTCGGCATCGCGTGGCATCGTCTGCCCGGCCGCCTGCAGCGACATCTGCACGAGGCCGGAACAGTCCAGCCCCAGACTCTCCTTGCCGCCCCACAGATAGGGGGCCCCCAGAAACGCCTCGGCGACCGCGACGAAATCCGTCGCGGTCTCGCCAACCGGCGCACAATGAGCCTCCACGACCCAGCCCAGACCGACTGCCTCAACAAAACGCCCCTCTCGGCGCCCCGCCGTGAAACCCGCATTCAGGCTGAGAAGATGGTTCGGCGGCGCCTTGATGCTCGGTTCTGGAAAGGCGTAGGTCCGCAAAACGCTGATCACATGGTCAACAGGCCGGATTGTGTCAGACAGTCCGGACCACTCGACCCAGCCGACATATCCATCAGCCCGGGATTGTCCCCAGGCCCAACCGTCGCGGGTTTCCAGCACAGCGAAGATGTCGCCGGCCAGGACCTGGTCGTCCATTGCGGCGGACGGGTCGGGTGCCTTGCGGATCGGCAGGGCCGGAAGGATGACCTGATGATCGACCGGGGCGACGAAGCGCTCCGCCTCGACATGCCCCCTCAGCTCATCGGATGCGAGGTCGGGCCTCGCGGCTGTGACACGGGGATCCAACTGGGACATGAACGCGTTTCCTCGGCACGGTGGGCGACGGTCTCGCCATAATCGTACAGGAAAACCGCCCCCTTTACAGTGCGGTGCACCGATACGTCGCGCTTGTCGTGGCGATCGCGCTTGCGCCGCACAAAGCCTTGCCGTTCGAGCACGTCCAGCGCTCGCGTGACGGCTGGCTTGGGCAGGTCGAGCTGACGGGCCAGGTCGCGGATGGCGTGGGGTCCGGGCTTCATGAAGATCGACAAAAGCAGGGCGAACTGGCGCGCCGTCAGGTCAGCCGCTGCCCCGCGCACGGCATCGGCCGATACGCGTCGCATCATCTCAAGCGATGTCATCGCCTGTGACGGCATGGCTGACTCCAAAAACAAACCCGATCCGAGTGATCAGGCCTTATTCTGGAAGCGCTCCTTGAGCATTTGGTAAACGGCGCGCGCCGCATGCATGTCGCCGCCCTTGGGGCGTCCGGGACGGGGTTTCGGGTTCCAGGCAAAAATATCGAAATGGACCCAGCGCGCATCGCCGACGAAGCGGCGCAGGAACAGCGCCGCGGTGATCGAGCCGGCCATCGGGGTTGCGGCGCTGTTGACCAGGTCGGAAATTTCCCCGTCCATTTCGGATTCATAGCCGTCCCAGAGCGGCATCCGCCACAGGGGGTCGGCCACCTCGCCGGCCGATCGGGCCAGCGCCGCCGCGATGTCGTCGTCATCGGTATAGAAAGGCGCCACCTCCGGTCCCAGGGCCACGCGGGCGGCCCCGGTCAGGGTGGCGAAATCGAGCAGGAGCTCACACGGTTCCTCGACGGCGCGCGCCAGGGCATCGCCCAAGACCAACCGTCCCTCGGCGTCGGTATTGTCGATCTCGACGGTCAGGCCCTTGCGCGAGTCAATGATGTCGCCGGGCCGGAAAGCGCCTGCGCCGACCGCATTCTCGACCGCCGGGACGAGCAGGTGCAGGCGTACCGGCAGTTTGCCAGCCATTACCATGCGCGCCAGGCCCATCGCGTTCGCACCGCCGCCCATGTCCTTCTTCATCAGGCGCATGAACTGGGCCGCCTTGAGGTCCAGCCCGCCGGTGTCGAAACAGACGCCCTTGCCGACAATCGCCAGGCGCGGATGGGCCTCATCGCCCCATTCCAGCTCCAGCAGTCGCGGCGCCTCGCCGGCGGCACGACCAACGGCATGGATCATCGGGTAATTCTGGGCCAGCAAATCATCGCCGCGGGTCACCCTGACTGTCGCCCCGAAGGTATCGGCCAATGCGCGAAAAGCCGCTTCCAATCCCTCCGGACCCATGCGGTCGGCGGGCGTATTGACCAGGTCCCGCGTCAGATGGACCGCCTCGGCGATGGAGTTGGCCTCATCAAAGTCGGCCCCGTCCGGCGCAACAAGGCGTGCAGCCTCGCGCGGTGCCGGCTTGTAGGTCGTGAAGGTGTAGCCGCCCAATGCCCAGGCAGTCGCGGCCAGGGTTGGCTCGAATGCGTCGGGCAGATTGACCAGCTGCCAGTCACCCTCCGGCAGGGTCAGTGCCGC
This sequence comes from Maricaulis sp., assembly GCF_034670125.1. Lineage (GTDB taxonomy): Bacteria > Pseudomonadota > Alphaproteobacteria > Caulobacterales > Maricaulaceae > Maricaulis. The sequence continues at coordinate 24,334 of NZ_JAXMOC010000009.1, forward strand.
GGCGCCAAGGACGAAGGCGTCCCGGCCGGCACCGATCCCGAACAGGGCCTGCACCTCACCGCCGTCCGGCAGCAGGACGATCTGTCCCGGCTTGCCCTTGAAACCGGCGGCCAGACTGCGCTGGTCTGCCGGCAATTCCGCAACCGCAGCATCGACCCCGGCCTCACTGACAAGGCGCAGTTTGCGGGCTTTGGAGGTGGATGAAATGAGGGCGGTCATGATGGTTCCTTTCGCGTGTCCGGGCGTGTCGGACGGATTAACCCATTCTTGACCGGCGCGGCCCAGATTCAAGTCATGCTCAACAGTGGCCCGGTTTCTACCATGCGCAAACTCTTCGCCTTCGCCCCGCTTGGCGCCCTTTTGCTGGCAGCCTGTGCAACGACTGCTCCGACAGAGCAGGAACAGGCGGTCATCGATTCGATGAATGCCAATTCGATCGTCCCTGCCTCGGCCACCGAACGACAGGCGGTACGCAGTCAGGACGTGCTCACCCAGGCCGCCTTCTGGGCCGAAGCCCATGAGCTCAACCCGACAGACCTCGAGGCCGCGCTGGAACTCTCCCGCGCCTTGCGTCAGCTGGGCAATCATCAGCGCGCGGCCGAAGTTGCCCGCCAGACGCTGGCGCTCTATCCCGAGAATGCGGATCTCCTGCTGGCCCATGGCAGCGCCTTGGCGGCCGCCGGACGGGGTGCCGCGGGGGTCGAATCGCTGCGCCGTGCCAGCCAGCTCGAGCCCGGGCGCTGGGAGATCTTCAACGCGCTCGGTATCGCCCTGGAGCAGGCCGGCCAGAGCGACAGTGCCCGGACGGCCTTCCGCTCCGCGCTGAGCCTGTCACCGGGTCAGCCGTCCATCCTGTCCAATATCGCCATGTCCTATGTCACCAGTGGTGATCCGGACACCGCCGAGCGGATGCTGCGCGAAGCCATGATCCGCCCCGGTGCCGATGCAACCGTGCGACAGAACCTGGCCCTGGTGATTGCCTTGCAGGGACGGTTCGATGAAGCCGAAGAGATGGCCCGCATCGATGTGTCGCCGCAAATGGCCGAGGCCAACATGGCCTATATCCGGTCGATGCTGACCAGCCGACGCCGCTATGACGCGGTGCGCGAGAACTAGGACGCCGCCACAGGCCGCCCCTTGAGCAGGCCGAGTGCGGTGATCATAACTACCGCCGACAACGCGACCAGATTGATCGTCACACCGAGATAGCCGTTCATCTCCATGCCGATGAACGGATTGCCGACCAGCAGCAGCCAGTCGACCATCATCGCCAGGAAAAACCCGCCATAGGCGAAGGCTGACCATTTCGACCGCATCAGCAACAGCACGATGGCGATGATCGACGCGATCAGCGCGACGATGAAGACGCCCTCCTGAAGCATCGACATGCTGGCAACATAGCCATGCGCGTCAAAACCGAACCAGTCGGACGGCCAGGTCCCGGTCCGGACCAGCAATTCGAGCAGACCCCAGCGTCCGTAGGTGAAGGGCCCGTAGGCACACAGCAGCACTGTGCCCCAGTAGAGCGCGACCTCGCGCGTGATTTTCATCAGTCTGATCCGCCCGTGTTGTGCGTCGCCTCACCCCGCCCCGGTTGTACACCGGCGCCTGGCAGATGCCGAATAGCAATATTCAGCCGGCGTCGCTGGGCATCGGCGGTGGCGGCGGCGGTGGCGGAGGCGGCACGTCCTGCTCGTCCACGGCCTTGAGGGGAAAGTCCTTGCGCAGCAGCGGCGTGACCAGTGTGTGGTCAAAGCGGAAATCCTCGACCAGGGCCCGCATCTCGACCGGAGCCCGACCGTCCTTGCTGGCCTCGCTGCTGCGATAGAGCGCATACAGGCGCAGATAATTCTTGTCGTCACGCGACAGCGAGGTGTCGTCGAGACGGGAACAGACTGTGATCAGCTTTTGCAGCCCCGACTTTCGCTTGCCGGCCTTCAATTCGATCATCGCGCCGGCCAGGCCGACCTTCCAGCCCATGTCGACGAAATGGGTTTTCGGTGCCAGGGACAACGCCTTGCGCGCCGCGCCGGTATCGCCGGTGACCAGCACGCTCATGGCTTCACCCACAGCGGCATCTGCGCTGCGGATTTCCTCGCGGAGCTTTTCAGCTGTCTTGCGCCCGGAAAACATGGGCTGTGTCCACCTGTTCAACATGCTCGATACCATTCAAGTAACGCGCCAGAACGGATTCGTCACATGCTTTGGAAGCGGATGATAGCCGGGCCGAGGATGACCACGAACAAGACCGGCAGGAAGAAGATGATCATCGGCACGGTCAGCTTGGCCGGCAACGAGGCGGCTTTCTTCTCGGCGGCGGCCAGGCGCATGTCCCGATTTTCCTTGGCCATGACCCGCAACGCCTGACCCAGAGGGGTACCGTAGCGCTCGGCCTGGATCAAAGAGGTACAGACCGCCTTGACGCCAGGATGATTGGTTCGCTTGGCGAGGTTCTCATAGGCCACACGGCGGTCTTGCAAATAGGATAGCTCGGCGGTGGTCAGGGACAGTTCCTCTGCCAGTTCAATGGATTGCGAGCCGACCTCGCTGGACACCTTGTGGAAGGCGGCCTCGATCGACATGCCACTCTCGACACAGATCAAGAGCAGGTCCAGCCCGTCCGGGAATGCGCCCATGATCGACTGCTGACGCTTGGCAGCCAGATTGGAAAGGTAGAGGTTTGGCGCGTAATAGCCCAACAGGCCGAGCCCGAACGAGAAACAGACCCGGGTGATTTGCGGCAGGCCGAAATCATTGATCATGAAGACGTAGAACAAAGCCGCTCCGAACAGGAGAAAGGGCGACAGCAGGCGGAAGAAATAGAACGTCATCGCCGGCCGTTGCCCGCGCATGCCAGCCTGCGCCAGCTTCTCGTGCAGGGCCGGGTCTTCGAACGCTTTTTGCAGATCGAGCGCCTCGACCACCTTGCGCACCAGGCCCTTGGCCTCGGCACCCCGGATCGTTCCCTTGCCGGACATGGCGGCAGCATCCAGCGCCGCACGGTTCTTGCGGCGCAGCTCTTCGCGGCGGTTGTTGACCGACTTGATGCGCTTGTCGAGTTTGTCGGACCCGAGGCCCGGCGAGGTCAGGGTGACAATGGTCGCAAACACCAGGATGGCCGCGACCATGGCGATCAGGGAACCCGGATCGGTCAGGAAGTCGCGTATCTCGGTGAAGCCGATGCCGAACATGCCCGCCTCAGATCTTGAAGTTGATCATGCCGCGCATGACCATGATGCCGATGAACATCCATGTCAGCCCGCCCAGCAGCATCAACTGACCGGTCGGATGGGTGAACATCGAACCCATGTAGGACGGCGTGGTTGCATAGACGATACCCATCACGCCCGGCGGCAATGAGCCGATGATCGCGGCCGAGGACTTGGCCTCCGAGGACAGGGCGCCGATCTTCTCGCGCATCATTTTTCTCGACCGCAGCACCACCGACAGATTGCCCAACGTCTCGGCGAGATTGCCGCCGGTCTTTTGCTGGATAATCAGGACGGTGCGGAAGAAATTGAGCTCGGGCAGCGGCATGCGCTCACACATCCGGTCCAGCCCGTCTGGCAGCGCAACACCGACCGCGATGCCCTCGACCAGTTTCTCGAACTCGGTGCGGATCGGCTCGGGGCTCTCGACCGAGAGGATTTTCAGGCACTCATTAAGCGGCAGGCCCGATTTCACGCCGCGGGTGATCACGTCCAGCGCGTTGGCGAATTCGCCGGAGAATTTCTTCTGGCGACGTCCGCGCAGAAAGCCTAGCCACCAGCGTGGCAGACCCAGACCGCTGACCAGGCCGATCCCGCCCGTCACCAGCAGGCTCTGCCCCGTTATGAAGGCGATCAGCAGGCCGGCGACCGCCATGCCGGCTGACACCATCCAGAATACGGCCGGTGTGAAGGACATGCCGGCCTGCTGGATGCGGGCCTTTATCGACAGCGATCTCTTGCGCTGGTCGCGCTGGCGCTGTTCGAGATCCTTCAGCGATTCCTGGACCTGGCGCTTTCTCTGCGCCGCCTGGTCGAGCGCGGAGGTCTGACGGCGACCGCGATTGAGGCCACCGACACCGACAGCCCGGTTCATGCGCTTTTTCGATTGCGCGTCCCCGACGGCGCCAACAGCCACCCAGCCGACACCGCCCACTGCCATGAAGGCGGCGACGGCGGCGATGATGAAGGCCATGTCTCCATTCATCGCGATCAGGCCTCCGACGCGTCGAGCGCGTTGGCGAGCTCGCGTTCGAGGCCGAAATAGCGGGCGCGATCCCAGAATTTCGGTCGCGCGATACCGGTGGAGGCGTGCTGGCCGATGATCTTGCCGTGCTCGTCCTCACCCTTGATCTCGTAGAGGAAGAGGTCCTGGGTGACGATGACATCGCCCTCCATCCCCACGACTTCGGTGATGTGGGTGATCTTCCGCGAACCATCGCGCAGGCGCGCTGCCTGGATGATGACGTCGATCGATCCGACAATCATCTCGCGGATGGTCTTGGCGGGCAGGTTATAGCCCCCCATCGTGATCATCGACTCGATCCGGGACATGGCTTCGCGCGGCGAGTTGGCGTGCAGTGTGCCCATCGAGCCGTCATGGCCGGTATTCATGGCCTGCAGGAGGTCAAACGCCTCCGGGCCCCGCACCTCGCCGACAATGATCCGCTCGGGACGCATGCGCAGGCAGTTCTTCACCAGATCCCGCATGGTGACCATGCCGGACCCTTCCAGGTTCGGCGGCCGGGTCTCCAGTCGCACGACATGGGGCTGTTGCAGTTGCAGCTCGGCGGCGTCCTCACAGGTCACGACCCGCTCGTCTTCCTCGATAAAACCGGTCATGCAGTTCAGCAGCGTGGTCTTGCCCGAGCCGGTGCCGCCCGAAATCAGGACGTTACAGCGCGAGGCGCCGATGATGGACAGAACCTTGGCGCCCTCCGGCGTGATGGAGCCGAACTCCACCAGGTTCTGCATCTGCAGTTTGTCCTTTTTGAATTTCCGGATGGTCAGCGTCGGTCCGTCCAGCGCCAGCGGCGGCGCGATGACGTTGACGCGGGAGCCGTCCATCAGGCGCGCGTCACAAATCGGCGAGCTCTCATCAACCCGGCGGCCGACCTGGCTGACGATGCGCTGACAGATATTCATCAGCTGGGCATTGTCGCGGAAACGGATATTCGTTTCCTCGAGCTTGCCGTTGACCTCGATGAAGACCTTGTCGGCGCCATTGACCATGATGTCGGCGATGTCGTCGCGGGCCAGGAGCGGCTCCAGCGGACCAAAGCCGAGCACGTCGTTGCAGATGTCCTGGAGCAGTTGTTCCTGCTCCGCAATCGACATGGCGACGTTTTTGATCGAGATGATTTCGGTGACAATATCGCGGATTTCCTCGGCCGCGGTTTCATTGTCCAGACGCGCCAACTGACCCAGGTCGATGGTGTCGATCAAGGCGTTGAAGATCGTCGTCTTGATGGCGTAATATTCTTCGGACCGACCGCCGGGCTCGGCAGCCCGCACGGTGCGCTTGGCAGCCTTGGGTCCGGTATAGGCCCCGGGCGCCGGCTTCGCGACCGGCTTGGGGGCAGAGGTCGCCGGTTTGGCCGTCCCGCCCTTGGGGGCCGGCGCAGAAACCGCTTCCCGGCGCGGCGCAGGATCCGGACGCGCCTCGGCCTTTGGCGCAGCAGGCGGCGGCGTCAGCGGGGCGGTCGTGGGTGTCGGTCCTCCGGCACGCTTGCCGAACATGGGCTAACTAGCCTCCGAAAAGTTTCGCGATGAGTGAGCGTTTGGGTGGCGCTACCGGTGTCCGGCCGGAAACGAGACTGGCGAGGTGCGAAAAGCCCTCTGCGGCTTTCGACTTCGGATCGAGTTCGGTGATCATCTGGCCGTTATTGGCGGCCTTGCCGAACAATTGCGGTTCGAACGGCAAAACCAGCGTCGGAGGTGTCCCCAGCGCCTCGGCAAAATCCTTGATCGGAATCTCGGGACGCTTGGGCATGCCAGCCATGTTGATCACCACACGCGGCGGCTCGTCGTTCGGACGGGCACCGGAGACCAGGTCAAACAGGTTCTTCGCATTGCGCAAGGAAGCCAGGTCGGGCGAGACCGTTACCACCACCTGGTCGGCGGCCAGCAAGGTCTGCTTGACCCAGGGCGTCCAGATGTGTGGCAGGTCAAGTGCGACATAGGGCGCTTGCCGACGGACCTTTTCCAGCACGGTCTCATAGTCCTGGGGACCAAAGTCCCACTCGCGATCGAGTGTGGCCGGGGCCGAGAACAGGCTGAGCCGATCGGTGCAGCGGACCAGCAAGCGGTCAAGCAAGGCATCATCAAGCCGGTCCGGCTCGGCGAGCGCGTCACCGAGGGTCTGGGCCGGGTCCTGATTGAAATCGAGCCCGGCCGTACCGAAAGACAGGTCCAGATCGACCAGGACAGCATCCGACTGCATGCCCTCGGTCATGGCCCAAGCGCAGTTGTGCGCGATTGTCGACGAGCCGACCCCGCCCTTCGAGCCGACAAAGGCAATGGTCTTGCCGGCAAAGGGTTGTTCGGGATCGAGGAAGAGTTCGGAAATGGTGCGAATGACGTGCATCGGCGTCATCGGCGGCACCAGGTATTCACTGACACCGCGCTTCATCAGTTCGCGATAGAGGCTGATATCATTGGCGGCGCCGACGATGATCACCTTGGTTTCCGGGTCGCAGACCCCGGCCAGCTCCTCGAGCTGGTCGAACAGGCCACGGCCCCGCATGCCGCTTTCGATGATCAGCAGATTTGGCGTGGTCTCGTCATGATAGCGCTCGATGGCAGCCGGCAGTCCACCCAGCTCGACCGTCACATGAGCCTTGGCCAGGCGGCGGTCGCCGGCGGCGTTATGGATCAGGGCGCCGGTCTCCGGACGCTCACAGAACGCGCCGACGGAAATACGCGGAACCGGCTGGTCGGAGACATCATTGCCGACCTCGCCATAAAGGGTTTCACCGACCGTCAGGCTCGCGACTTCCTCTTGCAGGTCCTCGAATACCGGATCGATCACGCGCCCCTGGGGTTCCGGCGCCGGGGCAGTCGCCGGTGCCGGTTCGGGGTCCGCCAGAAAGGGATCAGCATCGCCGAAATCATCGCTGATATCATCGCTGATATCATCGGCCGGTGCCGCGTTGGTCGGGCGCCGGTCGAGTTCTTCACGGGTCGCTTCACCCAGCAACAAACGCTCGACATCGGCCGCGTCGAGGAACGGGTCATCACCGTCCAGGAAAGGGTCTTGCTTCATAGCGCGATTGGCATCTGACATGACGGGCCCTCCCTAGTTGCCGCTGCCGACGCGGGACACGGCACCACTCTCGTGATCGCTGCGTTCGCTGGCCGTGGACTGGCCTTCGCGATAACCGTCGATCACGGTCTGGCGGCGACCGGTATCGCCGGCCTCCAGGTCACGCGCCGCGACGAGGTCGCGCGGATCAGCGACCATGGCGGCCAGGTTGACAGCCATGGCGCAACCGAAATTGGCGTGATGCAGATTGTCGAATTCCAGCGCCATCTGGTCCCAGCTGCCATCGCACTCGGCCGGCGCCTCGGCGGCGTAGCGGGTGAAGGAGAAGATCAACTCGCCATTCTGGCGGCCGCGAGCGTCATAGGCGCCACCGGCGATGACCCGCCAGTCAATGCCCTGGTCGTAGAAGAAGGTGCGCGCTTCGGCGATGGCGCCGATGGCTGCGTCTTCATTGCCGGCACCCTGGGGATAGCTGATCACCAATGGTCCATGGCCGCGCGCCTTGTATTCATTGGCGACCGCAGCGAGCAGGCCCTGTTGCGCCCAGGTCAGACCGCTGTCACGCGGGTCGACCGCAAAAGCGGCACGATAGGTTTCCGACACGGCGCTGGCCTGCGGCAGCCCCAGGCCTGTCGGCGCGGTTGTCGCGCAGGCTCCGAGCGTCACAAGGCCGGCCAGTCCGATCAGGGCACCGATTGTTCTCTTGTAGGCCACCATCACCAACTCCACTACTCGAACAGGAAACCGACCGGGCCACTCCAGCCGCGCTCGCCCGTATCCGATCCGGGGACCGAATAGGCGCGATTGATGCGGCCAAAGAGCAAGCCCGAGGCTTCACTGGCATTACGGAAACCGTCCGCAGGCGTCTGCAACTGGTTCGGGTTCGTCGGGTCGACCAGATAGGGCGTCACCAACACGACCAGTTCGGTTTCCTGGTTTTCATAGTCCCGCGAGCGGAACAGCGAGCCCAGGACCGGCAGGTTCTGAACGCCGGGAACCCCGTCGAGGTTCTGGCGTGTTTCTTCCTGGATCAGGCCGGCCAGGACCAGGCTGCCGCCTGATGGCAGCTCCACCGTGGTCTCGGCGCGATTCACATTGAGCGCCGGAATCGTCAGGCCCGGGACCGTACCGATGACATTGCCGTCATCGTCGAGGACATTGTTGGACTGGAAGGTGAGCGAGCCCTGGCTCGTCAGCTCGGAGACTTCGGTGGAGATGCGCAAGGAGATGCGACCTTCCGACAGGACCACGGGCGTGAAGCCCAAGCCGACACCGAAGGGTTTGTATTCAATAATGATATTGCCGTCACGATCGCGTCCGACCGGAACCGGGAATTCACCGCCTGCCAGGAAGTTGGCGCTTTCACCGGTGATCGCGGTCAGGTTCGGCTCGGCCAGGGTGCGAACCAGTCCGACACGCTCCATGGCCTGCAGCATGGCGCTGACCGATTCGACGCCACCGGTATTGCCACTGACCCAGTCGAGCATGGCGCTGGTGCCGCCAAGAAAGCGACCGACCCGCGAGAAATCGGGATTGGTCGACACACCGAAGCCGAACTCGCCGGTTGTACCGGCGGTCGACAGGTTGACGCCCAGCTGGCGCACGATGGTGCGCTGCATTTCGACAATGCGAACCCGCAACATGACCTGCTCGCGAGCCTCGACGGTGATCATCGACAGGATGTTGTCGGGGTTCTCGACCCAGCGCTGGGCGATGCGCAAGGCGGCATCGGCGTCGGCGGCACTGGGTGCACGACCGGACAGAACGATATGGTCGTTCATGGCCTCGACCTCGACCCGCGCATTGGGCAGGAACCGATCAATGGACTCCTGAAGCGGCGACAGGTCGCGCTCGACCCGCAGGTCAAGGTCCAGGATCAACTGGCCATTGGCGTCGAAGAAGAAGGCATTCGTCTGACCGATGCCCATGCCCATGATGTAGGCGCGACGCGGCGTCCGCACGATGGCTTCAACCACCGCGGGATTGGTAACCAGGACATCGGCCACATCGACCGGCAGGTGCACCACGGCAGCCTTGGACAGAGGCAGGTCCAGCGTCTCCGAAACCGGACCGTTGCCCGGCTCGCGGATATAGACCTGCATGGTATTGCCACGTTCGGTCCCGGCCGGTTGCGCGGCAACAGGCGCGGCAACGGCCAGGCTGGCCAGCAGGAGCAGGGTGCGGATCATCATCTCGGTCCTCATTCGTCCCCGCCCAGTGCAACTTGCTGGGCACGGCCATAGCGGATCAGGGTGACGGAGCTGGAACGACGCTCCTGGTAGGACGGCGCCGGGGCCTCCGGCAGTTCACCACCGGACACCAGTACCGGCGCTCCGGTATTGTCGGTCAGACTGCGCAGAACGAGCGCGATCTCGCCGCGGGCAACCGCGACAGACACGGCCCGCGCCTGGTCCGGCGTGAGCTCGAGCGTGGCGGTTTCACCGACCACGACATCATCATCGGCGTCACTGGAGAAAGACTGGTCGATCGCCAGCACACGGGCGTTCTCGACAATCGTGCGGGCAACAAAGGCCCGACCGGCCCCACGACGGCCCTCGGACTCTTCCTCGAAGGAAACGATCACATCAACGCGGTCATTGGGCAGGATAAAGCCACCCGCCCCGGTTTCCGCGGAAATCGGGACAGCGACGGCCCGCATGCCGGGCGTCAGGACGGCAGCCATGAACCCGGCATCGCCGGGCTGTACCAGCCGGCGACCGGTGATCGGCTCACCCTGGCTGATCGGTGCTCTCACAACCGAGCCGGCGAAGTCGGCGATCGTCTGCCCGCGGTTCTCAACCACATAACCCGGTGCCAGCGCTTCGTCCGGCCAGGCCTGCCAGTAAAAATCAGCCGCACCGATTCGCTCGCCGATTTCGACGTCGCGGCGTGCAGCAAGGATGCGCACAGCCGGCCTCTGCTCGACCTCGACGACTTGCGCGGATTCGTTGCTGGACATGGCTTGGCGAACAAAAAATGCCACGGCAACCGCGGCCAAGGCGGCGGCAGCAAGAATGGCGATGCGGACGGCGTTCATCAGGCGTCTCGAACCTCTCAGGCACACGAATACGTATGCTAGGAGACGCTGAATTCCTCAAAGTCGCGTTAATGCTTCCGGGAGAATGCCGCCTAACCCGACCTTTTGTCAGGGCCACTAAAACGCGCATCAAATGCGTTTAAAATGCCGCCCAGAAGACGGTATTGGGCAGGCTCCAGAAAACACCCGCCGCGATGGCGATTCCGTAAGGAACCGGGGCATTTGCGCCAAGCGCGGTCCCCTCGACCCGGTCCGCCAGGGTCGGCAGTCGCGGTGCCAGCCAGCGCACCGCCAGGAGCAGGATCACCAATACCCCGCCGGCGAGCACGGTATGGATAAGAAATGCAAGGATTTCCGGCCAGCCAAACCAGAGTGCTGCCGCGGCGAACAGTTTGGCGTCGCCGCCGCCGATCCAGCCCGGTGCGAAAAGGGCGAAGCCGATCACCAGCGCGATGGCTCCACCCAGCAAATGATTGCCGGCCTCGCCCCAACCCAGGCCGGCCGCAAGTGCCGCGACCGGAAAGGTCAGGATGACCAACCCGCTCAGCCAGTTCGGTATGGTGAAACTGGTCGCGTCATAGAAGGCGGCGGCCAGCATCAGCCCGGCCAGGACCAGTATCGTGATCTGCATCAGCATGCGTGAAATCCCCGCTCATTCGTCGGGGCAGAGACTGACGTCGAAGACTTAATGAGCGGTTGGCAAAACGAAACGGGGCCGCTCCGATTGGAGCGACCCCGCCATTCGTGTCACATTTGACGGACGCTTAGAGCGCGCCGGCAACCGTGTTGAAGTTGTCGCTGACGCCCGTACCCAGGGCTGTCACGGCGCCGATAATGACAACGGCGATAAGGGCGGCAATCAGGCCGTACTCGATCGCGGTGGCGCCAGACTCGTCTTTGAAGAAGCGTGAAATCATTTTCATTGGTGTTACTCCCGTGTTTTTTTTCCCAACCATCAGGAGCCGATCCGTCCCGACCCCTCCTGAACGAGACCCAATAAACACGAGAAGGATTTCGACCGAGTAAAAATTCGTACTTAACAAAATCTATAAATGCGGCAACGTGCGCTATAGTTAATACTTGGATAATCACACCCCTCATTGAAGAACTCAAATTTTGGCAGCTACGTTTAGAAAAGATTCAGACGCGCGCGCGAGGATGGCCATCACATTTTTCACTCGCGGCTCGGAGCCCTGCCATGTTCAACCGGATTGCCACAGCCTTCACCCTGGCGATTGTTTGCGTCGCGTCTGCGGCGGCTCACGATCTCGCCGTTCCGGTCGAGCACGCCGAGGTGATCCGCTTGCCCGCCGAGGCATCTGCCATCGTGGTCGGCAATCCGTCCATCGCTGACGCCATGGTCCATGATGGTCGAACCCTCGTGGTGACCGGCCGCCTGCAGGGCCGTACCAATGTAATCGCGCTCGATCGCGTTGGTCGCATCATCTATGAACGCGACATTGTCGTCTCCAATCCGGTCGAAGGCCAGGTCGCCCTGTTCCGCGGCCCGAACCAGAGCACGCTGTCGTGCGGCGCGGTGTGCGACGAGATCCCGCGGGTCGGCGGTGATGCGACCCGAACCGAAGTCCTCACCGACCAGCAAGGCGCCCGCCTGGCGACCGTCGACGCCGCGATGGCCGGTGACGCACCACAATAAACGGCACCACACTCAACCGGGCCCGGGCATTGCGGGCACCTGAAGGGCACTCCGCCATGACCCCCGCGTCAGACACGGCATCCACGAACCGGCCTGCATCCCGCATCGCGCGCTTCGCGCGGGCGCAGTCCGGCGCGACCGCGGTCGAGTTCGCGATGATCGGCGCGCCGTTTTTCCTGCTGCTGTTCGCGATGATCGAAATTGCCGCCGTCTTCTTCACCAGCACAGTGCTGGAGAACGCCGTTCTGGAATCAGCGCGAAAGATCCGCACCGGCGAGGCCCAGACCGGTGGCATGTCCCAGGCCGGCTTTCGCCAGGAAGTCTGTTCGCTGATCGAAGCGGTCGCCAATTGCGACAATCTGGAGATCGACGTCCAGGTGTTTGAGGACTTCGACACTGTCGATCAGTCCAGCCCGATCCAGGAAGACGGAACCATCGATACCGACGAGTTTGGCTGGCAGCCCGGCGATGCCGGTGACATCGTGCTGGTCCGTGTCTTCTACCGCTGGTCCTTGATGACCCCGAATTTCGGTGGCGCCCTGTCCAACATGGAGCACAACCAGCGCCTGATCACCTCGGCGACGGTTTTCCGCAACGAGCCGTTCGATGACTGAATTCATCACCCGCTTCATACGCAGCGTCCTGCCCGACGCCCTTGGCCGCCTCTGCCGTGACCGGCGCGGTGTGTCTGCCGTGGAGTTCGCCTTGATCGCGCCCTTCATGATCCTGCTTTATCTGGGCTCGGTCGAGATCAGCCTTGCGCTGTCGATCGACCGCAAGATCACTTCGGTGTCCAGCGCCCTTGCCGACCTTGTGGCCCAGGACGACGTCGTCACCGATGACGAGATGCGTGACATCCTCAATGCCGGCTCGGTGATCGTTGCCCCGTTCGATCCGGTCCCGCTGGAGATCCGGATCACCTCCATCCTCATGGACGCGGCCGGCGAGGTCGAGGTTCAATGGTCGGACGCTGACGGCATGTCGCCCTATGCCGAAGGCAGTGCCCTGGCAGTCCCTGCCGGGGTCCTGCAGCCCAATCGCTCGGTGATCATGGTCGAGGTCGAGTATCGCTATGAGACCATGTTCGGCGAGCTGGGCGTCAATCACTTCGATATTTCCGAAATCTTCTACCTGCGGCCACGACGCTCGATCGTGGTGTCACGCAGCTAGCCGAACAGTGCGTTGATCCGGGCCGGCAGCTCGCCGGAGCCAAGGGTGCGTCCGTCCAGCTCGACAACCGGTACCGCGCCGAACGCGGCATTGGTGACAAATACCGCCTCGGCACCCTCCAGCACATCCAGTCCGAATGCCCCGGTCTCGACCGGCATCGAGTCCAGTATCTCGGCGCGCACCGTTCCGGCCAACACACCGCAGGCCGTCGCCGGCGTGTAGACCTCACCGCCGATCAGCCAGAACAGGTTGGCGCAATCGCAACCGGATACATTGCCGCGCGTGTCCAGCAACAAGGCCATGTCCGCGCCCTGCCCGCGCGCTTGCCGACGGGCCTGGATATTGTCCATGTAAGAGAGCGTCTTGTGACGCGCGGCCACACTCGCCGGCGAGCGCCGGATCTCGCTCAGCGCCAAGCGGATCGAAGCAGGAGGTTGCGACCGGGGCGCGGCAGTCAGGGTCAGCGACGGGACCAACCCGTCCGCCCGCTCCAACCCGCGCAATCCTGGCCCGGCGGTCAGGGTAAGGCGCACGATGGCGTCCTTCAGCGCATTGCGAGCCACCAGTTCTGCGACCAGCTTGGCAATGCTGTCGCTATCGCGTGGCCCCGGCAGGCCCAGCTCGGCGGCGCTACGGGTCAGTCTTGCCATGTGGCGATCCAGCCGGACGACCTTGCCCTTGATGACATGCATGGTCTCGAACAGCCCGTCGCCCAGAAGGACGCCGCGATCAGCCAGCGCCCAGCCGGTCTGGCCGGTTTCCAGCCAGTCCCCGTCCTTGAAGACAATGCCCGTCATCGCTCCTCAGCTCCCAATGCCCGCCGCAGGGCAGACACCTTGGTCAGTGTTTCCTCATACTCGGACACCGGATCGCTGTCGGCGACGATGCCGCCACCGGATCGCAGGCTTGCCCGCCAGCACCCGCCACCGGTCTCCCGGCGCAGGGCCGCGGTCCGGATCATGACGTTGAGGTCCATATCGCCGCTGTCGCAATCGATCCAGCCCAGCGCACCGCAATAGGCGCCGCGCGGCTCACCCTCGAGTTCGGAAATGATTTCCATCGCCCGCACCTTGGGTGCACCGGTGATCGAGCCGGGCGGGAAGCTGGCGGCCAGCAGGTCCAGGACATCATGGCCGTCGGCCAGATCGCCTTCGACCACCGAGACAAGATGATGGACATTGGCGTAGGTCTCGATGTCACACAGCACCGGCACCCGGACCGAGCCGGGACGGCAGACCCGCGACAGGTCATTGCGCATCAGATCGACGATCATCAGGTTCTCGGCCCGGTCCTTGGCGCTGGCGGACAGTTCCACCGCCAGTTGCCGGTCCTCGACCGGGTCGGCGGCCCGCCGCCGGGTGCCCTTGATTGGCCGCGCCTCGACCCGTCCGCCATCAACCCGCAAGAAGCGCTCGGGCGAATTGGTCAGTACGATCCGGTCGGGGTCCAGACACAGATAGGCAGCGTGCGGCGCCGGCGAATTGGCGCACAATCTCCGGAATACCTGCCACGGCGTCCCCGCCGGATCGAGGCAGACATCGAACGCCTGTGACAGGTTCACCTGGAACACATCACCAGCGTGCACATAATCGCGGGCCTTGCGGGCCGCTGCGAGATAAGTGTCCTGACTCCAGCGTGCCGACCAGCTGGCGGTTCCCGCCGCATCGATCGGATCGGTCGGGTCGGCGAGCGCCTCGATTGCGTCTGCCAGTTTTCCGGCTGCGTCCCGACAGCGCCCGCGTATGACGAGCGTGCCCGCCGCCTGGTCGAACTCGGCCCAGGCCGGATAATGCGCCATCGCGAGCGGTGGCCAACGCGGATCGAGATGCGGCAGGCGCTCGAAGGCGGCGGCCAGGTCGTATCCCAGCAGACCGGCCCACATGCCGCCCTCCTGCCGGGCGGCGGCCGCAAACCGGTCAAACCCGGCCCGACCCTCGCCGCTCAGGACATGGTCCGGGTCGACAAACATCCGGGCCCGTCGCTGCCGGCCATCATGCAGGAGCAGCGCCTGCGCCTGATCACTCCACGGGGCAAACACCGCGACCGGATCACGCCAGGCCAGGAAAATCTCGTGTCGAGAGACCGTCATCGGCCGTGCCCGGCCTAGCCCGTCAGCCAACGCGCACGCAGCGCATCCCGCTCGTGCTCGGAGATGCCCAGATGCTCGCGAACATAATGATAGACACCGCCCATCACCTCGAAGGCCTGGCGCAGATAGTCACCATCGACACCCAGGAAAGTGCGCATCATGGCCGGTTCCATCGCCTGGCCGTAATCGGCCAGGATGCGTTCACGGATACGCGGGATGATGGCGTCGAAATCGACCGCCTGGTTGGTCATTTCATAGTCGGCGACAATCGTGTCGGCATCGACCCCCAACTCGTCGAGAATGATGGCGCAGAATATGCCGGTCCGGTCCTTGCCGGCGGCGCAATGGACCAGAAAACCGGCCTCGGCATCGCCGGTCGCCAGGGCCCGGTAAGCCTCGCGATAGACGTCCATATTGCCCGCTTCCATCGGAATGCGGCGATAGGCCGAGAGCATGTAGTCACGCACGCCTTCGGTCGTGTGAACACCAGTGCGCAGGAAGCGCAGATGCGGCGGTTCGCCGGTGTCACCCTTGTCGGAGGCCAACACGCGCGGTGCGATCGGGTCGGGCCAGTTGGACGGCTCATTGGTGCGTTCGCGCGGCTTTCGCAGATCGGCCACGACCTGGATCCCCAGCCCGCCGATATGATCCCAGTCAGGAGCACTGGCACGGGAGAAGTGGCCCGAGCGATAGAGCCCGTCCTTCACGCGCGCGCCATCCAGGCCGTCATAGCCGTGGAAATGCCGGAAATTGTGGACGCCCTCGAGCGATTTGATACGTGTCATATGTCGGAGGTACGCAATCGCAGGCAGGGCGGCAAGGGAGGCCGCCGACAATTTGCCATGCGACCAGAATGTCCCGCCACTGGATCAGCGCGTATCAACCCGCCTCCGGTTCGCGCAAATCATCTAACACACGTCGATAGTAGCTGATCAAAAAACGCTCTTGGGAAGCCAGTTCGGTGAAACCGATCTGCGTGAAGCGCAGGCTGGGGAGCAATGGCTGGGCGTGCATTACCTGAGGCCCCGCAAAAAGGAGTTCCACGATCTGGCGCCAGGTCGATTCGACACCGTAAGCCTGCATGTCATAGACCCGCGCCACCGCGGCGACGCGCTCATAGGGCAGGACATCCAATCGGCCGTGCTGTTGGGCGTGCTCCCAGGCGAAACGCGATAGGCCGGGCGGATTGACCCCACGAAACATCAGCATCATGAGATCATCAAACACCACACCTTCGGCCAGCTCCGGCGAGCTCTCGATCTCGGCCAGCCGCGCGCCAATGCGCTCGACCACCTCCTCGTGATAATCAACGACCGCTTCCAACGCCTCGATATTGGCTTCGATCTCGGCCACCACACGCCCCATCGCGGCCTCCGCCGCGCGCCGGTCGGCGACATCCTCGCGCCATTCATTGACGATGAAACCGAGCACGACCGCAAAGACGATCAGCGTGCCCTCAACAAAAGCCCGGCCGAACCAGGAGGGGAGAGAAGGCGTGCTGGCGGTCGACATGCGCGGGTTCCGGTATTGTTTCAAACGAGACTATGCAGAATTGCCGCCGGACAACAACAGGACGCGTGCGTGGTGCGTCCCTCTGTTTATGACGGTGAGCGCCGGGCCGGCGCCTTGAATATTCGCGCCCGGCGCGGAAACATCCATAGATCGCTTGTCAGCCAGCAGGCCGCATCCGCTTCTTGAGGTCAAGGGCGCCGCAGGCGCCGCTCCGCGGGCATGCCCCTTGAGCTCAAGAAGCGGATGCGGCGAACTCTCGGCAAGCGGTTTATGGGCAGGTGTGCGCCAAGGCGCTGGATTTTAACCCCAAAACCAGCCCCGTTTTCCTCCCCATGACATGGGGACGAAAAACACACCCCTACCGGAACGGCGGCTCGTCGAAACTCCGTAACTTGCGTGAATGCAAGGCCTCGCCCTCGTCGCGCTTCAGGATCTCGATGGTCTCGATCCCGGCGGCCAGGTGTTCGGATACCGAGCGCTGGTAGAAGAGGTTGGCGGCGCCCGGCAGTTTCAGCTCACCGTGCAGCGGCTTGTCGGAGACGCAGAGCAGCGTGCCATACGGAACGCGCAGGCGCAGGCCGTTGGCAGCGATGGTGGCGGATTCCATGTCAACGGCGATGGCCCGGGACTGGTTGATGCGTCTCGCTTGTGCGGCGTAGCGCAGCTCCCAGTTCCGGTCGGCATAAGTTGCAACCGTGCCGGTGCGCAGCCGCGCTTTCAGCGCTTCGCGATTATCGCCGGAGACCGAGGCAACGCCCTGTTCCAGGGCGATCTGGATCTCGGCGATCGGCGGGATCGGGACTTCCAGCGGCAGGTCCTCGTCCAGCACCGCGTCATAGCGCAGATAGGCGTGGGCGAGCACGTAATCCCCAAGGCGCTGCGAGTGACGCAGCCCGCCGCAATGACCGATCATCAGCCAGCATTGCGGACGCAGCACAGCGAGATGGTCGGTGATCGTCTTGGCATTCGACGGACCGACGCCGATATTCACCAGCGTGATGCCACGACCGCCCGGGGCGATCAGGTGATAGGCCGGCATCTGGAAGCGGCGCCAGGGCGCGCCTTCGACCACGGCATGGGCGTTTGGCGTCGACGCATCAACACGCACATTGCCCGCCGCCGAGAAGGCTTCGTAGTGATTGTCTTCCTTCAGCTGGCGGATTGCCCAGGCGGTGAAGGCATCGACATAGCGGTGGTAGTTTGTGAACAGGATGAATTGCTGCGTGTCTTCATAGGGCGTGCCGGTGTAGTGGCGCAGCCGTTGCAGCGAATAATCGACCCGCGGCGCCTCGAACAGGGAGAGCGGCTTGACCGCTTCCTGCTGCATCACCTTGAGCCCGTTGGGCAGGTCGTCATTGACCTTGGACAGGTCGGCATAGGGGAAATGACGGACCAGATCAGCCGGCGAGGCCGCGTCCATGTCCAGGTCATCGGCGCCGTCGAGCACATAGGAGAAGGGGATTTCCGTTTCTGACGGCCCGGTCTCGATGGTGATCTCGTACTGGTCGGCCAGCAGGGTCAGCTGCTCGATCAAATAATCGGCGAACAGTTCGGGGTGGGTGATGGTGGAGGCATAAAGCCCGGTATCGGTGAATTTGCCGAAGGCGCGACTGACCGGTGGCGGCGGGCCGTCCGGCTCATAGGTCACGCGCAGCTCAGGATAAACGAAAGCCCCCGACTTTCGCGTCGCTTCTGTCGGCGGCGGTCCGCCATCAAGAAAGCTTTTCAACGCGGTCTGGAGGCGTTCAACGGACGTCTGGTAGAGCGCTTCGAGTTGCTCCACCGCTTCAGCGGGTGTCTTTGCGACCTTATAGTCTTTTTTCATCGCCGCTCTCATGCCTGATTTTGCGCTCCGGATAAAGGGCAAACCCGCTTCCCGGAATTGCAGGCTGCCAAAACTCCATGACAATCGTAATCAGTGATTGGCCTTGCGGCGCCAAGCGGATATGCACGCGCGTTGCCCGGCAACGGCACCAGACTGGAGAATTCAACATGGAACATGCGCGAAATTGGGTCGTCCTGAAATTTGGCGGCACCAGCGTTCAATCGCTGGCTGATTGGCGTGTGATCTCCAAACGGATCGAAGCCGTTCGGGCGGAGGGCAAGCGCGTCTTCGTGGTGCACTCGGCCATCGCCACCATTTCCAACCTGCTCGACACGCTGGTCGCCCGCGCCATCGAGGGTGAGGGCGAAGCCGAGCTGGACACCATCAAGGCGCGCCATCTGGCGCTGGCCGACGAGCTCGGCGTGGACGGCAAGACCCTGCTGGCCGACCACTTCGACGCGCTGACCCGGTTGCGCGCCGGCCTTGCCCTGACCGGCGATGCCTCGCCGCGCCTGAAAGCGCGCATCATGGCCCAGGGCGAGCTGATGGCGACCCGGCTCGGCCAGGCTTGGCTGGCCCGGGGCGGTACCGACTCGATCTGGCTGGATGCGCGCCACCATCTTGCCGCCCTGTCCGCTCCGGGTGCGCGCGGTTATCTGGCGGTCGATTGTGAGCATGATCGCGATGACGAGCTGATACGCCTGTGCGCCGAGCTGCCGCCGGTCATCATCACGCAAGGCTTCATCGCCCGGCGCGAGGATGGCGACACGGCGCTTCTGGGACGCGGCGGATCGGACACCTCGGCCAGCTATTTCGCCGCCAAGCTGGGCGCCGAGCGGATCGAGATCTGGACCGATGTGCCCGGCTTCTTCTCGGCCGATCCGCGCCTGACCGGCGCCGCCCGCCAGATCCGCTCCCTCGCCTATGCCGAAGCCCAGGAACTGGCCTCGATGGGTGCCGGCGTGCTGCATCCCCGTGCCATTTCGCCGGTCCGCAAGGCCGGGATCGAGATGCAGGTGTTGTGCACCCACCGCCCGGAGATGTCCGGCACCACGATCTCGGTCAATCCGTCCGAGGATGCGCCGCGCCTGAAGGCCGTGTCGGTCAAGCAGGGCGTGCGCCTGATCACGCTGGAAACCGACGGCATGTGGCGCGCTTCGGGCTTCCTCTCGAAGGCCTTCGAACCCTTCTCCCGCCATGGAGTCTCGATCGACCTGGTCTCGACGTCGGAGACTTCGGTCACCGTCTCGCTTGACGACGATCCGGGCCTGACGCCGGACGTGCTCGGCGCGCTGGAAGATGACCTGGCCGGGATCGCCCGCGTCGAAATCATCGAGAACTGCGCCGCCGTCAGCCTGGTCGGACGCGGCGTTCGCGCCCTGCTCGCCCAGTTCGGCCCGGCCATGGAGGCCTTCGCCCATTATCCCGTCCGCCTCGTCTCGCAAGCGGCCAACGATCTCAACCTCACCGTCGTCGTCGATGGCGACCAGGGCAAGCCGCTGTGCCGGCGCCTGCACGACCAGCTGATCCAGCCACGGCCCATGGACAAGACGTTCGGCCCCTCCTGGCGCGAGATCGGTGAGAACCTGACCGAGACTTCACCGGCGGGCACCGGCACCTGGTGGCGGGCCAAGCGTCAGGCCTTGCTCGATCTCTGCCCGGTCGATGGTGCGACCTATGTCTATGATCTGGAGACCGTGAAGACGCGCGCATCCGCCGTTGCCGGGCTGAAAGGACTTGATCGCGGCTGGTATGCGATGAAGGCCAATGGCCATCCCGACATGATCCGCACCGCGGTTGAGGCCGGGCTGGGCGTCGAGTGCGTCTCGATGAATGAGGTCCAGGCCGCCCGCAAGGCGGTGCCGGACCTGCCCGTCGACCGCATCCTCTTCACGCCCAATTTCGCGCCAAGGGCGGAATACGCGCAAGCGCTGGAGATGGGTATCCACCTGACCCTCGACGGCCTCCACCCATTGCGCGCCTGGCCGGAGATTTTTTCCGGCCGCAAGATCACGCTGCGGATCAATCCCCAGCGCCCCGAAGGCCATCACAAGCATGTCCGCACCGCCGGGCCGGAAGCCAAATTCGGTCTGCATGCCGACGAGCTGGTCGAGGCGCGCAAGCTCGCCGCCGAGGTCGGGGCCATCATAAATGGCCTGCACGTGCACTCGGGGTCCGGCATTTCGGATCCGGATCACTGGCGCCGCGTCGGGCTTTTCCTGGTGGAGACGGCGCGCGACATGCCGGATGTCGAAATCCTGGATCTGGGCGGCGGTCTCTCGGTCGACGAAGCCTCCGGCGTGCGCCGGATCGACATGGCGGCGCTGGACCAGGTGCTGACCGACCTCAAAACGGCCCATCCCAAATACCAGCTCTGGATCGAGCCGGGCCGGTATATCTCGGCCGAGTCAGGCGTTCTGCTGGCCCGCGTCACCCAGCTCAAGCACACGCCGGATGCGCGCTTTGTTGGCATCAATACCGGCATGAACTCGCTCATCCGCCCGGCGCTCTACGGCGCCCGCCACGAGATCGTGAACCTGACCCGCCTCGACGAGGCACCCGCCTGGGTCGCCGATATCGTCGGCCCGATCTGCGAAACCGCCGACCGCCTCGGTGCCCAGCGCCTGATGCCGGAAACCGAGGAAGGCGATGTCATCCTGATCGCCAATGGCGGCGCCTATGGGCGGGTCATGGCGTCGAGCTATAATATGCGCGAGCCGGCGGGTGAGGCGGTGATCTAGGCGGTGATCGAGGCGCTGCCCTCACCCGTGCCGGCGCTTGTTTGACGGCCGAAACGGGTCCGGATGCTGGCATAAACCGTCAGGCCTGTGACCGTCAGGACCGGTGCCAGCAGCGCCAGCGGCGTGCGCAGGACGGGCGGCAGCACAGAATTATTGCCAAAGAAGAAGATGAAGCTGGCGATGAAGAGGGCAAAACCCATGCGCCAGACATGCCGGGTCAGGCGTTGGCGGTCATTCGCAGGTCCACGCCGCAGGGCGAAGACATCGATGCCCGCGATCCAGAACGCCACGCCACCAAGGCTGTAAAAAGCCACGGGCGGCAAGTCGTTCAATGTGCCCGAGGGCAGGCTGGCGACCACCAGGCCAGAGCCAACAGCCGCCATGGCGACCAGGGAGATCACGCCAGCGGCGAGCCGCTCGGCCCGGCCGGCGATCCGGGCGGCGGCCATCCAGCCGGTCGTCACGGCATGTCCGGCCAACAGGGCGAGAAAGGCCGTGAACAGGATCGAGCGGGACAGGCTCATATACAGGCCGCTGGCGCACAGGAGCAGCATGCAGACCACAAACACCCGCCCGGCCAGGCGATGAGGAAGACGGCCCTTGCGGGCAAGAAACGCCGCGCCGCCCGCGACAAGACAAATCACACCGACGAGGAAATGGAGCTGTCCGACAAGCGGCAGGTTGCTGATGGTACTGATCATGACGCCTCTCCCGGATGACGGCGTGACCGCTTGAACAGGGTGCGGACAAGGAACAACAGGATCAGCAGGGCCGTCAGCCCCTCGGGCGCCGACAGCAACCCGCTCTCTCGCACCGGCTCGGGAAAGACGCGGGCGCCCGGACCAGTAAAGAAGGAGCCGACGGCGATGAAATAGGCCAGACCCATGCGCCAGAGATGGCGGGCGATACGGTGACGCGGCGACAGCGGGCCGCGCACCAGCAGCGTCAGATCGGCGACTGCGCCCAGCGCCGACATCATGGCCAGCATTGCATAATCCTCACCGGCAAAGCCGAGCAGACGGCCGGTCTCTGTCTGCAGGGCCAGAACGGCCAGTGTCACCAGCCCGGCCGTACCGGCAAGGATGGCGACCAGGGCCGTCCACTCGAAACCACCGGGGCGACTGGTGCGCCAGCGCGCCGTCCGCCACCCGGTCAGAACCAGATAGGCGCCCAGCAGACCGGCAAACGCCGTGATCAGCAAGCGC
This sequence comes from Maricaulis sp., assembly GCF_034670125.1. Lineage (GTDB taxonomy): Bacteria > Pseudomonadota > Alphaproteobacteria > Caulobacterales > Maricaulaceae > Maricaulis. The sequence continues at coordinate 46,821 of NZ_JAXMOC010000009.1, forward strand.
TCGGGATCAAGCAGTCCGATCACGGCGCCGGACAGCGTCGTCGCCAGCATCGAGACCAGGAAGACCGTGCCCGCGGCCCGGTGCACCGGCTTGCCCTTGGGCGCAAGGAAGGCCGTCCCTCCCGCGCCGACACACAGCGTGCCGGACAGGATGTGAAACAGTGTGAGCAGTTCAGGCAACATGCTGGATTCCCGATTTTGGCTGTGTCAGAGAGCGAGGGGGTCAATCTGTCCGCGCGTGCACGATCCCGCGCCCCGCCCTGCAGGCGCGGACACCGGACATGTCCGGTCCAGCCGGTCCGGACAGACAGACGGACAGACAGACAGACAGACAGACAGAACCGAGCAGAGGCCATTGCCGACATGACCACACCCGCCGCCGTCGACTTGCTGCCGCTTGTTCTGGCCTCGGCCGCGACCGGACAAGCGCTGCTCGGCCTTCTGGTGGTGCTGACCGGCCAGTCCGGCGAATTGCCGCGACGCTGGCTCGCCGGCCTGTTCGCCATGCTGGCCATCCTCGCAGCCGGCCCGGTGATGGTCGCCATCCAGCCCGCCGGAATGACGCTGATGGCCGGCCTGGTACTGGTCGCGCTATACGCGTTACCGCCGCTGTTCTGGGGCTATGTCAGGGCGCTGACCCGACCGGGCAGGAGCGGCGGCGCGTCCCTCCCTGCCTGGCATCTGGCCGGACCGGGCCTGGCCCTGGTCAACGCCGTGCTGATCTGGACGCTGCCGGCGGGCAATGTCGAATTCATGCTCACCAGCGGAGACCTGCCCGGAGGGGCGCAGGCCGCAATGGCGGTTCTCGGCGTGTTTGTCCTGGTCATCGCCTGGAGTTTCGTGTCGGCCTTTTATGTCTGGCGCATCCTGGCCCGATTGCAGGCCTACCGCCGCGCGCTGCACGATCACTTCTCCAACACCGGGCGCCGCGAACTGGCCTGGCTGCGTGTCATGATCCTGGCGATCATTGTCGTCTGGCTGGCCATCATCGCCCTGCTTGTGTGGGACAATCTTGTCGCCAGCCTGGCAGTGCCGCCGGTCGTTGGCAGCCTCATCATCATGGTGCTCACGGCGATGCTCGCAGCCCGTGGCCTGTCACAATATCCAGGACTGGCGGCGGTCGAACCGGTCAACCAGGAGGCGGACATGGACACAGACGCCTCAGCCAGCGCCTCGGCGGCTGAAGCCGCGGATGAGGACGCGCGGCGGGCCAAGTACCGCAAATCAGCCCTTGAACCGGATCACGCGGCACGCATCGCGGCGCGGATCGAGGCGGCCATGACCCGGGATGCGCTTTATCTCGACCCCAACCTGTCCCTGCCCAAGCTGGCCAAGGCGGTCGCCGTGCCGGCCAATCTGGTGTCGCAAGTCCTCAACCAGACCCTCGACACGACTTTCTTTGATTACGTCAATCGCTGCCGGATCGAAGCGTCGCTGCCGCGCATCCTGGCCGGCGAGGACACCGTCCTGACCATTGCGCTCGATGTCGGTTTCAACAGCCGCTCGACCTTTTATACGGCTTTCAAGGCGGTCACCGGCCAGACGCCGCGGCAATGGCGTGCAAGCCGGAGCACTGGGCCGGGATGAGGCCATGCGGTCTGGCTTCCACCGTCAAACTTGTCTCCCCGTCATCCCGCGGTCACGACAACGTCGTGATCCGGGGGACCTCAACCATCCATCTGACGGGGAAGCGAAGGTCCCCCGGATGCCTGCTTTGCAGTCACCGGGGGATGACGAGAGTTTGGAGGGGAGGTGAAGGCGCGCGCGGCGCGGACTGGGCCATAAATCCCTTGCCGGGAGTTCGCCGTATCCGGGTCTTCAGCTCAAGGGTGAAACCGCGAAGCGGCGGCTGCGCCGCCCTTGACCTGAAGATCCGGATACGGCCCGCTGGCTGACAAGAGGTTTATGGAGGATTGTGCGCGTGGCGCCCTCATAGAAAAAGGGCCCCCGGCATCTGCCGAGGGCCCTCCGATACGGTCCGGGTGGCGACGAATTACTCCGCCGGCTCTTCCGTCTTCTCCGTCTTCATCTTGTCGAACATGCCCCACACGCCTTCGTCGCCGTGCCAGTCGCCCTTGGTGGCGCCCTTGGAGTATTCGGTGGCTCTGGCTTCAAAGAAGTTGGCGTGTTCGACGCCGTTGAGGATTTCCGACAGCCAGGGGAGCGGGTGTTCCTTGACGCCATAGATTTTGGGCAGGCCCAGCTGGCCGAGGCGCCAGTCGGCGATATAGCGGATATAGGTCTTGATATCGTCCGGCGTCATGCCTTCGACGTCACCGGCCTCGAAGGCGAGATCGATGAACTTGTCTTCCAGGCCGACCACGGTGCGGCAGCACTCGGTAATGTCGTCCTTGACCTCTTGCGTGAGGGCACCGGTCTCCTCGGCGAAGGCGTGGAAGAGCTTGATCATGCCTTCGCAGTGCAGGCTCTCGTCGCGGATCGACCAGGTCACGATCTGGCCCATGCCCTTCATCTTGTTGAAGCGCGGGAAATTCATCAGCATCGCAAAGGAGGCGAACAATTGCAGGCCTTCGGTGAAGGCCCCGAACATCGCCACGGTACGCAGGATGTCGGCTTCGTCCTCGACGCCGAAGCGCTGCATGTAGTCATGCTTGTCGGCCATGGCCTGGTATTCCATGAAAGCCGAGAACTCCGAGTCCGGCATGCCGATGGTCTCCAGCAGGAGCGCATAAGCGGCAATGTGGATCGTCTCCATGTTGGAGAAGGAGGCCAGCATCATCTTCACCTCGGTCGGGCGGAAGACGCGGCTGTAGCGCTCCATGTAATTGTCATTCACCTCGACATCGGACTGGGTGAAGAAGCGGAAGATCTGGGTCAGCAGATTGCGTTCGCCATCATTGAGCTTGGTCGCCCAATCCTTGCAGTCCTCGCCCAGCGGGACCTCCTCCGGCATCCAGTGGACCTGCTGCTGCTTCTTCCAGAAGTCATAGGCCCACGGATAGCGGAACGGCTTGTAGGAATGACTGGTCGTCAGGAGGCCCGGCAGGGTGTCGGTTTCAGTGGTCATGGTTTCGGCTCTCCTGCTTGGCGTCGGCAGCCTGGATGGCGCGCGCCCGAATCAATGCGATGAACACAACATATTGTGTTCGAGGTTTCCAAATCGTCTACAGCTTGATGACGCGCAGACGGATCCTGACTGTGGAAACTGCCCGATTCTCGAACGGGTGGGCAGGCTTGGAGTCATCACGAATTCTGTCAGGCAGAGGAACGCGGCCAACATGCAGCCCGGGATCTACCAGCGCCAGTTCACCGTTACGGCACCGAATTCCTCGGTTTCGTCAAATGAGCGGACGCCGGCGACATGGCGGTACTCGCGGCGCACATAGGCCAGCGACAGGTCGGCTTTGCCCATGCGCATGGCGATCCCGGCCTGGGCATCGCCAATCACTTCGCGCTGGGTGAAATACATGGCGTTCTGGAAGTCGACGCCTTCGGCCGGATTGTAGAGCAGGGCCCGGCGGTCGGCACCGGCGAACGCGTACCAGCTGGGACTGGCGGCCCGATTGTCCTCACGCAGGTATTGCCCGACCCGTACTTCCGCACCGGCGCTGGTCGCCGAGCCGTCCGGCCCGACGCTCACTGCGGCGCGCGGTGTAAAGCTGACATCCAGCTCCTCACCGGGGCCGGTCGACTGGAAGGACCGTTCATAGGCCACGGCGATGGTCGGCTCGCGCTGGCCGCGGTCAAGCACGACCGGCGAATAGCTGTCGCCCCGCGCGGCAAACAACTGGTGGGCGCGATCGCCGCGTGTGTCCTCGAGAACCGCGACCTCGATCACACCGGCATTGCCGAGGTCAATCCGGGTGGCGCCAGTGGGCGTCAGGCCCGCAAGCGGGTTGCCGCTGAACGGGTCGTCGCTCAGCGCCAGCGCCGACAGGGCCACGCGGGCCGCTTCGGGAGACAGCGGACGCACGTCGCCATCAATGGCGATCTGTTGTTCGATCATCTGCGAGGACGAGGCCCAATCGGACGCAGCGTCACCCGGCTGGGTCAGCACCCACGACACACCACCGAGCGCAACCAGCCCGGCCGTCATGATCTGTGATGTGCGCCCCAATCGCATCCCGCGTCTCCCCTTGGCGCGACCTTGGGCAATCTGCGGCACCAACGCACGCTGATTCACCCTTGAGGCGAAAAGGTTAACGGCGCCGGTGATCCGGGTCCATCAAAACGCTTGCTGCAATGCGAGATCACGGCCGCCGGATATGAAAAGGGGCGCCTTGCCGCGCCCCTTTTCTGCCGGCCCCTCCCCCTCGAAGCGACCGGCGATAATCCGTCATTCCCGCCTTCCGGCAGGCGAACCTACTGGCAGGCGAGGCATTCCTCGTAATCGGTCGGGGCGGCCTCGGCCATCGAGGCCTCGGCATCCGACTTTTTCTCGGAGCCGGCATAGGCGGCGCGCTGGATCGACTTGGAGCGGCAATAGTAGAGCGATTTCACGCCCTTCTCCCACGCCGACCAATGCAGCATGTGCAGGTCCCACTTATCGACATCGCCGGGCAGGAAGATGTTGAGCGACTGCGACTGGCACACATAGGGCGTGCGGTCGGCGGCATGTTCGATCACCCAGCGCTGGTCGATCTCGAAGGCGGTTCGGAAAGTCGCCTTCTCGTGCTCGTCGAGGCAATCGAGGTGCTGGACCGAGCCCTCGGCTTCCAGGATCGACGCCCACATGCCAGGCGTGTTGAGGCCCTTGGCTTCCAGAACCGCTTCCAGTTGCGGATTCTTGACCGTGGTCGAGCCGGACAGGGTCTTGTGGGTGTAGACATTGGCCGGGATCGGCTCGATGCCGGCCGAGACACCGCCACAGATGATCGAGATCGACGCCGTCGGTGCGATCGCCAGCTTGTGCGAGAAGCGGGCCTTCACACCCGAGGCTTCGGCATCCGGGCAGGCGCCGCGCTCCTCGGCCAGCTTGACCGACGCGGCATCGGCGGCGGTGCGGATATGTTTGAACAGCTTGAGGTTCCAGGACTTGGCCATGGCGCTCTCGAACGGCGCATTCATCTGCTGCAACAGGGTGTGCATGCCCATCAGGCCCAAGCCCACCGAACGCTCCTGGATGGCCGAATAGACGGCGCGGTCCATCTCTGCCGGTGCGCGGTCGATGAAGTCCTGCAGCACATTGTCGAGGAAGCGGTAAATGTCCTCGATGAAATCGGGATTGTCCTTCCACTCCATGTATTTCGCCGCATTGAGCGAAGACAGGCAGCAGACCGCCGTGCGCTCCTTGCCGTTCTGGTCGAAGCCGGTCGGCAGCATGATCTCGGCACACAGGTTGGATTGGCGCACCTTCAGGCCCAGCTTGCGCTGGTGGGCCGGCAGGGCCCGGTTCACCGTGTCGGAATAGATGATGTAGGGCTCGCCCGTCTGCAGGCGCAGCTCGATGATCTTCTGCCACAGCTTGCGGGCATTGACCGTCTTGACGACCTCACCGGATTTCGGGGATTTCAGTTCGAACTCTTCATCATCACGGACGGCTTCCATGAAGGCGTCAGAGATGTTGAGGCCGTGATGCAGGTTCAGGGACTTGCGGTTGAAATCGCCGGACGGCTTGCGGATCTCGAGGAATTCCTCGATTTCCGGATGGTGGATGTCGAGATAGACGGCGGCCGATCCGCGGCGCAGCGAGCCTTGCGAGATGGCCAGGGTCAGGCTGTCCATCACGCGGATGAAGGGAATGATGCCCGAGGTCTGGCCGATCTCGCCGATCTTCTCGCCGATCGAGCGAACATCGCCCCAATAGGTGCCGATCCCGCCGCCATTGGACGCCAGCCAGACATTCTCGGTCCAGGTACCGACAATGTCGTCGAGGCTGTCGCCGACCGAATTCAGGAAACAGGAGATCGGCAGGCCGCGATCAGCGCCGCCATTGGACAGGACCGGCGTCGCCGGCATGAACCAGAGCTGGGAGATGTAATCATACAGACGCTGGGCGTGCTCGGTATCGTCGGCATAGGCCGTGGCGACGCGGGCAAACATGTCCTGATAGCTTTCGCCGGGCAGGAGGTAGCGGTCTTCCAGGGTCTTCTTGCCGAATTCGGTCAGGAAGGCGTCGCGCGAACGGTCGATGCGCACGCTTTCAACCACGCGCAAATGGGTGGCGTCGGCCGCCGGTTTGGACGTTGTGGACTTGGGCTTGCCACGACGGGTCGTGGAAACGGTCTGCCGGGCGCCGTCCGGTGTCTGTTTGGCGGCTGTATCCAGTGGCGTCATGGTAAGTCTACTCCCCAAGCCCGAGGCAAAAAATCCCTGCTGCGACAGCCCCAATGCTGCGCACCGAACCAACCCAAAGGTCGTATGAAAATCTGTATAGTGTGCCGCTGTCGCCAGCCGACCCAACATATAGTGGATCAATGCCGGGGCACTGGTCAACGGGGAGAATGATCCTTGAGCGGATTTTTTGGTTAACAAGCCGCTAATAAGATATGCGCCCCGTCACACATCGTTAACGGGGCGCATCTGCGTGTCCAACAAGGATTAACAGCGGTTAACCCCGGCTCATTCCAGATTGAGCAGTTCCGGATCTCCGCCCTGTGCCGCAATATTGATGGTAACCGTCCGCTCACCCGCAAAGCGATGCAGATAGTGCGGTCCGCCCGCCTTGGGACCCGTGCCAGACAAGCCCTCTCCGCCAAACGGCTGGACCCCGACAACGGCCCCGACCATGTTGCGGTTGACGTAGATATTGCCCGCCGGAACCAGCGACTGAATTTGCCTGTGGAAAGATGACAGGCGCGAGTGGATGCCCAGGGTCAGACCATACCCCTTGTCGGCGAGCTCGGCGGCAATGGCGGTCAATTCCTTGCGCTTGTAGCGAATGACATGGAGAATCGGGCCGAACACCTCGCGCTCGAGCAGGTCCAGCGACGGCAGCTCCACAAGGGTCGGACCAAAGAAGAAGCCGGTGTCGAAACGCTCACCGACATCGATCTGCTTGATGATCCGTGCGCCGGCCTCCATCCGCTCGACATGGCGCAGCAGGATCTCGCGGGCCTCATTGTCGATCACCGGACCGACATCGGTCGCCGGGTCGGTCGGGTCGCCGATCTGCAACTCGTCCATGGCCCCGGCCAGCCCCTCGATGATCTCGTCCGCCGTGTCCTCCGGCAGGAAGATCACACGCAGCGCCGAACAGCGCTGCCCGGCCGACCCGAAGGCGGAATTGATGGCATCATCGATGACCTGCTCTTTCAGGGCTGTCGTATCGACAAACATGCCGTTGAGACCGCCGGTCTCCGCGATCAGGGGCGCGATCGCGGTTTCACGGGCGGCCAGCGACCGGTTGATCAGGCGCGCCACCTCGGTCGACCCGGTAAAGGCGACACCGGCCGTGCGCGGGTCTGTGGTCAGCGCCGCACCGACAATCTCGCCGCGCCCGGGCAGCAGGTGCAGCACATCGGCCGGCAGGCCGGCTGCGTGGAACATCTTCACGGCTTCAAAGGCGATCAGCGGCGTCTGCTCGGCCGGTTTGGCGAGCACGGTATTACCGGCCGCGAGGGCGGCAGCGACCTGGCCGGCAAAGATCGCCAGCGGGAAATTCCACGGACTGATGGTGACGAAGACACCGCGCCCCTTCATGCCCAGGTGATTGGTCTCGCCCGCCGGTCCCGGCAGCCGCACAGCGCTGTCGAACTCACGCTCGGCCTGGGCTGCATAATAACGACAGAAATCGACCGCCTCGCGAACCTCGGCAATGCCGTCGGCGAGGGTCTTGCCGGCCTCGACCGCCATGATCGCCAGCAACCGGTCCATGTCCGCTTCCATGGCATCGCCCATGGCGCGCAGGATGGCGCCACGCGCCCGTCCCCCGCGCTGGTCCCAGCCTGGCTGGGCCGCGACCGCACTGTCAAAAGCCGTATCGACATCCTCGACCGAGGCGTCGACCACAGACCCGACCTGACGCGCCATGTCGACCGGCGACATAACCTGGTGGGCGGCGCCATCGACCGCGTGTCCGGCGACCAGGGGTGACGCCATCAGCTGGTCTTCACGGTTGAACGCCTCGAGCGCCCGCGCCACCCGATTGCGGGCGGCCGCCTGGGCCAGGTCCAGCCCGTCGGAATTGGCGCGCTCCTCGCCATAAAGGTCGCGTGGAAGGGCGATCTTTGCGTGACGGTTTATGGTTTCGGCGGCTTCGAACGGACCACCGGCGACCTGCTCCACCGGCACTTCGGGATCAAGGAAGGAGTGGACGAAAGAGGTGTTGGCGCCGTTCTCGAGCAACCGCCTGACCAGATAGGGCAGAAGGTCCTCATGACTGCCGACCGGCGCGTAGACGCGAACCGGAATGTCCGGGTTCAGCTGGCCGTCGGCGTCGTAAAGGGCGTCGCCCATGCCGTGCAGACGCTGGAACTCGAACGAGTCGACACCGGCCTGCTGGGCCAGTTCACGAACAGCGGCGAGCGAATGGGCGTTGTGGGTCGCAAACTGGCCATAGATCGCATCGGGCGCGCCCAGCATCACCCGGGCGCAGACGAGATAGTTCAGGTCGGTCGCCGGCTTGGTGGTCCAGACCGGAAAGTCCGGCCAGCCATTCTGGTGACCGAACTTGATCTCGCTGTCCCAATAGGCGCCCTTGACCAGACGGACCATGAAGCGGCGCTCGCTGGCCCGGCCCAGCTCGATCAGGGTCTCGATCACCCGGCGGGCGCGCTTCTGGTAGGCCTGCACGGCCAGGCCAAGACCGTTCCAGCCGGCCAGTTCCGGCGCCCGGGCTAGCTTGTCGAGCAGTTTCAACGACAGCACCAGCCGATCGGATTCCTCGGCGTCGAGGCAGAAACTGATATTGTGGGACTTGGCCGCGACCGCCTGTTCGAGCACCAGCGGATACAGCTCCTCCAGCACCCGCTTTTCCTTCACCGCCAGGTATTTGGGATGGAGGGCGGAAAGCTTGACCGAGACTCCATGGACCCGCTCGACCGGTCCGTCCTCGCGAGCCTTTCCGACCGCGGCGATCGCTTCCAGATAGCGCTTGTGATAGCGCGCCGCGTCCTTGGCCGTACGGGCGCCCTCGCCCAACATGTCGAAGGAGCACAGCTCTCCCTCGCCCTTCTTGGCTCGCTTGAGGCCTTCCTTGATGGTCCGGCCGAGAACGAATTCCTCGCCCATGATCCCCATGGCGCGGAAGACGGCGGCACGGATGACCGGTTCGCCCATTTTCTGGGTCAGCTTGCGCAGATAGGTGCCCGGACTTTTGCGGGCCTCCGGTTCGACATCGATGATATTGCCGGTCAGCATCAGCCCGAGGGTCGAGGCGTTGACCAGCCAATTCTCCGACCGTCCCATGTGCTCCGACCAGGCACCGTCGGATATCCGTTCGGCGATGAGCTTGTCGGCGGTCGCCGCGTCAGGCACGCGCAACAGGGCTTCCGCCAGGCACATCAACGCCAGGCCTTCGCGGTTGGAGAGGGTGAATTCCTGCAGGAAGCTGTCCATCAGCCCGCGCGCCCGCGACGACTCGCGGGCCGTCCGCACCAGATCGATCGCAGCCTGGCGCACGCGTTCCCGGGCCGCTTCATCCAGCCCGGTTGCGGCTGCCAGGTCGCGGACAGCCGCCGTCTCGTCGGCGAATTTCACCGCATCAAGATCATCCCATCGCATCATGTCTCGGGCCTGGACATTCATGGCGGAAACTCCCTGTTGGGCAAGTGATTGGCGCGGACAATGGTATGGCGTTTTGACAAGAGCAAGCGAAGTCTTCCGCTCGTCTGTCTTCGGGCCCACATGCCTTGGGCGGGGCAAACAGCGCACGCCCTTCGACTTGGAGACAATCATTGCGTGGCGACCGGTTCAAGCCCGCCCGGATCACAAATTTCTTGCCCGCCGGGCCATTCCCGGCGGCGAAGTCTCCCGGTTCCGGCGGCCTGCTTTTTCACAGCCCGGCACGGCAACCGCTTTCTTCGCTTCAAGCCGCGACATTCGCCGCTATGCTGACAGCTGACTTTGTGACCCCGTTCCGCTACATCCGCAGCGCAACAACCGGAACTGCCCGGCGCCTCGTGCGCCCGACCCGACACAGGATGCCATGACCGACGCCACCAAAACCCCGTCCTCTGACACCGATCTCGAAACCGATCTGGATACGGATACCGAAATCGAAACCGGCAATGGCGGCGATGAACGCCCGCAGCGTATCATGCTGGTCACCGATGCCTGGGAACCACAAGTGAACGGCGTCGTACGGACGCTGTCCCGAACCGTCGAAGAAGCCCGGGCCATGGGTCACCAGGTCGAAGTGATCCATCCCGGCCTGGGTTACAAGACGATCCCGATGCCGACTTATCCGGAGATCAAGTTGGCGCTTGGTGCGCGCAAGGACATTGCCCAGCGCTTCAAGGCCTTCGAGCCGGAAGCGATCCATATTGCCACCGAGGGTCCGCTTGGCATGGCGGCGCGGCGCATCTGCGTGAAGTGGAAACTGCCGTTCACGACCAGCTACCACACCAAATACCCTGAATACATCAATGCCCGCTTCCCCTTTGTTCCGGTTGGCCTGGGCTATGCCTTCATGCGCTGGTTCCACAACGCCTCTGGACGGGTGATGGTCACCACGCCGTCCATGCGCGACGATCTCGCCGGGCGCGGCTTCAAGAATCTCACCGCCTGGGCCCGCGGCGTCGATATCGAATTGTTCAACCCGGACAAGCGCTTCATCGGCGGCGAAGACGTCTATGCCGGCCTCGAACGCCCGATCTACGTCAATGTCGGCCGGATCGCGGTCGAGAAGAATATCGAGACCTTCCTCAAGCTCGACCTGCCCGGCACCAAGGTTGTGGTCGGCGACGGTCCGCAGCGCGAGGAGTTGCAGGAACGCTATCCCGACGCGGTCTTCCCGGGACCGAAATTCGGTGCCGAGCTGGCGCGCTGGTTCGCCGACGCCGACGTCTTCGTCTTTCCCAGCTGGACCGACACGTTCGGCCTGGTCAATCTGGAAGCGATGGGCTGCGGTACGCCGGTCGCGGCCTTCCCGGCCCATGGTCCCAAGGACATCATCCCGGGGTCGGGCGGCGGCTTCATCAATGACGATCTGCGTCAGGCCTGCCTGGACTGTCTCGAAATCAAGCGGGAAGCCCCGCGCGCCCACGCTGAAAAGCATTCCTGGCGCCAGTGCGCGATCGACTTCATCACCAATCTCACCCCGCACCCCAAACCCGAACGCCGCCGCTTCTGGCGCCGGCTGCGCAAGCGCAAGACGCTGTACTAGGGGTTAGTCGCCGCCCCGGTCCAGGTCCGCTGAATCGATCTCGTAGTCGAGAATGTCAGCGGGCTTGCATTCGAGCACCAGGCAGAGCCGGGACAAGGTGTCAAAGCGGACTCCTCGCACATGTCCGCGTCGCAGCAGCGACAGCTGGGTTTCGGATATGCCGATCTGTTCGGCGACATCGCGAGCGCGCACCTGTCTTCGGGCGAGGACAAGGTCAAGTGTGACGCGGACCGGCATCAGACGAATCCGTCCAGATGCGTCTTCATCACCGCCGCGCGACGCGCCAGCATGACCAGCGCCAACCCCACGAGGGCGATCGCCAGCGCATTAACATCAAGCGCGAACTCAACTCCGCGCATCTGCGTAAAACCATTGCCGATCAGGTAGATGAGGCCCGGCTGAACAATCACAACTGCCACCGCACCCAGCATTAGGGACGCGCCCATGGCCTGAAGACCCCGGATCATCGCCTCGTCGAACGCATTCCCTCGGTCGAGATCGGCGAGGACATTGGCAACGGACCACACAGCCCACAGAAAGAAGGCCGGCGCAATCAGGCCAACCAGTCCAGCGGCCATCCGGGTGCCCACCCCGGGCCCCGGTGATGACAGGGCCGACAGATCGACCTGGCCAGCGAACAGGACGAGCCCGAGCCCGCAGACGCCGACGCGAATGAGAAGCGGGGTGGACAGATTTGGCATGCGAAACCTCCTCGCAGAAAATTTAATCCGGAGGTCAATATATTTAGGTTTTAATTAAAATCAATCTACAAACAAAAAAGGGGGCGGCACTAGGGCCGCCCCCTTGATAGCAATCGAGAAGCGAGACCTATTCCGGCGACTGGGTCATCGCGGTCAGGTTGACGGCGGCGTCGCGGGTGGCGTCGCGGTCGGCGTCGGGCAGCGGGATCAGGCCGCGATCGGTGAGATAGCCGAACTCGCCCCAGGAATCCTCGGAGGTAAACTCTTCGACATAGCCGGCCAGGCCCGGGATGATCGCGGCATGCTGGTTCTTCACGTAGAAGAAAAGCGAGCGCGAGACCGGGTAACTGCCATCGGCAATGGCTTCGAATTCAGGTGCAACACCGTCGATCGAAACAGCCGAGATCCGGTCGGAATTCTGGTCGAGGAAGGAGAAGCCGAAGACCCCGAAGGCGGTCGGCGTGTTGACCAAGGTCTGGACGATCGCATTGTCATTCTCGCCGGCATCGATCCAGGCGCCGTCTTCGCGGATGCGGCTGGCGATCTGCTCGAAGCGGTCGCGGTCCGTGTCGCGCAGCGCGTCCATGCAGGCGATATGGCGGGCGCCGTCCTGCAGGGCGAGCTCGACAAAGGCGTCGCGGGTGCCCGAGGTCGGCGGCGGACCGAACACCTCGATGCGCTGGCGCGGCAGCGACGGGTCGATATCGGACCAGCGGGTGTTCGGATTGGGGATAAAGCTGGAGCAGCTCTCATCGGCCGGGACTTCGGCGGCCAGGGCCAGCCAGACCTGGTCGAGCGTCATGTCGATATCGGCCACACCGCGATCGGCAGCGCCGATGACAATGCCGTCAAAACCGAACCGGACCTCGGTGATCTCGCGCACGCCATTCTCCTGGCAACGCTCATACTCCGATCCCCGCATTCGGCGCGACGCGTTGACGATGTCAGGGTGTTCGGTTCCGACGCCCGAGCAGAACAGGCGCAGCCCGCCACCGGAACCGGTCGATTCGACGACCGGGGTCGGCTGTCCGGTCTTGGCACCGAAGCTCTCGGCGACCGCCGTCGAGAAGGGGAACACCGTCGAGGAGCCGACGATGCGGATCTGTTCACGCTGTTGCGCGTCTGCGCCGCCAGCGACCATTGCCACCGCAAGGGCGGCTGCGAGTTGAGCTTGGAGTTTCATGTCTTCAATTCCTTGCCACTAAACGATACGGGGCCGGTCAAGCCGCACCCGGGTTGATCAGAAGTCCCACTGCAGTCGAAGCTGTGCGCCCGACACGTCGGTGTCGGCTGCGCCCGGAACAGACAGCTGGCCGTCAACGAGATTGGCCATGATGCGAACATGGTCTTCCAGATACCAGTTCACGCCCAGGGTCCAGTTCGTGAGTTCGCCCGCCGCCACACTGTCGAGGTCGGCACGGTCGTAGCGCACCGCCACTTCCCAGGCACCGGCACCGCCTTCGGAAACGGTGGTGGTCGGACGGGTGCGGCCGAACTTGCCGGAGCTGGCCGAGTAGGAGCGCGTTTCGCCGGTAATGAACCAGGCGAAATTGATGTATTGAGCGCTGAAATCCGGGTCACCGGTCGGGCCGTCCAGGGTCTGGTTGAACCACTCGGCCTCGACGTGGAATGGACCATTCACGGCGGCGAATTCCAGGCCCCAGAAGAAGGACGTTTCGGCCTCGCCAAGCGGCCGGCCCGGACGGAAGTCCGCCGTTACGACGCGGTCTGTGATGTGGGTTTGCGGGCGGACGCGGATGCGGGTACCGGCATCGCCATAATCCATGTGGCGGACCGATGCTCCAAGATGCACAGTGGCATCATTGGTGTTGAAGGTCCGGGTCGCGCGGGCCGAGATGGCCGAGCTATCATCGAGTTCCAGCGACTGGGACAGGTCGCCCGGGCGGCCGCCATAAACACCGGCACTGAGCGAGTAATTGTCGCCACCGCGCGCCAGAGTTACACCGACGCGGCGATCCAGGCCGAACAGGTCGGTACCCAGGCCGCGTTCCATAAAGGTGATATAGCGCGACGAAGTCAGCTCCTCGATCGAATTGGTGGTCTTCATGTGACCGACCTTCACGTCGAACAGGTCGGCGTCGAAGGTCAGGTAGACGTCGTTGGCGCCAATGGCTTCATTGATCCAGTCGAACTCGGCCACATAATCAACGCCACCAAACGACCCCGTGACGCCCAGCCGGGCGGTGCGGATTTCGCTGTCGGAGTAGTCGGTTTCGACACCGGCGGTGTCGAAGGTGATGTCGCCATAATCGAGGAAGACCCGGCCCCGGAAGGTGAAACTGTCACCACTATGCGGATTGGACCAGGACGGCACGCCGTCAAATTCCCAACCACCCGCCTCCTGGGCGGAGGCTGTGGGCGTGGCTGTGGCGGTAGCGATAAGGGCAGTGCTGGCAGCCAAGAAGGTGCTCGCAAGAAGACGTCGGGTCACGATGTTATTCCTGATCATCAGGACGCCGCATTGTTTCGCGGTGTTGCAGGCACAAGGCTTTGCAGCGGCGTCGGTTGCTTGGGACTTTTGCTACGGTTTCGCGTTTGATGGTTCGCGAGAACTCGTAGTTCGACTCGATGACAGTTTTGCTACGGACGAATGACACGTTTGTTGCAGTTTTGGGTCGGCACAAAAAAGGCCCGGAACGCCAGCGCTCCGGGCCTTTCTCGATTACTCCCGACTGATCAGGTCAGACGCTTGCGCAGCAATTGTGACATCATGTCGATCGCGCTGACCGCCACGACGATGACGATCACGATGGCGGCGGTTCGCTGGTAGTCGAAGGCACGGACAGCCTCGAACAGGATCTGTCCGATACCGCCGGCGCCGATCAGGCCGAGGACCGTCGCCGAGCGCGCGTTCGACTCGAAGCGGTAGAGGCCGAAGGAGGTCCACAGCGGCGCGACCTGGGGAATCACCGCCCAGATCACTTCATGGATCGGCCGCGCGCCGGTCGCCCGCACGCCCTCGACCGGACCGTGATCAATCGACTCGACCGCCTCGGAGAACAGTTTGGCCAGCACACCGGTGGTATGGAAGGCAAGCGCCATCACACCGGCCAGCGGCCCCAGTCCCACAGCAGCAATAAAGACCAGCGCGATGATCAGCTCGTTGATCGAGCGGCAGACATCCATCATCCGCCTGACCGGTTGGACAACCCAGCCCGGCGCCACGTTGCGCGCACTCATGAGGCCGAACGGAATGGCCGAGACCACCGCGATGAACGTCCCCCAGATGGCGATCTGGACTGTCACGACCATTTGCGGAATGGCCTCTTCCAGCCCGCTCGACAGGGCTTCCCAATAGGTCGCGCGCGAAGCGCTGTCGGCAATGTCCCCCGGCAGGAAGCCGCCAATGAACTCGCCCATGTCGCCGGCATTCTCGACCAGCAGGTAGGCGCGATCCATGTCGGCGGAGTTGAAGCTCCAGACCAGGATGACAATCGTTCCTGCAGCAATCACCGCATTGGCGATGCGCTCCATCAGCGGAACCTTCGGCCCCGGGCCCCGCGGCGATGAAGCCCAGAGCAACAGCACCAGGCCGCCAACCGCGACGACCATCAGGATGCCCCCCATCAACCAGTCGACACCCGGCTCCTCGGTCGCGGTCTGATTGCTGGCGGCTTCCGCCATCTGCTCAAAGGAATTGCCCTGACTGGTGAGCCCGGAATTGCCAGCCTCGACTTCCGCCAGTCGCGCCTCGAGCGCGGCGATGCGCGTCGCGCGCTCCTCGTCGGTCAGATCGCTGTCATTGCGCAGATTGGTCAGGTCGCGAACGATTTCCAGCTGGACGATGGGGTCCAGATGCGCGTTCGAGGCCGGCAGGAAGGTACCGAAATAGAGCGGGTCGAGAATGGCCCGCGCCTCGGCGATTTCCTCGGCTGTACCCATGCGGCCGTAATTCATGAAGAAATACTGCAGCCGCTGCTTGGCTTCGACATCGAGGTCGGCCCGCCAGATGATCGGGTCGGTGCCGATCATCGGTGAGCGCCAGATCTCGCGCAGCCGGTTGAACATCTCCGGACGCGACCGCTCGAGCAGAACCATGTTTGTGGTGTTGTTGGTGCCGACATCGATCAACCCGTTGGCGACCGCCACCGCATTGGCCTCGTGATTGGCGTTGCGGACCGAGTTGTAGCACTCGTTGGGGTCAATCCCGCGCGGCGCGAAGATGAAGGCCGACGGGACCAGATATCCCGACGTTGAGTTGGGATCGCCCATGCCGAAATCGAGCGTGCCGTCGCAGGCGAGGATATCGTCCAGCGACTGGATCGGGCTTTCATTGGGGACCAGAAGCACCGAGTGATAACCCTCGGAGCCATCCGGATAGGTCGCCTTGGCGAACACTTCGCCTCCGGCGCGGCGTACGGCCTGCAGGCCGGAGAAATTGGAGAACCAGGCGAACTGGACGCTGTCATAGCGCATGGCCTGGATCACGCCGGCATAGTCCGAGGCATAATAGGGTTCGATGTCATAGCCGGTCCATTCCGACATCGCTTCGATGAAGGGCCGCCAATTGGTCTCCTGGGTGGAAGAGGATTCGGTGGCGATGATGCCGAAGTTGAGCACCCGGCGCGGGCCGTCGATCGGGCTGGCTGCAGCGTCGCCCCCGCTCGCCGAGCGGGGTTCATTGGCACTGCCGGAACAGGCGGCCAGCGACAGGACAACCAGCACCAGAAGGGCTTTGGCCAGGAGGCGGAAAGGTTGGGTCACAATCGTGCTCATCACGCGTCTCCACCTTCGAAGGCGGTCTCGAATTCGGGGCCGTAGATTTCAATCAGCTTGTCACGGGACAGTCCGTCCGCCGGCCCGTCATAGACGATCCGGCCCTTGTTCAGGGCGACGATGCGGTCGCAGAAACGCGAGGCGTAATCAACCTGGTGCAGGGTCACAACGACGGTCAGGCCGTCATCCTGGTTCAGCTCACGCAGGGTCTCCATGACCTTGCGGGCCGAGACCGGGTCGAGCGAGGCGATGGGTTCGTCGGCAAACAGGACTTTCGCGCCCTGGACCAGCGCGCGGGCGATGGCGCCGCGCTGCTGCTGGCCACCGGACAGGTTGGAGGCGCGGCGGGCCGCGAAACTCTCGACACCGACACGGGTCAGCGCGTCCATGGCGGACTGTTTCACATCGTTGGGGAAGATACCCAGCACGCCGCGCCAGGTCGGCAGCCGGCCCAGCGCACCGACCAGCACATTCTGGAACAGGGACAGGCGGCCGACCAGATTGAATTGCTGGAAGATGAAACCGAGCTGGACCCGGTTGCGCTGGACGCCACCCGACAGCTTGCCGCGTTGCTGCATGGTCTTGCCGAGAACGGACACGGGTCCGCTGTCCGCGTCCGCGACCTGCAGGGCTGCCGCGACACGCAACAGCGTCGACTTGCCCGAACCGGACGGACCGATCAGGGCGACCATCTCGCCCGGCTTGACGCCCAGGCTGACATCGTCGAGCGCCTTGGTTTCGCCGAATGTCATCCGGAGATTTTCGGCTTGGAGCGCCAGCGCGGCGTCTGTCATGGTGTCGTCCCTCATTGAGTCCAGACCTTGTGGCCCATGCGTATTACACTTTTGTGACAGGACGGGAATGATTCACATTCACCTCGCAACAGCCGTCCTTGCCCTCAGCCTGGCCTGGCTCGCCTGGATTGATGCGCGCAGCTTGCGCCTGCCGGACATTGGCACCCTGCCCCTCATCCTCGCCGGTGTCATCCTGAATGCGGTCTGGCTGGGGACCCCCTGGACATCGCTGATCGGGGCCGGGCTGGGCTATGGCAGTTTCGTGGCGATCGAGATCGGCTATCGCCAGCTGCGCGGCCGTGACGGGCTGGGGCGCGGCGACGCCAAGCTGATGGCCGCCGCCGGCGCCTGGTGCGGTGGCTGGCTGCTGCCCCTGATCGTGCTGATCGGCACCGCCAGCGCGCTCGCCTTCATCGGCCTGCTGGCCCTGGTCAGGCGCAGCATGCCCGATGGCAGCCAGCCCTGGCCGTACGGCCCCTGGCTGGCACTGGGCTTTATGCTTGGTTGGCTGCACCGCGCCTACGGGCCGGGGCTTTATCCCGGAATCTGACCGCGCCGACCGGCACCGGCCACACCGGCATGACGTCGCGCGACAGTCCATGCCGGAGCAAAAAATCAGGCCTCACAAATTTCCCGCTTTACACACCCGGAAATTGACTTTAATCGCGATTTTCCCGGCGGAGGTGACGATGCCGGATTGGGTTAACAACGAGCAGGGGGTCACGTGAATTGCACACGTACCATACTCCCCTGGACCTGGTCCGTTCGCGGCACGTAGAAAGTCCGGTCGTCTGTGTACGTCCTGACCGTGTTGCCGAAGCAGGACGCTGGTTCCAGGACAATTTCCCGGGCGAAGTCCTCTACGCCGTCAAAGCCAACCCGGCGCCCTGGATTCTCCAGGCGCTGCACAAGGCCGGAACGCGGTTTTTCGACGTCGCCTCCATCCCGGAAATCCAGCTGGTCGCGACACACTGCCCGGGCAGCCGCATGGCCTACCTGCATCCGGTCAAGAGCCGCGAGTCAATCCGCCGTGCCTATTACGAGTTCGGCGTGCGCATCTTTGCGCTCGATTGCGAGGCCGAGCTGGCCAAGATCCTGGAAGAGACCAACCACGCGGACGACGTCACGCTGATCGTGCGGCTGGCGGTCTCCAATGACGGCGCGATGTTCTCGCTGGCCGGCAAGTTCGGCGTGCCCGCCTATGAGGCTGCCGAGCTGATCCGCACGGCGCGCGCCCATGCCTTTGAGCTGGGCGTGAGCTTCCATGTCGGCAGCCAGTGCATGCAGCCGTCCGCCTATCGTTCGGCGATGATGGAGGCCTCGCGCCTGATTGCCCAGGCGGGTGTCACCGTTGACATTGTCGATGTCGGAGGCGGTTTCCCGTCCATCTATCCCGGCATGCAGCCGCCGCCGATGGACGACTACATCACCGCCATCGAAGACGCCTTCGAAGAGATGATGGTGCTGGAGAATGCCGATCTGTGGTGCGAACCCGGTCGTGCCCTGGTGGCCGAAGCCGAGTCGGTTCTGACTCGTGTCGAATTGCGCAAGGGTGACGCGCTCTATCTCAATGACGGCGCCTATGGTCGCCTGTTTGATGCGGCGCACGCCAAATGGCCCTTCCCGGTCCGCCTGCACCGCCCACGTGTCAGCCCGTCCGATGACGACAGCGGCGAGCAGACCGCGTCCTTCCGCTTCTTCGGGCCGACCTGCGACAGCCTGGATGCCATTCCCGGCCCGTTCGAACTGCCGGCCGACATCCGCGAGGGTGACGTCATCGAGATCGGCATGCTGGGCGCCTATGGCACCGCGCTGGCCACGGATTTCAACGGCTTTGGTGCGATCGAACGGGTCGCGGTTGAGGATATGCCGTGGCCGTCTATGTTCGAGGCCCAATCCGACCTGGCCGAGGACGACGATGCCAAGGTCATCAATTTTGCCCGCGCCCGCCGGCGCCGCCCGCGCCTGAAACGGCGCGCTTGAGGAAACTGACATGAGCGACAAATCCAACCGCAAGGCCGAGTTGCTGTCCAACCCGGTCGAACACATCGACATCACCGCGTTTGACGGCCGTTCCATGATTGACGCCTGGGAGAAGATGTCCTTCACCTCGCGCGATGCGGCACGGGCTGCGCGCATCCTGGAGCAAGCGGTCGCCGATCCGGATTGCTCGGTCATCCTGACCCTGGCCGGCTCCACGTCGGCCGGCGGTTGCATGCATGTCTGGCGTGACATGGTGCGCAACAACATGGTCGACGCCATCGTCTCGACCGGCGCCTCGATCGTCGACATGGACTTCTTTGAAGCGCTCGGCTTCAAGCACTACCAGGCCCGCGAGATCCCCGACGACCGCGAGCTGCGCGATCTCTATATCGACCGCATCTACGACACCTATATCGACGAGGAAGAGCTGCAGGCCTGCGACGCCGCCACGCTGGAAATCGCCGATCTGCTGGAACCCGGCCCGCGCTCCTCGCGCTCCTATATCAAGGCGATGGGCAAATGGCTGGCCGACGGCAATGCCAAGAAGGAAGGCTCGCTCGTCCAGGAATGCTATGAGCAGGGCGTGCCGATCTTCTGCCCGGCCTTCTCGGACTGTTCCGCCGGTTTCGGTCTGGTCAAGCACCAGGTCGAGCGGATGAAGGCCAATCAGCCCTACCTGTCGATCGACAGCGTCGCCGATTTCCGCGAACTCACCGACATCAAGATCAAGGCCGGCAAGACGGGCCTGTTCATGGTCGGTGGCGGCGTGCCCAAGAACTTCGCCCAGGACACCGTCGTCTGCGCCGAAATCCTCGGCGTCGAAGTCCCCATGCACGCCTACGCCGTCCAGATCACCGTCGCCGACGTGAGAGACGGCGCCTGCTCCTCCTCAACGCTGAAAGAAGCCTGCTCCTGGGGCAAGGTCGATGTCGCCCTGGAACAGATGGTGTTCGCGGAAGCCTCGACGGTGGCCCCGGTCATCGCCTCCGACGTCTACCACCGCCGCGACTGGGAAAAGCGCCCGCGTCACCGGTATGGGGATATGTTCCAGGACTAAGCGCTTGGTTCTGCGTCAATGAAAAGCCCTGGCGGGGACGCCGGGGCTTTTTTTATTGCTCAACGGTCGTCGGGGGCTCGATCAACGAAGTGTCGTGTTATCTGATCTGCCTGAGCAATCCGGCCTCGCAACCTTCGTTGGAGGGATTGCCGTTCACTAGGGTGACGAGCCTTATCAAGTCCTCGCTTGAGCGCCGCCAACTTCTCGTGCTGACGATTCGGTAAAAGCAAAGTCTCGCCACTAACAATGACCCCAGTCACGTCAGCTGTAGTATCGATCAGACTACGCTCTTTGGCTTTGCTGTATCTGAATCCGAATCGAAACAGGCACGACTTGACCGACCAAATTGTCTTTTCGCGCACCACCCTGCCTGAAATTGTAATATCATCGGCGTAGATACTGAGAGTAGCACCTGATCCTGTTACTATTTGATCGATTTCCGCCCACATATCTTCATACGCGAAGTAGGCCATGACCGGGCTGCACGGACTTCCTTGAGGTAAATATCCCTTGAAGGTGACCAATTTAGTGAGGAGCGCCGCGACATCTGGCGAACATTTCATTCGCTTATGAAAGAACCAATACACGCGCTGGCTTGTGCACGACGGGAAAAAATCTTCGATATCAAGCAACCGAAATGCGACAGCACCGACATGTCGTGCCGCATTGTTTACATATGACCGCCCTCGAACGGGCGCCATTAGGAAATCCGGCTTTTCAATGCGTTGAAGAAGGGCGGCAATCCGCCTCTGAACGGATTTCAGATTGTCGTGGGGAGCATCAATTCGTCGCGTTCCACCATTTTTCTTCTGCTCGTCCCAGCTAGAATATCGATCAGTGGAACGACCAAGTTCCTCAAGGGCTTTTACGGAAGCAGGAAGCAAGCTTGCTAGCTTGCTACGACTGCGGAGCTTGAAAAGACACGACTGATCGAGAGGATGACCGGTCATCCTACGCGAGGTCCTCTACCTCTGTTCTAGTTTCCAGCCACCTCAGGAACCCTAAAATTTTATCTGAAATTGCCGACTTGCCCGGATCAGATTTTGATACCGTCGACGAAGGACTCTCAATGCTCTCTGCGAAGAACATAATCGATGAAACTGGGACGCGGAACACTTCTGCATAGCGCTGAATGACGTCCAGAGATGGAGTTCGATTGCCATTTTCAATCTCCGAAACATGGGATTTTGAAATGCCAAGCTTCTCAGACAGCTCATATTGTTTCAAGTCGTGGAAAACCCGCAACAGTCTCAACGCTTCCGAAATCATTATTTTCTCCAATTACATAGGGTGTAATCAGGTTAGCGACTTACCCGTCCGCGGCACCAATAAGGTTCCGCATAAACCGCCAGAGGCGGTAAACGTGTGGCCCCAAAATGAAGGCCCAGCGGATCAAGCTCTTTGAGCGAAGCCAAGTCGGCCAAGCTCGCTTGTTCTGCCTCAGTCGCCGCTGTCGTCGTTCAGTTTCCAAATCGACCATGTCAATTTACTCCGAGTTGCCTTTGACGGAATTGCCAAAGGGTCTTCACCAACTCGGAGACGGATCACGACTAGCTTCACCATCATACACAGACACGACCCGTCTTTGGTCGTGTCTGCTTCGCTCTTCCCGCGAGGAGCGCCACGGTGACCTGGGCGCCCTTCTGGGAGGGAAGTGATAGAGAACCGAAGTTCCCCTCGGGGCTTACACGCCCCCACATCTAAAGACTTCTACTTCCGAACGCGTTGCGCCCTGAACAGTTGGAAGATAGTCGGCCGAATAGCAAACCGCAAGAACTAAGTTCACTTTCAGTGATTTTATTTTGAGCGTTGGGGTTGGAACTCCCGGCAGCGCTCTTCTCATGCCAGCCATCCAGCCGCATCCGCTATTCCAGCTCAAGGGTGGAACCGCGGCGCGGCATCTTCGGCGCCCTTGACCTTGAGAACCGGCTACGGCGCATTCTCTGCAAGGGATTGAGGGTGTGGTGCGCGCCCGGGGGCGCATCATTTCAATCCCACCCGACCGTCATCCCACGGTGACCGCGAGGCGGGCATCCGGGGGACCTGTGCTTCCCCGTCGACAGGCTGGCTGAGGTCCCCCGGATCGCGGCCTTGCCGCGACCGTGGGATGACGGTGATTTGAGAGTGCCTGCCCAGTATGCAATTATAAATAGCATGAAAGATCGCGAAGGCACTATTGCCGTCTACATGATGGCGAACCGTTTTGACGGGGTGATTTATACCGGTGTCACGGCCCACCTTCTTTGGCGTATCCAGCAACACAAGGACGGGACTGCCTCGAAATTCACGCGACGATACCGGTGCACCAGCCTAGTCTGGTGGGAGCCGCATGGCGTGATTGTCGAGGCCATTCACCGCGAGAAACGGATCAAGAAATGGTCGCGCCAGTGGAAGGTCAATCTGATCGAGGCTCGCAACCCGCACTGGTTGGACTTGTGGGACGAGCTGTGGGCCGTACCGCCAAACCCGAAGCTCGATCTGGGGCGCTGAAACGTGATGCTCGCCCCAATCCCACCGTCATCCCCCGGTGACCGCGCAGCGGGCATCCGGGGGATGACGGGGGGTTGGGGTTCTGGGGTTGAGGAGTGGGCGCTCGGGGCCGGAACGCTGCGCGTGTCCTTCGTCCCGAGCCGAGACCGCGCTGAGCCCGACTTATCCCCGCTGTGACCCCTTTTCCTTCTCCCCGGGGAGAAGGTGCGCGTAGCGCGGATGAGGGGGAAAACGCCTGCTCTCACCGGGATTTACCCCTCACCCGGCCTTCGGCCACCCT
The DNA here is from genome assembly GCF_034670125.1 of Maricaulis sp. Taxonomy (GTDB): domain Bacteria; phylum Pseudomonadota; class Alphaproteobacteria; order Caulobacterales; family Maricaulaceae; genus Maricaulis. The sequence goes on from NZ_JAXMOC010000009.1 coordinate 70,089, forward strand.
CTCCCGAGGGAGAGGGAAAGGGCGTTTTTTCAGAAAACTTGTCCCCACCCCTTTGACCCCACCGCATACTCACCCCGTTCCCACGTCACCTGAGGCCCGGACTGGTTATCCGGGGGCGTGGGGAGGACGGAGCTCGTCCGGTTGGGTGGCGTTGACCATCACCTGACCCGGCGTGGCCATCGGTTGGACGGCGGCACAAAGCTCGACCGCTTCTTCCAGCCGGTTTCGAGACGGGACCCGCAAGGGGACCGAGTAAATCTCCGTGTGCGAGGTGCCCCCGGCGCCACCCATACACACTCACATAGCAAGGCTCCGGAACGGCACCTCGCACCCCTCTACTGCCCAAACCGCCAGGCCTTCACGCCATGGCGCGGTGGGGCTTGTCATCCACCTGTTCCATCTATGAAAGGACCTGCCATGTCACGTCGCCTCCCCTGCCAACACCGTCGGAATTCCGGCTTGGCGCATTCGCGCCTCCGACCGGCCGGGGAGGCGCCCGACCCGGGCCTCCGTGACGGTGCGACGACCGGGCGCCGATGCCTGGGCGCGGCGGCGGTGGCGCTCAATTCCGGTGATGACGTGGCGGCGCTGAAGCTGCTCGGCCTGGCCAGGGATTTCATCGCCCAAGCGCGCGCCAATGTCGCGCTGGCGCGTGAGCAATTGCGGCTGGCGGCGGAAAACGAAATTGCCGAGCGTGATGCTGAGGTCGCCTGGTACAAGGCGGCCGGAATGTCGGTCGAGGAGGTCGAGCTCGATCTGCAGATCCGCGAGGATGCCGAACGCATCCGACGGGCGCGTGAGGCTGGCGATCCCGATCCCGAGCCGCGCTGGCCGGAGAGTTGGGAGCTGGTGGAGGGTGGCCGCAAGCCAGAGGCTGCGGCAAGGGATTGAGGGTGCGGTGCGCGCCGGTTGGCGCATCATTTCAATCCCAATCCACCGTCACCCCACGGTGGCGGCGTCGCTGAGGTCCGCTGTGTTCACGGCGAAGCGGGGGGTTCGGCGCGAGCGTCGCGTGCGGGTTCACTCCCCGGCGGACGGGTTGCGAACAGGAAGAAGGCGATCGCGACCGGGATCAGCGAGATCGCCGCGAAGCCCGGATTTCCGTTCGCCAGGATAACCAGGGTCGAGACCAGAAAGCCAAGTCCGGTCAGGCCGGCGCCGATCCGGCGGGTACGGCCCAGCAGCGTCAGCGCGGGGCCGATGACCTGCAGCGCGCCCAGCGGCAAGAGCCAAACCGGCTGCAGCCCGGCCGCCAGGAAGAAGGAAACTTCCTGATCCACCTGCATGAGCTTGGCCGCCCCCGCCGCCAGGCTCAAGGCGCCCACAATCACCAAAAGTCCGATCCGAACGTATGTCACAGGGTCGCCCCTCCTTGTTTGCCGGGACCCGGAGCCTGACTGGCAACCTCGCCCTTGCATGGCCAGTCTTCGAGCGCCGCGGGCCTACTCCGTCGCATCCACCACACACAGCCAGCGACTTTGATTGATGCCGGGCGGATTGGTCACCCAGCCGGTGATGCGCGGCGAGACCAGCATGCGATTGGCCTCGAAGAAGACCGGGCTGTTGGCATGGGCGTCGAGGAACATCTGTTCCGCCTCGCCGAACAAGGCCATGCGGCGCTGAGGGTCGACCGTATGCAGGGCGGCCTCGGTCAGGGCGTCATAGGCGGGATCGGTCCAGCCTGTATTGTTGATCTCGCCGGCCCGCGTCTCCCATTGCAACAGGATGCCATAGGGATCGAGAAAGTCGGGGATCCAGGCCGTGGTTGCGATCTGGAAATCGCCCACCCGCATCGCGGCATAGTGGATCTGGCTGTCACGCACCGCGACCTCGGCTTCGACCCAGGGCGCGATCAGGCGCCAGTCCTGCTGGATGACCGGTGCCACACGGGGCCAACCGGCGGCGGGTTGATAATACAGCGTGAAACGCAGCGGATTGTCGGGCCCGAAGCCGGCCGCCTCGAGCAAGGCCCGCGCCTCGGCGCGGCGCTCTTCGATGGGCCGGTCGGCATAGTCCAGCCGCACCGCGTCAGCCCGCCCGGGAATGCCGGCGGGCACCTGGCGGAAGGCGGGGATGTCGTCACCGCCCAGAATGTCATTGGCGATGAAGCGGCGGTCGATCGCCATGGCCAGCGCCCGGCGGACATCGAGATTGTCGAAAGGCGGGCTGGCGGTGTTGAAATCGAGCGAGCGCGTCGACACGCCCGGCACGGTCCGCACCAGTTCGGGGGCCGTCTCGAGCAGGAATTCGGTATTGGCTGCGTTGAATTCGATATTCAGATCGAGTTCGCCGCCCCGCACCCGTCGCTCGGCCGAAGCAGTATCGACGGTCGGGTAGAAATAGACATCGTCGGCGCAAACCTGGTCGGCCTCGTAGAAGCGTGGATTGGCGGTCAGGTGGATGAAATTTCCGGTCCGCCACGCGGCCAGGGTGAAGGCACCGCTGGTGACCATATGCTGCGGTCGGACCCAGGCGGCCCCGTGTTCGGCAATCACATGGCGCGGTTGCGGCTGGCCCCAATACATCAGGATCGAGGGCAGATAGGGGGTCGGATAGGCCACCGTGATCTCGACCGTGCGATCATCGATCGCCCGGGCGCCGAGGGCGCTGACCGGCAGCTCGCCGGCATAGATCTGCGACGCATTGACGATCGGGAAGAGCGGCGCGGCATACTGGTTTCCGGTCGCCGGGTCGAGGGTGCGTTGAAGGCCGAAGACCACATCATCGGCGGTCAGGGCGACACCGTCAGACCAGCTGGCCTCGCGCAGGGTGAAGGTCCAGACCCGTCCGTCTTCGGACGTGTCCGCCCGCTCGGCCAGGCCCAGTTTCGGCGTCCCGGCTGCGGTCGGCTCATACAGGCCCGCGAACAGGTCGGCGACAAGGGTGCGTTCATCCATGATCAGCGCCGTGGCGGGATCCAGCGAGCCCGGCTCCAACCGGTTGCCCCGATGGATCGAAACGCCCTCGTCAGCCGGCGCACCACAGGCTGCCAGGGCCGTCACGACAGCGAGTAGAAACAAAAGCCCGGCGGTTGGCCGGGCGGGATTGGATGAAGTCATGTCGTCCCCCGTTTGAGGAAGCTTGGCCTCTTGCTCCGGTAGCGGCAACCCATTTCGGGCCGACCGGTCCGATCTGCCTTTTTGCATGCCTCACCTGCTTATCCATGCGTCAGTTTTTCCGTGACCTTCGTCTCGGTCCCGGTTATGCGGGCCCCTGAAACAGGAATACCGCCATGCTCGAGATCTTCACCTCTGCCCTTGTCACGTTTTTCGTGGCCATCGACCCGCCCGGCGTCGCGCCGATCTTTGCGTCGCTGACCAATGGCGCGCCGAACTCGCACCGCCGCAACATGGCCATCAAGTCTGTCGTGATCGCGACCGGCGTCCTGCTGGGCTTTGCCCTGGGCGGGGGTTGGTTGCTCAACGCGATGCATATCAGCCTCGACGCCTTCCGGATCGCCGGTGGCGTGTTGCTGTTCCTGATGGCGCTGGAAATGATCTTCGAGAAGCGCACCGAACGCCGCGAGGAACGGGCCGAGTCGATCATGGACGAGCATGATGCCCATCCGGAGACCTGGGACGACATCTCGGTCTTCCCGATGGCGATCCCGATGCTGGCCGGTCCCGGTGCGATTGCCACGGTCATGCTTTACATGTCCGATGCCGGTGGCTGGGCCGAGCGCGGTGTCGTGCTGGCGGCAGCGGGCGTGATCCTGTTGATCTGCCTCATCACCTTCCTCGCAATCGGACCGGTAATGCGGGTCATCGGCGACTCCATGGCCGCCATGATCACCCGCATCCTCGGCGTCATCCTCGCCGCCCTCGCCGCCCAGTTCATCATCGACGGCATCCTTGGCGCGCTGGTGAATACCCACTGATCCAGGCCGGGACGGGACAGGCGGGCCCTAGTCGGCGACGCGTGTCAGCGTCATCGACAGGGTGGGAAAGCACTGACCGGTCGGGTCGCAATACCGGCCGGTCTCGGTCCAGCTGTCGGCGGTGAAGACCGCCTCATAGACCACCCGGCCATGCGGCCCGAGCGGGATCTCCCACGTATATCCGGCATCGGTGATATCCAAGGCGAAGGCATCAGCGCCATTCATCGCGGTCGCGGCGAACATTTCGTAGCCTCCGTCCTCGCGCAGGCGGACAATGCCACCGGCATCGTGGACCAGCCGGCCATCCTCGCCAGCACCCGACGGCGCGTAGCCACGGCCCCGGACCAGGACCAGATGGCCTCCGGCAACGGACTCGACCCGCTCGAACACGTCGAAGGTTTCACGCTCCCGGCTGGGGGTCATGGACCATCCCGACCCTTCCCAGGTGCCGATCATGGCCGCGAGGGCCTGAGCCGGTCGCTCGCTGTCACCGGCGTCCTGGGCCAGGGCCGGAGCAGCGGTCATGACCGTGGCTGCCAAGGCGGCGGCCAGCGGGGTCAGGCACTGGCGCACCCTGTCGCCGCGGTTTTGCGATGGGGATGTCTCATGGTTCGGCATATCGGTTCTCCTTGTTCGAATGCACAAGAACTTTACAACATAAAGTACTTGTGGGGACACGGGATTGGAACACCTTCCGTCCCCCGGTTTCCGATCCGGACATTCGGAAACCAAGTATTAGCCCATTTCTGCCATGCTCAGGCCATAGAGGGGTCGATCATAACGACCACGCGGGGGTGTTGGAGGAATGCATGGGCTACAGCCTTTCCATGCTGCTCAGCGCAGCGACCGTGACCGCCGGCGGATTGACCGCCTCCGCTTTCAGCCTGACCCAGGGACAGACTGACCAGGCCATCGCCTTTGGCTGGCCGGCCATTGCCGTTGCCTTTGTGGTGGTGATGCTGGCCCCGACCGGGCGCCGGGGCCGCAAGGCCCGCGACAATCAGGACGAACGCGGCGTGAAATAGGGCTCGTAAAGATCGGGCCGCCGATCCCGGAAAAAGCCCCAGGCGGCGCGATGGCGCTGCAGGTAGTCCAGATCGAACTCACCGATCACAAGGCCGGCTTCCGACCGGCCCAACTCGCTGACCTTCTCGCCGGTATGGCTGGCTGCGAAGGACGAGCCATAAAATACCTGCCCCCCCTCATCGCCGATCCGGTTCGCGGCAATCACCGGAATCACGTTTGACACCGCATGACCCTGCATTGCCCTTTGCCAGCGCGCCGCCGTGTCGAGGCTGTCATCATGCGGTTCCGATCCGATCGCTGTCGGATAGAGCAGCACCTCGGCGCCCAGCATCGTCATTGCGCGCGCCGCTTCCGGGAACCACTGGTCCCAGCAGATACCAACGCCAATCCTGCCAAATCTCGTGTCCCAGACCTTGAAGCCGGTGTTGCCGGGCCGGAAATAGAACTTCTCCATATAGCCCGGCCCGTCGGGGATATGGCTCTTGCGGTAGACCCCGAGGGCCGAACCGTCGGCGTCCAGCATGACCAGAGAATTGTAGTAGTGCGGCCCCTCGCGCTCATAGATCGAGACCGGAATGACCACGCCCAGCTCGGCCGCCAGCGGCTGCAGCGCGGTGACGCACGGATGCTCCAACGCCGGATAGGCCGTCGCAAAGAAGGATTCGTCCTGGACCTTGCAGAAATACGGCCCCTGGAAGAGTTCCGGCGGCAGGATGACCTGCGCACCCTGGCTCGCAGCTTCGCGCACCAGTGTGCTCACGGTGGCGATATTGGCGGTCATGTCAGACCCGAAAGCGGCCTGCAGGCCGGCGACCTTGAGTGTGCGTGCCATCGCGCTCAGTCCTCTTCGAAACGGTCGAGCCAGCTGCCCGCCCCGTTGCCCGTGCGTAGATCCATAACCGTCGGCCACAGCCACCAGGCCGGCCGGTTGTCGGAATTCCAGAGCGCTACAAAAGCGAAACCCGTCTCCGGTTCAAGCACGATCTGCGCGCCATAGCCGGACAGATAGCCTGAGTGCAGGACCAGGGTGCGTCCTTCCCAGTCATAGATGCGCCAACCCAGCCCGTACCAGGTCTGGTCGACGCGCTGGCGCAGATCGCCCAGCCGGCGGGTCTCCCGCAGGGTCACCGTCAGCGGCGCATGGATCCGGCCGCGCACACTGTCGGACAAGCCGGGCCGGGTGCCCAGATGCAATTGCGCCCAGACGATCATGTCATCAAGCGACAGGTTGAGCCCGGAGGCCGAGGGAATTCGGTCATAGGGCGTCGCCGGGTCACCGGGAATATTGATCAACCGCCGCCAGCCACTGTGCGGCCTGGCCCAGGAGGGCGACGCTGTCAGCGCCGCCGAGCCGACCGAGGCGGCCGGCAGGCCAAGCGGCTCGAGCAGGCGGGATCGCAAAGTCAGGGAAAAGTCCTCGCCCGTCGCTTCGGCAACCACGGTCTCGAGCGCCGAGAAGGCGATGTTCTGATAGGTATAACAATCGCCGACCGGACACAGAAGATCGACCGAAGCCAGCCGGGTCCGGATACGGGCCGGAGACTGGCCGGCCTCGAGGTCAAGGTCATAGGCATTGGGTGGCAGACCGGTTCGGTGGCTGGCGATTTCCTCAAGCGTGGGCTGCCGGCTGCCCTGCAGGCGCAGGACATCGCCAGGCACCGGCGCCGCCAGATCGATCACCCCCTCCGCCTCAAGCATGCCAAGAAGGGTGCCGGTGAAGGTTTTGGAGACCGAGGCGGCGCGAAACAGGGTCTCCCGCGTCACCGCATCGCCGCTGCCGGCCGACGTCTCGCCATGGGTATAGACGAAAACCGGCTCGCCCTGCTCGATCACCGCCGCGACAAGACCGACAATGCGCCGGTCAGACATGGCCCTGTCGAGACGCGCTTCGAGGCTGTCGAGATACGGGTAGGCCGCCCGCGGATCCGCCAGACCGGATGGCGCCGCCGCGGCGGTCAGCGGCTCAGGCCCCTGTGCGCCCGCGAGGGCAGACAGGGTCAGGCTGAAAGCGGCGGTCAGAACGGTTCGGATCAATCCTTACTCTCCGGCTTGGTGACAGGTCACACAGTGAAATGCCCCTCCGCCGGTGAGTATGGCACGCGATGCAACGCCGACCACCTCATGCCGCGGGAAAATATCACGCAAGGCCGCAACAGCGGCATCGCCTGCCGCCCGATCATAGACCGGGACAACGACATGGCGGGGCCCGATGACCCAGTTCATGTGGCTGGCCGGCACTATATCGCCATCGCCGAGATCAACCCGGCCCGGTGACGGGATGCGCCGGACGTCCAGACGGCGGCCGCGGGCGTCCGTCATCCCGGCCAGTTGGGCCGCAATGGCGTCCAGCGCTTCGGCCTGGGGATCATCATCGCCCCACGGGCTCTGGCAGACCACCACGCCGGGTGCGGCGAAGCGGGCAATATTGTCGACATGGCCATCCGTGTGGTCGGCCAGCAGGCCTTCGTCGATCCACAATACTTTCCCGACGCCGAGTGCCTCTTTCAGCACGGCTTCGACCTCGGCTTCGCTGCGGCCCGGATTGCGATTGCTGTTGAGCAGGCACTGGCGGGTGGTCAACACGGCGCCCTCGCCGTCAAACTCCAGAGCGCCGCCTTCCGCGACCAGATCGACGCGGCGTTCGGTGGCGCCGGCCAGCTTGGCGATGACGCCGCCAATCGTATCGTCGCCCGGCAGCTCATACTTGCCGCCCCAGCCATTGAAGCGGAAACGAACCGCCACCGCCTCGCCGCCATCACGCAGGAAGACAGGACCCGTGTCACGGGCCCAGACATCGCCGAACGGGGCGCGGACGACCGTTGCCCGGTCGCCGAGGGCCCGCTTGGCAGACGCCTCGGCCTGGTCGGTCGCCGCCAGAATGATCAGGTCCAGTGTCACACCCGCCGCCGACGGCGCGGTCACGGCCTTCAGGAAGGCACCGAACTCGGTCTGTGCCGGTTCCAGATTCTCCTCCCACAAATCGGCAGCGGACGGCCAACAGGTGAACAGGCGGGACTGGCGGGCGGTTTCGTGGGGCAGGGTCTTCGTCATGGCCGCGCATCTATCATGCAGCCAAGACCTTGGCGAGCCGCAAAAAGGCCGGGGCGTGGCGGCAAAAAAGAAGGGCGGCCCGAGAGCCGCCCTTCCAATCATTTCGTGAGTTACCGGTCGATTAGAACTGGTAGCGCACGCCGAACTGGACCTGCCAGACCGAAGACGTGGAAACACGCGATTCGGAGGCCGCATCACCGCGGAAGTCGTCATACAGGTAGGCACCGGAAACCGGGTCTATATTGTCGATCTCGACGACCGGCTGGAAGTACTCGTAGCCGACCTGCTCGAATCGACCCCAGTTTTCGTTCAGCAGGTTACCGAAGTTCTCGATGTCCATGTAGAAGACACCGCGAGCCGCGGCCGGGAAGAAGGCCGGGATTTCCTGCTGGAAGCGCATGTCGACACGGGTCGACCACGGGCTGTCAAAACCGTTACGCGGAGCAATTTCGCCCGCATAATTGATCAGGCCGGTACGCTGCAGGTACTCGTTGAACCCGGTGATGTCGAAGCCCGCAGTGTAGTTGATGAGCGGGTCAGACGTCAGCGTCACATTGCCCGTGCCATCGGTCATCGGCACGTAGAGCAGCGTTCCCTCATCGTCAGCGGCACTCTCGTGAATACCGAACGGCGACTGGTTGCGATACTGGTTCGCATTGCCGTTCGAGTAGTCATAGGTGTAGCTGAAGTGACGGCCGGAACGGTGGTTCACGAACATCTCGACGCGGGTCTCATAGTCTTCGTAGAAGGCGTGAGACCAACCCAGACGCAGCTTGAAGTCATGCTGGATTTCATAGTTGGACGTCGAAACGCGGGCGTTCTGGCGGTCAAACGATGCGTAATCCGAGTAGTTCGACGTTGCCGTCGACGACGTTCCGGAGTGGGCATCTTCGACATTCTGGTTGGTATAGCCGAACCAGAAGCTGATCGCGTTGTCGAAGTCTTTTTCGACTTCGAACGACCAGATATCGGACTGACCCAAGTCAACACTCGTCAGGACGATGTCCTGGCGGTCGGTGTTGCAGTTGTAGATCGGGCGTCCGTCGACCGGCGACGTTCCGTTTGCCGGGCAGTTGGCATCATACCAGAACGGCGCATTGGCCTGCTCGTCGTGGAGGTATTCCACGGTGAACATCCAGTCGTTGCTGTCGAACATGTCGAACATCACGTCCGCACCCAGCGAGGCACGGAGTGTCGACGGAATGTCGAAACCCGGAGCGATCGCATTGACCGAACCGTCGCCGGCCGTCAGGGCACCCTGGGCACCAGCGGGGACATTGTAGGCGTCCACATTGGTGATCGGGCCCGGCACGAAGACGCTGTCGATGTTGACGCCGTTGTTCGAGTAGGTGTTGGAAATCCAGACCAGCGGGTTACCGCCCGAGAAGCGGCCGATACCACCGCGCAGGGTGACGCCCGTGACCGAGAAGTCAGCGAAGCTGGCATCATAGGTGAACGGAGCTTCATAGTTGAACGAGGCCCGCGGCATGATCACGTCAAGACCATCGATGGTGCCGGCGTTGCTGTAACCGTAACGGCCAAGGAAGTTGGCGTTGGCGGTCGGAGCATCGTCGGTGGAGTAGCGATCATAACGAACACCGAACGCCACCGTCAGGCGGTCGCTGACATCGATTTCGTCTTGCAGGTAAAGGGTATCGAGCGTGAAGGAGAATGCAGCTGCACCATCGTTTTCGTCGTTGGTGACTGCGTTCTGGTAAAACAGGCTGTCAGCAACCTGGTTCCGGAAATCATTGACGGAACCGAAGTCATAGGAGCCTTCCGAACCCGGAACGAAGAGATTGAAGATGTCCTGGGTACGACGCTCATAGCCGCCAGAGATGACGTGGTTGTCGTAGACATACTCGCCGCGCAGCTTGAACTGGAAGGTTTCATTGGCCAGCGCATTGGCGTGACGGAAGAAATCCGGGCCGACCGACACAACGCTGCCGCTTGCCAGCTCGATATCCATCTGGGCGAAATCGGAACCGTCTACCGAGTCCTGACCGGTGTCCTGGGTGGACTGGGAGATGGTCAGCTCGGTGGAGAAGTTGTCAGACCAATCAGAGAAGACCTGCAGGGACAGGGTCTCTGTGGCTTCGGAACGATTGTACCAGGTCGACGGCGTGCCGAGGTCCGCACGGTCAGAACGCTCCTGGACCGAGCCACCATCATTGGTGTTGTAGGTCAGCTTGGCGCGATGATCTTCGTTGATGTTCCAGTCGAGCGAGATCAGCAGCTTCTCGTCGAGGCTGCCGAGGCTGGCATCCGGGAAGTTGGTCAGGTTGAGACCATAGACCGTATTACCGATATTGATGATTTCATCGATGTCAGCCTGAGTGATGCCGCTGCGCTCATTCAGGGCACCTGAGCCTAGCGGACCATTGAACAGCGGCTGTGCGCGCTCGAATTCTTCGTAAGACACGAAGAAGAACAGACGGTCTTCGATGATCGGGCCGGACAGCCAGCCACCGCGGGTCTCTTCGGCAAATTCGCTGAAATTGATGGCGCGGCCGCGGCTGCTGTCACCAATCAGGCTGTCATCCGTGCGGAAGTAGTAGAGCGAGCCGTGAAGGTCGTTCTCGCCCGAACGGGTCACGGCGTTGATCGTGCCGCCGGTGAAACCACCATACTGGACGTCAAACGGAGCGATCTCGACCGAGAGAGCCGCCAGGGCGTCGATCGAAACCGGACCGCGGTTCTCGGACGGGAAGCCCGAGGAGTTCAGGCCGAACAGGTCATTCTGCGCAACACCGTCCACGGTGAAGGAGTTGTAACGGTTGTTCGAGCCAGCCAGCGAGATGGCGTCAGAGTTTTCCGGGTCGAGATTGGCGAAAGTGCTCAGGCGAGCCACGTCGCGCGGGTCGCGCGAGATCGACGGCAGGCCGTTGATGTCGTCAGCGGTGAAACGCGCCGACGGGCCGGTTTCGATATCGGTGAACATGCTGGCGGAAGCGGTGACGACGATCACGTCTGCGGCACCGGACGTCAGAACGATCGGCAGGTTGGCCGGGGCGCCGAGCGCGAGGTAGACATCCTCGACCATCTGGCTGCCATAGCCGGCTGCATCGACACGGACCGTGTAAGGACCGCCGACGCGCAGGTCGCGGGCATTGAAGCCACCGTTGGCGGTCGTCGTCACGCGAGACACGGAGCCGGACGGCACGTGCGTGACGACAACGGATGCACCGGAGACCGGTGCACCGTCAGCGCTGACGGTGCCGCGGACACCACCAGTGGTCTCCTGCGCGTAAACAGCAGCCGGAGCCGCGGCCAGCAGGGCGATGGCCGCCGTGCCGAGAGAAAGTTTCTTAGTAAAAGACATTGATCATGTCCCCCGATAAACCGAAGAGCGAGGAGTGAGTTCCCCGAGCGAAGCAAGCGCCGTCTACGCCGGGCGGCCGAACTTTCCAAGACACCAGCGCGAAGCTTTTGTGACAGTCGCCGCTTCGAGGACCGCCATCAACACCCTTCGCGAACGCAACAAACCGCAAGATATGTGTGTGCAGCCGCACAAAACCTCAAAATCCGCGACGTTTGCAGATTTCGGACGAAGAATTTTATCCCCACGGCTCTTTACGGTCGGAGTCGAAAAGCGCATAGCCTGCGGCGAAAATGTAACACTTTTAGGCAGCCTTCCGGACCCATCATGCCCGAGTCACCCACTGCTTCTCCGCTGAGTCGGGACACCTGGACGCGCGCCGCGATCGCCCTGATCATCGGCTTCGCGGTCCTGCGCATTATCGCGCTGGCGATCAGCCCCGTGTCCCTCTACCAGGACGAGTCCCAATACTGGGTCTGGTCGCGCCATTTCGATTGGGGCTACTACTCCAAGCCGCCGATGATCGCCTGGCTGATCAGCCTGTCGACCGGCCTGCTGGGCGACAGCGATTTCGCGATCCGGCTGCCGGCGACCCTGCTGCATACCGGAACCGCGATTTTCCTGATGCTGAGCGCCCGCCAGCTTTGGGATGAACGCAGCGGATTCTGGGCCGCCGCCCTCTATCTCACCATGCCCGCGATCTGGGTGTCCGGCGTTGTGATCTCTACAGATGCCGTGCTTTTCCTGGCCTGGTCGGGCGGTTTGTATGCCTTGCTCCGCTTGCGCGCGGATGGGGGCTGGGGTGCCGCGGCCGGACTCGGCCTGGCCCTCGGATTCGGGTTCCTGTCCAAATACGCGATGATCTATTTCCTGGTCTCGACCGCACTGGCGATCGTGTTTGACGCGCCGGCTCGGCGGGCCTTGCTGGGCCTGCGCGGTGCCGCGACCCTCGCCATCTTCCTCGCGCTGCTGGCTCCCAACCTGGCCTGGAACGCGGCCCATGATTTCGCGACGGTCACGCATACCGCCGCCAATGCCAATTGGGGTGGCGAGCTGTTCCATCCGGGCGAACTGTTCGAATTCCTGATCGCCCAGCCCGGTGTCTTCGGACCGGTCACTTTCGGCGTGCTCGTGACCCTGTTCGGCCTCACCCTCGGAAAATTCCTGCGTGCCGCCCCGGACCAGCGGCTCCTGGTGCTCTACGCCTTGCCGCCGCTGGCCGTCGTTGCGGTGCAGGCCTTCATTTCCCGCGCCCATGCCAACTGGGCCGCCGCGACCTATGTCGCGGGAACCTTGCTCGTAGTCGGGTTCTTGTTGCGCGGTGCAACATGGCGTCGCTGGGCCCTGTTCGGTTCGATCGGCCTGCACACGGTGATCGGCCTGACAATCATCACCCTGGCGGCCAGCCCGGCGCTGGTCGTTGCCGTCGGCGCGGAAAACGCGACCAAGCGAATCCGGGCCTGGGACGTCACCGCCGAACAGATCATCGCCGCGGCCGAGGCGGACGACTATGCGATGATCGTGTTCGACGACCGCAATGCCTTCCACCAGATGCAGCGCTACGCGCCGCAGCTGGAAGGCCGCATGGCGATGTGGTTGCGGTTCGCCGGACCGTCCAATCACGCCGAAGATGTCTGGCCGCTGTCCGAAGGGCAGGCCGGACGTCTGCTGGTGATCTCCAACCGGCCTCGCGAAGTGCCGCGAATGCGTGAGGATTTCGACGTCTTCGAGCCCGTCGGCCGCCTCGCCATTCCACTCGATGGCACCTACACGCGCGACTTCACGCTCTGGCAAGCCGAGGGTTATCAGCGGGTCGAGCGTGACGAGGCCTACGAGATCCGCTGGCAGGCGCATGACGAAGCCGACAGGACAACCCCGCTGCGCGGTTACAGCGGCGAAGGGCGGTAACGGCCTTCCGGCAGACCCAGTGCCAGCGTCAGGTTTTGCATGGCCTGAACGGCGGCGCCCTTGAGCAGGTTGTCGAGCACGCTGACCACGACCAGTTGGTGGCCGTCCCCGCCAAGGCCGAAACCACCCACCACCGCGCCGGGTTGGCGGGCGCCGTCCCGGACTTCTGGAATATCGGCGGTGACCCGCACCAGCGGTTCGCCGGCATAGGCGTGCTCGTACACCCCGCGCACCGCGTCTGGCGTCATCGGCGATTGCAGCGTCAGGTGCGTGGTCGCGACAATGCCGCGAAAAAAGGCCGCGACATGCGGCGTGAAACGTACCGTCGCGCCGGTGTGACGCGTCATCTCCTGTTCGTGCAGATGGCCGGTCAGCGCATAGGGCATGAGATTGTCGGCGAGGGCCTCGACGTCATTCTTGCGGGATGGCGCGGTGCCGGCGCCGGAATATCCGGACACGCCGAACACATGCGCTTCACCGGCCAGACGACCGCGAACCGGGGCGATCGCCAATTGGCCCGCCGTCGCATAACAGCCCGGATTGGCGATCCGCCGGGCAGCGGTGAGGCCGTCCCGGCCGTAAATCTCCGGCAGGCCATAGGTCCAGGACGCGTCGAAGCGATAGTCAGCCGACAGGTCAACGATCACGGTATCCTCGGCGATGGCGGCCACGAAGGGGGCTGCGGCTCCGTTCGGCAGGGCGAGAATAACCGCGTCCACATCGCGCGCACTGACTGCGTCCGGGGTCAGGGCTTCAAATTCGAGACCAGTGGTGATTTCCGGCGCCATCTCCGCGACCGGGCGACCGGCCCATTCGCGCGAGCTGGCAAAGGCCAGCTCCAGATCCCCGCGCGCCCCGATCAGGCGCAAGAGCTCCCGTCCGGTATGGCCGCGCGCACCGACCAGACCGACACGGCGGACGGTCATTGCGGCGCCTCCAGGGTCGGCGGCAGGGAGAAGGCTCTTTCCACCACAGCGGCCACTTCGACCGGACCCATCTCGCCGCGCCAGAACACGGTCCACTCGTCACGCCGCACCGCGCCGTCACACTCCTCGAAATAAAAGCCATTGACCGGATTGCTGGTACGCGAGCGCCAGATCAGTCGCGGCGCATAGTCGACCAGACGGTTCCACACTGTCCGGCCGAGCCCTTCCCCACGGGCCTCGTCGAGCACCGCAAACTTGTCCAGATAGATCCAGCCGTCCAGACGTGTGGTGATCGCCGCGGCGCGGTAGCTCTCGGTAACAAAGGCCCGGTCGATGTCCAGGCGGTCCCAATAGCCAGCAACCGCCCGTCGCCCGAACGCCGCCCTGACCAGCTCGTCCAGACGGCCGATATCGAGGGTCGACTTGTCGGAAGTGGTGACAATCCGCTCGCCGCGGCGGATCAGCGTGCCCGACCCGGCATGGGTGAACAGCTCGCGCGCCAGTTCGGCCGGCCGGGTGATCGATACCGATGAAGAGAGCGGCAGGTCATCGAGGAGACGCTTGATCTCCTCCAGCTTCAGGCGCATCCCGCCATTGACCCAGTCAGCCTGCATCAGATCACCGAAATCGGTCGCCAGGTTGATCGAGGACAGGATGTCGCCATCCTCGTCCAGAAGCCCGCCGGTGCCGGTCAGGAAGACCACCTTGTAGGGCTGCAGGGCGTGGACCAGCGCCCGCACGGCGACATCGGCATTGATATTGACCAGCGTGCCGTCCGGCGTTTCGCCGAGGCAGGCGAGGATCGCGGCCTGCCCGGCCCGCGCCGCCGAACCCACCAGATCGAGATGGATATGGCTCGGCTCGCCGACCCGGCCCAGCCGTTCAACGTCGACAAGATCGGCCTCGAACACCCCGCGCGGAACTGCGGCGGCGCGTCCGCCGGCATCACGGATCGCGTCGACCAGGGCCAAATTGGCCTGGGTCAGCGTGTCCCGGATGATCGGGATCGCCTTGTCGCGGGTGACCCGCAACCCATCGACGCGCTCGGTCGGGATCTCGGCGGCTTCCAGCGCCGCATCGAGCTGCGGACCGCCGCCATGAACGACGACCGGTGTCAGCCCGACCGTCTGCAGGAAGGCCAGCGCCGATGCGAGCCCGTTCAGGTCGTCGCGGATGACCGCGCCACCGACCTTGATGACCGCAAAGCGCTCCTGGTCGATGCCGGAAAAGCGGTGCAGGTATTCACGGATCTCCTTGCCGTCGCGCATGTGCGACAGCAATTGGACGATGGTCTGGCGGACACCCGGTGCGTTCGGATTCATTCCGACCCTCCCGGTTGTGAGGCGAGCGCTTCCATCACCGCCATCTGTACCGGCAGGCGATTGGCCGCCTCCTCGATGCCCATGAAGGCGGGACTGTCGACCACCGCGTCAGCGATCTTCACATTGCGGCGCATCGGCAGGCAGTGACTGACGACGGCGTTATTGGTCAGCGCCATCTTCTCCGGCGTGATCATGAAACCGGCACCCTTGGCCCGGAGCGGGGCTTCCTCGCCCCAATTGCCGTAAAACGGCAGCGCGCCCCAGCTCTTGGCATAGACCACATCGGCGCCGTCATAGGCGGCCTCGACATCGGTCGTCAGCCTCACCGAACCCCCGCCCTCGGCGGTAAAGCGTTCGGCCGCCGACATGTAGCGCTCGTCCAGACGATAGGCCTCATCGGGCACCAGGATGCGGACATTGGCGCCGAATTTGGAGGCGATCAGCAGGGATGAATTGGCCACCGCCGTATTGAGCGGCTTGGGATGCGGCACCCAGGTCAGAAGATAGGTCTTGTCGGCGATCGGCCCCATCCGCTCCTGCAGGGCGAGCATGTGGGCCAGCTCCTGACAGGGATGGACGATGGTCTCCATGTTGATGACCGGCACGGTGGCGTGCTTTGCGAACGCCTCGATCAGCGGATCCTCGCGCTCGGACTGCCAGTCCTTGAATTCGGGGAAGCAGCGAATGGCGATCAGGTCGACATAGGAGGACAGCACCCGCGCGGCCTCGCGCACATGCTCTTCCTTGTCCCCATCCATCACCGCGCCCTCACCGAACTCCATCGGCCAGGTCGCGCCCTTGGCGTCGAGCACGATGGCATGACCGCCCAAGCGCTGCGTGCCGATATCGAAGGAGGTCCGCGTCCGCAGCGACGGGTTGAAGAAAACCAGCGCCACCGACTTGCCTTCGAGTGATCGGCTGACCGTGCCGGACTTGAAAGCGCTGGCTCGGTCGACCAGGCCCTGAAGTTCGTTGCGGGTCCAATCTGCGGTCGAAAGGAAATGGCGCATGTCCGGTCCTTGCTGGCGGTTTGAGGGGTAAATCTGTGCGCAGGCCAAGCGGCGCGCCCGCACTCTCTAGGACATCCGTGCACGCGGCGCACGGAAAAATCCAGCCTCGGGACCTGTCAGGCCGGATGCGGGAGTGGAAATTGCAGCCGGTGTGTGGAACAAGCCGGTCATCACAGGAATTGAGGATCGCCGATGTCCGTTCTCGCCGTCATTCCCGCCCGTTACGGATCGACCCGTTTCCCCGGCAAACCGCTGGCGATGATCGCCGGCCGGATGATGATCGAACGGGTCTGGCGCATCGCCGCCGCGGCACCGGGTGTCGACCGGGTTGTGGTCGCCACCGACGATCAGCGGATCATGGACGCGGTCGCAGCCGCCGGCGGCGAAGCCGTCATGACCGACCCTGCCTGCCGTAACGGAACAGAGCGGGCGCTGGACGCGGTGAAACGGCTGAACAGCGACGCCGAGATCGTCATCAATGTGCAGGGCGACGCGCCCCTCATTCCGCCTTGGGTGATCGGCGGCGTCGCCGAGACCTTGCGCGCTGACCCGGCCCTGCAGATGGCCACCCCCGCCATCGCCTTGCCGCCCGAGACCGAAGCCCGCATGCGCGCCGACAAGGCCAAGGGTTCTGCCTCGGGCACCACCGTTGTCTTCAACAAGGCGATGGATGCGATGTATTTCTCCAAGAATGTCATCCCCTTCCGCCGCAAGCCGGATGAGGGCGCGCCGACCTATCAGCATATCGGCCTGTACGGCTATCGCCGCGACACGCTGGAAGAGCTGGTCGCGCTGGAACCGACACCGTTCGAGCTAACCGAGAGCCTTGAGCAATTGCGAGCGCTGGAAAACGGCATCCCGATCCGGGTTGTGCTGACCGACTATCGCGGCCGCTCGGCCTGGTCGGTGGACGCGCCGGAAGACGCCGTCCGGGTCGAGGGCATCATCGCGGCTGAAGGCGAGCTGGTCTGATGGGACGGATCCTGCTCGCCCGCCATGGCAATACATTCGGCCCCGGCGACACGCCGGTCTGGGTCGGGGCCAAGGAAGACCTGCCCCTGGTCGACAGCGGCGAGGCGCAGGCCTGCGCTTTGGGCGAGGCCCTCAAGGCGGCCGGTGTCATCCCCGCCCGGCTCATTTGCGGCCCCCTCAAGCGGACCCGCCGGGCGGCAGAGATCGTCGCCGGACTGACCGGCTTTGCCGGCGAAATCGAGATCGACCCCCGTTTGACCGAGATCGATTACGGGTCCTGGGGCGGCAAGTCGAATGATCAGATCATTGCCGAATTCGGCCAGGAGGCGCTGGATTGCTGGGACAAGCGCCATACCCGCCCGGACGGGGTCGACTGGTCACCGTCAGATTCCGAGCTCAAGGCCAACGCCCTCGCCGCCATGGCCGACGCGGCATCAACCAAAGGCCTTGCCCTGGTGATCACCTCGAACGGCATTTTGCGCTACATGCACGCGGCACTGAGCGGCAATGATGGCAATGCCAAGGTAAAGACCGGCAATCTGTGCTCCGCCGAACTCGACGGCGCGACCGGATCACGCCTGTTCTGGAACGAGAAGCCGGACGCCGACCTCATCACCCGACATTTCAGCTGATCAGTCGACCCGTCCGAGGAAGGCTTCGACGGCCTGCCACGCTTCCGGCTCGGTGATGAAAGGCGCATGCCCCACATCGGGCACCTCGACCGTTGCCAGGTCGGGTTTGCGACGTTTCATTTCGGCCACGGTTGCCGGCGTCAGCAGGTCTGATATGCCGCCGCGCACGACCAGGGTCGGAATGTCGGCAAAGGGCGTCCAGAAAGCCCAGAGATCAGGCAGTGGTCCACCCTCATCCATCTGGTCAACCAGCGCGCCGTCATAGGCCAGCGCGATGCTGCCATCTTCACGCTCATCCCAGGTCTTGCGGGCAAAGTCGTCCCAGAAGGCCACATCGCTGTCGCGCTTGGGGAAGGCGGCCAGGTTCGACTGCCGCGTTCGCGCCGCCGCGTCGGACCAGCGGGTGACCGGCTCACGGCTGGAGACATTCGACTTGATACGGTCGAGCCCGTCGCTGTTGATCTCGGGCCCGATATCATTGATCACGGCGGCCGCAACTAGGCCCGGCTGGTGGTCGGCAATGATGAAGGTCATCAACCCGCCCATCGATGTCCCCACAAAGACCGCGCTCGTCAGCCCGATCGACGCCATGAGCGCCATCACGTCGTCGGCATAGGTTGGAGGCTGGTAACGGGCGACCACGGGGTCATGGTCCGACTGGCCGCGCCCACGGGCCGAGATCGAGATGACCCGACGGCCGGTCGCCGTGATCATCGGCGCAAGGTCTTCGAAATCCCTCACATTGCGGGTCAGCCCGTGAAGGCAGATGACCGGCAGGCCGCTTTCCCCGCCGGACGCCGGATAGTCCCGCCAGTGGATGCGCGGACCATCCGCCGTCTCGAAGAAATGATCAGTGAAGTGCACGTCAGTCATCAGGACGGTTCAGCCTCCGACGGCGGTTCGACCTGGGGGACCGGAACGGTCTTGCCATCGCCTTCCCAATCCCGTGCCAGATAGCGCGACGCCCAGAACATGAAGAAGGCCGCGACCAGGTAGAGGCTGGCACCGATCACGATCGAGATTCGCAGCGAACCATCGCCGAAGGTCGGCTGCAGCACGGTCGACACACGACCCAGAACGTACACGCCGCCGCCAATGCCCAAGAGGTTGTTGATCAGCAGAAAGACCGAGGAGGCGCTGGTACGCATGTGCGGTGGCATCAGGTGCTGGAAGGCGGACAGGACCGGACCCAGCCACGCCAGACCCAGCGCAGTCGGGATAAACAGGATGATCACTGCCATCATCGGCGACGGCGCCATGATACCGGCCCAGTAGAGCGGAGCACTCAACAGGAAGGCGATGGCCGGTACGGTCGCGAAGGCAGACCGTTTGGCCTTGCCCATCACATCGCCCATCACACCGCCGAGGAAAATGCCCAGGCTGCCGGCCACGAACAATACGCCACCAAACAGCCAGCCGGTTTCAACCAGGCCCAGCTGGAAGCTGCGCGAGAAGAAGGAAGGCAGCCAGAAAAACACGCCATAGCCCATCATGGACGAGGCCGAGGCGCCCATGATCATCAGCCAGAAGCTCGGCTTTTCGAGCGCCAGCGACATGAAATCCCGGAATGCGGCGAAGAAGGCACCGATCAGGAAGCCCGCCACCGCGTGCCCGGTCAGCCATCCAATGGCGGCCGCCGAGAGACCTTCGCCGCCGATCGCCGGCACGATCCAGGCGACCAGGGCGGACAACGGCATCAGTACGGTCAGTCCGAGCATCAGCATGAACGGGCTGGTGGTGCGGGCGACCCATTGTCCGGCCATCCAGCCGGACACGGCGCCAACGCCTGCGGCCGCCAGCAAAAGCGGAATGGACTGCTGCGATGTCGCGCCAAATACGGTGATATTGAAAATGGAAAGGAGGCTCGGCAGAGTAAAGATAACCGCTCCGGCGATGGAAAGAATGCGGGCTTTCTGCGCCGGATAGACGCCGACTTCCTGTTTGGCCTGGGCGGTCTTGGTCGGGACACTGTCAAACTGGCCACGCTTGGGCTCACGCACCACCAGTTTGAAAATTGGCGCCAACACAATTCCGGCGATGCCGACGATGAAGAAGGCCGAGCGCCAATCCAGCGCATCGGAGATTCCACCACCGGCGATTTGCGAACCGGCAATGACCCCAAAAGCACTGCCGACCGGAATCCCGAGCGAGTAAATCGCCAGGGCTCGTGACCGTTCACTCGGCGGGTGGTAGTCGGCGATGATGGTGTAGGCCGGGGCCACCCCGCCTGCTTCGCCAATGCCGACGCCGACGCGTGCGAGGAAAAGATGGGTGAAATTCTGGGCAAAACCGCTCAGTGCGGTGAAGCCGCTCCACACCGTTAGCGCGGCGGTCATGATCCAGGTCCGGCTCATGCGATCGGCAAACCAGGCGATCGGAACGCCCAGTGTCGAGTACAGAAGCGCAAAGGCAATACCGCCGAGCAAACCGAGCTGCTCGTCGGTGAGATTGAGGTCTTCCTTGATCGGAATGGCGAGGATGGAGATGATCTGGCGATCCAGGAAATTGAAGGTGTAGACCAGAAACAGCAGCAGCATCACGAGATTGCGATACCCTTTGCTGGTTTTCGTCGCGGCGCCGGATGCACCGTCCCCGTTTTCACTCGCCATGATGTCTCCCCTCAAGGCCTGCCGGTCGTTGTCCGACCATGCGATACGTCGCTCTCCATCGACGCAAACATGAATGGTCATTCAGGTTTGGTCAAACCCGATTTCCATCCGACGCCTGCCTGCGCTAGTTTGCAGCGCGCAGCGACGCAGGCACGATGTTGCACACAAATCGGGCATTGCCCAATGATTGATAGGGGTTGAGATGAAACATACCGGAATTCCCGCGGCGCTGATCGGCTTGACGATCGCCGCCTGCTCCCCAGCCAGTGACAACGGCACCGACGCGGCCACCGCGCCGTCCGGTGACGGGGCTGCCAGCCATACCGAAAGCATGACCAGCGTCGCCATCACCGAGGCCGACCTGCGTCATCGCATCTCGACCCTGGCCGATGACAGCTTTGAAGGCCGCGCTCCGGCAACGCCGGGCGGCATTGCCGCCAGCCAGTGGATTGCCGACGAGATGGCTCGTATCGGCCTGGAACCGGGCTATGAGGGCAGCTATTTCCAGCCGGTCTCGCTGCTCGCTGTCACTCTGGACGCCGAACAGTCCAGCTTTGATGTCGCCTTCGAGGGTGAGCCGCTCGGTCTGAGCATGGGCGAGGATGTGGTCTACTGGTCCAAACTGAACTCGTCCGACATCGCCATCACCGAAAGCGAGCTGGTCTTCGTCGGCTATGGCGTTGTGGCACCGGAATATGGCTGGGACGACTATGCTGGCCTCGATGTCGAGGGCCGTACGGTCGTCATGCTGGTCAATGACCCCGGCTATGCCAATCCGGATAGCGGCCTCTTCAACGGCAATGCCATGACCTATTACGGCCGCTGGACCTACAAGTATGAAGAAGCGGCACGGCAGGGCGCGGCCGGGGTCATCCTGATCCACCAGACGGCGCCTGCCTCCTATGGCTGGAACGTGGTCTCGGGCTCGTGGTCGGGCACCCAGCTGGATCTGGCGCGCGAGCCGGGCCAGGGCACATTCGCCGATATCGAGAGCTGGGTCACCGAAGACCGGGCCCGGCAGATGTTCGGCCTCGCCGGCCTCGATTTCGACGCCCTGACCGCTGCCGCCGCCGAACCGGGCTTTGAAGCCGTGCCGATGACCGGACTGACCGCCTCCGGCACGCTGGTCAACACGACGGAGACAATGGAGTCCCGCAATGTCGTTGGCATCGTGCCGGGAACAACGCGTCCGGACGAATACGTGCTCTACACCGCGCACTGGGACCATATCGGCATCCGCGACGTGCCCGAGGGCGAGGACGGGATCTATAACGGCGCCGTCGACAATGCGACCGGCACCGCGGCCATCCTCGAAATCGGTGAAGCCTTCGCGGCCAATCCGCCGGAGCGTTCGGTCATGGTCCTGGCGGTCACCGCCGAGGAGTCCGGCCTGCTGGGCTCGGCCTATTACGGTGAAAACCCGATCGTGCCCTATGGCCAGACCGTGGGCGGCATCAATATCGACGCCATCCTGCCGTCGGGCCGGTCACGCGATGTGGTCGTGGTCGGCCATGGCGCCTCGGAGCTGGAAGATATCCTGACAGAGGCCGCCGCAGAACAGGATCGCTACATCGTCGCCGATCCGACGCCGGAAGCGGGCTATTTCTACCGCTCGGATCATATCTCGCTGGCCAAGCAGGGCGTGCCGATGCTCTACGCCGATGGCGGGTTCGACCTGCGTGAGGGTGGCAGCGAGGCCGGAATGGCGGCTGGCGAGGACTACCGTGCCAATCGCTATCACGGTCCGGCCGACGAATACTCCGCCGACTGGGACATGTCCGGCATGGTCGAGGACACGACGCTCTTCTTCAATGTCGGCTCGCGTCTGGCGAATTCCGACGACTGGCCGAACTGGTATGAAGGCAATGAGTTCCGCGCCCTGCGCGACGCGCAGATGGGCGAGTAGTCCTGACGGGCTGAACAGATGGAAAAGGGCGGCCCTGCGGGTCGCCCTTTTTTGATCGCGCAGATATCCCGGACATCAGCGCCCGATCTGAAACCGGAGATTAATCCAATCGCATTATCGTCCTGCCCGAGTGGAAAAGCTGTTCAGGGGACAAATAATGAAAATTTTCAGCGCTACATTGGCCGTGGCCGCGGTCGGGCTCAGCCTTTCCGGGGCCGCCCATGCCCAGGACGTCAACATGCCCGAGGGCGAGTATTTCACCATCAGCCACGACGGAACGCCCGCAGGCGACTACGATTGGGCCCGACTGATGCCCGCTGATCCCAGCTTGGGCACGTCGGGAAGCAGCGGCGGCATGGCGAATTTTTCACTGGCAGGCGAAGAGTTCCCCGGAACCTGGAGCATTGACCACGCGACCGGGGCGATGACGGTTTCCGTGACTTTTATGTCAGACGCCCACTGTGATGCATGGCCGGACTATGTGGTTGGGGAGACCATCGACATGACCGAGCGGTCCGACAAGACATGCTGGATCCCGAACCAGGCCTATCTGGGTGTCGAAATGACCTATGTAGGCCTGAATCCACCGGAGGAATAGCCGCCGGAGCCCAGGCCACGGCTCCCGGCCCGGCTTGAACAGGAATGCCGGGCCGGATCAGAAAGTCCGGCGCACCACGACCTTGTCACCGCGCTCTTCAAGGCGCGCCGAATAGCGCTTCTCGTCGAGCGTCGCGCCGGAGTGGATGCAATAGACGGTGCGGGCCTCGGAAATGCGGGGCCAGTGGATGAAGTCGCACAGCAGCGATTGCATGCCAGCCGACACATTGACCTCCAGCGTGCCGATGCTTTGGGCGAAGGCGAGATTGTTCTGGAACATGCCCTCGGCCCGCAATTGCTCCAGCGCCGTCGAAAAGTCTCCCCCGACGAAATCACGGACATTGCGGCCTTCGATCTCGTTGCGCCGGATACCGAACAGATCAAGTGCGCCCAGAGAAATGGCCTTGATCATACCCATGGAGTCGGTCACGAACTCGACGGTCGGATTGAGCGAGACCAGGTCGACCCAGGTCGGCGCCGGGGCGACCACAAATGCATCCTGCACCAGCTCGGCCATGCGCCGCTTGATACGTTCCGGCGGTTCGCTATCGCCGTTCTCCCAGCGTGAAATCATGGCCTGGGTGACGCCGAGATCGCCGGCCAGTGCGGCCTGTTTAAGCCGTTTGGACATCCGGAAATTGCGGATCACCGACGGCCAGTTCACCTTGCTCGACGTCATCGACAATTTCATATCGTGAACCAAATCCGCCCCCCTTGCAGGTTCAATCCTGCGCTGTCAGTTCGGCCTGCCCGCCCAGCTCCCGGCGCAGGCTTTCAAAGTCCGTCTGGCTGATCCTCGCCCCGGTCAGCATCCAGCGGACCCGGTTGTCTTCAGCCCGATGTGGCCAGTGCAGACCATGTACCGGCCCAATATCGCGATTTTTCCGTGGTCTGGCAAAACAATACACGTCCGCACTTTCGACGCTTTCAAGCGCGCCGTCAAAGAAACCTTTTGCGATGAGGGTGTTGTACAGGCTGACAAGGTCGCCGGCAAAGAGGCTCCCGATGCCCTGCCCCTCAATCCTGCCGCGCGGCAGTTCGAGTTCGCGGGCCAGGCCGCGACTGGCCGTTTCGATAACACCGTCGGCATTCACCACTGCTGCCATGCCGGGCTGGGCGGCGACATGCTGGCGCCAACCGACCAGGGGCGACGCCATTGCCTCGGATGCGCCGGCCAGGGCCCGTATCCGGTCCTGCATTGCTGCGGCCGGACTGACCGCACCGGATTCCCAGCGCGACACCATCGCCTGGGTGACCCCCAGATCATCGGCGAGAGCCGCCTGTTTGATATTGTTGGTGAATCGGTAGCGACGCAGGAAATTGCGCCAGATGGTGACATCGCCCGGTTTGGATTGATCACCGCCCGCCATTGCCTAGATCGCCTTGCGGACAATCAGCTGGCCGCCAAGGCGGGCCCTGACATCGTCGCGCACCCGTTCCGAAACTTCTGCGCCGGACAGGAGCCAGACGATTTCGGGACCCGGCAGGAAGCTTGGCCGGTGCAATCCGTGAACATGCCGGGTCCGGCGGGCGCCGTCGCGGTCGTGGAATGTCACGGTATCCATGCTTTCCGCCGATGAAACCCGGCCTTCAAACAGACCCGATGCGGCCAGCGTGTCATACAGGCCGGCCCAGTCGCCTTCGAACGCTTCATGCAGGTAGCGCCCTTCCAGCCCGTGGCGGTCACAATCAAACGTCCGGCAAAATCCGCGGCTTGCCCGGACCATCCGGCCAGCCGCATTGATCACGCCGACTACCGCCGGGTGGCGCTCGATACGGTCAAGCCAGACATCACGCGACACCGACGCCTGGGAGGCCCAGTAAAGATCAAACAGCCGGGCCTGGATCCGCGCCGAAGGGATGGCGGTCGCCGACTCCCAGCGCGAGACCATGGTCTGGGTCACGCCCAGATCATGCGCCAGCGCGGCCTGTTTGAGGCCCTTTGAGAGTCGGTAATGTCGAATGACGGACGGCCAGTGTATGGCCTGTACGTCAATGGTCGGCAGGGGAGCGGACATTTGCGCTTCTCCATTTCAAGAGGGCGCGCCGGTGCCGGTCATCGGCGGTTATATTTTATAACGCATTTGCGCCTCGATGTGAAGACTGGAGCCTGACGCAACCAAATGGTCGCAATCGCGCCATGGTTTGCGACACTTGTGCGAAAAAGTCGCCCGACTGTGCCTCGCTGATTGATTGATCGCGCTGCTCATTGCTACGTGACGCGGGGTTTCGTCTCAAAGGGTAGCGGGCAATGGCCGATCTGAGCACGACTGTGTGGATCTTCTCGATCCTCGGATTTCTCATCGCCGCGTATTCCATCGTCGCCAATGACGCCATCCAGACGCTGGGCACCTTTCTGAGCTCCAACGCGAAACGGTCCTGGTGGGTGCTGTGGGCCTATGCCTGCTCGATCATCGTGGCGGTCATGCTGTGGGGTTATTTCGGCGATGGCGGCGACATTGCCTTTGGACGCCTGAACTCCCTGCCCTACCCCGAGGGCGGCGTGCAATGGTGGCATGCCATACCGCCGGTCTTCCTGCTGATCCTGACCCGCTATGGCATCCCGGTCTCGACGACCTTCCTGGTCCTGACCATCTTCGCGCTCACGGGCGGCGCCAATACCGAAGGCGTGCTGCCAAAAATGCTGACCAAGTCGGCATTGGGCTACATCGTGGCGATCAGCGCGGCCTTCTTCGTCTACATGGTCGTCGCGCGACTGTTCGAGCGCTGGATCGACCGCACCAAGGACCAACCCCATCATCCTGTCTGGTATGTCGCCCAATGGGCGGCCACGGCTTTCCTGTGGTCGCAATGGCTGATGCAGGACCTCGCCAACATTTTCATCTTCCTGCCACGCACGACCGAGCTGGTCCCGGTTCTGGACAGCGCCGGCCTGCCGGTGATGCAGGAGGGCGTTGCGGTCCTGCAGACCCAGGTCACCTTCTCCCCGGTTTTGCTGGTATTTGCGACGGTCGTGATGCTGGCCCTGCACGCCATCATCTTCCGCAATCGCGGGGGCGAAATCCAGAAGATCGTCCTGTCGAAGACCAACTCGACCGATATCCGCGCCGCGACGGCCATCGACCTCATCTACGGCGTTATCCTGTTCATTTTCAAGGAGCTCAATGACGTGCCTATGAGCACGACCTGGGTGTTCCTTGGCATGCTGGCCGGTCGCGAAATCGCCATCGCCTATGTTGCCGGCCTGCGGTCGAGGCTGGCGGCACTGTGGGACGTGACCTCGGACGTTCTGCGCGCCTTCCTGGGGCTTCTGATCAGTGTCGTCCTGGCGATCTTCCTGCCCGCCTGGGCGCGCGGCGAGCTGGCCGAGCTGATGGCCGACCTGCCCGGCTATGTCGCCCGGGCCCTGGGTTTCTAGGCTCCCCTCTCACCCGGCCGGATGTGGTCTATTCATATTTTATGAGTGCTCATTCATCTTCGTTGGACGGCAAGATAATCCCTAGATTCAAAGGGGTTAGAATTCGATCTTGGACACGGACTGGGCAAAGAAGACCCGCGCCTTGCGGATGCGGTTGCGGCTGAAACAGGGCGCAATGGCAGAGCTCATCGGAGTCAGCCAGACCTATGTGTCACGGCTGGAATCCGGCCTTGTCCAGCCGCCTGAGCCGGTCGCCGCCGCGATCATGAAACTGGCCGAAGACCCCCGCACCCGCTCCCTCTTCGACGACCTGCGGGCCACGGTCGATCACAGCCCGTTCCCGTGTCTGCTGCTGCAGACCGGTGTCGACGGGCCCGACGTCGCGGCCGTCAGCGAGGTCATGGCACGTGATTTCCTGGCCGGCTCCCGGCGTCTGACGGACACGCCCGCCCTGCGCCGACTGAGCGGCGACCTCGACGCGCTGACCCGGGACGGACTCAACACCGGACACATTCTTGGAGCGACGTCTGTCTGGGTCGATCACGCCCATCCCGATCGTTTCTGGCAGGTCCGCTACACACCGATCCGCGACGAAACCGGTGCCGGCTTTGTCCACATCACGCTGGCCCGTCTGGACGACAGCCCGGCCGCGCGCGCCGCAGCGAAAGCCGCGACGCCGCGCATTGATCATGTCACCGATGGTTGACCGTCAGCGATAGCGGGCCTGCAGTTTGGCAAGCGCCGCCTTGCCCGGGTTCAAGCGCTCATAAGGCACCTGGTTGAGCGGCATCTTGGGCAGCTTGTTGGCCGCCTGCATGTCCGGCAAATCGCTGTTGAGATAAAGCAGTCCGGTGCGGATTTCGCCCTCGGTCTTGTTCATCATCAGGGTTTCGATCGCCTGGGCCCGGTCGCGCGGATCGTAGTCGCTGTCGGTCTTGCGTAGGAACAGCTCGCCACCATCCTGCATGGTCACCCGCATGGCGCCATCCCGGTCATAGGAGCCGGTCACCTCGTCGGCATGGGCGACAAAGTCCGTGTGCACCATCGGATGGTAGTATTTGTAGGTGTGGGCATAGCTCTTGGTCGAACCCTTGTGATCATTGAAGGTCACGCAGGGCGAGATCACATCGATCAGGGCAAAACCCTTGTGCTTCAGTCCGGCCTTGATCAGCGGGATCAGCTGCGACTTGTCACCGGAAAAGGCGCGCGCGACGAAGCCGGCCCCCAGGGTGAGCGCCTGGACACACGGGTCGATCGGCATCTGGTCATTGGCCAGGCCCTTTTTCGACTTCGAGCCATAGTCCGCCGCGGCCGAGAACTGGCCCTTGGTGAGGCCGTACACCCCGTTATTCTCGAGGATATACAGCATGTTGAGATTGCGCCGGATGGCATGGGCGAACTGGCCAAAGCCGATCGACAGGGAATCCCCGTCACCGGAGATACCGATATAATTGAGATCGCCATTGGCCGCGTTGGCGCCGGTCGCCACGGACGGCATGCGCCCGTGTACGCAATTGATGCCGTGCGACTGGCCCATGAAGTAAGCGGTCGTCTTGGACGAACAGCCAATGCCGGAGACCTTGGCCGCGCTCTCCGGTGCCAGATCCAGTTCCCAGAAGGCCTGGACCAGGGCGGCGGTGACCGAGTCGTGGCCGCACCCGGCGCACAGGGTCGACATCACGCCTTCATAGTTGCGGACAGACAGGCCCAGCTTGTTCTTGGGCAGGTGCTTGTCGATGAAGGGTTTGCTCATGGAGGTCATGCGACGTCTCCCAGGGCTTCCAGATGGGCGGAAATGCCCTCGATGATGAATTTCGGATTGGCCGCCATGCCGGCGTAATCAAGGATCGGGACCAGCTTGTGCTTGGGCGCCTCGGTCTCGTTGACCAGCAGGCTGCGCAGCTGGCCGTCGCGGTTCTGTTCGACCACGAAGACCTCATCATACTGGTCGATGAAGGCATCAACCTCGGCATTGAAGGGGAAGCCGCGGACACGCAGGTAATCCAGGTTCACGCCATTCTCGGCGAAGCGGTCGAGCGCTTCCAGGACCGCGCCATCACAGCCGCCGACCGAGATGATCGCCCGCCGCGCGTCCTGGCCACACCGCGTGATGACCGGTGCAGGAACGGCATTGGCGGCGTTTTTCCACTTGGTGGTCAGCCGGTCGAGCACTTCCTTGTACTCGTCGCTGTCCTCGGTATAGCCGCCCTTCCAGTTATGGCCGGAGCCGCGCGTAAAGTACGCGCCCTTGGGATGGCTGCCCGGCAAGGTGCGCCAGGGAATGGCGTCCCCGTCACGATCTTCATAGCGATAGAATTTCTCGAGCTTTTCGATCTCGTCAGCTGTCAGCACCTTGCCGCGATCGGGCTGGTAGCTGTCATCCCACTCCAGCTCCGGGATCATCCAGTCATTCATGCCGATATCGAGATCGGTCATGAAAAAGACCGGAGTCTGGAAGCGCTCGGCAATGTCAAAGCTCTGCACCGCCATCTCGAAGCATTCCTTCGGATTGGCCGGGAAGAGGAGGATATGCTTGGTATCGCCATGGCTGGCATAGGCCGCCAGGGTGATGTCGCATTGCTGGGTCCGCGTCGGCAGGCCGGTCGAGGGCCCTGCCCGCTGGACGTCGAACAACACCACCGGAACCTCGCCATAATAGGCAAAGCCGATGAACTCGCTCATCAGCGAGATGCCGGGACCCGAGGTCGGGGTGAAGGAGCGGGCGCCATTCCAGCCGGCGCCGATGGCCATGCCGACCGAAGCCAGCTCGTCCTCGCCCTGGATGATGCAGAAATTCTTTTCACCCGTATCCGGATCAACTCGGAATTTTTCGCAAAAGGCCTTGAAGCCATCCATCAGCGAGGTCGACGGCGTGATCGGGTACCAGGCGCCAAAGGTGGCGCCGGCATAGACACAGCCCAAGGCCGCGGCGGTATTGCCGTCGATCATGATGTGACCGGCCGTCTTGTCCATCGGCTCGATGCGCAGCGGCAGCGGGTCGGGATGGTGCTCGCGGACATAATCAAGGCCCAGGCCGATCGCCTTCATGTTGGCGTCGATGAGATGCTCCTTGGTGCCGAACATCTCCTTCACCAGACCGCGGATCACCTCGACATCGAGGCCGGTCAGTCCGGCGACGGCACCGACATAGGCCATGTTCTTCATCAGCACGCGGGTGCGGGCATTGTCGAAGGCGGCATTGACCAGGCGGGCCAGCGGCACACCGATTGCGGTGACGTCGGCGCGGGCATGCAGGTCCGGGCGCGGCCAGGTACTGTCGTACAGCAGGTAACCGCCGGGTGAGACTTCGGCGAGGTCCTGGCGGTAGGTCTCGGCATTCATGGCGACGATGAACTCGGCTGTGCCCGAGCGCGCCATGTAGCTGTCCTTGGTCAGGCGGATCTCATACCAGGTAGGCAGGCCCTGGATGTTGGAGGGGAAGAGGTTCTTGCCCACCACCGGCACGCCCATGCGGAAGATCGCCTTCATCAGGAGACCATTGGCCGAGGCCGACCCGGTGCCGTTCACATTGCCGATCTTGATGACGAAGTCGTTGACCCGCACTTCGCTGGAAACGTCCACGAGATCCTTCATTCGGCGGCCACTTTCTTCGTTTCATCGTCGACATGCGGAATGAAGATGTCGGCATCCTGCATGTCCCACGCGGCGGTCGGACAGCGCTCGGCACACAGGCCGCAATGCAGGCAGAGATTTTCGTCCTTGACCATGACCCGCCCGGTATCCTTCAGCGGCTCGGAGACAAACAGGTCCTGATCCTTGTTATGGGCGGGCACGCGCAGCGACTGGCGCAGCTGTGCTTCCTCGGCAACCGGCACGATCGACAGGCAATCGACCGGGCAGATGTCCATGCAGGCATCACACTCCTTGCACAGCGGCGCCTCGAACACGGTCTGGACATCGCAATTCAGACAGCGCTGGACCTCGGTCGCGATCTGCTCGGCGGTATAGCCCGTCTCGACTTCCATCTTGCGGTTGGACAGGCGTGCCTTGAGCTCGGCCAACGGCATCTGCCGACGATGCTCGCCGGTATAGCTGTTGGAATACATCCACTCATTCACGCCCATCTTGGCCGATTGCAGGTTCACGCCACGCGGCAGGCGGGCCTTGAGGTCGCTCGCCTCGCAATGCTTGTGGATCGAGATCGCCGCCTGGTGCCCGTGCTCGACCGCCCAGATGATGTTCTTGGGGCCAAAGGCACTGTCGCCGCCAAAGAAGATGCCCTTCCTGGTGGACTCGAAGGTTGTCTCGTCGACGACCGGCACGCCCCATTTGTCGAACTCGATACCGATATCGCGCTCGATCCAGGGAAAGGCATTCTCCTGACCGATGGCCAGGATCACGTCGGTACAGGGAATGATCCTGGTGCCGGTTATCTTGGTGTCGGTGATCCGGCCGTCCTCATCGAGCTGATACTCCATCAGCTCGAATTCCATGCCGGTCAGCTGGCCGTTCTCGACCACGAAACGCTTGGGCGAGTGATTGACCAGGATCTCGACATTCTCGTCCTCGGCGTCTTCCAGCTCCCAGGGTGAAGCCTTGAAGAATTGCCGCGGCTTGCGGGCCATCACTTTCACATCGTCGGCGCCAAGGCGCAGCGAAGTGCGGCAGCAATCCATCGCCGTGTTGCCGACGCCGATGATCAGGACCTGCTTGCCGATGGCCTCGACATGCTCGAAGGCAACGCTTTCCAGCCAGTCGATGCCGATATGGATATTGGCATCGACCTCGTCGCGGCCCTCGATCTTCAGGTCCTTGCCCTTGGGCGCGCCGGACCCGATGAAGACGGCATCATAGCCGCTTTCGCTCAAGGCCTTCAGGCTCTCGATCCGGTGACCGGTTTTCAGCTCGACGCCCTGGTCGAGGATATAACCGATCTCCTCGTCCAGCACTTCCTCGGGCAGGCGGAAGGAGGGGATGTTGGAGATCATCAGCCCGCCGGGACGGTGATGGGCCTCGAAAATCGTGCACTCATAACCCAGCGGGGCGAGATCATTGGCCACTGTCAAGGACGCCGGACCGGCGCCGATCAGGGCGATCTTCTTGCCATTGGTGCCGGCCGGCTTTTGCGGCACGAGATGCTTGACCTCGTCGCGATGGTCGGCCGCAACCCGCTTCAGGCGGCAGATCGCGACCGGCTCCTCCTCGACCCGGCCGCGCCGGCAGGCCGGTTCGCAGGGGCGGTCACAGACCCGACCGAGAATGCCGGGAAAGACGTTGGAACGACGATTGACGAGATAGGCTTCGGTAAACTCACCTTGCGCAATCAGGCGGATATATTCGGGCACCGGCGTGTGTGCCGGACAGGCCCATTGGCAATCCACGACCTTGTGAAAATAGTCGGGATCGCGCGTATCGGTCGGCTTCATGCTCCTCACCCCGGGCTCTCACCCGTTCTGTCTGTATGGGCCGGCGACCGTCGAGGGTCGCAGAATTGACCCCATACTCACATGCTGAACGCGCCAAGGGTCAAGCAATTTCCCCCTTAAGCGACCGATTGCGCACGGCTTTGTTTGTTAGTGCGAGTGAATTGCAATATGGTCACGGTAACGCGCCCCATGAACCCGATTCCTCCGCTCGCAGGAGCAGGGGCAAGGCTGCACACGGGGCAGAAAGCCAATTCCCTCAATGCCCGGACAACACCTGCCCCCGCCGACAAAGCCAGCTTGAGAGCCCGGATACCCCTACAGCCGCAGGGCAATCGCACGTTTACGAATAATTAGGGACGCCACCGATTAAGGCTTTGGAAACCAAGTAAAATTTCAAATTTTTAGCAAATCCCCGCGATATTGGAGGCATCACAGGAAACCCTCTGGGGGACGTAAAAATGAATAATCGCCTGAAGCACTCGACCGCCATGTTCGTCGTCGCCAGCGCCGCGCTCTCTCTCGCGACCGCCGCCGGTTCGGCCCAGGACACTGTCGCAACTTCAAACGATATCAACGAAACGCTGCTCGAGCGCTTCGACGCGCGCGGGTGGAACCATCAACGGGTGCAAAGCGGTCGCTTCCACATTCCCGAAGACGCCTTCACCCTTCGCTTTGATCCGCGTCAGAGCGAAGCCCGCTCGATCGGCGCCATGTATGGCGACATCAACCCGTTCTACGGCGACATCAACCCCTTCTATGGTGACATCAACCCGTTCTACGGCGACATCTCGCCGTTTTGGGGCGACATCAATCCGTTCTGGGGCGACATCAATCCTTTCGGCGGCGATATCAATCCCTTCTACGGTGACATCAATCCGTTCTGGGGTGACATCAATCCCTTTGGTGGCGACATCAATCCCTTCTACCAGGACATCTCCCCCTTCTGGCGCGATGTTGGCCCGCTGTGGGGTGACATCAACGCATTCTGGGGTGACATCAACCCGTTCGAGGATGATGCACCGGCCCAGTACGGCCAGGTCCTCAACGACCTCACGCAAGTGCTGGATCAGGCCGAAGCAGTATTCGGTGAACTGGTTGCCGATGCCTGGGATTGGGACGAGGACGGTTTTGATCTCGACGGCGACGGTGACGACGATGATGACGGCGATTCAGAGAAGGCCGCCAATGCCTTCCGTGACGGTTTTCTCCGCACCCTGTTCGAACGCTATGGCATCGATCCGGACAATCCGGAAAGCCTGTCCGAACTGGATGCCCGCGCGCGCTCGGAATTCTTCCTCGACTTCTATGACGGGCTGATGTCCTTCGTCGAGGTCGACCGGGTTGACCATTGGATGGCGACCGTCAACTGGTCCCCGCGCCTGGCGCAACAGGCCAATGAAGGCAAGGGCGTCTATATCGGTGTGGTCGACTTTTCCCTGCCCCACGAACTCAACTTCCATCTTCAGGATGCTTTGGGCCTGGAAGACTATCTCGACGTCAATCACGGCGTGGCCGTGGCCGGCCTGATGGTCGACGAACATGATGGCGAGCTGGGCATGGGCATGGCGCAGGATGCCAAGGTCACGGTCTACAACCCGTTTGATGACAGCCACAGCACCAGCTGGCGCGATGTCCGCGATGGCCTTCGCTATCTCTACGAGAAGCGCGAGGACACCCATATCATCAACATGTCCCTGGGCGTGTCCGGCTGGACCCTGCACGGAAACTGGGCTTCGATTTTCTCTCATCGCCGGGTGCGCCAACACACCGAGAACACGCTCTTTGTCCTCGCCGCCGGCAATGACGGACTGGCGCAGACTGCCGATATCGACTGGACCAATGTGCCGGTGCTCGACAACCTGCTGGTTGTGGGATCGGTGTCTCCGAGCGGGGAAATCTCCTCCTTCTCCAATACACCGGGCACGGCCTGTCTGACGACCAACGGCACCTGCGAAGCCGGCAATCGCCTGATGGACCGTTTCCTGGTCGCACCCGGCGAACTGATCCTGGTCAATGACGGCGAAGGCGGCCTGACCCGCATGTCCGGCACCTCCTTCTCGGCTCCGCTGGTCACGGGTGCGGCGGCACTGGTGATGAGCCGCTGGGAATGGCTGGAAGCCAGCGATGTCGCCGATGTCCTGCTGTGGTCGGCCCACGACCTCGGTGAGGAAGGCGTCGATGAGGTCTATGGCTGGGGTCTGCTCGACGTCGACGCCTCACTGTCGCCCTTCCGCGACCAGTCGCTCTACTATTATGTCGACAAGGACCAGGCCGAGGCAGTCGACGGCATGGCACTCGTCCTCGATCATGTCGACGTCAAGGCTGACGAAGACAATTCAGTCGCTGTCTTCCAGCGCCTCAACGACACATTCCGCGACTTCGAAATCCCGCTCAGCCAGCTGACCCAGCAATCGGGCCCGCTTGATGAGGCCGATGCGGCCGGCAATCTGGCCGAACGTGTCTACACTTGGGATGGCAATACGTCCTTCCGTGACACCGGCGACATGAGCCGGCTGATGAGCCAGCGCGGCAATTTCCGGATCCATGCCCTGATGTCCCGCAGCGATCCGCGTGATGTCCACACCGATGGTGCCCTGCCATTCCAGGCCGGCCTCGTCATCGAAGACACCGAATCCGGTCGCCAGCTGCGCTTCGGTGCCGGTGAGGGCGCCCTGGCCCTGAACAGCCAGTCCGGATTTGGAATGTTCTCGGACCACCGTCCGGAAACCGGCGGCGTGAACCCGATCCTCGGCTTCGCATCCGGTGGCGCCTATGCCATGGCCGGACTGTCGATCTCCGACAGCACGCGGGTCTCGTTCGGCTTCTCGTCCGGTCAGAGCGAGCGGGTCTGGACCAATCCGTTCACCGGTGAGGAAAACGACCTCATCCCGGGCATGGATGACTATCGCTCACTCGCTTTTGTGACCGATATCCGCCACCAGCTGAACGACGCCGTCAGCCTGAACGCGACCTATACCCGCCTCGACGAGGCCACCGGCCTGCTTGGCGGCCAGGGTGCCGGCATGCTGTCGCTGTCCGGCGGCGCGACCACCAATGCGGTCACGTTCGGTGCCGATGCCGACCTGCCGGCAGCGCTCACCCTGAGCGCCTCGGCCACGGTGTCCCATACGGCGGAGACGCGGTTCGACGGCAGTGCCCTTGCTCTGACCGACGCCCCGATCGCCACGGCCTTCCAGATCACCGCCCGCCGCGACGGCGTGTTGGGATCGTCGGATGCCCTGCGCTTCAGCCTGATCCAGCCGCTGCATGTCGAAACCGGCAGCCTGCAGTACACGGCCGGCCGGGTCACCGACCGTGAAACCGGCGGTATCGGGATCACAACCCAGACCTGGCAGCTCGGCGGCGAACGCCCGCTGCAGGCCGAAATGCTCTACGCGACGCCGCTTCTGGACGGGGCCGGCAATCTGAGCCTCTTCGGTCGGCTCGACCTCTCCGAGGGTCGTGAAGTCATTCAGGATCCGGCCCTGGTTTCCGGTGCCCGTTTCCACTTCACGTTCTGATCATCCCGCCATCCACTGGCGATCTGGCCGCCGCTCCCCGGAGCGGCGGCCCTTTTTTTTAATGTCGCAGGAACCGGATTGCACCGCAGCCCAGGGCGCACCATCCTGATCGCATGACCCGTCCCTCACCGCTCCGGAACCGCGTTGCCCCCACCGGTGACATCTGCACCCATACCGCCCGGGGCACGCTGATGGGCAATCGCGGCATCCTGCATGATGCCCGCCACCAGCTGGGCACCGCCCGCTGGAAGCACCA
Source organism: Maricaulis sp. (assembly GCF_034670125.1). GTDB lineage: Bacteria > Pseudomonadota > Alphaproteobacteria > Caulobacterales > Maricaulaceae > Maricaulis. Next base: position 105,787 of record NZ_JAXMOC010000009.1, read on the forward strand.
GGCCTGGGTGACCTGCACCCTCGCCTTCAAGGCGCGCCGCCGCGAACTGATGGCGCCGGGCAATTATACCGAGCTCTTCTTCACCGACGAAGCCGTCGCCCTCGCCGCCGGACACCGACCCTGCGCCGAATGCCGCCGGGCGGATTTCAACCGCTTTCGCGCTGCGTTCGCGAGCGCGCATCCCGACCTGCCCAACCCCGTCCGCGCGGCTGACATGGACCGTCTGATGCACAAGGCGCGGGTCCATTCGCGGTCGCGGGCGCAGGTGACGCATGAAGCGAAGCTGGCGGATCTGCCGGAGGCCGTGTTCTTCCGGGCGTCTGAAAACGGCCCGCCGCTGGTACGCTGGCGGGGCAAGGTCTGGGCCTGGTCGTTCGCGGGCTATTCAGCGGGACCAGAGACCCTGCCGGAGCGGGTAGAAGTACTCACGCCAGAGCCAACGGTGAAGGCGATTGCAGCGGGTTATGTGCCGGTGTGCGCTGCAACTGAATGAACACCATTCCCACCGTCATCCCACGGTGACCTCGTCGCGACCGTGGGATGACGGTGGAGAAGGAGACTTATCGGAACTCGGCGCCTCGCGCGGAACTACCCATAAACCGCTTGTCAGCCAGCAGGCGCTATCCGGTTTTCAAGCTCAAGGGTGAAACCGCGAAGCGGCGCGTACGCGCCCTTGACCTTGAAAACCGGATAGCGCGAACTCTCGGCAAGCGATGTATGGCTCGGAGTGCGCGAGCGCCCCGCGTCCATGCCCTACTCACAACTCATCCACCGAATGCTCATGCACCCGCGCTTCGGCCTTGAGCCAGGCAATGAAGGCCTGGGCGTCCGGGCTCAGGGGCCGGTTGCGGGCCGTAACGATGTGATAGGCCGAGCGGACCGGCGTCGTGCCGTCGGCGAACAACGCCACGAGGCGTCCCGAAGCGAGATCGTTCTGCACCAGGGCCCGCTTGGCCAGGGCCACACCACGGCCGGCGACGGCGGCATCGATGACCAGCGCGGACTGGTTGAACCGCACACCACCGGCGACATCAACACCCCGCGCATTGCGGGCCTTCAGCCAGGAGGCCCAATCGGCGCCATCAACCTCGGTTTCCGGTGAGGCGTCATGCAACAGCGTCTGGCCCCGCAGGTCATGGGCGCGGATGAGCGCGGGACCGTCTCGCAGGAGGTCAGGCGAACAGACCGGCAGCACTTCCTCCGCCAACAGCCGCTCTTCATTCAGCGTCATGTCGCCACCGGGCCCGTAGCGGATGCCCAGATCGGCGGCACCGGCCGCCAGATCGACCCGTTCCGAGGTGGCCGCAATCCAGACTTCAACGCCCGGCACTTCTTCCTGAAAGCGGAACAGGCGCGGCGCCAGCCACTTGCCGGCGAATGAGGGCGCGACCGAGACCGTCAGCGCGCGGCGATGGACCGGTTGGCGCATCGCGGAGACGGCGCGTTCCAGGGTTTCGAAAGCTTCCGACGTCACGCCCGCCGCGGCGCGACCGGCCTCGGTCAGCACCAGACCGCGCCCCTGCCGGACAAAAAGCGGGGCCCCGACATGCTCTTCCAGCTGCCGGATCTGCTGGCTGATCGCGCCGGGCGTCACCGCCAGCTCGTCGGCGGCGCGGGCGAAACTTTCAAGCCTCGCAGCAGCCTCGAAGGCACGCAGGGCATTGAGCGGCGGAAGGCGGGATGTCTGGACCATGGAATGAGTTTAGATTTTCTAACGTGAAAAGCCAATAATCGTCGTTTGTAATCACTGCATCGAATAGAAATATTGAAGCCGTCGCGCCACGAAGGCGCAGGAACGGACGAGTGACCATGCGTGTTTTCCCTGCCTCCATTCCCCTAGATGGACAGACGGTGATCGTTGTCGGGCATGGCCCGATGGCCGAGCCAAAAGCACGCCTGTTTGCGTCTTCCCCAGCCCGGTTGCTTTGGTTCACCGGTGAGTCCAGCGATCCTGTTGCTTCGGATATTGCCCAATATGCGAAGATCATCCGCCGTGTGCCGACGCGGCGGGACTTTCGTGGCGCGACATTGATTTTCCTCGCCGGTGGCGAGACCCATGAGCTCGACAAGCTGGCCCGTTGGGGCCGCAGCCAGGGCGCGATGGTCAATATCGTCGACAGCCCGGCCGCCTCCGACTTCCAGACCCCGGCCATTGTCGACCGCGACGGCATCGTTGTCTCGATTGCATCCGGCGGGGCGGCCCCCGTTCTCTCCGTCGACATCCGCGCCGCAATCGAACAGGTCCTGCCGGCGCGTATCGGCCTCATCGCCGATCTCGCCCGCGAGCTGCGCGGCACGGTGAAGTCGGTCTTCGACAAGTTTGATGACCGCCGCGCCTTCTGGGAACGCGCCCTGCGCGGCAAGGCCCGCGACCTCGCGCTGGCCGGCGACAGGTCCGGCGCCCGCCGCGAGATGCTGCGCGAGCTGAACGGCGAGACCGGACCCCGCGACGGGATCGTCCATCTGGTCGGCGCCGGTCCGGGCGATCCCGACCTTCTGACCCTCAAGGCCGCCCGCCTGCTGCGCGAAGCCGATGTGATCGTGCATGACCGCCTCGTTTCGCAAGGCGTGATGGAACTGGCCCGCCGCGACGCGCTGCGCATCGATGTCGGCAAGACCAAGGGCCACCACCCGGTGCCGCAGGAGCAGATCGGCAATATTCTGGTCCGCGAGGCCCGCAAGGGTCAGCGCGTGGTCCGCATCAAGGGCGGCGACCCGTTTGTCTTCGGGCGCGGCGGCGAAGAGCTGGATGTGGTCCGCGCCGCCGGGATCGCGGTCGAGGTCACCCCTGGCATCACGGCCGCTGTCGCCTGCGCCGCCTCAGCCGGCATCCCGCTGACCCATCGCGACCATGCCCAGTCGGTCACCTTTGCTTCCGGCGTCGTCAAGCAGGACGGGCCGGACGCCGATTACCGCACCCTGTCCGCCGCCAATTCAACGACGGTTTTCTACATGGGGGTCGGCGCCGCGCCGGATATCCAGGCGAAGATGGTTGCGGCCGGACGGGATCCCTCCACCCCGGTCGCCCTCATAGAGAACGGCACGCTGGACACGGAGCGCCGGGTTTACGGGACGCTCGGCGATCTCGCCGGGCTGGTCACGCGTGAAGCCATATGCGGACCCACCATCATGATTGTCGGCGAAGTCGCCGGCACTGCCATCAGCCAAGTCGCCGCAACAATCGGCCAGGAGCAATTCGCATGAAGGCCGTCACCGCCAACCGCCTCACCGATGGCCGCGTGATCTATCGCACCGCGACGGGTCAGTGGACCACCGAGCTCGCCGAGGCCGCCCGCCTCGATGACGACCAGGCCGACGCCACGCTGGAGATCGCCTCGGACGAAAGCCAAATCGCTGTCGGCGCCTATCTCATCGAACTCGAGGAAGACCGGCCCGGCGGTCAGAAATGGCGCCGCGAGAGCATCCGACTTTCCGGTCCCACGACCGGATCCACCCACGCCCAAGCGACGGCCTGAGCCATGTACAAGTATGACAGCTATGACCACGCCATGGTGGCCGACCGGATCGCGGAGTTTCGCGACCAGGTGACACGTCGTCTCGATGGTCGCCTGACCGAGGACCAGTTCAAACCCCTGCGGCTGATGAATGGCGTCTATCTTCAGCTGCACGCCTACATGCTGCGGGTCGCCATCCCCTACGGAACGCTCAACAGCACGCAGATGCGCACCCTGGCCGGTATCGCCCGCGATTATGACCGGGGGTATGGCCATTTCACCACGCGCCAGAACATCCAGTACAACTGGCCGGCCCTCGTGGACATTCCCGACATTCTCGACCGCCTCGCCGCGGTTGAAATGCACGCCATCCAGACCTCGGGCAATTGCATCCGCAATGTCACCGCCGACCCGTTTGCCGGCGCCGCCGCCGACGAGCTGGAAGATGGTCGCCCCTGGGCCGAGATTGTCAGGCAATGGTCCAGCTTCCACCCGGAATTCACCTTCCTGCCGCGCAAGTTCAAGATCGCCGTCAATGGCGCCTCGGCCGACCGCGCCGGGATCCGGGTCCATGATATCGGCCTGCAGATCGTGCAGAACGACGCCGGGACAACCGGGTTTGAAGTCTGGGTCGGTGGCGGCCAGGGCCGCACGCCGCGCCTGGGCCAGCTGATCAAGCCTTTCCTGGCGCCGGAAGACCTGTTGTCCTACCTGACCGCCTGCCTGCGCGTGTACAACCAGCACGGTCGCCGCGACAACCTCTACAAGGCCCGGATCAAAATCCTGGTCGAGGCGCTGGGCGCCGAGGAATACGGCCATCAGGTCGAGGACGAATGGGCGGCGATCCGCGACGGCGAACTGAAACTCCCGGCCGAGGAAATTGCCCGCATTCGCGCCTTCTTCGGCAAGCCGAAAACGGCCGCGACCGCGCCCGTCCCGGTGACCGAGAACCGCGCTTTTGCCCGCTGGATAGACCGCAATCGCCGCGACCATGCGGTCAATGGCCTGTCCTCTGTGGTGATTTCATTGAAGCCCATCGGCGGCACGCCGGGCGATATCACGGACGCACAGATGGACGCCGTCGCCGACCTCGCCGAACGCCACGGCTTTGACGAAATCCGCGCCACGCCGGACCAGAACCTGATCCTGCCGCATGTTCGCAATGACAAGCTTGAAGCGGTGTGGAGCGGACTGGTCGAAGCCGGCCTCGCTACGGCCAATGCCGGTCTGGCGACCGATATCGTCGCCTGCCCGGGCCTGGATTACTGCAATCTCGCCAATGCCCGCTCGATCCCGATCGCCCAGGCGATCTCCAGCCTGCTGGACGAGACCGGCCTGTCGGAAAAAGCCGGCGACGTGACCATCAAGATCGATGGCTGCATCAATGCCTGCGGGCACCATCACGTCGCCCATATCGGCGTGCTCGGCGTCGACAAGCGCGGTGAGGAATTTTACCAGATCACGCTCGGCGGCGCCTTCGGGACCGATGCCGCCATCGGCTCGATCATCGGCAAGGGCCTGGCCGGCGAGGATGTTCCCGCCGCCATCGCCCGCACGCTGGAAACCTATCTCGACATCCGCGCTGACGGAGAGCGCTTCATCGACACGCTGCGCCGTGTCGGTCCCGACGCCTTCAAGGAGGCCATCTATGCTGACGCTTGATCGCAAGGACGACACCCGCCCCATCATCGACGCCCAACTGGCCGCCGGTGGCGGACAGATCGTGGAACTGGCCGGTGATGCCGACTGGCGCCAGGCGAAGGCCGAGATCGCCGGCGCCGTCCGTGTCGACATCCGCTTTCCCAAATTCAGTGATGGCCGTGGCTTCACCCTGGCCACCCAATTGCGCCAGCGCGTCGGATATGCCGGCAAGCTGCGTGCGGTCGGCGATCTCATCCCCGATCAGGCCCAGCACCTGATCCGCGTCGGCTTTGACGATGTCGATCCGGATCGCAAGGGTCTGGACGCCGACTGGGCCCGCGCCCGCACGCGCTTTACCCACGCGTATCAACCGGGACGGGGCAATGTGACGCCGCTCTTCCGACATCGTCACAGGCGGCCGGAGGACGATCTCGCCGCGCTGAATGCCCGCTATCGCGACATGTCCCCACCGGACATTTTGCGCGATGCCATCAAGAATGAGTGGATTGGCAAGATCGCCATCATGTCGTCCTTCGGGGCCGAAGCGGCTGTCGGCCTGCACATGATCGCACAGATCGATCCGGCGACCCCGGTCATTTTTCTCGATACCGGCCGCCTGTTTGCCCAAACGGAACAGTATCAGCGCCAGCTCACTGATCAGCTCGGTCTGACAAATCTCCGCCTCCTGAAGCCGGACGCCGAAGCGGTGGCAGAAGTGGACGGCGACGAACGCTTGTGGCGTCGAAATCCCGACGCCTGCTGCGCCTTGCGCAAGGTGCGCCCGCTGGACGAAATCATCGGCGATTACGACGCCCTGATCACCGGCCGCAAACGCTTCCACGGTGGTGGCCGCATGGCGCTGCCCGTCGTCGAGCGCATCAATGGCCGCGTCCGGATCAATCCGCTCGCCAATTGGGACGCGACCGCCATCGAGGACTATTTCCAGCGCTTCGATTTGCCGCGACACCCGCTGACCGATATGGGGTATGCCTCGATCGGGTGCTGGACCTGCACGGCACCGGTTCAGGCCGATGGCGACATCCGCTCCGGTCGCTGGCTTGGCCAGACCAAGACCGAATGCGGAATCCACACCCCGGCCCAAGTTGCGGCTGAATAAGAAAACTGACGAAAGGACACTGCCCGTGTCTGCCAAACATGTGCTTGACCTGATCGGCAACACCCCGCTGATCCGGCTGGATGGTCCGTCCGACGCGACCGGTTGCGAAATCCTCGGCAAGGCCGAATTCCTCAATCCGGGCGGCTCCGTGAAAGACCGCGCCGCGCTCAATATTGTCCGCGAAGCGGAAGCCGACGGGTCGCTCAAGCCCGGCGGCTCCATCGTCGAGGGGACAGCCGGCAATACCGGTATCGGCCTCGCCCTGGTGGGCGGCGCGCTGGGCTATGACGTCATCATCGTCATGCCGCGCACCCAGTCGGAAGAGAAGAAAGCGGCCATTCGCTCCTTTGGTGCCCGCCTGATCGAGGTCGACGCGGCCCCCTTCTCAAGCCCCAATCATTTCGTCCATTATTCGCGCCGCCTCGCCGAGGAGCTCAATGAGAGCCAGCCCAAGGGCGCGATCTGGGCCAACCAGTTCGACAATCTCGCCAACAAGCGTGCCCACGCGCTGACCACCGGCCCGGAAATCTGGCAGCAGACGGGCGGCGATATTGACGGTTTCATCTGTGCGGTCGGTTCCGGCGGCACGCTGGCCGGCGTCGCCGAAGCCCTGCGCGCCCAAAAGCCCGATATCGCCATTGGTGCGGCGGACCCGGCCGGGGCGGCGCTCTATAATTACTACACCAAGGGTGAGCTGAAAGGCGAAGGTTCGTCGATCACCGAAGGCATTGGCGTCAACCGCATCACCGGCAATCTGGAAGGCCTCGCGGTCGACCATGTCTACCGGATCGAAGACGCCGAAATGCTGCCCATCCTGTTTGGCCTGGTGAAGACGGAAGGCCTGTCCCTGGGCGGTTCGGCCGGCATCAATATCGCCGGCGCCATCCGTCTGGCGCGTGATCTGGGGCCCGGCAAAACCATCGTCACCATGTTGTGTGACAGTGGTGCCCGCTATGCCGGCAAGCTGTTCAACCCGGACTTCCTGTCGTCGCGGGGCTTGCCTGTTCCGCCTTGGGCCGATACCGAAGCGCCGCGCGTGACGGCCTGACGCTTCGCCCCGACAGACCCCACCCGAAACCGAGTACGAGACCATGACGATGACCGCGACCGCGCCTTCCAAGAAGAATGCCGTTTCCGCCAAGCCCGGCCCGTTCACGGTGGAGACGGTGTTGTCGGTGACGCATTACACCGACCGGCTGTTCCATTTCCGCATCACGCGACCGGACGCCTTCCGCTTCCGCTCCGGCGAATTCATCATGATCGGCCTGCCCAAGGAAGACGGCAAACCGCTGCTGCGCGCCTATTCGCTCGCCAGCCCGTTCTGGGATGAGGCGCTCGACTTCTACTCGATCAAGGTGCCCGACGGCCCACTGACCTCACGCCTCCAGCACATCAAGGAAGGCGACGAAATCCTGCTCGGCCGCAAGCCGGTCGGCACGCTGGTGCTCGATGCGCTCAAGCCCGGCAAGCGGCTCTACATGATCTCGACCGGCACCGGCATCGCGCCCTTTGCCAGCCTGATCCGCGACCCGGAGACCTATGAGAAATTCGACCAGGTCATCCTCACCCACACCTGCCGCGAAGCCGCCGAGCTGACCTATGGCAACGAGCTGGTCGCCGCCGTCAAGGACGATGAACTGATCGGCGAGTTCGCCCGCGAAAAACTGGTCCATTTTGCCTCGGTCACCCGCGAAGACGGGCCGATCAAGGGCCGCGTCACCGACATGATCGAGAGCGGCGAACTGTTCGAACGCCTCGGCGTCCCGCCGCTCGACCCCGAAGCAGACCGCGTGATGATCTGCGGCTCGGAAGGCCTGCTGAAAGACGTCAAACAGATCTGCCTCGACCGCAATTTCATCGAGGGTTCGAATGCAGCGCCGGCGGATTTCGTCGTCGAGAAGGCGTTTGTCGCGACGTAGCGGCGCGGCTTTGGCCGGTCAGGCCATTCCTCACCTCCTTTCCCCTGTCATTTTTCCCGGAGGCGGGCATCGCCATCCGGAACCGACGGGAAACGCATCGCTTGCCGGACGGTCTCGTGGGTCCCGGATCTGCAACCTGCTTGCGCAGGTTTTCGTCCGGGGTGACAAAATTTTTGTGCATTTATCCCCGCTGCGCACCCCCTTCCTTCTCCCTTGGGAGAAGGTGGCCGGAGGCCGGATGAGGGGGATTCCTGGTGCACTCACCGGGATTTACCCCTCACCCTGCCCCTCTCCCAAGGGAGAGGGAAAGTGCGCTTTGGCAATTAAATTCACCAAACTTATCCTCCCCCCTTCCCGCCAACCCATAATGGCTTTGGTTTTCGGGACGGGAGGCACGAGCTCAGTCACTTGTGCCCGGAAACGAGCGGAGCCTGTCCGCGTGCGGGGATGACAGCCCGACACTCCGGCAGGGCGTGCGACCAGGTCGCGGG
>NZ_JAXMOC010000010.1:0-87933 GCF_034670125.1 Maricaulis sp.
ATTATGTCGATGGCACGGTGAGCTTCCCCTATGGCCAGTATGAAGACCTGGCCGCGGGCGAAACCGAGATCCTGACCATCAGCTTCAACCTGGATGATGGTGATGGCGGTGTGGTGGCCCGTGAGCTGAGCTTCACCATCGTTGGCGAGAACGATGCGCCGAACGTGGTGCCGATCGATCTGGGTACCCAGAGCGAAGACGGTGGCTTTATCTCGGTCGACCTGATGTCGACGGCGAGCGATATCGACACCAATGACGTGATCGGCATCGACGAGATCCAGTCTGTGTCGTCGTCCAATCCGGACCGGACGATCAGCTGGGGGCTTGATCCGAACAATTATGACGCGGTCCGTCTGGACCTGAACCAGTTCACCGACCTTCAGGCGGGTGAGACCGAGACGGTCACCATCACCTATGTGGTGGGTGACAATAATGGTGGTCTGACGACCAACACGGCGACCTTCGTGGTTGAGGGCACGAATGACCTTCCGACCTTCGTCGACTTCACCCTGTCACTGGGCGAGAGCGAGCCCTTGTGGGTTAATCTTCTGTCCAGTGTCCAGGATGTCGACAGCGACACGGTGATCGTGACCGATGTGGTCGCCTCGACCAACAACCCGGACCGTGTGGTCACCGCCAATGTGAATTATGTCGATGGCACGGTGAGCTTCCCCTATGGCCAGTATGAAGACCTGGCCGCGGGCGAAACCGAGATCCTGACCATCAGCTTCAACCTGGATGATGGTGATGGCGGTGTGGTGGCCCGTGAGCTAAGCTTCACCATCGTCGGCGAGAACGATGCGCCTTATATTGAGCCATGGAACTCCTCGCTCGAGGGGACGGTCGATGAGAATGATGCGCCGGTCCTGACCACCGCCGGCTCGATCGTGTTCGACGATGTCGACGCCAGCGACCAGCACTATGGCTACATCAATAATGTTACCCAGACGGGCACGGTCGGCGACTTCAACATCTATGACCTTTATGGTCTGCTGCGCCTGGATGATTACGCCTCGGGCGGCGCGCTGGGCTGGACCTTCAATGCCGACAGCGGATTGTTCGACTACCTGCAGGAAGGCGAGAGCGTCACCCTGACCTATGATGTCGAGGTAACCGATGGCCGCGCGGGTGGCCAGACGACGGTCTCGATTACCATCGAGGGTTCCAATGACCTGCCGACCTTCATCGACTTCGGCCACCAGATCGATGAAAGCACCTCGCTGTGGGTCAACCTTCTGTCTGGCGTCCAGGACGTCGACAGTGATGCGGTGACGATTTCGGATGTGGTTGCCTATACCGACAATCCGGACCGGGTCGTCGCACTTGATGTCAATCTGGAAGAGGGGACGGTGCGTTTCCCCTATGGCCAGTATGAGGACCTCGCCGAGGGCGAGAGTGAGATCCTGACCATCAGCTACACGATTGATGACGGCGATGGTGGCGTCGTGCCGGCTGAAATGCACTTCACGGTGATCGGGTCCAACGACGCACCTTACATCGAGCCGTGGAACTCCACACTCGAAGGCACGATCGACGAGAATGATGCGCCGGTCCTGACCACCGCCGGCTCGATCGTGTTCGACGATGTCGACGCCAGCGATCAGCATTATGGCTATATCAACAATGTCGCGCTGACCGGCGAGACCGGGGAACTCAACCCGGGCAATCTTTATGGCCTGCTGCGCCTGGATGATTACGCCTCGGGCGGCGCGCTGGGCTGGACCTTCAATGCCGACAGCGGCCTGTTCGACTATCTGCAGGAAGGCGAGAGCGTCACCCTGACCTATGATGTCGAGGTAACCGATGGCCGCGAAGGTGGCCAGACGACGGTCTCGATCACGATTGAAGGGTCGAACGACCTTCCCACCTTCGTCGACTTCACCCTGTCACTGGGCGAGAGCGAGCCGCTGTGGGTCAATCTTCTGTCCAGTGTCCAGGATGTCGACAGCGACACGGTGATCGTCACCGATGTGGTCGCCTCGACCAACAACCCGGACCGTGTTGTCACGGCCAATGTGAATTATGTCGATGGCACGGTGAGCTTCCCTTACGGCCAGTATGAAGACCTGGCCGCGGGCGAAACCGAGATCCTGACCATCAGCTTCAACCTGGATGATGGTGATGGCGGTGTGGTGGCCCGTGAGCTAAGCTTCACCATCGTCGGCGAGAACGATGCGCCTTATATTGAGCCATGGAACTCCTCGCTCGAGGGGACGGTCGATGAGAATGATGCGCCGGTCCTGACCACCGCCGGCTCGATCGTGTTCGACGATGTCGACGCCAGCGACCAGCACTATGGCTACATCAATAATGTTACCCAGACGGGCACGGTCGGCGACTTCAACATCTATGACCTTTATGGTCTGCTGCGCCTGGATGATTACGCCTCGGGCGGCGCGCTGGGCTGGACCTTCAATGCCGACAGCGGATTGTTCGACTACCTGCAGGAAGGCGAGAGCGTCACCCTGACCTATGATGTCGAGGTAACCGATGGCCGCGAAGGTGGCCAGACGACGGTCTCGATCACGATTGAAGGGTCGAACGACCTGCCCAGCTTTGTCGACTTCACGATCTCGTTCGGTGAAAGCGAGCCCCTGTGGGTCAATCTTCTCGCCAGCGTCCAGGACGTCGACAGCGACACGGTGATCGTCACCGATGTCACGGCCCATACCGACAATCCCGACCGCGTTGTTGTGGCCAATGTGGACTATGAGGCCGGTACGGTCTCCTTCCCCTATGGCCAGTATGAAGATCTGGCCGAGGGTGAAACCGAAACGCTGACCATCAGCTTCAACCTCGAAGACAGTGATGGCGGGGTGCTGCCGCGCGAGTTCAATTTCACGATCATCGGGCAGAATGATGCGCCCTATTTCGAGCCGTGGAACTCCTCGCTGGACGCGACTGTAGAAGAGGGCAACGGGCAACCATTGGAAGCGAGTGGCGTGATCGGGATCTGGGACCCGGATGCCAGCGATGAGCATACCGGGACCACGCTCAGCGTCAGCCTTGCTGGCGATGTCGGAGGGCTGACGGAAGCCGATGTCCTTGGCCTGTTGAGTTTTGATGGCACCGGCCCGACCGCCTCGGTCGACTGGTCCTTCGCCTCGGACGCGTCGCTGTTTGCTTACCTTTCCACCGATGAGAGCATCACGCTGACTTATGAGGTCGAGGTCTCGGACGGGCATGCCAGCGTGACCGCCCCGGTCACCATTACCATCACGGGGGTCAATGACCTGCCTGTGGTGAGTGCCGACCTCGCGGTGACGACGCATGAAGATGCCGCCCCATTGAGTGTCGACCTGTTTGCCAATGCCAGCGATCCGGAAGGCGACGCCATGGCGGTCACCGGTGTCGTGGTCACGACAGCGTCCGGTCGCGCGGTCGCGTTCTCCGTTGATGCACTGACCGGTGAGATGGTGATCGATCCGGCCCAGTTCGGCGACCTTGAGGCCGGTGAACTGGAAGCGCTGACGGTGAATTATGGTGTCGCCCACGCCGACACGGTCATCACGGGTGGGTCAGACAGTATTCCGACGATCGGCAATGCCGGGCGTTGGTTCGTGGTTGATTTCGACACTGGCCAGATTATCCAGGAAGCCCGCGGAAGCGGCAATTCGGCCGAACCCTTCGCGGTTCCGGCCAATGGGGTGGTCTTCCACTTCAATGGCAATAACGCGAACTATGGTGTCAGCGCGTCGTCCTACGTCGATGGCGTGGCGAGTGTGATCGATCCGGCAGAATTCGACGTTTCCGGTTATTCGGGCGCCCTGTCCGATGACGGGCAGTGGCTGGACTTTTCCGACACAATCATCGACGCCGTGATCAGCTGGTCGGGTACGGTTGAAACCGCTGATGGGCCGCGCCAGGTCAGCTTCACCTTTGACGGCCTCGATTTCACCGACAACCAGGTCGGCGCATCGACACTCGACAGTTTCTCGGTCGAGGTCAGCGGGCCCAGCACCGCCGCCACGGCTGTGATCGAGGTTGAAGGCCGTGATGATGGCGGCGCCATGGAGGCTCAAGTCTTCTCGAAGGGTGGCGCGATCGATCTCGCCAAGGTGCCCGTCGCCGACACACTGACGGACGAGGGGGCCGGATCGACTGACGGGCTGGTCGCGCTGTCGCATGAGGATGGCCTGGCTGTGATCACGGCGGCTGATGTCTCGGACTTCAGTTTCGACCGGGTCTTCGATCTCACCAATTTCCGCGGGACGGCGCAGTTCGCCAGCCTGTCGGAGGTTGATGCACCCGCATTGGAACTCGATGGCGTGCAACCCACGCTGGGTCAGGCTGATGCATTGGACTTGCCCGGTCTGGATGCGTTCGGCCTGCCCCATGATGATGCCTTGCAGACCCTTCCCATGCCCGAAACACCTGAAGGCTGGTAGGCAACGCCGCATCAACATGGCTTGACGAGTGCGCAGGCGGTCCTCCCCAAGGGCCGCCTGATGCATGTGGGGTGCCGGACCGGACCGCGTTCGGGGACTGGCGGGCGGGCAGAATTGGTTTAGAAAGCAGGCCGAAGCAAAAGCCAGAAATCGACCGGTTGATCATGATCCCTGAAAACCCCCGCATACTCCTGACCAATGATGACGGCATACGTGCCCACGGGCTCAAAGTGCTCGAAAAGATCGCCCGTCAACTGTCCGATGATATCTGGATTGTGGCCCCGGCCGAGGAACAGTCCGGAGCCGGGCGGTCCCTGTCGCTGCATGACCCGTTGCGGGTGCGCCATTTCGACGAGCGACGCATGTCGGTCTCCGGCACGCCGACCGATTGCGTGCTGATGGGCATCCAGGACCTGATCCCGGGCAAACAGCCCGATCTCGTCCTGTCCGGCGTCAATCGCGGCCAGAACATCGCCGAGGATGTGACCTTCTCCGGCACGGTCGCCGGCGCCATGCAGGGCATGCAGCTGGGCATCCCCTCGGTGGCGTTGTCGCAGGCCTATGGCTTCGGCAAGGATGATCCGATCCAGTGGGAGACCGCCGAGCTGTACGGGGCGCCGATCCTGCGTCGCCTGTTTGATCTGAAATGGCCGGACGACGTGCTCATCAACATCAATTTTCCGGATCGCAAGCCCGATGATGTGGACGAGGTCGAGGTGACCCGCCAGGGCCGGCGTGACCAGCACATCCTGCATGCCGAGCATCGCGTTGACCCGCGCGGCATGGATTATTATTGGCTCGCCTTCAAGGGCCTGTTGTCCAATCCGCCGGACGGCGTCGACCTGCGGGCGATCTATGACGGCAAGATCTCTGTCACGCCCTTGCACATGGACCTCACTCATGGCGAGACGCTGGGCAATCTGAAAAGCATGCTTGGCGGTGTCCCGCCCAAGTCCTGATCACAGACCACGCCCGGAGGGCTGTCGCGGATGCAATTGCCAGATCCCCGCATGATCCAGCTCGTGATGAGCCTGCGTGGCGGCGGCGTGACCGATGCCAAGGTCATGGGCGCACTCGAGCGCACGCCGCGTCACCTGTTCGTGCCGCAACGCTTCGGTGACCAGGCTTATGATGACCGGGCGCTGCCGATCGATTGCGGCCAGACGATCTCGCAGCCGCTGATCGTGGCCCTGATGACCCAGGCGCTGAAACTGGATGATCGTTGCAAGGTGCTCGAGATCGGAACCGGCTCGGGCTACCAGGCGGCTGTCCTCGCGCGACTGGCGCGACGGGTCTATTCGGTCGAGCGCTACCGCACCCTGTCGCGTGAGGCCGAAGCCCGTTTCGAGGCGATGCGGTTGACCAATATCGTGACCCGGATCGGTGACGGCACGCTGGGCTGGCCCGAACAGGCACCGTTTGACCGGATCATTCTCACCGCCTCCGCACCGACCCGTCCGGACGTCATTCTCCAACAGCTCAAGGATGGCGGCATCGCCGTGGCCCCGGTCGACCGGGATAACCGGCAGGTGCTGGTGCGCTATGATCGCGACGGCGACTCCATTACCGAAACGGATTTGATGGATGTGCGTTTCGTGCCGCTGGTGAAGGGTGAAGCTCGCGCTTTGTAAGGGCTTTCTGCGTCGAACCATGTTAGGGTGAACGCATGGGCATTACTTATGACGAGCTGGACGCGGATGGCGTGGCACAGCTCACACTGACCGGGCTGGTCACCCGAACCGACCATGCCGCTTTCACCGAGCGGGTCGCGGCGCAAATCCGCGCCGGGCGCTTGCGCGCGGTGATCATCGATGCGTCGGCGGCGGAAGTGCCGGCCAGTGCCAGCTTCTCACGGGACGTCTGGGAGGACTTTCTGTCAGAGCTTGGTGGCCGTCCCTTTGCCTATCTGCCGCCCGCCGGCCACGAAAATGCCCAGCGCCAGGAGATGATCCGGACGCTTGTTGCCGAATGGGACGTGCGCTTTGCCACCATGGCCGGGATTGCCCAGGCACACGCCTGGTGTCTGGCGCAACTGGGGCCGAAGGCGCACTGAACCGGCCAGGTGGTGACCGGGAACATTAAATCTGCACCAGGACGGAGCCGGGCGGCGTGTGGATAACCGCCGGTTAAACCTTATCTGGCTTCATGACGGTGAATGTCCTGTCGGAGGTCGTGCCTGAAATGCGTGTTACGTCCCTTATCTGCCTCGTTGCGGTGGTGAGTGCGAGCCTTGCGGCCTGTGCGACCAACCCGCGTGAGCCGGCCCGGGTCGACTACCGCAGCTTCGGCAATGGATCGAATCCCGCGGCATCATCCTCGTCCTCGCGGGCACCGCGAGGCGGCACGATGAATTGTGGCTCCGGCTATACGGTTCGGACCAATGACACGCTGTCTGAAATTGCCGAGCGCTGCGGCGTCGGGATGTCGGACCTGGCTCGTACCAATGGTCTCAATGCACCCTATACCCTGCGTGTCGGGCAGACGATCTCGATGCCGCGTCCGCCGGTGCATGTGGTCCAGCGCGGCGAGAACCTGTACCGGATCGGTTTGCGTTATGGTGTGCCTTTCCAGCAGCTTGCCAGCCATAATGGTATTGGCGCACCGTTCGAGATCGAGGTCGGCCAACAGCTGCGGCTGCCCAATGGCGCCCGCGTTGCCAGCACCTCGTCAGGAGGCTCCTCGCGGGCCCCGACAACCGCATCAAACTCCACCCGTTACACACCGCCGCCGGCCGAGGCCGGGGCACCAAGCTTTGACTGGCCGGTACGCGGCACGGTTCTCGCCAGTTTCGGCCGCAGGCCCAATGGCGAGCGCAATGACGGCATCAATATCGAAACAGCGGCCGGTGCCGATGTGCGCGCGTCAGCCCCCGGCCAGGTCGTTTATGCCGGTAGCGAGCTTGCCGGCTATGGCCAGCTGGTGCTGGTCCGGCACTCGGGCGGGTTCGTGACGGCCTATGCCCACAATTCCCGGCTTCTGGTGCGCGAAGGCGACCAGGTCAGCCGCGGCCAGGTCATCGCCCAGGCCGGCGCGACCGGCACGGTTGACCGCCCGCAGGTCCATTTCGAGATCCGCTCCGGTGTCAATCCGGTCGATCCGATGTCCTACCTGCGCTGACCGCAAGCCAGCCGGGTGTGCCTTTGCGCACACAGATACAGCCCGATCCAACAGCCGACCCTTGTTGCAACCAAGGCCCGTGCCGATATAGTCCCGCGCATTCGAATTTCCGGGCGTTGGCGCAATCCTGTTGCGTTACGCGCCCAGCAGCCGCGGAGCGCGCTTCTTCATGCAAGAATTTCTTCAATCCCCGATCCCGATGCTCGTCCTCATGGGACTGGTCTTCTATTTCCTGCTCATCCGTCCGCAGCAAAAGCGGATGAAAGAGCACAAGGAACTGATTGGCGGCCTCAAGCGTGGTGACGAAGTCGTCACCCAGGGCGGCATGATCGGCAAGATTTCCAAGGTTTCCGACGAGGAAGTCACCCTCGACGTGGGTGAAGGCGTGAAGGTTCGGATCGTCCGCTCGACCATTGCCGACGTGAAGGGCCGCACCGCGCCCAAGCCGGCTAATGATGCCAAGTCGGACACCAAGAAAGACGCCAAGAAGGACGACAAGGAAATCGGCTGAGCCGATTGACCGTCATCCCTGATCGTCCCTGACCAAGAGGCCGCGCTGACATGCTGCATTTCGGGCGTTGGAAACTGCTTTCCATATTCCTCATCACGCTACTTGGCGTGATGTACACCATCCCCAACTTCGTACCGGAAGAAGACCGGTATACGATCAATGACGTGGATGGTACGGCGACGCCCAAGGGCATCTGGCGTTTTATCCCGGCCGGGACGATCAATCTGGGCCTCGACCTGCAGGGCGGTTCGCACATCGTCTTCGAAGTCGACATGGATGAGGTTCGAGACGCCCAGCTGGAAACGCTGGCCTCCGACATCCGCACCACGCTGCGCGAAGCACCGCCGGTGCTGGCCCGTTCGGTGGCCGTGATCGGCGATGAGGTCGTTGTTCTGATGGTCCGGCCGGAAGAACGCGACGCGGCGCTCGAGCGGATCCGGGAGCTCAATGCACCGGTCACCACCGGTATCGGCCAGGTCGGCCTCGCCGACATGTATGACATCAGCGCGGATCCGTCAGATCCGTCCGCGATCCGGATTTCGGTGACCTCGCAGCAATACGAGGCGATCCGCAACCGGACACTGGAACAGTCGATCACGGTGATCCGGCGCCGCCTTGACGGGCTGGGCACCACCGATCCGACCATTGCCCGCTCGGGCGATCGCCGGGTTCTGGTCCAGGTGCCCGGTGCCGATGATCCGCAGGTGATCATCGATCTGGTCGGCACACAGGCCGCCATGAGCTTCCACATGGTCGACGAGGATGTCGACCCGGGCCCCAATGGCCAGGCCCGCACCCCACCCGGCGTGTCTGTTTTCCCGATGGCCGATTCGGGCGGTACGCAGTGGTTGGCCGTCGAAACGCGCCAGCGTCTGACCGGTGAAAATCTCAACAGCGCCAATGTCACCTCCCATCCGAATTATACCGGCCCGGTGGTCGGGTTCCGGCTGGACACCCAAGGTGCCCTGATCTTTGGCGAACTGACCCGAACCAATCGCGGCCGTCGCTTTGCCATCGTGTTGGACAATGAGATCATCACCGCTCCGTCAATCAATGAGCCGATCCTGTCAGGGTCCGGCGTGATTGGCGGCGGCTATACCTATGAAACCGCCAACCAGCTTGTGATCCTGCTCAATGCCGGTGCCTTGCCGGCCTCGTTGACACCGGTCGAGCAGCGGGTTGTCACCGGTACGCTCGGTCAGGACCAGGTGGAGAGCGGCAAGATGGCGATCATGATCGGCTTCGCGCTGGTCATCATCTTCATGGTTGCCATGTATGGCGTCTTCGGCCTGTTCTCGACCACAGCCCTTCTGGTCAATGTCGTCCTCATCCTGGGCGGATTGTCCGGACTTGGCATGACGCTGACCCTGCCGGGGATCGCCGGTATCATCCTGACGATCGGCATGGCGGTGGACGCCAACGTGCTGATTTATGAGCGGATACGGGAAGAGGTCAAAAACAACCGCACCCCGGTTCAGGCGATCCAGGCCGGTTACGAGCGCGCCCTTGCGGCCATTCTCGACGCCAACATCACCACCTTCATCGCCGCTGCCGTGCTCTACATGCTCGGTGCCGGTCCGGTGCGGGGTTTTGCGGTGACGCTGGGGATCGGCATCATCACCTCGGTCTTCACGGCCTTCGTCGTCTCCCGCCTGCTGGCGGTTCTCTGGCTGCGGGCGTTCAAGCCCAAAAAGCTGCCGCTTTAAGGGGAGGAAACCGACATGACCCTCGCACTCGTCAAATACCTGCCGACCTCCGGCAAGATCCCCTTCATCCGTGGCCGCTGGATCGCGCTCGCGATCTCGGGCTTCTTCATCGTGTTCTCGATGTTCGAGTTCGCCACTGTCGGCATCAATTTCGGCATTGATTTCCGCGGTGGTATCCAGACCGAAGTCGCAGCGACAAATTCCACCTCGATCGAGGATTTGCGGGCCACCGCGAACGCTCTCGACCTCGGAGAGGCGCGCGTCCAGGGGGCCGGACCGGTTGGTACCGAGCGAACCACCTACCTCATCTCCCTGCCGCTGCAGGAAGGCGAAGGGCTGGAGGGCGAAGCGGCACAGAATACGGCCCGACAATCGCTGGAAGCCGCACTGACAACGACCTTCCCGGATATCCAGATGCGCGGCACGACAGTGATCGGCGGCGCCGTGTCGGGCGAGTTGATCGTCACTGGTTTCACGGCCATCGGCGTCGCCCTCTTCCTGATGCTGGTCTACATCTGGTTCCGCTTTGAATGGCAGTATTCGGTCGGAGCCATCATCGCCCTGACCCATGACGTTATCGCCACGGTCGGCATGTTCTCGCTGACGCAGATGACGTTCGACCTCGCCACCGTTGCCGCGATCCTGACCATTGTCGGATACTCGATGAACGACACCGTGGTGGTCTATGACCGGATCCGGGAAAATCTCCGCAAGTACAAGCGCAAGCCCTTGCAGGAAGTTCTCGACCTGTCGATCAATGACACGCTGTCACGGACCATCCTGACCTCGGTGACCACACTGGTGGCGCTGATCTCGCTCTACCTGATCGGTGGCACGGCCCTGAAGGGCTTTGCCTTTGCCATGATCTGGGGCGTGATGATCGGTACCTTCTCGTCAATCTTCGTCGCCGCGCCGATCCTGCTGTTCACCAATGTCCAGCGCGAAAGCAATGAGAGCTGATCAGGTCCGGCCGGGTGCAAACCCGGCCGCACTATCCTGAGACGCGAATACGCCGTAATTTCTCCCCGATGACAGACTGATTCTGACATTGGGGAGGGATTATAATGGCTGCAATTCTCAGCAATCTACGCACGACGGTGATCGTGTCTTTCGTACTTTCGGCATTGTTCCTGGCGGTATTCGTGGGGCTTGGCTGGATCGGACTCAATTTCGATTTCTGGCAGGGCCTGGCCCGCTGGACTCATGTTGTATCGGGCATCATGTGGATCGGATTGCTCTGGTACTTCAACTTCGTGCAAATCCCGAACATGCCCAAAATTCCGGATGATCAGAAACCGGCCATCGGCAAGGTGATCGCGCCGGCTGCGCTGTTCTGGTTCAGGTGGGGGGCCGTGGCGACTGTCGTTACCGGTCTCGCTGTGGCGCATCTCAACCAGTACATGGTGTCTGCGCTGACCCTCGGTGCGACCACATCGTTCTCCGTGCCCTATCACATTTTCATCGGCATCGGCATGTGGATGGCCATCATCATGGCGGCCAATGTCTGGTTCGTGATCTGGCCCAACCAGAAGATCGCCCTGGGCATGGTCGAGGCCGAGGCCGAGGCCAAGCCGAAAGCGGCCCGCACGGCGATGCTGTTCTCGCGTACCAACACGCTCCTGTCCTTCCCGATGCTGATCGCGATGGCCATGGCGCAGACGGTCTTTGGCTAGCACAAGGCCGCCAGTGTTGACCTGAAACGTTCAGGGCCCGCCGATAGCCGGCGGGCCCTGTTCACGTTCGGGGGGTACGTGAGCATCCGGGCCCGCGAGGTAGGGAGGGATTGCGGCCCGTTGCCTGTCTGTAACGCCGTGGGGCGGCCCATTCCGTCGCATCGGCCCTGAAAAAATTTCCGTCTCAATCGAAGGCGAAACTGCCATAGACCATGGGCCGGAAGATGCGCAGGGTGCGTGGCTCGGGCCGGTGCTCGGACGGCTGGATCTGGGTCATGATCACCGCTGCCGTACCCGTGGCCGGGCTGACGAAGAAATCGGTGTCGAAAAATCCACCCCAGCTGAGATCGCCCGGTACGCCGGCCGGTTCCTGCCCCTCGGCCGGCGGCAGGACAACGTCCATGCCAAGCGCGAACCCACGTGCGCCCCAGTCGCCGGTCTGCTCGGCTGTGGTGTGCGGACGGGACAGAACGGCGAAGGTCTCGGGCCTGATCAGCTGGACATCGCCCAGAGCGCCGCCATTGGCGAGCAGCATGGCGAAACGGATATAGTCCGACGCCGTCGAGACAAGACCGCCGCCTCCGGACGGCCAGTCAGGACTGCCGAACTCGAAATCGACCATGTTGCCCGTTTCGTCATGGACATAGAGCGGGGCCAGGGCAGCCTCGTCAAAGTCGACATCGGTGAAAAAGAACCCGGTTGAGGTCATGCCCAGCGGCGTGAAAATCTCGGAGTCCAGAAATGTGTTGAGCGGTGTGCCGCTGACGACCTCGATCACCCGGCCCGCCACATCCAGCCCGTAGGAATACTGCCAGCGATCACCGGGATCATTGTAGAGCGGCAAAGCCGCCAGGCGGTCGATACGGGCGGCGAGATCACCGTCACCGGAATAGAGGGAGTTTTCCAGATACAGCCGCCCGAGATCGCTTTCGCTCTCGAAGATATAGCCAAGGCCGGCGGTATGGGTGAGCAGATGCTCGATGGTCATGATCGTTTCGGACGGGCGGGTCTCGATATCACCGGCCTCATTGGCCATGGGCGAGACCGCGACGCGCATGTCAGCGAAGGCGGGGATGTAATCGCTGACCGGGTCATCGAGGGAGATTTCACCGCGCTCGACGAGCATCATGATAGCCATCGCCGTGACCGGTTTGGTCATCGAGGCGATCCGAACCGGCGTGTCGACCGTGAACGGGGTGTGATGGGCGAGGTCGGCCTGGCCGGCTTCCGACACGAAGGCGATGCGGTCGCCGCGGGCAATGATTGCCGCATAGCCGGGTCTCGCCCCGTCTGCGGCCAGGGCGTCGAGGCGGGCATCGAGCGCCGACAGCATGGCCGGGTCGAAGCCCAGGGCTGCGGGGTTCTCGACTGTCTGGATGTCCTGCGCAGCAAGCGGCGCGGTGACGGACAGCATGGCTGTCGCGACCAGCGCAAGCGCTGTCATGGCTTGTTTGAACACCATCTAACCTTCCCTTCGGGATATGTGTTTATCGACCGAGGGGAAGGTTAGGGCGCAACAGGCGTTCTGACGAGGCCTTATCGGGCTGCGGCGAGGTTTTCGGCGGCAAATTCCCAGTTCACCAGCTTGTCGAGGAAGGTGGTGATGTAGTCGGGACGACGATTCTGGAAATCGAGATAATAGGCGTGCTCCCAGACATCCATCGTCAGGAGCGGGGTGACCCCGTCTTCGGTCAGCGGCGTCTCGGCGTTCAGCGTCTTGCGCACTTCCAGCTTGCCACCGGCCACAACCAGCCAGGCCCAGCCGGAGCCGAACTGCGTTGCGCCGGCATCGGCGAAGGCCGTCTTGAAGGCGTCCAAGGATCCGAAGTCACGGTCGATCATCGCCGCGAGGTCGCCGGACGGCGCGCCGCCGCCATTGGGACGCATGGACTGCCAGTAGAATGTGTGGTTCCAGATCTGGGCGGCATTGTTGAACACACCGGCCTTGCCTGCATCGCCAGCCGTGCGGCGGATCACGTCTTCCAGCGACAGGGCAGCCATATCGGTACCCTCGACCAGCCCGTTCAGCTTGCCGACATAGGCGTTGTGGTGTTTCCCGTGGTGGAAATCGAGCGTCTGGGAGGAGATATGGGGGGCCAGTGCATCCTTGGCATAGGGCAGATCGGGCAGGGTGAAAGCCATGGGAACCTCTTACAGTGACGTAGACGGGAAGGATGATGGCCCGGTGGGCCGTTTTCATGCCCGGACATATGGTGCGCGTGGCGGCGATGTCCACCGGGGAGACGCATGATGGGGGCAGAAATCGACAGCCTGCTGCGCAATGCCGACCCGGATCGCTATCTGTGCGCGATGTTCGCGCAGCCAGACCAGCGGGCCGGGCTGCAGGCGCTGTACGGCCTCAATCACGAGTTGGCCCGCGTCGCCCTGTCGCCGTCGGAAAGCCTGATCGGCGAAATGAAGCTGACCTGGTGGCGCGACGCCGTGACCGATCTGGGCGCCAGCCCGCCCAAGGTGCGGCGCCATGAGGTGACCGAGGGGCTGGCCCGACTGGGCGACCGGATCGATCCGGCTGACCTGATGCCGCTGATCGAGGCCCGCTTCGACGACATTTCGGCCCGGCCCTTCGCCGATCTGGATGATGTGCTCGCCCATGTGGATGCGACCGCCGGAGTGCTGCTGCGTCTGGCTCTGCGCCTCGTTGACGCCAGTGACAGTGTTTCGCCAGAGCTGGCGGTGGCCGCCGGACGCGCCTGGGGGCTGACCGGGTTGCTGCGGACCTTCCCGCAGCGGGCGCGGATCGGCCGGGCGCCGGTCGGGGCTGACGAGCTGGCGCGGCAGGATGCCACCCCGGCCATGCTGGCCCAAGGGCTGGGACGCGAGAAGGTCGAGGCCGCGCGACAGCCTGTCATCAAGGCCGCCCGGGCAGCCTGCGAGGTCATCAAGAGCGCCGGTCCGCTGCCGGCTGACGCCGTCCCGGCGATCGGATATTGCTGTTTGGCGGGCACCTATCTCGACCGATTGCCGGACAGCCCCTACCAGATCGCACCGGACCTCAATCCGCTCGGTCGTCGGCTGCGATTGACCTGGCTGGCCCTGACCGGTCGCTAGACAGCGGCAGGGTCTTGCTTCGGGGGCCCGCTCGCGTTCAACATGGTCGCAATCAAGGAGAACACCCATGCACCACGCGCTGATCACCGGAGCCAATCGAGGACTGGGGCTGGAACATGCCCGGCAATTGCTCGAGCGCGGCTGGCATGTCAGCGCCGCCGTGCGCGCACCGGAGGCGGCGAACGCGCTGGCCGCGCTTCCCGTCGGTGACGGCAAGCTGGACCTGCACGCCTATGACGCGGCCGATCCGGCCAGCGCGGAGGCTCTGGCCAAGGCGGTCACCGGTCCGGTCGATCTTTTGTTCGCCAATGCCGGCATGATGGCGCCCGAAACCCGCAAGTTCGGCGGCGCGGCGGGAGCGGCGATGCTGGAGGAATTCAAGGTCAACTCGATCGCGCCCCTGGCCCTGGTCGAGGCCTTTGTCGATCAGGTGGCGGCGTCGGAAATGAAGGTGGTTGCCCTGCAATCATCCCGCATGGGCTCGATCCGCGACAATGGCAGCGGCGGCGGCTACGGCTACCGGTCTTCGAAGGCGGCGCTCAATGCGATCGGCAAATCGCTGAGCATCGACCTTAAGGATCGCGGCATCGTCGTGCTGACCCTTCATCCCGGCTGGGTGAAAACCGACATGGGTGGCCCCAATGGGCAGCTGACGGTGCAGGAATCGGTATCGGGTCAGCTCGACCTCATCGCTCGTGCCTACGGCAATCCGGTGATGAGCGGCCGCTTCTACCACGTCTCCGGTCAGGACCTGCCCTGGTAGACAGACCCTGACCGGGGATCTGCACGACTACTCGCCGAGATGCTCGGCGAGGAAGGCTTCCACATTGCGCAGGACCAGTTCACGCATGCTCGGGCCGGTGAGCCAATGGTCGAGCTCGCGCTCGTGGATGTAGGTGACATCCTTGCCGGCACGTTCGAGGGCGCGGTTCATGATGTCGGAATGTTCGTCATCCACCACGCTGTCTTCACGGCCGTGAATCAGCAGGACCGGGATCTGCACCGCATCGGCGTGGTCGGCCGGTGAAATATGGGCAGCCTGGTCACGGTCCGGCAGCTCTTCGGTTCCCGTCAGGCGCGAGGCCAGCAAGCGGGAGTAAGGCGATTGATAGCCGCCCCAGAGGTCGGCATTGCGCGCAATCTCCCAGAGATCGGTAACCGGTGCGATGGCTGCGGCACACTGGAAGGCATCCGGCGTGAACGTGGCAGCGGCGAGGGCTGCATACCCACCATAGCTGGCTCCGACAATGCAGGCCCGGCCCTCGGCGGCATAGCCGGCGCGGACCATGGCATTCATGCCATCCGTGAGGTCGGACTGCATCACGCCGCGGCCCCACTCGCCCCAGCCGGCCTGTTCCCAGGTGACACCATAGCCGCTCGATCCGCGATAATTGGGTTGCAGGACCAGGTAACCGCGGCTGGCGAGGAAGTGGGCGAGATAGTCGAACCCGCCGGTGTCACGGGCGGCCGGGCCACCGTGCGGCAGGACAACAAGCGGATGCGGTCCGTCTCCGTCCGGCAGGGTCAGATAGGCCGGGATCGAAGTCCCGTCGCTGGCACGATAGCGAATGGACAGGCGTTGGGGCAGGACGCTGTTGGCCAGTTCCGGGAAGGCATTGCCCAGGGAGGCCAGCGACATCACGGTCGCGTCAAACAGGAAATACTCGGTGGGCCGGTTCTCGCGATAGGCCGCGACCGTGAACTGGGTCCGGTCGCGCGACCATGAGAAAATCGAGACATAGGCATCGGGAATGGCGGCTTCGAGAGACACCTGAATATTCGTCATCCCGTCGTCAAACCACACATAGGTCGGCATTTCGCGATCGATGCGGGCGCCGAGTACGGTGTTGGTGTAGTAGTCGAACAAGGGTGTGGTGAGGTCGAACTCGTCGTCCTGGAAGAGCACGCGAACCGGCTCCCCGGTTTCAAGCGAAACCGAGTAAAGGCGACGGCCGCCTTCATTGGGCCGGTCGGTGAAGACCAGCTCGCCCGGCGAACCCGCCATGACACCCCACATGGAGGTCGTGAGCTGTGGTTCGGTGCGTTCCTGTACGGTCGTCCAGTACTCGCCGCTGCGTGTTTCCAGCCCGTACTCGCTGGTGATAACATTGTACCGGAGCCGCGCGACCGGCGTGCCGCTCGCATCGAGGGCGTAGCCGAAATAGCGTCCGTCTGATCGCGCAATGGTGCGTTCCAGTCCGGTCGCGGGGTTCATGGCTGCAAGCCCGGAACCACCGTCCCGGCGGCCGCCAATGACCAGGTCACCGGTTTCAGGCACGACGCCAAGTGCAATCCCCGGCAGGTCCCTCAGGCGATCAGGACGCTCGAGGTCGAGCGCGTACATGGTCGTGTAATCATCGGCACCCCATTGGCCGTTATCGCGTGCGACAGACGCCACGATGATCAACATCCGGTCGCTGGCCCAGAACAACCGGCTGACGCGTACATCCGACACGTTGGCCCCGGCTGGCGGTTCACCATCGCGCGACAGCACTGATACGATCTGCTGGCCGCCGGCCTGCGACAGCATGGCAATGCGGCGACCATCGGGTGAAATCACCGGTACGGCGATCTGGGGGTGACGGCTGAAGGCTTCGACCGCAGGCGGCGCCTGGGTCTGGGCCAGGCTGCCGGTGGCCACGGAAACGGCAGCCGCGAAAGCGGCGATGACGCGTGAAAACATGATTGTCCCCCAAATACCTTGCCGACTCGATGTCAGCCTCGCAGGAGGTTAGCCGGGAGACCGCCCGCTAATCAACGCTGGCGTGTCGTTCAGCCGGCCTGCCAGCGTGCCAGGTCCGCCAGCGCCCGCTCGGACATGGCGGCCTTGCGGGCCGGGGTCTTGGCCTTGCCCTTGATGCGATTGCCCTCAGCGTCGACGGTCGGCTGCTCGATCGGCGGGAACAGGCCGAAATTGACATTCATCGGCTGGAACGAGCCCTTGCCGCCATCCAGATGACCGCCGGTGACATGACCGATCAGGGCGCCGAGCGCCGTGGTCGCCGGTGGCGGGGTCAGGCGGGTGCCCAGGCGCTCAGCGGCGGCGTAGCGACCGGCCAGAAGGCCCATCGCCGCGCTTTCGACATAGCCCTCGACACCGATCAGCTGACCGGCGAAACGCAGGCGCGGCTGGCTCTTCAGGCGCAATTGCGCGTCCAGAAGTTTCGGTGAATTGAGGAAGGTGTTGCGGTGGATACCGCCGAGGCGGGCAAAGCGCGCCTCCTCCAGCCCCGGGATCATGCGCAGGACTTCACCCTGGGCGCCGTATTTCATCTTGGTCTGGAAGCCGACGAGATTGAACAGCGTTCCCAGCGCATTGTCCTGACGCAGCTGGACGATGGCCCAGGGTTTCACGGTCGGATTGTGCGGATTGGTCAGGCCGACCGGCTTCATCGGTCCGTGACGCAATGTCTCGCGGCCGCGTTCGGCCATGACTTCGATGGGCAGGCAACCGTCGAAATAGGGGGTGTTGGCCTCCCATTCCTTGAACTCGGTCTTTTCCGACGCGATCAGCGCATCGATGAAGGCCTCATACTGGTCCTTGTCCATCGGGCAGTTGAGATAGGCCTTGCGCTCGGCATCGGTGTCACCCTTGTCATAGCGTGACTGGAACCAGGCCTTCTCGGTATTGACGCTGTCGCGATAGACGACGGGGGCAATGGCATCGAAGAAGGCCAGTTCACCTTCGCCGGTTTCCTTCAGGATGGCCTCGGACAGGCTTTCCGAGGTCAAAGGGCCGGTGGCGATGATCACGCTGTCCCAGTCCTCCGGCGGCAGGGACGGGATTTCCTCACGACTGATGGTGACCAGCGGATGCTCGGACAGCTCCTTGGTGACCGCCTGCGAAAACACATCCCGATCGACGGCCAGCGCCCCGCCGGCGGGCAGGCGGGCGGCATCACCCTGGCGCAGGATGATCGAGTCGAGGCGGCGCATCTCTTCGTGCAGGAGGCCAACCGCATTGGTGCGGTGATCATCCGAGCGGAAGGAGTTCGAGCACACCAGTTCGGCCAGCCCGTCGGTGTGGTGGGCATCGGTGCCTTTCACGCCGCGCATCTCGTGCAGGATGACGGGCACGCCCTTGGAGACGAGCTGCCAGGTCGCCTCGGAGCCGGCCATGCCGCCGCCGATGACGTGAACGGGTTTCATTGCTTGATCTGTCATGCGCGGCATATCGAACCGGGGGGCGGGGGAGTCAAGCGGTGGCGGGCAGGGCGGCGGGCTTGACGCCTGTGCTTGCCCGGATAAAGCTGATGATCAACGGGGGGTTGCGTTATGAGGCAGGTGTGGGTTGCGGTTTTGGCGATATTGGTCACGGCAACAGCTGGTGCCCAAGGTTTGCCGCCTGATGTGACCCAGGCTTATCGGGATTACCAGGCCGCGTTGGATGCCGGCGATGCGGACGCCTTGCTGGAAGCGGCGGCCCGCGCCTATGAGGCAGGCGATGAGGCTGATATTGACCGCGCAACGCTGGCGACCCTGGCGGAAAACTATGGCTTCGCCGCCTCATTACACGAGGATTTTGAAACGTCCAAAACTGCCTGGCGAATTTCCGCACGGCTCTCGGACAGGGCTGACGCTGACCCTGTGGAGCGGGCCTGGCGTTGGCACAATGCGTCGCTGGCCGCGCTTTCCAATCAGGATCGTATTGACGCTTATTCCTGCTCGCGCAACGCAATTGATGCTCTTGAAGAGATAGGGGCTGATTTGGGCGAGGCGTCGGAGTTTGCGGGCGATGCATTCCTGACCCGCGCCGCGCTGCTGATGGGACGCGGACGGATTGATGAAGCGGGTGAGGCGGCGCTGCGGTCGGTTGCCGAGTTTGAACGCACGCTGCAGGAGCCACACTCAAGCTACGGGCTGGCGCATTTCTACTCGGGCATTGCCCGAACGCTCGACCATGAATTCGAGGACGCAAGCTATTCCCTCCACATGGCGATCGATGTCGTCAGTGATACCGCGCCGGACCATCCGGATCGCCGCACCATCTGGGCCGCGCTGGTCTCGGCCCAAGGCAATCTCTACGATGATGATGAAGCCGTGCAGGAGGCTGCTTTTGCACGCCTGGATGAGCGCCTCGCAGCCAATCGCTTCCATTCCGATCTGTACAGCGACGGCGCCGCCGACCAACGGTATGCGGAGAGTGAAGATGAGGCTGAGGCGGAGGCCGAGGACGCGTGCTGCGATGCGGTCCCGGTGCGACGCAACCCGCCCGACTACCCAATGGGTGCAGCCTATGCCGATCTTGATGGTGTGGTCTATTTGACCTTCGCCGTGACCGAGGAGGGGCGGGCTGACGCCATTGAGGTCACGGGGGCTTTCCCGCCGGGCGTCTTCGAGGAGGCCGCCATCGAGGCTGTGGAGCGATGGACCTATGAACCGGCCACGCGCGACGGTGAACCGGTGCGGCGCGAGGGCGTCGAAACCCGCTTTGACTTTCGCATGCAGCGCTGACGCGACCGTGCGTCGCGCTTGATCCTTTCGGGCAGGGCGGTATCTCTGGCGGCGAACCAATTGGAGCCGTCATGTCGAGCCAGCCCATTGCCGTCCTGCCCAGCGTGTCTGCGGCCTATCGTCTGCTGGTCGCCAACTGGCAGCGTTTCGTGCTCGCCGGTCTGCCCTTCACGCTCGCCTACGCCATCAAGCTGTGGCTGGGCCAGATGGCCCAGTCGGCTGAGCTGACCGGTTTCTGGCTGACCCTGGATGCCGTCGCCCTGATCGCATTGACCGTTGGCAGTCTGGCCTTTTCGGCGATGACCTTCCGTCTCGCCGTGCGTGATGAATATGACGGCCAATGGGGTTTGCGGCTATCGGCGGATGAGTGGCGGCTGTTCGTGGTCGCCATGTTGAACGCGGCCCTGGTCCTGATCGTCGCTCTGCTGGCTGCCATGTTTGCGATTGTCGTGTTCGGGACGGTCGCCGCCGGAGCGGTCGAACGGGCCGGCATTGACGCCGAGGCGACCGGCATCGACCTGCCGATGGCGATGCAATATCTCACAACCGCCGACTGGACCGCCGTCTGGGTGGTCAATGGGTTGGCGCTGTTGCTGGTCGGTTGGCTGGTGGCGCGGCTGTGCCTGTCCTTTCCGGCCAGTTTCGCCCAACGCTCGGTTCGGGTCCTGTCGGTCTGGTCGCTGAGCGAGGGACAGGCCTGGCGCATCCTGACGACCATGCTGGTCGCCCTTGCCCCGTTGGTGGCTGTTGAAATCGCGCTTTATGAACTGGTCAGCGCCCTGCTGGGTGACCGCCTGCTGATGGTTCCGGTGGCGCTTGGCGATGACCTGCTGACCGCCGGTGGCTTCGTCCGGATTCCGGAATACCTGCGTCTGACCGGCCTGTTCGCGATCGTCAATCTGCCGGTCGTGGCCGGACTTTACGCCCATTTTCACACGCTGCGGGTGCCCGACAACGCATAGCGGGACGATCTCGCCCTCGTTCCCGCTGGCGCATGGCCTCCAGACGCGCATGATGTGAGCCTCAACCACACAGGGCAGGGGACACATCATGGCGACTCAGAGCTTCGATATCGGCAAGGGCATTTTCTGGTTCTTCATCCGCTTCGGCGAGAAACCGGGCAGCGCGTTATGGCTGTTCGCCTTCCAGGCGATATGTGCCACGGCGCTTGTTGCCATGTCGGTCATGATGATGGGCCCGGCCTACCTGAATCTGTTCGAGCTGATCAAGGCTGACTCACTGGGCGGTCTCAGCGAGGCCGAGGAATTGCGCTATGTCTTCGACATCGTGATGCCCTTCCTGACCTATGGCTTCCTGATCATCCCGCTGTCCATCCTGTTCGCGGTCATGTTCCAGGCAGCCTGGTTGCGCTTCTTGACCAAGGGTGAAGTCAAGCCTGTGGTCCCGATCCGCCTGGGAGGCGACGAGATCCGGTTGATCGGCGTCAATCTGATGTATCTGGTTGTCGCCAGTGTCGCCTATTTCGGTGCTGCGACGGTGATCGGCTTCCTCGGTTTCGGCGCTGTCATGCTTGCCCATGGTGGAGGCGACTCTGCAGCCGTCGGCTTTGGTGGTGTCCTGATCGCGGGACTGGCCTTTCTCGTCGTCCTGGTGGGCCTGCTGGTGCTGGCAGTCCGGCTGGCGTCGGCACCGGCGCTGACTGTGCTGGATGGTCGCATGCGCTTCTTCGAGAGCTGGGACGCGAGCAAGGGCGTGTTCTGGCACATGCTGGTCAGCTATGTCGTCGCCTATGTCATCATGATGGTAATCGGCGGCACGATCGGTTTTGTCGTCCAGCTGGCCCTGTTCGCTGCGGTTTTTCCGGCCTTCATCGATCTCGTGGAGCTCGCCGATCATGGCGGTCACATTGACCCGGACACCGCACTGGCCAGTCTTCAGGCCAGCCTCAGTCAACCCGGAACCGTGATCGGCCTCGTCGTCGGCTTTGTCCTGCTCTACGCCATCCAGGTGATGCTGGAAGCCGTCTGGCACTCGATCGGTGCCTACAATGCGGTCCGCGTCCGCAGCGGCGGCGAGGGCGAGCCGGGTGATTCACCGAAGCTGGCCGCCGACCATCCGATGGGCGCGTCGCCAACCGAGGGATGACTCGCCTTGGCGTGACGGCAAACGGCGGCCGTGCTGACTTGCAAGCCCGGTCGCCTTCTGCCTAACCTCCGGTCGAACAACGCAGCTTCGGGCAGCAGGGGACAGGCATGGCCGGACGGGAGATCTATTCGACACGCGGGCCGCGGGCGCGCCGGACCTGGACAGCGGCGGCCATCCCGATGGCCGTCATCCTCCTCATTCTCGGGGCGATAATCGGTGCGATTGCCGGCGTCTTCCTCGGCTATGTCTCGATGGACGGGACCTCGGATGACACCTGGCAGGGCCTCACCTACACGCTGATCGGCACATTCGCGCCGGGCGCCATCCTGGTCTTTCTCTGGGTCATCCTGTTCGAGCGTCGACCGCTCGCTGCGATCGGCCTCAACGCAAATTTCGTCGGACGTTTCCTGCGCGGCTACGGTCTGGGACTGGCCTTTCTCGCGGTTGTCGTCGGCGGTATCTGGCTGCTGGGCGGCTATCAGGTCGAGGCTGGCGGCTCGGTCGCCCTGGCGGTGCTGATCCCAGCAGCCTGGGTCCTGCTCGGTTTCATTGTGCAGGGTTCGACCGAAGAGGTCCTCATGCGCGGCTGGTTGATGGGGGTCATCACCTCGCGCCATGGCATTGTCTGGGGTGTGGTGGTCAATTCGGCGATCTTCTCGCTCCTGCACGGGGCCAATATCGCGATGTCGGCAGAACTGGCTTTCGGCCTCGCCAACATCCTGCTGGTCGGGGTGATGTTGTCGCTCTACGCGATCAAGGAAGGCTCCCTGTGGGGCGTGTGCGGTTGGCATGCGGCGTGGAACTGGCTGCTGGCGTCGGGCTTCGGCCTGCCGGTCAGCGGCCATGACAGCCCGGTCAGCCCGATCCTGATCGATCTCGCCGACGCCCCCGACGCCGCCTGGTGGCTGACCGGCGGCGTGTTCGGCCCGGAAGCCAGCGCCGTGACGACCGTCGTCCTGCTGGCCGGTACGCTCTACTGGGCCTTCAAGGGCAAGGCGGCGGATCATGGGGTTGAGGCGGCGGATGAGACGTCTGCCGATCCGGCCTGACACCGGTGCACCGCGCTGGCAGGACCAAGCCGACAATCAACCAGTTTTCGGGGAAAGCATGAACACGATCAATCCAATGAACGCCGTCGCCCTGTTCCTGACGGTCGGCAAGCTGCGGCCAGCGGAAACCTGGAACCTGACCGGCTGGAGCTTTGTGTGGCTGTGTGTCATCGGCCTCGTTCAAGTGTCGATCCAGCCTGTCCCCGACCTCGGCAGCGCCGATCAGTCCGCCATGCTCGGCGACTATTTTTCCAGCCTCGCCCTGGTAATCCCGATCGGGCTCCTCAGCTGGGCCCTGCCGTTCGCGGCCTGGATGCGTCTCCTGACAACAGGGCGCGGCAATGGTGTCTTTCCGTTCCGTCTCGGGCGCGAGGAGATGTGGGCCATCTTCGTGCTGGTGGCGATCGTGCTTGCGATGTGGGCGGCGATGGCGATGGTCCTGTTGGTTGGTTTCCTGCTGGCCCAGCTGGTGCCGGCGCTTATCGCGCTGGCATTCGTCGCGGTCCCGGCGCTGGGCATTGTCGCAATTTACATATCAATCCGCTTGACCCCGGCGGCCGCGCTGAGCGCGATGACACACAGATTTGCGGTCGTTGACACATGGCGGGCCATGGACGGCAAGGTCGTCTCGGTCTTCCTGGCCTGGTTGGTGATCGTGGTGGCCAGCGTCGTCCTCGGGCTTGTTGCCATGACGATCGGGAGTCTGGTGCCGAGCCTGTCTTTGGCACAGGCCATGAATGACATGATGCCGGGCGGCGAGCGCCCGGCCCTGACCACACTGGCGCCGGCCCTGTTTGTCAGCCTGGCCGTGCAGTTGCCGGTGACACTAATGAGCTACAGCGTCGCCGCCTATTCGGCGCTGGCAATCAGCGGTCGTGACGACGATTGGACCCGGGCGATTGAACAGGTCGAACGGGAGGCCACCGAAGGGTAGGCCTCAGCCCGCCTTCTTCCGCAATTCCTTGGCCCGCTCCAGCATCGGCGCGAGATAGCGCCCGGTCCAGCTGCGCTCGACCTTGGCGACGTCTTCCGGTGTGCCGACGGCGACCACTTCGCCGCCGCCGTCTCCCCCTTCGGGACCCAGATCGATGAGCCAGTCGGCGGTCTTGATGACGTCGAGATTGTGCTCGATGACCACGACTGTATTGCCGGCCTCGACCAGCTCGTGCAGGACTTCGAGCAGCTTGCGGACGTCTTCGAAATGCAGGCCCGTTGTCGGCTCGTCGAGGATGTAGAGCGTTTTGCCGGTAGCGCGTTTGGAGAGCTCCTTGGAAAGCTTGACCCGCTGGGCCTCACCGCCGGAGAGCTGGGTCGCCGGCTGGCCGATCTTGACATAGCCCAGACCGACCCGTTTCAGCGTCTCCATCTTGTCGCGCACGGCGGGCACGGCCTTGAAGAAGTCGGCGCCTTCCTCGACCGTCATGTCGAGCACGTCGGCGATCGACTTGCCCTTGAACTGGACTTCCAGCGTCTCGCGATTGAAGCGTTTGCCATGGCAGACATCGCAAGGCACGTAGACGTCGGGCAGGAAGTGCATCTCGATTTTCACCACGCCATCGCCCTGGCAGGCCTCACAGCGTCCGCCCTTCACATTGAAGGAGAAGCGGCCCGGCTTGTAGCCGCGCGTCTTGGCTTCGGGCAGTTGGGAAAACCATTCGCGGATAGGGGTAAAGGCGCCAGTATAGGTGGCCGGATTGGAGCGTGGCGTGCGGCCGATCGGCGACTGGTCGATATCGATCACCTTGTCGAGCCGGTCCAGCCCCTCGATCCGGTCGTGCGGGGCGGGGACCTGCTGGGCCTTTTGCAGCTTGCGCGCGGCGGCCTTGTAGAAAGTCTCGATGGTCAGGGTCGACTTGCCGCCGCCCGACACACCCGTCACGCAGGACATCACGCCTAGCGGGAATTCCGCGTCGACGGTCTTGAGATTATTGCCGGTCGCGCCGACCACTTTCACCATCCGCTTCCTGTCGATCTTTCGGCGTTTGGTCGGCACCTCGATCCGGCGCGTGCCGCGAAGATACTGACCGGTCAGGCTGGCCGGATTGGCGATCACTTCGGCCGGCGTACCGGAGGCGACCACCTCGCCGCCATGAACGCCGGCAGCAGGCCCCAGATCGACAACATAGTCGGCCGTGAGAATGGCTTCCTCGTCATGCTCGACAATGATCACCGTATTGCCCAGGTCACGCAGTCCGCGCAGGCTTTCCAGCAGGCGTGTGTTGTCGCGCTGGTGCAGGCCGATCGAGGGTTCGTCCAGCACATAGAGCACGCCGGTCAGGCCCGAGCCGATCTGGCTGGCCAGACGTATGCGCTGGCTTTCGCCGCCCGACAGCGTGCCCGATGCCCGGTCGAGGGTGAGATAGTCCAGACCGACATCGACGAGGAATTTCAGGCGTTCCCGGATTTCCTTGAGGATGCGCTCGGCGATCTGTTGCTGTTTCGGCGTCAGGGTGGCTTCGACTGCGCCAAACCAGTCGCGGGCATGGCGGATGGAGAGTTTCGAGGCGTCGGTGATGTCCTGGCCGTCAATCTTGACGCTGAGCGCCTCCGGCTTCAGGCGGCGTCCGCCGCAGGTCTCGCACGGCTGGGCCGACTGGAAGCGCGCAAGGTCCTCGCGCACCCAGCTACTGTCGGTCTCGCGCCAGCGCCGCTCGAGATTGGGGATGACGCCCTCGAAGGGCTTCTGGGTCTCGAACTTCCGCAGACCGTCCTCATAGACGAAGGTGACCTTCTCCTTGGTGCCGAACAGCACGATCTTGCGGAAGGGCTCGGGCAGGGCGCGCCAGGACTGGAACATGTCGCCGCCGAAATGGCCGGCCAGCGCCTGCAGGGTCTGCTGGTAGAGCTTCGAGGTCGCCCGGCTCCACGGCGCAATCGCGCCATCGGACAGGGGCTTGTCGCGGTCCGGTACGACGAGGTCCTCGTCGAACTTCAGTGACTGGCCGAGGCCGTCGCATTTCGGGCAGGCGCCGAACGGGTTGTTGAAGGAGAACAGCCGCGGCTCGATTTCCGAAATAGTGAAGCCGGAGACCGGGCAGGCGAACTTCTCCGAGAAGATCATCCGTTCCGGCTTGCCCTTGTCGTCCTGGCGGTCGGCGAATTCGGCGACGGCGAGGCCATCGGCCAAGCGCAGGGCCGTCTCCAGACTGTCGGCGAGGCGGCTTTCCATCTCTGGCTTGATGACGATCCGGTCCACCACCACGTCGATGTCATGCTTGAATTTCTTGTCGAGCGCGGGAGCGTCTTCCAGCGTGTAGAACTCGCCATCGACCTTGACCCGCTGGAAGCCGGCCTTCAGCCATTCGGCGAATTCCTTGCGATACTCACCCTTGCGGCCGCGAACGACGGGGGCCAGCAGGTAAAGCCGCGATCCGTCTTCCAGAGCGGTCAGCCGGTCGACCATCTGGCTGACGGTCTGGCTCTCGATCGGCAGGCCGGTGGCGGGCGAGTAGGGCACGCCAACCCGGGCCCACAACAGCCGCATATAGTCGTAGATCTCGGTGACCGTGCCGACAGTGGAGCGCGGGTTCTTCGAGGTTGTCTTCTGCTCGATCGAGATGGCTGGCGACAGGCCTTCGATCGAGTCCATGTCCGGCTTCGACATCAGTTCAAGAAACTGCCGGGCATAGGCTGACAGGCTCTCGACATAGCGCCGCTGGCCCTCGGCATAGATGGTGTCAAAGGCGAGCGAGGACTTGCCGGAGCCGGACAGGCCGGTGAACACGATCAGCTTGTCGCGCGGCAGGTCCACGGAAACATTCTTCAGATTGTGTTCGCGCGCGCCTTGCACGCGGATTGTGTCGAGCGCCATGCCTTAGCCAGTCTCCGTTCGGTCGCGCCTGTCGGTTGGGAATCGCAACCGGATCGGAACGTTAGGGGAACATCGTGCGGCCTGTCCAGTGCACGACGTGATCGGTAGGAAATAGGACGCCGATCCCGCCGGGTCCAGCGCCGGGCGGGAAACAACTGACAGCACGGTGGCAGGAGGCCGGGGGCGACGGCTGCGAACGCCCTGAGTCGTCCGGCTGGACTCTGCGCCTTGCCTCCTCTCAAATCACCCCGACTCGCGGGCTCGGATTGACCTGCGGAACAGAATGTGAACACTAGGCGACCCGCCCGGAGAGGCGCGGACGCAAGGATGGAGAACGGGCGATGGCGGGAAGCGTCAACAAGGTAATTCTGGTCGGCAATCTGGGACGTGATCCTGAAATCCGCCGCATGAACAATGGCGACCCGGTCGTCAATCTGTCGGTCGCGACGTCTGAAAACTGGCGCGACAAGTCCTCCGGCGAGCGCCGCGAGAAGACCGAATGGCACCGCGTCGTGATCTTCAATGACAATCTTGCGAAGGTTGCCGAGAACTATCTCAAGAAGGGCTCCAAGGTTTATATCGAGGGCCAGCTCCAGACCCGCAAATGGACCGACCAGAACGGTCAGGAGAAATACTCGACCGAAGTCGTGCTGCAGCGCTTCCGTGGTGAGCTGACCATGCTGGACGGCCGCAATGAAGGCGGCTCCGGCGGCGGCTATGGCGGCGGTGGCCAGAATGAAATGGGCGGTGGCTCCGGTGGCGGGCAGCGTTCCATGGACGGACCGAAGGAAGACTTCCGCAATGCCGATCTCGATGATGAAATCCCGTTCTAGCCTGACCCGTCTGATCGCTTCCGGGCTGCTGACCGCCTCTCTGGCGGTCGGCATCGCGGGTGCCCAGGACGCATCCGCCGACGCCAACGCCCGGTCGCCGGAAATCGTGATTGTGCCGCTGGGTGGCGAGGAGGGCGAAGCCCATTTCGTCGTCGGTGAAATGGCATGGGGCGATGTTCTGGGCCTGCTCAATCAGCTCCAGTCAGGGACAGGTGACAGTGTGCTCGAGGTGGCCCAGACGCTGTGGTCTTCGCGCGATCTCAACCCGCCCTTCTTCCTGTTCGAGTTGGCACGCCTGACTGCGGAGTCCGACCCCGAGTTCGCCGTCCAGGCCTATTTTCTGGGCCGGTCGCGGACCATGTATGACGCCGCGCGTTGCCTTGATTCATCGGCCCTTGATGTCATCAACGAGGCTTCGGCCTATGCCGGCGAGACCGTGGTCCAGGTGATTGCCTCGCGGCCCGAGCTGACGATTGCGGCGATCGAACATGTCATCGAGACCGATGGCGCATTTGCCAGCCAGGCATCGCCCTGGTGGGCCTGTTCGTTTGGAACCAACGCCTATTTCGCCGCCGTGAACGGTCAGACCCTGACCGGGGATGAGTGGCTGATGGTGGAAAGCCGGTGGCCTTCGGTACGCGAGCGTGTCTCGGTCAATCTGCAGAACAATCTCGACATGATGCAGGCGGCTGTTGCGGCCGCCACATCGGCCGAATAGCGCAACCTGCAAGCCTCCGACACTGGACCTGATGGCCGTCCGGTGTCGGATTTCGTCCTGACTTACTAATTTGTTAGTTGATGAAGCAGGCGCCATGTGGGAGGTCTGTGGTCATCAACTAAGGAATTCGTAGATGGCCCGCCCTGCCTCCCCCCAACTGACCGAAGCCGAGCAGCGCATCATGGAGGTGCTGTGGACGCGCGGCGAAGCCAGCGTGCGCGAGATCACCGATGCACTGCATGCCGAGTTCGGCCTCGCCTATACCACCGTGCTCACAACGATCGGGATCATGGCCGACAAGGGACATGTCGATTTTCGCAAGGCCGGTCGGGCCCATATCTACTCGCCCGTGCTGACCCGCGACGGGGCCCGCAATCAGGCTTTGGGATCAATGGTGCGCACCCTGTTCGGCGGTTCCGCCCAAAGCCTCGCGCAGCATCTCGTGCGAGCAGAGAAACTGAGCCTGCAAGACATTGAAGACCTGCGCGCAGCCGTGCTGGAACAGTCCGGTCCGGATGGTGCGGGCGAGAAAAATCCGGATGGGGAGGCAAGGTGATGGCAACCGACCCGCTCCTCCTCGCGGCCGCCGCCGCCCTGATCGCCGCGACCGGCCTGGCGGGTATTGTGGTGGCAGTCGACCGCCTGCTGCCGGCCCGTTTCGTGCGCGAACGCCACGACCTGGCCCTGGCGGCGCTGATCGTCATCCCGCTGGTCTTTCTCCTCGCCTTGCGGGCCGCGCCGGATATGTCCGCAGCCGACCCGGCAGCTGCCTCCGGCCAGCCGCAAGCCATGACCGCTGAGATCTCACAGGAAGCGGCCCGGCCCACGAGCACTGCCGGTCCTGTCGCCGCGGTCACCATGCCCGAAGCCGTTTCAACTGACGTCTGGGCGGTGCTTGGCCCTGTCCTGCTATGGGTCTGGCTGGCGGGATCTGCCGTCATGACCGTCCGCCTTGCCCGCGATCTGGTCGCGCTGGTCCGCATGCGATCGGCGGCGCGCACTGTGGCCTGTCCGCCGGGCATGCGGCTGTCTGCCGACCTGCCGCTGGCGGTCAGCGATGCGGTGGCGACGCCTCTGCTGGCCGGCTATCGGCGACCACAAATCCTGCTGCCGCTCGGTTTCACCTTTGATCATGCCGCGCGACCGGTGCTCGAACACGAGATCGCGCATGCCCGCCGCGGCGACGCCTGGACCGTGCTGGCCTTGCGCGTCCTGCAGGTCTGCCTGTGGTGGGTCCTGCCGCTGCTGCCCTTGATGGCGCTGCTCGAGCGCAATCGCGAAACCCTTTGCGACCGCGAAGCGGCCCGGATCACCGGACAGTCACGAGACCTGGCCCTGGCACTGATTGATGCCGCCAGCGACCGCACCCGACATGCCTCACTGGTCCTCGCGGCCGCCCCCTCACGCTCCAGCCTGGCCCACCGCGTCGGCCGGCTGGCCGCCACCTCTGACCTCACCCGAAAGGATAGTCCCATGCGTCTTGTTCTCCTCCTCCCCGCCCTGTCGGCGACAGCCCTTGTCCTGACCCCGCAATTCGGTGAAGCCGGCGCCATGGACGGGCGTGACGATCGTCCGTCATCGGCGCGTGATCTCGATGACGCCCTTGACCTGGACGGTCGCCTCTATCAGGCGTCGCGCCGCGGTCAGGCGGGTCGGGTCGGGGAGTTGCTGGCTGGTGGCGCCAATCCGGATATCCGCTATCGGGGCGATGGCACGGCCTTGATTGCTGCTGTACGTGGCGGCGATGCCGAGACTGTCGCGACGCTGCTGCAAGCGGGAG
The DNA here is from genome assembly GCF_034670125.1 of Maricaulis sp. Lineage (GTDB taxonomy): Bacteria > Pseudomonadota > Alphaproteobacteria > Caulobacterales > Maricaulaceae > Maricaulis. Next base: position 30,216 of record NZ_JAXMOC010000010.1, read on the forward strand.
CCAACCCGGATCTGGGGATCGATGGTGACGGCAATCCGATGATTGCTGCGGCGGTCCGTGGCCGGGACGATCTGGTGCAACAATTGCTGGCAGCGGGAGCCAATGTCGATGCGGAACAGCGCGGTGATGGCAACGCCCTGATCGCGGCTTCGGGACGCGGTCATGTCGACACAGTCGACCTGCTGCTGGCGGCCGGCGCCGACCCGGATGCCTATGTCTTTCACGATGAAACGCCGCTGGTGAATGCAGCCCAGCGAGGTCACCTCGACGTTATGGAACGCCTCGCTGAAGCCGGTGCCGATCTGTCGCTGACGGTGCGTGCACGGGATCGCCGCGGACGCGAGATCTACCGCTCACCGCTGAGCGAAGCGCGCCGGACCGGACAGGGCCATGTCGTGGCCTGGCTGGAAGCGCGTGGTGCCGAACACCGTCCGCCGAGCGAGTAGGCGGTCTCGGCAACCCTGTCGCCCCTGATCTTACTGGAGAAAACCATGGTGTTTGAATGGATCGCCCGTCGGGCGGGACCGCTGGGCTTGTGCCTGGCCGTGGCCAGCCTGACCCTGCCGCCGGCAATGGCCCAGGTACAGCCGGCCGGTTTTGCCGAAGCCCTGCGCCCCCGCCTGCAGGCTGGAGGCCAGCCGGTCAGCTGGACGCTGGCCGAGCGGATGGACCATTACGGCGTGCCCGGCCTGGCGATTGCCATCATCGAGGATGGCGAGATTGTCTACCTGCAAGGCCATGGTGTCCTGCAGGTCGGCAGCCCGGACCCGGTGACCCCCAATACGTTGTTCTCGGCCGGTTCGGTCAGCAAGATCGCCACCTCGGCTCTGGCCCTGCACCTCGCCGCCGATGGCCGGTTGGATCTGGATGCGGACGTGCTGTCCGGCCTGTCCACTTGGTCGCTGCCCGACAGTCGTGACCCCTTCGGCTCACAGGTCAGCCTGCGCGCCATCCTGTCCCACACGGCGGGATTCAACCTGCATGGCTTCGAGGACTACCAACCCGGTGCCGCGCTTCCCAGCGTCACTGAAACCCTCGACGGCACCGGCCCGGCGCAAAATGATGCGCTGGAACGCCGGTTTGAGCCCGGGTCCCGCTATGCCTATTCCGGGGGTGGTTTTACCCTGGCCCAACTCTACCTGTCCGACCGGTCGGGCCTCGGCTTTGAAGCGCTGGCCGAGGCCGAGCTGTTTACGCCGCTTGGCATGGACCGCTCGACCTTCGCCAACCCGCTTCCCGAAACGGTGGGCAATATCGCGCGTGCCCATGACCGGTCAGGTCAGCCGACGGCCCTGCCGCGCGGCTATGAGGCTATGCCGGAAATGGCGGCGTCCGGCCTGTGGACCAGTGCCGCCGATCTTGGCCGACTGGTTGCGCAATTGATCGGCGGGTATCGTGGCGAGCCCGGCTATCTGTCACCTGACATGGCGCGCGCCATGATGACCCGCATCGCCCCCGGCGAACATGGCCTTGGTCCGCGCCTGACCGGCACCGGTGACAGTTTCATCTTCCATCATGGCGGCGCCAACGATTCCTACCAGACCTGGATCGAAGGGCATCTGGTGACCGGTGACGGTCTGGTCATTCTGACCAACGGCGCCCAAGGCCGCGCGTTGATCAACGAGGTCCGCAATGGGGTTGCAGACACAATGGGCTGGAACCTCAACCGCCCGGTCATCCTTCCGGAAAGGCAGCCGACTGCGTCTGATCTGGCGGGTTTTGTGGGCACCTACAGCGTCGATCCAAGCTTCCCGATTGATTTGCGCCAGCAGATGGTCGGCTGGATTTTCGAGTCGGCGCTGGAATTCCGTCTCGATGATGACAGTCGCTTGATGGCGGGTCGGGCTGGTGGTGATCGGTTCGAGCCCCTGATTGCCCTGACGCCCACCCGTTTTGTCATGCCCGGTTTCAGTCAGACGGTCGGGATTGCCGAGCTGGAATTCCATCGCAATGCCCTCGGCGAGGTCACCGGGATGAGCTTCCACCTCGAAAACGCGACCTCCCACTATCGCCGTGGGTAGGCATCCGGACTGACAACCCTCTTCCGGTCGGCGCCGGTCTGGTTAAAGTGCCGGCAGGGCGGGTCGGAAGGGGTGTTTCATGCGCGTATTGATTGCCGGGGCGAGCGGATTTATCGGTTCGCACATCGCCGCCCATCTGGATGCAGCGGGGCATCCGGTCCGCGCCGCAGCCCGTGGCGTTGAAGCGGCGCGAAAGCGGGCTCCTGACCTCGACTGGGTCGTCTGCGACTTTCGCCGCGACACGGCCGATGACTGGCTGCCGCGCCTCACGGACATTGATGCCGTGATCAATTGTGTGGGCGTGCTCCAGGACGGGCTCGGCGATAGCAGCCGCAAGGCCCATGTCGATGGCGCTGCCGCGCTGTTCAAGGCCTGCGAGCAGGCCGGGGTGAGGCGGGTCATTCACATCTCGGCGGTCGGCGTCGACGAGGCTGCCGGGTCTGCCTATGCCCGCGACAAACTCGCCGGGGAGGCGGCCCTGAAAGCCTGCGATCTGGACTGGCTTGTCCTGCGGCCTTCGCTGGTGGTGGCCCGCAATGTCTATGGCGGCACCGCGCTTGTGCGCAGCCTGTGCGGTGTGCCTTTCGTGACGCCGGTCGTCGGCGGCGGGCAGGTTTTCCGACCCATTGGGATGGATGACCTCTGCCAGGCGGTCGCCGACTTGATCGAACCGGATGCACCAGCCCGCACCAGTTTCGACCTCGCCGGGCCGGAACGGGTATCGCTGGCCGATACCGTGCGCGGCTATCGGCGCTGGCTGGGCTTTGGCGACACGCGCATCTGGTCGGTGCCGCGCTGGCTGGCACGCCCGGCCTTTGCGTTCGGGGACCTGATGGGTTGGATGGGTGTGCGCACCTCGATGCGCACCAATTCGCTCAAGCAGCTGGATTTCGACGTCGAGGGGGACCCGTCCGAATGGCTGGCTGCCACAGGCGCCAAGCCGCGCGGCTTTACCGATTGGCTCGGCGCCAATCCGGCCGGGCTGCAGGATCGCTGGCATGCGCGGTTGGGCCTGGCCCGACCGCTGGCGCGCTGGGTGCTGGGTCTTTATTGGCTGCTGACCGGCGTCCTGGCGCTGACGATTGCCAGGGGTCATGCCTATTCGGTGCTGGCAGAAGGTGGGTTCTCCGACGCCGCCCAGCCGCCGGTGCTGTGGTTCGGCTCCCTGTTCGATATCGCCCTGGGCCTGGGCATGCTGGCCAAGTGGCGGGTGCGCTGGCTGGCGACGATCATGATCGCGGGCACGTTCGCTTACATCGCCACGCTGAGCATCACCTTGCCCGAATTGTGGGCCGATGCGCTGGGTCCGATCCTGAAAGTCTTCCCGATGATGGCGCTGGCGCTGATGATCGCCGCGACCGAGGATGAGCGTTGATGGAGCTCTATCCGCTTTTCCGCCTGGTCCACATCCTCGGCGCGGCCGTCCTGTTCGGCTCCGGTGCGGCGATAGCGTTTTTCATGCTGATGGCCTGGCGCAGCGGCGACCGGGCCGGGTTTGCGTTGGTCGCGCGTCATGTCGTACTCGCTGACTGGGTGTTCACGGCGAGCGCGGTGGTCCTGCAACCGCTCTCCGGCCTCGCGCTCGCCCATCTCGCGGGATGGTCGCTGACCGCGCCCTGGCTGGTCGCAAGTGTCGCGCTCTATCTCTTCATCGGCGCCTGCTGGCTGCCGGTCGTGTGGATACAGATGCGGGTCAAGCGCCGCCTCGCCGAAGCTACCGGTCCCGACATACCCGATGATGTTCATCGCCTGATGCGGATCTGGTTCGTGCTCGGCTGGCCCGCTTTTGCGGCGCTGCTGGCCATCGTCTGGCTGATGATCACCAAGCTGGGCTGACCGGTTCGAACTATTCGGCGAGCCTCAGACGCTGGACGAGGTTGGTCGTGTTGCGGCCGCTGGCGCTCGATGCCCCGCCAATGGCGTAGATTTCATCGCCAAGGCTGACACCGCCCAGACCATGGCGCGGGGTGGGCATGTCCGGGCCCGCCTGCCAATGGTCCAATTCCGGATCATAGATCCAGACCTGTGGATAGACACCGCCGCCATTGTCGAAATACTCGCCGCCGAAGGCGACAAGCTTGCCGCCCGACACCGCTGCCGCTAGGCCCCCCTGAGCCTGGGGCAGGGGAGCCCGGCTCTGCCAGGTATCGGCAACGGGATCATAGGCCTCGTGCTGGTCCGAATTGCCGCCACCGACCCGGCGGCCGCCGACAATGTGAAACTGCCCGTTCAACACCGCCCCGGCTGCCGAGTTGCGCGGATTGGGGTTGGGGGCGCGGCGGGTCCAGCTGTCGCGGCTGGCGTCATAGGCGAGATGATCGCCGCGATCGCCATGATCGGGCCAGTTGGCATTGGCCGCGGCATCCGGCTGGCGCCCCGTGGCGACATGGATCAAGCCGCCCAGAGACACCGCGCAGGTCTCGGCATAGGGCACGGGCATGGGCGCCATCTCGACCCATTCATCACTGCCGAGCTCATAGCGTGTGGTGTTCGGGATCATCTCCCAGATGCCGCCATTGCCGGCCCGAAAACCGCCGATTGCGTAAACAAAGCCGTCATGGCCGACGAGATTGGGATGGTGGCGCGGTTCGGGCAGGGGGGCTCGGCTTTCCCAATCGAAATCACAGGCAATTCGGATCGCTTCCGTATCGCCAATAGCAACTTCGGTCTGGCGGCGCATCACGAAAAGCTGGTCGCTGATCGCGTCGACATCGGGTCCGTCTCGGGCCTCCAGTCCTCCAGCGACAAAGATGCGTCCATCGAGAACGGTCGGATAGATTTCCTGGATGCGGGCGGGCAACCCGGGCCGGGGCCACCAACCGGCGTCCAGGCTGGCGCGGGCAATGCGACAGCGCGCACCAAAGGCAGGTCCGCTCGCGGCGGTCGCCAATAGGGCGCCGACAACGAAACGTCGATCAATTTGCGTCATTGCGATCCTGCCTTACTCCGCCGGGCAGCGTCCGCCCGTGATCCGCTCCACCTCTGCCGCGCTACCATCGGTCGCCGCCGGCTCGAGGTCGAGAGCGCAGGCGATCAGGCCGTAGACATTGACGTTCTCGAAAGCGGCCGGTTGGCCGCCTTGCGGGAAGATCGGGCCGACGCCGATGAAGGTCGCACCCATGGTTTCGTCGAAATTGTCATAGCCGTGCGTGGCCCGCAGACTGGTGAAATAGGGGTTTTCGGGATCGGTCTCGGTGGTGATGATCAGCCAGCCGGGATCGGCCAGGACGAAGAGATCCGGGCCGCGATCGGGGTGATCGAAACGCCAGTGCTCCGGCATGTCCTGGCGCCGATAGGCGGTCAGGTGCGGATGGGCGCCCTGAAGCTCGGCATGGATGCGCTCGACCGTGGCCTCGTCGCCATAACCCATGATGAAGGATTCCGGACCGGGGCTGTAGCGGCTGGCGAACTCGTCAATATGCAGCCCGTCCAGATCGGCGAGCGTGTCGATGGTGATGGTCCGCTCGGTCGAGACATCAACCATGCCATGGTCTGAGACGATCAGCAGGGTGACGCGGTCCATCACGCCCCGCGCCTCCAGCCCGGCAACCAGGTCGCCGACGAGCGCGTCGACCCGGGCAATGGCCGCGGCTTCCTGCGCGGTGTCGACGCCATGGGTGTGCAGCACCGTGTCGACATGGTCCATGTAGACGGCGGCGAAGCGCGGCTGCTCGGCCAGCGGGGCGTCAAACCAGGCCAGCACTTCATCGATGCGTTCTTCATAGGGTTTGTTGTGCTCATACGGATGCCAGACCGTTGGCCGTGTCCCCTGGATTTCCACTTCCGAGCCGAGCCAGAACATGATGTGCGAGCGCAGGCCCTGTTGCTCGGCGGTGATCCAGATCGGCTCGCCGCCCCACCAACGTGGATCCTGCGGGCTGCCGCCGGAGGCCGAGAAGGTTTCATCGAGGCGCCGGTCATAGGGCGAGTTGGAGACCATCCCGTGATGCTCCGGGTAAAGACCGGTCGCCAGGGTGTAGAAATTGACGAAGGTCTTGGTCGGCATGACCGAGTGCATGCGTTCCGGACGGGTGCCGCGCGCGGCGAGGGCGCGCAGGGTCGGCGCGTCGTACCGGTCGATGGCGTCAAAGCGCAATCCGTCGAGGCCGATCATGATGACCACGGGCGGACCGTCAGCCGCAACCGGTTCGGCGGACGGTGCACGCAAATGGCTGCAAGCGGCCACAAGGCCCGACAGCATGGCGATGGCGAAAATACGTAACGTCATGAAAGCCCCCGATCGGCGGTGTGGGTCTGCGCTCGTGGCCTAGTGAGGCAGGCCCGCCGGGACAAGGCAAGGATTTGTGACGGCGGATACGCGAGCGAAGGCATCGATAGCGTCGCGGGATGAAGCCACCATCACCGCAAAATGCCCACAGCCACCCTCATCCCACGGTCACGACCTGTCGTGATCCGGGGGACCTCGACTATCCCGCCAACCGGTTGGCTGAGGTCCCCCGGATGCCCGCTGCGCGGTCACCGGGGGATGACGGTATATTGACAGATCGGCCTTTTCGCACCCCACATGACCAAAATTTCACCAATGAAATCAATGTCCGGACGTTAAAATGCGTGCGTCTGGACGGCAAATCGGTTCTTCTTGGCAGGCAGTGTGTGGCCCGATCAGGTCGCACTCGGATGCCAGTGTGAAACAAGGGTCGGCCCGTCTTGCGGGTCGGAAATGACATGAAACGGCGTGAAAAACAGAGCGAGTCCCTGGAAATCCGGATTGGTCACCGCACCAAGCAGGACTTCATGGAAGCGTGTCAGTCGCACGGCGTAACTGCCAGCGAAGTGCTTCGCGCCTATGTCGAAACCTACCCCGCTTCGCGCCATCGCCGCCGGGTGCTCCCCCCAATCAATGTGAAGGAGTACACCATGCCTGCAAGTTTTCTCGCTCTCGTAACCGCTGTTGCTGTCGTTTCGGGTTTGCAGACCACCACGCCAGTCGAGGCTGACGACCACGACCCCGCAGCCAGCTTCGCCTCGGTCGACCGCGATGGCAGCAATGATTTCGACCTCGCCGAGCTGTTCGTCGAGGCGGGCCTGACCGCCGACGGGCAGCTTGGTCCGGAGCTGCGGGCCGAGGTGACCGGATCGGTCCAGACGGCGCTGGCCGAGCTGGGCATGGAGGCCCAGCAGGGCGTCGCCTCGCCGGACTATCTCGAACGCGTCATCGCCAATGCCGAAGAGTCCGCCTCGCTCAGCGTGACGGCCGTCTTCAACATGATCGACGCCAACGGGGATGGCCGCGTCACGCGTGATGAGTTCGTGAACTACCGCGTCGAGTGATCGTCGTCTGATGGACCCGGCCGCTGCCGGGCGGCCGGGTCCTGACACTCACCCGATCTGCAAGCCGGCAATGTGCAACACCTCTCCGGCTGCGGTATCGATCACGATCGGCACGCCGCCGCCCATCGCCTGGGCCCAGACGGTGAAGCGGACCTGGCTGGGCGTTTCCTCGTAGCCGGTCACCGGTTGGCCGCCCAGATCGGCCGCGATCTGCTCAAACATGGCGAGATGCTGGTCCATGGGCGCAAAGGCGAGCATGTCAGCCGTGAACCGTGCCTCGATAAAGGCCCGGCGCCGGTCAGCATCGCCGGCCAGTGCGGCCATGAACCCGGCGACCAGTTGACCGGCCTCGGTCTCCGGCAGCGTCACAGCCTGTCGCGACGCAGCGGGTGCCGGATCGATGCGCCAGGGCTGGTCGAACCAGGCCGCGGTCAACACGTCGACCACCCGGTCGGCATTGAGGCGGCGCTGGTCGGTGGCAACAAACAAGATCAGGCCATGATCGGCGAGCTCGCGCCAATGCGCGTTGAAGTGCGGATTGCCGCCATTGTGCCAGTAGATCCGGCCCAGCGCGGGATCATCCTCAACCACCAGGCCATAGCCATAGTGCGAGGCACCGCCGCCTTCATCCTGGAAGGGCGTCTGGCCGAGATCGCGCGCCGCCGGCGAGATCAGCTCACCGGCTGACCAGGCCTGACGCCAGGCCAGCATGTCCGGCGCGGTCGAGACCAGCCCGCCATTGCCGATCAGGTTCCAGTTCGGCGGATGCCCGCCCCAGGAGGCGTCGGCGACGTCGCGCCCGTCCTCAAGATGCACCGACCGATCGCCATCGAAGGCGGTCTGGTAACCGGTGTGATGGATCCCCGCCATGGCCAGGCGTTCGCGCAGCAATGACTCGTAATCCTGCCCTGTGGCGCGCTCCATGATCGCCGTCGCCAGCGAATAGCCGACATTGGAGTAGGCATAGCCCGTACCCGGCTCGAACATCAGCGGGGCGGCAAAGGCATTGGCCAGGAAGGTGTCGAAATCCTCGTCAGCCAGATCATCGCCGACCCCGCCGGGGAAACCGGCCGCATGGGTCAGCATCTGGTGCAGGGTGATGTCGGCCTTGTCGGCGGGCACATCGTCGAACACATCGGCCAGGCGCAGCTCGGCCGACAGCGTGCCGTCGCTGATCAGCTGGGCGGCCAGCATGCCGGTATAGCTCTTGGTGATCGAGCCGATATCGACCTGGGTGTCCGGGCCATAGGGGCGACCGGTCTGCGCATCGGCCATGCCGGCGCCGCGCAGGAAGACGGTCTCGCCATCCCGCGAGAGGCCGATAACGCCGGTAAAGCCGGCGGCCTCAAGCGCGTCGAAAGCGTCGGACAGGCGGGCGCTGGCGGCGGCGTGATCTGAACCGGTGTCGGCGGTCTGTGCAGCGGCTACCGTGCCGACAGCCAGCGCCAGGCCCAACGCACTGGCAATGCGGACCGCGCCGCATCTGAGGAATGACAAAGCTTTCATGGTTTTGGCTCTCCTTGCTCATGTTAGCCTTGTCTGGCTAGGGTGCCGGTCGGTCGGTGTCCTGACCAAAACCTGTTGGATAGGCTGACATGACCCATTCTTCGCATTCCGCTGATCTTGCTGCCACCCGTTTCCGGCTGGGCGATGCCCATTGTGACCTGCTGGCCCTGGAGCTGGTGCGCGCGGGCGAGACCCATCGCCTCGAACCGCGCCTGGCCGGTGTGCTGCACCTGCTCGCGAGGCGCGGCATCAGCCCGGTCACCCGCGATGAATTCCTGGAGATGGTGTGGGAGGAGGATGGCAGTGATGAAGCGCTCAACCAGGCCATTTCCCGCCTGCGGCGCCTGTTGGGCGATGCCAGCCTGATCCGCACCCTGCCGCGAGTGGGCTACAGTTTGAGCGACCCGGTCGAGGCTGCGGGGGCCTTGCCCGCACCGTCATTTTTGACACGCGGCCAGGACCAGTTTCAGGCCGTCCTGCGGTTCGTGAAGCGCCCCTTCATCGGCGGCTTCCTCGCCGGTGCCCTCGCAACCGCCTTGGTCGCCAGCGCGTTCTGGCCGCGGACCATCGAACGCGAATTCGAGATCCTGACGACAGGCCCGATCGAGGCGGCCTGGACGGTCCCGGACGGGACGGAGTAGGGGACACTTTCCCTCTCCCCCGGGAGAGGGCCAGGGTGAGGGGTGTATCCCGGTGGGGGCAGGAGAATTCCCCCTCATCCGGCCTCCGGCCACCTTTTCCCAAGGGAGAAGGAAGGGCGGTGGAACCGCTTCCACTCCATTCCCGCGCCCGGCCGCACACCCAGCCATAAACCGCTTCCCGGGAGTTCGCCGTATCGGGTTCTTCAGGTCAAGGGCGGCGCAGCCGCCGCTCCGCGGTTTCACCCTTGAGCTGAAGAACCCGATACGGCCTGCTGGCTGACAAGCGATCTATGGACGGCTTTGCGCGACGGCGCCGGGGTGGACGGCCGCGGGGCGATCACGTTTTTTGGCGCGCGCGGGAAGGAAGAGGACAAAGATCGCTTGATCCCGGGAGTGGACGATCTGCTTGGCGTCAGTCCTGACAGCTGAAGACGCAGTCCGTACGCGACTCGTCGCATTCCAGCTCAACATATGGGCCGAGGCTGGTTCGCCACTGGCCCGGCGCGGCGTCCTGACATTGTCGATCCAGCACCAGATTCACCGACGCGACACCATCACTGTATACGCAGATAATATCGCCGCCGAGCGGGTGGGACGGGCCGTAGAGGACGCGCAGGAAGACCTCCGTCTCCAGCGGGCGAGACTGGTTTATGACGACGCTATAAAGCCCGGCGTCGGTCTCCACGCCCGCCGTTTCGCCAGCCTCTGTGCCAGGTATGGATGGGTGCAACCGGGTCCGACGATCGAGCGGGCGGCCGGCGGCAACATAGCGCCTGTCTCCCGAGGTGGCCGACATAGCTGACCCGAACTCGAGCTGATAGCCGGTCGGATGCAGATCGAACGCGCTGGGCGCCGGGCAGATCAGCGGCTCGCCTCCGTTCTGCGCTGCGAGCAGCAGGCCCGTGCCTGCGAGGAGTCCGAATAATCCCGACATAGCTCCCTCCCTGTTCAAGCCGGAGGAAATTGGCATGATCGACCGGCACCGAGAGTAACTAATCTACCTTATTTCTGTGTTTGCATCCACGCCAATATCGTCTCAGCCGGGGAGAGATATGACCGCGGCGACTCAGGAGCAGGCACTGAAAAGCGTCCAGCCGGCGGGGCGGTTGCTTCGATAGTAGTACGGTTTGGTTGGATCGGATGCAGCCCGGCATCGTTGCGGGCATTTAGTGCCCCCTCCTGCACCAAGCCTCCCAACCGCCCCCCGCATTTGCTCTCCCCCCTCGCGATTGTTAAGACTCAGTCACAGGAAAGCCGCCTGATTCACATGTCTGATTCGCGCCCGCGCGCGAGGCTGGGTGAGGGGCGGCGATTTTCGTGGCGCGACGGTCGGGGCAATCGTGACCGGCGCTACGTCAGAATGAAAAGAGGGCCGCCTTGAGCGATCACGACGACACGCCGACGACACCCGAGGACGGTTCCGGAAACGGGGCAGACAATACGGGCGGTCAGCCGCCGGCCCTGCCGGACGGGATTGGCAATATCGCCATCGAAGACGAGATGAAGTCGTCCTATCTCGATTATGCGATGAGCGTGATCGTGTCGCGGGCCATTCCCGATGCGCGCGACGGGCTGAAGCCGGTGCACCGCCGCATCCTCTACACCATGCACGAGAACGGGCAGACGCACGAAAAGTCCTACCGCAAATGTGCGACTGCCGTCGGTGACGTTATGGGTCGCTATCACCCGCATGGTGACCAGGCGGTCTATGACTCGCTGGTGCGCCTGGCCCAGTCCTGGTCGATGCGGGTGCCGCTGATCGACGGGCAGGGCAATTTCGGCTCGGTCGATGGCGATCCGCCAGCCGCCTATCGTTACACCGAGGCGCGGATGCAGAAGGTGGCGCAGTCCCTGCTGGCCGATATCGACAAGGACACGGTCAATTTCGTCGACAATTACTCGGCCGAGCGCCGGGAGCCGGTGGTTCTGCCGGCGCGCTATCCCAACCTGCTGGTCAATGGCGCCGGCGGTATCGCCGTCGGCATGGCGACCAATGTCCCGCCGCACAATCTGGGCGAGGTGATTGATGGTACGCTGGCGCTTTTGGAAAACCCCTCGCTGACCGAAGCCGAGCTGCTGGACTATATCCCGGGGCCTGACTTCCCGACCGGTGGCCTGATCCTGGGGCGCACCGGCGCCCGCAATGCGGTGCTGACCGGGCGTGGCTCGATCGTGATGCGCTCACGCACCTCGATCGAGGAAGTGCGCAAGGACCGCATGGCGATCATCGTCCACGAGATCCCCTACCAGGTGAACAAGGCCTCGATGATCGAGAAGATCGCCGACCTGGTCCGCGACAAGAAGATCGAGGGCATTGCCGACCTGCGCGATGAAAGTGACCGCAATGGCATGCGCGTGGTGATCGAGCTGAAGCGCGACGCCAATGCCGATGTCATCCTCAACCAGCTGTTCCGCTGGTCGCCGATGCAGACGAGTTTCGGTGCCAATATGCTGTCGCTCGTCGGTGGTCGTCCGCAATTGCTGGGCGCGCTGGACATCCTCAAGGAATTCCTGCGCTTCCGCGAGGAAGTCGTGGCCCGCCGGGCCAAGTTCGAGCTCAACAAGGCGCGCGACCGGGCGCATGTCATCGTCGGTCTGGCGCTGGCTGTGGCCAATATCGACGAGGTCATCGCCCTCATCCGCAAGGCCCCCAATCCGGCCACCGCGCGTGAGCAGTTGATGGCGCGTGACTGGCCGGCCGTGGATGTGGCGCCGCTGGTCGAGCTGGTCGCCGATCCGCGCTCCATGCTGCGCGACGACAAGACGCTGCGCCTGACCGAAGAGCAGGCGAGGGCGATCCTGGAGCTGCGCCTCAACCGGCTGACCGGTCTGGGCCGCGAAGAGCTGGGCAATGAAGCGGCAACGCTGGCCGAACAGATCGCCGATCTCCTGGACCTGCTGCGCTCGCGCCAGCGCGTGCTCGACATCATCCGCGACGAGCTGAGTGAGGTTCGCGAGAATTACGCCACGCCGCGGCGGTCCGAATTCGTCGATGCCGAGCTGGACTTCGAGGACGAGGATCTGATCCCGCGCGACGAGATGGTCGTCACCGTCACCCATGGCGGCTATGCCAAGCGCACGGCGCTGTCGGACTATCGCGCCCAGCGCCGCGGCGGCAAGGGCCGCTCGGGCATGGCGACCAAGGACGAGGATTTCATCGCCACGCTGTTCGTGGCCTCGACCCACGCACCGCTCTTGTTCTTCTCCAATCGCGGCATGGTCTACAAGACCAAGACCTGGCGTCTGCCGCTGGGCGCCCCGAACACGCGCGGCAAGGCGCTGATCAACCTCCTGCCGCTGGAGCAGGGCGAGACGATCACCTCGATCATGGCCTTGCCGGAAGACGAAAGCACCTGGGCCGACATGAATGTCATGTTCGCGACCAACAAGGGCACCGTCCGCCGCAACAGGCTGTCCGACTTCGTCCAGGTCAATCGCAATGGCAAGATTGCGATGAAGCTGGAGGAAGAAGACGACCAGATCGTCAATGTCGTGCTGTGTACCGAGCAGGACGACGTCTTCCTGACCACCCACAAGGGCCGCGCCATCCGCTTCCCGGCCACCGATGTCCGCGTCTTTGCCGGCCGTAATTCGGTTGGCGTGCGCGGCATCCGCCTGGCCGAGGGCGACGAGCTGATCTCGATGGCGATCCTGCGCCATATCGACGTCACCTCGCCGGAAGCGCGCACCTATCTCAAGCACGCCACGGCCATGCGCCGCGCGCTGGGGGATGATGAAGAGGTCGATGTCGCACCCAATGATGCCGACGAAGACGGTGATGATGAAGCCGCCCTGTCAACCGAGCGCCTGGCCGAGCTGGGCGCGGCGGAGGAATTCCTCCTCACGGTCGCATCCGATGGCATGGGCAAACGCTCATCGGCCTATGATTTCCGGGTGATGGGGCGCGGCAATAATGGCGTCGCGGCGACCGACATCAAGCGCGACATCCCGCTCTCGGCCAGTTTCCCGGTCGAGGATGCCGACCAGATCATGGCTGTCACAGATGGCGGTCAGCTGATCCGCTTCCCGGTCGATACCGTCCGCATCGCCAGCCGCTCGTCTCGCGGTGTGCGCCTGATCCGCCTCAATGAAGGCGAGAATGTCGTCGCGGTGGTTCGTATCCAGGACGCCGGAGATGAGGCCGACGAAGACGGCGACGGCGAGACGGTCGTCGATGCAGGTCCGGCTCCGGAAGCCGGCGACAGCCCGTCCGAATAGTGCGACCGGCGAGGCGGGATTGTTGATCTCGCCTCGCCCTTCTGCCAGACAGGAGCCCGGCACCGGGGAGGTGCCTTTGGGGCGCCAAGCCCGGGAGAGATTGGCCATGACCCGTACTGCGCTCTATCCGGGCACATTTGATCCCCTGACCAACGGGCATATCGACATTATCGGCCGGGCCGTGAAACTGGTCGATCACCTGGTCATCGGTGTCGCGATCAATGAGGGCAAGAAGCCGCTTTTCAGTCTCGACGAGCGCGTCGACATGGTGCGTGAGGAAGTCGCCCCGTTTGCCGATGGCGCGCAGATCGAGGTGCGCCCGTTCGATGGCCTGCTGATGCATTTCGCCGAGGAAATCGGCGCCCAGTCGATTGTGCGCGGGCTTCGGGCCGTGTCCGATTTCGAGTATGAATTCCAGATGGTCGCCATGAACCAGCAGCTCAATGATGACATTGAGACCGTATTCCTGATGGCTGACCCCCGTCACCAGGCGATCGCGTCGCGCCTGGTCAAGGAAATTGCCAAGCTGGGCGGCAATATCTCCGCCTTCGTGACGCCCAATATTGAACGCCGATTGAAGGAGCGTCTTGCGTGATCATGCGTTTCACCCTTACCGCCACACTCGCCCTGGCCCTGACCGCCGGTGCCTGCGCCCGCGAAGCCGAGATTGTGGACAACGAGCAGAGCGCGGCCGCGCCCCTGGCCTCGACGGCTTCTGTCCAGACCGAAACGGCGGTCCCCCAATGGGACCTGCCGGACGATGCCTGGCGGACCGCGGACCAGGAAGACCTGCTCTATATCGAAACCGACCACGGCATGGTCATTGTCGAGATGGCGCCGGAATTCGCGCCCAACCATGTCGCCCGGATGCGTCGGCTGGTGCACGAGCGCTTCTATGATTTCCTGGTCTGGCACCGGGTGATCGACGGCTTCATGGCGCAGGGCGGCGGTTCCCGTACCAATCCCGGTCATGCCGCTGATGTGGAAGGCCTGGAAGCCGAGTTTACCGTGCGTCGCTCCGGTGAACCGGTCGTCACCGAGCTGATGGACCGCGTGATCAATCCGCGCGCTTTGCCGCAAATGGCCAAGGCGGGTTTCTGGGACGGTTTCCATGCCGGAACCCAGACTTCGGCCCTCGCGGCGATCACCGGTGATGGCCAGGTCCAGTCCTGGCTGCTCCATTGCGCCGGTGCCGCTGCGGCGGCCCGCACCAGCGATCCCAACTCCTCACGCAGCCAGTTCTTCATCACCCGCGGCAATGCTGAACACCTCAATGCGCAATACACGGCCTGGGGCCGGGTGCGCGTCGGTCAGGCAGCCGTCGACGCCCTGGCGGTGGGCTCCGCCATGGAAGACCCCGGTTTCCGGCCGGACAATATCCGGTCCATGCGCACCGGTGACGAACTGCCGGCCGGGCAGCAGGTGACTGTCCAGGTCGCCGATACTGACAGTGCGGCCTTTGCCGCCTATCTGGACACGCTGCGCAGCCCGTCTGGCAATCTGCCGGACATTTGCGATATCACCGTGCCGACACGAATTGTGGAATAGGAAGACCCATGGCTGAAGAACAACTCGTATTCACGCTTGAAGGCGGCGACGTCACCATCAGGCTGCGTCCGGATCTGGCACCCAAGCACGTCGCTCGCATCACCGAGCTGGTCAAGGAAGGCTTCTATGACGGCCTGACCTTCCACCGGGTGATTGATGGCTTCGTGGCCCAGGGCGGCTGCCCGAACGGCAATGGCATGGGCGGCTCCGGCCAGCACATCCCGGCCGAGTTCTCCGCCGAGAAGCATGTCCGCGGCACCATGTCGATGGCGCGTGCCTCCGATCCGGACAGCGCCTCCAGCCAGTTCTTCATCTGCCTGGACGACGTGCCCTACCTCAACAACCAGTACACGGTCTGGGGTGAAGTCATCTCCGGCATGGACCATGTCGACGCCCTGCCCAAGGGCGAGCCGCCGGCCAATCCGGGCACGATCGTCAAGGCGACGGTCGTCGAGGCTTGAGGCCTTGAGCTGGATCAAGACACTTGATCGAAAGGCGGCCGATGGCCGCCTTTCGGCTATCTATGACCGGGTCGCCGGCAAGACCGGTCAGATCGACAATATCCTCGCCGCCCATTCGCTGCGACCGCACACGCTGGAAGGTCACATGGCCCTCTACAAGGCGGTGCTGCACCATTACGGCAATGCGCTCGACAAGACTTATCTGGAAGCCATCGGCACCTGGGTCTCGTCGCTGAACAAGTGCGCCTATTGTGTCGAACACCATTTCGCCGGGCTCAAGCGCCTGTTGAATGACGATGCGCGGTCGACCGAGATCCGCGATGCCATCGACGCGGGCATCCCGGAGCGGGCGTTTTCGGGGCGCGAGCTGGCCGGACTGCGTTATGCCGAGCTCTTGACCTGTGCGCCGGACAAGCTGACCCAGATGCATGTGATGGCCCTGAGAGAGGCCGGTTTCGAGGATGGCGAAATTCTCGAGATCAACCAGGTCACGGCCTATTTCGCCTACGCCAACAGGACGGTTCTCGGTCTGGGCGTGAACCCGGCCGGTGAAGCGCTGGGTCTGTCGCCGAATTCATCGGATGACCCGGACAACTGGTCTCACGACTGATCCACGGGCGCGCGCAATCGCAGCCGCGCGACCAGGGGGCGATGATCCGAGCCGGTATTGGGTCCGGCCTTGATTGATTCTGTCTCCCAGGCCTCCCCGGCGAAGATGTGGTCGATGCCCACCAGCATGGGCGGGACCAGGAAGCCGGCCGATGGATCGGTGCTGAACAGGCCTTCCGACGGCCAGCTCGGCAGGGCAATGGAGCGGCGTTCCAGGGCCAGATCCCGTTCGATCCGGGCCAGGGCGCGCGAAGGCGCGGCGGCATTGAAATCCCCCATCACGATCAGCGTGTCCTGCGCTTCCCGGGCCAGGGCGCGGGCCAGATTGCGGCGCTGGCAGTCCTGCGCGGCGGTGGGGAAGGGCCAGGTCAGATGGACCGAAACGATCATCGCCTGGCGGCTGTCGGGCAGTTCGATGCGGGCCCAGACCGCTGGCGGCAGCTCCCAGTCACACGGCACCGCATTCTCGAACGAGATCTCCTGCGGATGTCGCACGCAGCCACTGTCCAGCATGGGCAGCCGGCTGAGCACACGCACCGAGCGACACCGGGCGACATGCGGGAAAGCGGCTTCCAGCTGGTCGACCACTGGCTCGGCATGCCGTGTCGCTTCCTGCAGTGCGAGGATGTCCGGGGCCAGCGCCGCCAGGACAGCAGGCGCCTCGACCGGATTGGTGTTGAGCCCCCAAAGGTTATGGGTGACCATGGTGAGGTCGGTGACGCTATCTGCATTCTCACCCGGTGCTGACAGGCTCAAACGGCGCCAAGCCTCCGGTCCGGCCGGAAGCAGCACCAGCACGCAACCCGCTCCCAGGACAATCGGAAGCCAGCGATGCCGGTTACGCAGCGAGAACAGGGTCACCGCCACGACGAAAATCGCGACCAGCGGCCAGATATGGCGCCAGGCGTCAAAGCCCCGCCAGAGTGGCGCGAGCGTGATGAAGGCGGCCAGGCCCAGCACGGCGCATGAGGCGAGGAAGGCGGTAATCGTGTGGCGCAAGAGCGAGACTTCCAATTTGATTGTCAGGCTTTCTACACGCCAAAGATTGCGAAGCAGTGTGTCCGAATATAGACCCCGCAGCCATGCGTGTTTCCGACTTTGACTTCCACCTCCCCGAGGAGCGGATCGCCCTGCGACCCGCCCGCCCGCGTGATGCGGCGCGGATGCTTCATGTCGCCTCCAATGGCGTGTTCGCGGATCGCGGTGTGCGTGACCTGCCGGACCTGTTGCAGCCCGGCGACCTGATGGTGTTCAACGACACCCGTGTGATCCCCGCTGCGCTGAAGGGCATCCGTCCGGCGCGGGCGGTGGGCGGCGGTGGTCCGGTTGAGGTCGAGGTCAATCTGCACAAGCGGATCGATGCCTCCGCCTGGCGGGCCTTCGTGCGCCCGGCCAAGCGGCTGCGCATGGGTGACGCGATTGCCTTTGGCGAGACCCTCGAGGCTGGAGTGACCGGCAAGTCGGAAGGCGGCGATGTCCGTCTGGTCTTCAACGCCTCCGGCGCGGCGCTGGATGCGGCCATCGCAGTGGCCGGCGAGATGCCGCTGCCGCCCTATATCGCTCGCAAGCGCGGTGTCGACGAGCAGGACGAGGCCGACTACCAGACCCTGTTTGCCACCCATGAAGGATCGGTCGCCGCGCCGACAGCCGGTCTCCATTTCACGCCGGAGCTGATGGCCGCGCTCGACGCGCGCGGTGTCGAGCAAACCCGCGTCACCCTGCATGTCGGGGCGGGCACCTTCCTGCCGGTCAAGTCTGACGATACCGATGATCACCAGATGCATTCGGAATGGTGCACGGTGTCAACGGAGGCGGCCGACGCGATCAATGCCGCCAAGGCCGAGGGACGCCGGGTCATCCCGGTCGGGACCACGGCGCTGCGCACGATTGAGAGCCTGGCCTCAGGGCCGGGCGTCATCAAGGCTGGCAGCCGCGACACCGATATCTTCATCACGCCGGGATCAAGCTTTGCCATCACCGACATGTTGATGACCAATTTCCACCTGCCCAAATCGACGCTCTTCATGCTGGTCAGCGCCCTGTCGGGCCTCGACGTCATGCAGCGCGCCTATGCGCATGCCATCGCTGCGGAGTATCGCTTCTACTCCTATGGCGATGCCTGCCTTCTGGAGCGCACCAAGCGCTAGCCTGTACAATCCGGATAGGCCGTCTGGCTCTGTGCCGTCATTGTGCGGCGACTCAGGGCTGGGCGCGCGTTCTGGATGGTGCGGGGGTCCGCCTGACCGTTCTCTCCGACAAATGACCGGTTGCCGGAAGGCGCCGCTGTGACGGAATTTTCGCCGGCGCTGGCCAGACCATCCTCTCCCACGACGGTGATCCGCTCAAAGGCTTGCCGGCCCCGGCCCGGTACATAACGCTCGACCGTGCGGACCGCGCCATCGCTCGCCTGGCAATGGCCGACAGGCCGCCAGTCAACGCCGGGAAAGGCGGTGTGGCCCACGCGGCTGACCTGCATTTCGCTCCAGTCCACACCGGGAAAGGCCGTGTTCGGCTGGCCAGCCAGCCAATCCACGCCGGGGAAGGCTTCGGCCTCGGTCATGACGGCGGCCTGCCGCATGTCCGGCGGGTCGATGTGGGTCTGGCCCGGGGTCTGAACCGGGATCTGGCGTTGCTGGACGGTTGTTTGACCTGAGGCCTGCAAGGCGGACGGCTCGGCGAGAACAAGGCTCGCGGCGACAAGTAGGATGCTCATCTATCTCTCCCAAATAGATACCGGACCAGCCTAGCACATAATCGGCCCTGCCCGAGGCTCGCATGAATGAAGCGGCTTTCGCTGCCGCAACAACCGGGCTAGAAGCCCCGCCCATGACCGTTTTTCCCTACCAGATCCACGCCACCGACGGCGCCGCCCGTACCGGCGTCCTCAAGACCACACGCGGCGATATCCGCACGCCGGCCTTCATGCCGGTCGGCACGGCGGCGACGGTCAAGGCGCTCTACATGGACCAGGTCAAGGCGACCGGCGCCGACATCATTCTTGGCAATACCTATCACTTGATGCTGCGCCCCGGTGCCGAGCGGGTGAAACGCCTTGGAGGGCTGCACAAGTTTTCGACCTGGCAGGGCCCGATGCTGACCGATAGTGGCGGCTTCCAGGTCTGGTCCCTGTCCAAGCTGCGCAAGATGACCGAGGAGGGGGTGACGTTCCGCTCCCATATCGACGGGTCCGAGCACAATCTCACCCCGGAGCGCTCGATCGAGATCCAGGCCGATCTCTTGGGTGCCGACATCTCCATGCAGCTGGATGAATGCACGCCCTTTGGCTGTTCCGAAAAGGAAGCGCGCACCAGCATGGAGCTCTCCATCCGCTGGGGGCAGCGCTCCAAGGTCGCCTTCGGGACCCGCGACAGCCAGGCCCTGTTCGGCATCGTCCAGGGTTCGGTGTTCGAAAACCTGCGCCGCGAGAGCGCCGAGCGCCTGATCGAGACCGGTTATGACGGCTATGCCATTGGCGGCCTGGCGGTCGGTGAGGGCTTCGAGAAGATGTGCGATGTGCTCGATTTCACGACGCCGCACCTGCCCACCGCGCGGCCACGTTATCTGATGGGTGTTGGCAAGCCGATTGATCTGGTGGAAGCCGTCGCCCGCGGTGTGGACATGTTCGACTGCGTCCTGCCGACCCGTTCGGGGCGCCATGGCCAGGCCTGGTCGGATCATGGCCCGATCAATATCAAGCGCGCCGAGTTCGCCGAGGATGACAGCCCGCTCAATCCGGACATCGATTGCCCGGCCAGCCGGGATTATTCGAAGGCCTATCTCCACCATCTCTTCCGGGCCGGAGAATATCTCTCGGCCATGCTGCTCTCCTGGCATAATATCGCCTACTTCCAGCACCTGACGGCGCGCATGCGCGTGGCCATCGCGGCGGGGGAGTTTGAGGCGTTCCGGCGGGAGTTCCGGGGCAAGTGGGAGCAGGGGGAAGCACAACGTGCCAAGGCGAACAACTAGCCTTATCCTGTGTGGCCTGATCGCCGGTTGCAACGGCGATGCCGGAACGAGCATTCCGCAGCCCGAGGTGGTTTTGGAGTTCAGGGTGGAGACGGAAACGATCCGTCACCGCATGCTGCCGGACCAGCGCGTTGATATCGCCATTGCCTGGGTCCGGAACACATCGACCGGTGCGGTTTGTTTTGAAAGGCCGGGGTGGGGCGAAAGTCGCGAGCTGCGCTTCTTCTATCCGACAGGGGCGCCGGTCTCCTACATGGACCCTTGCGACAGCCTCGATTTCGGGCTGGTAACCTGTCCGACCTCGATGTGGCCTTTTCGCAGGGTCGAGCCCGGATCTGAGATTCCGGTTCTCGCGTCCAACAACCTGCACCGGAATGCACGCTTTGAGTTGAACGGGAGGCTGTCCTACTGGGCGTGTGATGAGGCCGGGCCGCCCGCAAACAGGCGGGTCGCGCAGCAGGTTGTAGAGCTCGCGTTCGATTTCCCGGACCTGCCAGCCAGTGATGGCGGGGAACCATGACGAAGGTGGCGAAGCTCGCGGCCAGTGATGTGAGCTCGCAGTCAGCTGACTTCTCCCACCTTCTCATCGACTGCGTTCAGGCTGGCGCCTCGATCGGCTTCATGGCTTCGCTTGACGACAGTGCCGCCCGGGGCTTCTGGACCGGCATTGCCGACAAGGTTGAAGCCGGCGACCGCACACTCTGGGCCGCCCGCGACGATGATACCGGTGCGCTACTGGGCACTGTCCAACTCGTCACCGGCCTGCCCGACAACCAGCCCCATCGCGGCGATGTGGCCAAGCTGATGGTCTCACCAGATGCCCGGCGGCGCGGCGTGGCTGACGCGCTGATGGCGGCGCTGGAGCGTCATGCCCGTGAGACCGGGCTGCGCACGCTCGTCCTCGACACCGTGACCGGTTCGCCGGCCGAGGCGCTCTATCGCAAGCGCGGCTGGGTCGAGGTCGGAGCGGTGCCGGACTATGCGCTGTTTCCGGATGGCAGCCCTTGCTCGACGACCTTCTTTTACAAGACGCTTTGACCGTTCATTGAGGCTGTCTCCCGGCCAGCGATGAATGGGGCGGTGTGGCGCGCATGGCGCCGCTGCGTGCTCCGGGATGTTGACCGGACTCCCGCCCATAAAGGTGCCCCCGGGTTGGGGGACCCGGGGGCTGAAGGGGCTTCAGTTGGGGATAAGCGGCCTGAAGCCCGTTCGGGGCAGGGGCGCCCTTACCGGTTGGAGCCGGACGGGCCGTCGTCGAGCTCCTGGATATTCTCGTTGTCACCATAATCCGTGTCCGACAGCGGGAACTCGCTGGCCGCATCCTCGTTGAAGCGCGGCAAGGCTTCATACTCGGCGCGGGTATAGTCGATCACCGCGACCGGGCGACGACCGTCCGGCGCAAAGGAGACCTGCGAGGCATCGATCTGGACCTCGTGGCCACCGATATCCATCCAGCCGCCAGCCTCGACCACAATGGCCTCGACATCGCCCTCGGCGGTCAGGCGGACCCGTTCGATCTCGCCCAGGCGGCCACCATCCTTGGTGTGCACACGCAGGCCGACCCAGTGGTGGTCATCGGTATAGGGCGCACGGTCGAGGTCGGAATTGTCCCACGCCTCCACGGCCGCCCGGAACAGGTCATTGTCCTGGATGAAGCTTGAACGCTGGGGCGCGTTGGCCTGCCCCTCCACTTCAATCACGTCGTCAGGCGCGGGTTGGGCCTGTTGTGCCAGGCTGGCGGCACCGACAAGCGCGAGGCTGCCGCCGGTTGCCGCAGTCACGGCGAAAACTCGGGTCAGTTCGAAAAGGCGTGTCATGAAGACCTCCTTGTTTGTCCAACATCCGGCCGACAGGGCCGGGAATGACGACAGGGATCGTCGCCATTGAGGAGGACAACGCAGGGCGTGGGGATTTTCTTCCCGCGTCTTGCATGACAATTTTGCAAGGTGAACCTAGTGGTCGTGATCGTCCTCGACCAGGCCATAGGCTTCAAAGGCCCGCCGCATCTGCGCCGGTGGACAGCCGAAACCGTCATACAGACCGCGCAGATAGGCGCGTCGACGCTGGGCCATTTCCTGTTGCTCTCGAGCCTCCCGTTCAATGCGGCCGGCGCGGCCCAGGAAGCGCACCACCGGGCGCACAGGGTTCAATCCGACAATGGTCGAATGATAAAGGCCCCGCGCGCCATCCGCCGCCGCATCCGGCGCCTGGGAGACGATATGCGCCCCTTGCCCCATCCAGGTTTCGTGATCATGCGCGTTTTCCTCGGCGAGGCGACGCTCTTCCTCGATGTCCGGCCCCAGCACGACCGTCAGGCGGGCAATGTCCTGGGCGACCGTCGAACAGCGGCGCGGCGAGCCTTCACCGCCATAGGGCGTCGGCACGGTCTCTTCGCCTTCATCGACCATGACCCGGCCCGGACGTTCGCGCGGCAGGCCGACGGCGTCTTCCAGCGCCTCGGCCGTTTCCTCGCGGGCAAAGCTGCCGGCACTGCTTGCGGATTGTCGTGTTGAACTGCATGCGCTCGCGCTCAACGCCACGACGACACATGCCAACAGACTCAATCTTCCCCTCATGCGCTGCATTTTAATCCGCGATTGCGGCGAAATCTCATCAAAAATGCTGAAATCCGCAGTCAAACCCCGATTGACCCTCCGGAATCGCCCGTATAGGTTCCGCGCTCCTCGTTCGGGGAGCCGATAGCTCAGCTGGTAGAGCAACTGACTTTTAATCAGTAGGTCCAGGGTTCGAGCCCCTGTCGGCTCACCACTCTTTTTATTTCATATTTTCAAGAGAGTGGTGGCTCGGTGCACATAGCGCCAGAGTGAGAGTTATGCATCGCGCGGCTTTCCGGAATTCCGCAAAAATACGCGCGTCGCCCTGCTTTTCAGCCTCCCCCCCTTCGACACTTCACCTCCGTCATCACACGGCTTGTCCGAGGGGCCTCGTCCACCCGCTCGACGGTGAAGCGCAGGTCCCCCGGATGAGCGCTGCGCGCTCCCCGTGGGATGACGACGGTGTGGGTGCGAAGCGGCCGACGCCTCGGCACACGCCTTCGGCTCCGCTCGTTTCCGGGCGCACGTGACTGAGCTCGCGCCTCCCATCCCGAAAACCGAGGGCAATGTCCCCGGGCCCGGATAGGGGGAGGATAAGTTTTTTGCTGCCAGACGCTTTCCCTCTCCCCTGGGAGAGGGGCAGGGTGAGGGGGAAGTCCCGGTGCCAGCAAGAGTTCCCCCTCATCCGCGCTACGCGCACCTCCTCCCAAGGGAGAAGGAGGGTGGTGCACGGCGGGGATAGGCGTGGCTTGCGCCGGAGCACTGGCATCCCGCCTACTGGAAAACCGGGGCCTGGCCGTGATCGGCTTGACCTGCCGGCCATACCGCCCCAGCCTCTCGGCCATAAACGGGGAGGGCTGCATGCGTCTTGGATATCTGGCATTGGGATTGGCCGCCTTGGCGGTATCGGCGTGTTCGTCCGGCGAGGAGGTTGCCTTTGTGCCTGTGCCGGCCGGGGATCTCGTCCGTACGATCGCCCAGGGCGAGCTGGTTGGCTTCGAATCGGAACACGGCGCGTCGGCCTGGATGGCGGTGCCCTATGCCGCGCCGCCCGAGGGGGCGTTGCGCTGGCGCGCGCCGCGTCCGCCGCTGGCCTTCGAGGCACGGTTTGAGGCGCTGGAGGCCGGCGCTGTCTGTCCGCAGGTGACCAATTCCCTCAGTGCAGGCGAGGACTATGACACGGGCGTCCTGATCGGTGCCGAGGATTGCCTGACGCTGGACATCTATGCGCCGCGTGATGCGTCGCCGGACGATGAGCTGCCGGTGATGATGTGGATCCATGGCGGCGCCAATACCTGGGGCTCGTCCTCGGAATATGACGGCTCCAACCTGGCCAATGAGCGGGGCGTCATCATCGTGGCGGTGCAATACCGGCTCGGACCGCTCGGCTTTTTCGCCCATCCGGCGCTGCGGGCCGATGCGGAGATCCCGGACGATGCAGCCGGAAACTTCGCGCTGCTCGACCTGGTGGCGGCGCTGCAATGGGTCAGCGGCAATATCGAGGCCTTTGGCGGTGATGCCGGCCGGGTAACAGTGTTCGGTGAGAGCGCCGGCGCCTACAATATCGCCGGCCTGATGGCGATGCCGCAGGCGCGCGGACTGTTCCAGGGCGCCATCATGCAGAGCGGCGGGACGGCGTCGGTGCCGCTGGATATCGCCGAGAATGGCGGCGGTCTCGACGCGGTCGCCGGCCTGGCCGCCGGCGCGTCAATTGCCGGCCCGGATGCGACCGGGGAGGCCCTGCGTGCCGTCTCGCTGGCCGAGGTCTATGCACCCTATCGCGACGAAGACGGCGAGCTGACTTCCATGCCCCGCATGATCGAGGACGGGGTGACCTTGCGCGAAGGCGGCATCCTCGCTGCCGCCGAGGACCCGGACGGCTTCGCCCCGGTCCCGCTGATCACCGGCACCAATCGCGACGAGATGAAGCTCTATACGGTGTTTGACCCGCGCCTGACCCGGCGACTGGGCCCACTGGTCTGGCTGCGCGACCGTGACACGTATGAGGCGGTTGTCGAATACCCCAGCCGGATGTGGCGCTACAATGCGGTGGACGCGTTGCTGGACCGTCTGGTGGCTCATGGCCGCACGGATCTTTGGAGCTACCGTTTTGACTGGGACGAGGGTGGCTCGGTGCTGGTGACCAATACCGGCGAATTGCTGGGCGCCGCCCATGCGATGGAGATCCCGTTCGTGTTCAATCATTTCGAGTTGTTTGGCTCATTCGATCGAGTGCTGTTCAACGATCGCAATGCAGCCGGTCGTGCCGCCATTGCCGATGCCATGGGCGCGTACTGGGCGACATTTGCCGCGACCGGTCAGCCGGGTGGCGCGGCTGGCAACGGCGCGGACTGGCCGCGTTGGAACGAGGCCGGGGCGGCCTTGCGTTTTGATACGCCTGCCGATGGCGGCGTGGCGGTTTTCGAGCGCCTGGAAAGTCCGGTCGCGATTGCCGAGGCGCTGGCGGGGGACCGGCGGATAGACGACGCCACGCGATGCGCGATTGCCAATGGCATGACAGGGCGCCAAGCTGAACTGCAACCGGCCTTCGCGGGTGTGCTCGACTGCTGAGATTGCCGGTCCGGGGATCGCATTTCAGGGCAACATGCAGCTGGTCGCCCCGGCTTGTCGCGTTATGCTGATCACGGCGGGGCATTCGGCCCGGCGCTGATTCGGTGTGCGCCATGGACTCACTACTCTTGCAGGCTGCGATCTATCTGGGTGCCGGTCTGATTGTCGTCCCGATCGCCCACCGGCTCGGCCTCGGCTCGGTGCTGGGCTATTTGCTGGCCGGGGTCGCGATCGCGCCCCTGCTGGAACTGGTCGGTTCCAATCCGGAAAGCGTGCAGCATTTCGCCGAGTTCGGCGTGGTGATGATGCTGTTCCTGGTCGGGCTGGAACTGCAACCACGCGTGCTCTGGAACCTGCGGGTGCGGTTGTTCGGGTTGGGCGGTCTGCAGGTCGCCGTGACCACGGCGGCGGTCGCGGCTTTTTGCCTGGTGATCGGTCTCGACTGGCGGCTGGCCATCGCGCTGGGACTGATCTTCGCGCTCTCATCAACCGCTATCGTCCTGCAGACGCTGGGTGAGAAGGGCTGGCTGCGGACCGATGGCGGCCAGTCCGCCTTCTCGGTTCTCCTGTTCCAGGACATCGCGGTGATCCCGATGCTGGCGCTGATGCCCTTTCTGGCGCTGCCCGATCTGGCCGGCAGTGCGACCGACATAGCCGGCCACGGCAGTGCGGACAGCACACCCTTCTCGCATCTGCCGGCCTGGGGGCAGGGTCTGGTCACGCTGGGTGTGGTTGGCGGGATCGTCCTGGGTGGACGATACCTGACCCGCCCGGCCTTCCGCATCATCGCGCGTACCGGACAGCACGAGCTGTTCCTGTCAGCCGCCCTGTTTCTCGTGATCGGCATCGCGGTCCTGATGAGCGCCGTCGGCCTGTCTCCGGCCCTGGGCACATTCCTCGCCGGCGTGCTGCTGGCCGAGAGCGAATACCGGCACGAGCTGGTCAGCGATCTGGACCCGTTCAAGGGGCTCCTGCTGGGCGTGTTCTTCATAACCGTCGGCGCCGGCATGGAGTTCGAGCTGCTGGGCGCTCACCCCGGCCTGATCATCGGACTGACCCTGGCCTTGATCGGGGTAAAGGGGCTGATCTTGCTGGGGCTGGCCTTTGCCTTCCGGATGGAGGGGCGGGCGCGATGGCTGTTCACCTTCTCGCTGGCGCAGAGCGGCGAGTTCGGATTTGTCCTCCTGGCCTTCGCCAGCGGGGTTGATGTGATACCGCCGGAGATCGCCGGCATTGCCGGGCTGGTCGTCGCCCTGTCGATGATGGCGACGCCGCTGATCATGATCGTCTTTGAACGCTGGGTCTCGCCGCGCGTGCGTCGCTCGGCCTCGCCCGAGCGCGAGGAGGACATGATCGAGGAGGAGGCTCCGGTGATTATCGCCGGGATGGGGCGGTTCGGACAGATCATCCAGCGCATGCTGGTCATGGATGGCTACAAACCGGTGGTCCTGGACAATTCCGCCGAACATATCGATGGCCTGCGCAAGTTCGGCATCCAGGTCTATTACGGCAATGCGATGCGGCCCGGCCTGCTCGAGGCGGCAGGGATCGCCCGCGCCAAACTCCTCGTTGTCTGTACCGACAATCGTGAGCGGGCGGTCGAGCTGGTCCATCACGTCAAGCAACGCTACAGCCAGGTCTATGTGATCGCCCGGGCAGCCAGTCGGGAGCATGTCTACCAGTTGCGCGCCGCCGGCGCCGACCTCGCGATCCGCGAAATGTTCGGGTCCTCGCTCGATGCAGCACGCCGGTCGCTGGAAGTCTTGGGTGAAAGCCCGGATCGGGCCCGTCGCAAAAGCGAAGCCTTCGCCCGTCATGACGAAGAAAGCCTGCAGCAATTGTTCGAGGTCTGGGACGCCGATACCGACGTGTTCGACAATGAGGCCTACATGGAGAAGGCGCGATCGCGGGTTGTTTCGCTGGAGGAGCTCATGGCCGAGGACATCGGGGATCCGGACGAGCGACGGCCTGACGGCGCGCCGGACTGAAGCCGGTGGCTCACCCCTCGACGGGCGTCGGGGCACGGGTTACATCCGGCCGCCAAAATGATTAACGTAGGGTCGGAATGGACAGGGGCGACCGCGTGATGCGACGCAGCATGATCTCATATCTGGCCGCTGGGCTGTGGCTGTTGCTGACCGGCCCTGCATTGGCCGGGGCGCAGGCTGTCGAACCGGTTGCGCCAGGCACAGGTCCCGACGCCGATATCGCCCGCGAAGCCGAGGTGGTGGCCCCCGCCGCCCCGCCGGCCCGGCCGGTCGCGGATCTCGAACGCTGGTCGGACAGGATCACCGGTTGGACCGCCGCACATCGCGAAGCCATTGCCGTTCGCCTGTTCGATGCACCCAGCCATGGACTCCCCGATCTCGACGCGCACGCGGTCGCGATCCTCGAGGGTGAGGGATCCGAGGCGGAACTCAACCGTTTGGCAGGAATGGCCTATCTGCGTTTTGCCGGCTGGCTTGAGTTCGGATTGATTGACCGGGAGACCCAGGCACTGCGTGTGTTGCTGGACGACGACGCCGAACTTCTGGTGCGGCGGCTTCGATGGGCGTTCGAGGCCGGCGATGCCGCACAGGCGATCGACGACAGCGCTCCCACCGTCCGCGATTATGATGCCCTGCGCGCGGAAATGATGCGGGTGCTCGCAGTGACACCGATCTGGCCCGGCGTTTCGACAGGACCGTCGCTCAGCCTTGGCGATCAGGGCGCGCGCGTCGACCAGTTGCGGACTCGTCTGACGGCGGAGGGCTTGCTGGATGGTGACTGGCAGGAGGGCGCGCCCTACGACCTGCGCCTGGAAACGGCCGTCCGGCGGTACCAGGGCCGGACCAATCTGGCGCCGACCGGCCGCATGGACCAGGCCACCCTGCGCCAGTTGAACCTGCCGCCGGATCGCCGGATTGGGCAGTTGATGGCCAATCTGGAACAGCGC
Source organism: Maricaulis sp. (assembly GCF_034670125.1). Lineage (GTDB taxonomy): Bacteria > Pseudomonadota > Alphaproteobacteria > Caulobacterales > Maricaulaceae > Maricaulis. The sequence goes on from NZ_JAXMOC010000010.1 coordinate 58,542, forward strand.
CGCTGGCGGACCCGCGATCTCGGGCGGCGGCATATCTGGGTCAACCTCGCCGATTTCAGGCTTGAGGCCTGGGAGGATGGTCGACTGGCCCGCGAGCACGAGGTCATGGTCGGGCGCCAGGCCAGCTCGACGCCGGAATTTTCCGAGGACATGCAGTATATCGTGCTCAACCCCTGGTGGGGATTGCCGGCCGGCTCGGCGCGGCCGCGCTTCCAGTCATTCCGTCGCAATCCGTCCTTGGCGCGCGAGCTCGGCTTCCGGATCTATGATCGCAGTGGCGAGGCGATCTCGGTCTACGAAATTGACTGGAGCCGGTGGGGCGGCGACTGGCCCTATCGGATGTCGCAGCCGCCCGGGGCGGACAATCCGATGGGCGAGGTCAAGTTCATTTTCCCCAACCGCTACAATGTCTACATCCATGACACGACCGAGCGCGACCAGTTCGTGCGGACGCGACGTGATTTTTCTGCCGGATGCATCCGTGTGCAGGACCCGCTGGCTCTGGCGCAATGGGTGCTTGACGGGCAGGACGGCTGGGACCGGGACCGGATCGATGCGGTGGTCGCCGGAAGCTCGCCGACCGTTGTCTGGCTGGACGACCGGATACCTGTCCATATCGCCTATTGGACCGTGGTCGGGGATGCCGACGGCCGGGTGCGTTACCTCAATGATCTCTATCACCGCGACAGCGGTGTGATCGACGCCTACCTCGCCGCCCATGATTCCCAATCCCTGCCACTGCCCACCGCAACGCGCCCGCTTTCCGGCGCGGTTGCGGTCAGTTTTGAGTAACCGGGCCGCGCCCACCGTCGAAAGATGCAAACTTGCTACAGTTCCCACACCGGAATTCGACCGGTCGATGACGGGGGTTTCTCTGTAACCTATTGATTTTCTGTAGGGTGGCGTGTGACGAGCGCAATTACGAGGGGCGAGGTGTGTCCCGTCTGCAACGGGCGCGAAATATTGCATCAAATCCTTGATTTGCCATCGTCTGGTGTAGCGCTCGCGATCTAATTGTAGTAGTGGAAATCATAGGAAACGCTCGAACGGGCAGGGTTCCTCGTGTTCGACATTCGGTCGAAGACGGTCAGTCACACCAAGGGAGCGCTGCTCCCGGAGGGGGAATGATGAAGAAACGGCTTTTTACGGCGGTCGCCGTCGGGGCCTTCCTGGCAGCGGGACCCGCGTTCGCTGACGAAGGCTGGTACGTGCGTGGCGCTGTCGGTTACGGTGGCCCGGGTGACACTACTGTCTCGGGCTCGCTGAATGGCGATATTCAGGGCGAAGGCAATTTCCGCGAAGCGGCTGCCCTCGGCTATGAATGGATGGACGGCTTCCGTCTCGAAGGCGAACTGGCTCACCGTTACAATGATACCGGTTCTGTTGGTGGCTTCGAGAACAGCCTCAGCAAGTTCCAGGTCTGGACGCTGATGGCCAACGCTATCTTCGACTTCAATCCGGACGGTACATACCACCCGTATGTCGGCCTTGGCCTCGGTCTTGCCGAGACCAGCGCCACCTTGGCTGGTTGGTCTGCGGGCACGACCCCGCTGAACCCGACCCCGGCTGATTACGTTGTGGCCCAGGACAGCGACAATCCGTTCGCTTGGCAGGTCATGGCCGGTATTGGTTGGGATCTGACCCAGCGCCTGACCCTGGACACCGAATACCGCTACTTCTCTACCGGCAGCAGCGACTATGCGCCGGGCGTGAGCGTTGACGGTCTGGGTGGTCACGAGTTGTGGGTTGGTCTGCGTTATTCCTTCGCAGCCCCGCCGCCTCCGCCGCCGCCTCCGCCGCCGCCTCCGCCGCCGCCTCCGCCGCCTCCGCCTCCGCCGCCTCCGCCTCCGCCGCCTCCGCGCGTGTGTGACGATGTCAGCTTCCCGGTCTACTTCGAATGGGACAGCTCCACGCTCACCGCTCAGGCTCGTGCGGTTATCGCGCAGGCTTCGAACCAGCGTGGCTCTTGTGGCGTCACTCGCGTGACCGTCGCCGGCTTCACGGACCGTTCCGGTGCAGCGTCCTACAATGTGGGCCTGTCCGAGCGCCGTGCTCGCGTTGTTCGTGAAGAACTGGTTCGCCTCGGCGTTCCGGCCAGCACGATCTCGATGGAAGCCTTTGGTGAGACCCGCAACGCTGTTGCGACCGCCGATGGTGTCCGCGAGCCGCTGAACCGTCGTACGGAAGTGGTTATCGTCCTCGATTAATTTCGAGCGATCGCTGAACAAGATGCGGCCCGGTGTTTGTCACCGGGCCGCATTTTTTTTGTCTTGCGTGCGAGTTTGGAATATTCGTGCACACAAATGCTGGTTTGAGGGCATGTTTGCGCTGATTTCCTGCTGTGCTGAGGACAGGCTTGACCGGCCCGCCAGCGCGGTTCAAACCGACCGAAACCCTTTGCAGCAACAAGGCAGCGAGGTGTCGGGAGAAGAGTTATGAGCAAGCCGGACAAGTCCTATCGCAAGCGTGAAGTTGGCGGGCGCACATTGAGCCCGGAAACCCAGATGATGAGCTATGGCTATGATCCCAAGCTCTCGGAAATGTCGATCAAGCCACCGATTTTCCTGACCTCCACCTTTGCCTTCGCCACGGCCGAGGACGGTGCGGCCTTCTTCCGTGTCACGCTGGGCCAGGCCGAGGAAGGCGATCCGGAATCTGCCGGCCTCATGTATTCGCGGTTCAACAACCCGAACATGGAAGTGCTGGAAGACCGGCTGGCGCTTTACGACGGTGCTGATGAAGCGGCCGTCTTCTCGTCGGGCATGGCGGCGATCTCGACCACCCTGATGGGCCTCGCCCATGCGGGTTCGGTCATCCTCCAGTCGACCCCGCTCTATGGCGGTACGGAAAGCCTGATCCGCAAATTCCTGCCGAACTACGGCATCAAGTCGGTCGATTTCTTTGCGGGCGCCAGCGAGGAGGAGTTGCAGGCCGCCGCCGAGGCCGCCATGGCCGAGGGCGAGGTTTCCGTCATCTACACGGAAACGCCGACCAATCCGACCAATGACCTGGTCGACCTAGCCGCCTGTCTCCGCATCGCCGACATGATCAAGGCCAAGCAGGGCAAGCGCCCATGGATTGTGGTCGACAATACCTTCCTTGGACCCGTCGGGCAGGCGCCGCTGGCGCTGGGTGCCGACGTCGTCATCTATTCACTGACGAAATATATCGGCGGCCATTCCGATCTGATCGCCGGTTCGGCGTCGGGTTCAAGCGACGCCATGGCGCTTATCCGCGGCTTGCGCGGGTATCTGGGAACCAACCTGGACGCCCATACCTGCTGGATGCTGCTGCGCTCGCTGGAAACCGTGAAGATCCGGATGGAAGCAGCCGCGCTCGGCGCCCGCAAGGTCGCCGAATATCTGCGCGACCATCCCAAGGTCGGCCGGGTGCGCTATCTCGGCTTCATGGAGAAGGGCACGCGCGATGGCGACATCTTCCAGGCCCAGTCGACCAGCGCCGGTTCGACCTTTGCCTTTGATCTGGCCGACGAGAAAGCCGCCTTCCGCATGCTCAACGCGCTGCAGGTGATGAAGCTCGCCGTCAGCCTGGGCGGGACCGAGACACTGATCTGTCACCCGGGTTCGACGACCCATCGCGGTGTCGATCCGGAGCTGCGCAAGCGGCAGGGTTTCTCTGACGGCCTGGTCCGCATCTCGGTCGGGATCGAGAATCCCGATGATCTGATCGCCGACCTCGAACAGGCCCTCCAGCACGCCTGATAACGCCACCATGCACCCCGGCCGACGCAACCTGTCGGCTGGGGTGGACGGCCCGGTTTAAACGGCTATCACTGGCTCATGCAAAACACGCTGGACCTCAATCCGGAAGAGCGCGCCGTACTCGATTGGATCGATACGCGGGCTGACGGCATGATCGAGACCGTAAAGGCCTGGTCTGCCATTAACTCGGGCAGCCGCAACGCGGACGGCCTTGAAGCCATGCGCGCCGAGCTGGAAACCGCCTTCGCGGCGACCGGCGGCGAAATCAGCGCGATCGAGCTGCCGCCAACAACGGTGGTCGATCCGGACGGCACCGTACGCGAGCAGGCTTTCACCCCCGCCTTTCATTGCCGGATCCGGCCGCAGGCCCCCATCCGTATCGTCATGACCGGTCACCACGACACGGTGTTCCCCGCTGGCAGCCATTTCCAGGACACGACGCTTTGGGACAACGACACGCTCAACGGGCCAGGTGTTGCCGACATGAAGGGCGGCATTCTGGTGATGCTGCACGGCATTCTCGGTCTGGAGCGATCCCCCTGGAAGGACGAGATCGGCATTGATGTGCTGATCAGCCCGGACGAGGAAATTGGCTCGTTGGGCTCCGGTCCAATCCTGGCCGAGCTGGGGGCCGGTGCCGATATCGGCATGACCTATGAGCCCGCACTCGCCGATGGATCACTGGCCGGTGCCCGCAAGGGCTCGGGAAACTGGTCGCTGAAGGTGTCGGGCCGCTCGGCTCATGCGGGGCGCGAGCATCATCTCGGCCGCAATGCCTTGGCCGCCGCCTGCCAGTTCGGGCTGGGGCTGGACGATCTTAATGGCAAGCGCCCGGACGTGACCTTCAACCTGGCCCGTATCGATGGTGGGGGACCGCCCAATGTCGTGCCCGACAATGCCGTCGTGCGCTTCAATGTCCGGGTCAAGACCGAGAATGACCGCGTCTGGGTCGAGGCCGAGCTGGAACGCCTGGTCGATGAGATCCGGGTCCGCGACGGGATCGAAGCGGAACTTCATGGCGGTTTCACCCGTCCGCCCAAGCCGATGTCACCGGCCAATGCCAAGATGTTCGAATGGACCCGGGCCGCCGGAACGGCGCTGGGCCTCGACATTCGCTGGCAGGACACAGGGGGTGTCTGTGAGGGCAATAACCTGTGGGCCGCCGGTTGTCCGAATGTCGACACGCTGGGCGTTCGCGGAGCGGATATCCATTCCGACCGTGAAATCGTAAAGCTGTCCAGTTTTGCCGAGCGTGCCAAGCTCTCAGCCATTTTGCTGATGAAGTTCGCGCAAGGCCAATTCGACGCGCGGGAAGCGCGCGCGCTGGCGAAGGCCGGCCCACAAGCCTGATCGGGGGGAAACATGCTGATCGTACGTGCGGCGAAAAAGAACGACCTGGACGCGCTCGTCCGCCTGGCTGAAGAGGCTGGCACCGGATTTACCTCGCTGGCGGTGCCGCCGGAGGTTCTCGAGGACCGTCTGGCAAAGTCGGAGGCCGCGTTCTCCGGCCCGGGAAAAGAGCAGACCGAGGATACCTACCAGCTGATGCTGGAGGATACCGAAAGCGGCCGTATCGTCGGTTGCTCGGCCGTCAAGGCGATGGTTGGGGTATCGAAGCCCTACTGGGATTTCAAGATCATGACCCTGGCCCAGCACTCGACCGAGGCGGGCCGTCGTTTCGACATGGACGCGATGTTGCTGGTCAATGATTTTGCGGGTGCGTCCGAGGTCGGGACCTTGTTTGTCTCCGAAGCCGGGCGCGGCAGTGGTGCCGGTCGGCTTGTCGCCCAGTCGCGATACATGTTGATAGCGGCGGGGCCGCAGCGCTTCGGCGAAAAGGTGCTGGCTGAGCTGCGGGGCGTCGTTCACGAAGACGGCTCTTCACCCTTCTTCGACCATGTGTCCCGTCCGTTCTTCCGCATGGATTTTGATGATGCAGACCGGTTGTCCGCGGCGACCGACAACCAGTTCATTCTCGATCTGGGGCCGCAGCACCTCATCTATGTCGACCTGCTGCCGGAACCGGCACGTGCCGTGATCGGGCAGGTCCACAAGGATGGTGAGGGAGCGTACAACCTCCTGAAATGGGAAGGTTTCCACTATGACCGCTATGTCGACATCTTTGACGGCGGGCCGCTGGTGTCGACCTGGACGGAAAATATCCGGACCCTGCGCGAGAGCCGCGAGGTGACCGTCAGGGCGGCCACCACGTCGGGCGGCGCCACCGGCATTCTGTCCACGGACCGTTTCGAGGATTTCCGGACCTGTCAGGCACAGGTCGTGGATGATGGTGATGTTGTCGGCGTGTCCTATGAAATGATGGAAGCGCTCGATCTGCGCGAAGGTGACAGTGCCCGCTTTTGGCGACACAAGAGGTAGGATCATGAACTATATCAACGGTGAGTGGCGCGACGGTGACGGCGCGGAATTCGTGTCCAACAACCCGGCCGACGGCAGTGTCGTCTGGTCCGGAAAGGCAGCGGCTCCGGCCACGGTTACCGAGGCTTTCGAGGCGGCGCGGGCGGCTTTCCCAGCCTGGGCCCGTCGCCCGCTCAGCGAGCGGATCGCCATTGTCGAGCGTTTCCGGTCCGAACTCGAGGCCCGCAAATCCGAGCTGGCCGAACTGATTTCCCGGGAAACCGGCAAGCCGCGCTGGGAAGGTCTGGGCGAAGCCGGCGCGATGATCGGCAAGATCGATATCTCGGTGAAAGCCAACAGCGAGCGCACTTCGGGCCATGAAAGTGAAACCGCCTTCGGGTATGCGCGACTGGCGCACAAGCCGCTCGGCGTGATGCTCGTGCTCGGGCCTTACAATTTCCCCGGTCATCTGCCCAACGGCCACATCGTTCCAGCGCTGATCGCCGGCAATGTGATCGTGTTCAAACCGTCCGAGATTACCCCGGGTGTCGGCGAGGCCATGATGAAAGCCTGGGAGGCAGCGGGCCTGCCCGCCGGCGTCATGAACCTGGTGCAGGGCGCTCGCGAAACCGGTGCCGCGGCGCTGGACAGCCCACAACTCGATGGCGTGCTGTTCACGGGCTCCTGGGGCACGGGCAAGTTCATCCATGAGACCTTTGCAGGTCGGACCGGCGTACAGTTGGCACTGGAAATGGGCGGCAATAATCCGCTGGTTGTCTGGGGCGCGGAAGATGCCGAGGCGGCTGCACGCATTGCCGTGCATTCCGCCTACATTACCGCCGGACAACGCTGCTCCTGCGCCCGCCGCCTGATCCTGCCAGAGGGCGAGTTTGGCGAGGCCGTGATCGCCGCGATCATCCGGATCGCCGGTCAGCTGACGATTGATCGCTGGGATGCGGCCGAAGAACCCTTTATCGGCCCGCTGGTCTCGGCCCGGGCGGCCCAGGGTGTCCTGGACGCGCAATCCGATCTGGTGCGGCGAGGCGCGCGCCCGTTGCTTGAGGCCGCGCGGGTGGCCGAGCTCGGCGATGCCTTCCTGCGCCCGGGCCTGCTTGACGTGACCGGTGTCGATGTGCCGGACGAAGAAGTCTTCGGGCCGCTCATCCAGGTTGTCCGCGTCGCGAGCTTTGACGAGGCCGTCGCCGCGGCCAACGATACCGCTTATGGCTTGGCGTCTGGACTGGTGTCGGATGACGAGGCCTTGTGGGACCGCTTCTGGGTGGAAAGCCGGGCCGGCATCGTCAACTGGAACCGACCGACCTGCGGGGCAGCGTCCAACATGCCGTTTGGCGGGCCCGGCCAGTCCGGCAATCTGCGCCCGAGTGCTTATTACGCGGCTGATTACTGTGCCTATCCTGTGGCCACCCAGGCCGCACGAACTCCCGAGCGCATGGCCGTCAAAGGGGTGGACTGAACATGGCCGCGCGCGAGGCGAATTTCGATGGTTTGATCGGCCCGACCCATAATTATGGCGGGCTGTCGGATGGCAATCTGGCCAGTGCGCGCAATGAGGGGCTGATATCCTCACCGCGCGAAGGCGTGCTTGAGGGCCTGGCGAAGATGAAACGCCTTGCCGATGCGGGCCTGGTTCAGGGCCTGCTGCCGCCGCATGAGCGTCCATTCCTGCCGCTTCTGCGCCGGGCCGGCTTTTCCGGCTCGGATCAACAGGTATTGGAACGGGCCTGGAAACAGGCTCCGGGGTTGGTCCGCAAGGCATCATCGGCGTCACCGATGTGGGCGGCCAATGCCGCGACCGTGTCGCCATCGGCTGATACCCGAGACGGGCGGCTGCATTTCACGCCAGCCAACCTGCTAACCACCCTGCACCGGTCCATCGAAGGCCGGCAGACCCAGCGCAGCCTGTCCTGGGCGTTTGCCGACAGGGCGCGTTTCTCGGTCCATGACCCCTTGCCTATGCAGGCGGATTTCGCGGACGAAGGTGCAGCCAACCATGTCCGGCTTTGTGCGGAGCAGGGCGGCGCCGGTGTCGAGATTTTCGTTTATGGCAGGAGCGCGGGCGAGACCTGGGCCGGCGCCTATCCGGCACGCCAGACCCGTGAGGCCTGTGAGGCGGTGGCCCGCTCGCATGGTCTTGATCCCAAGCGCTGCGTCTTCCTGCGGCAGTCCCAAGCCGCGATCGATGCCGGCGCCTTCCACAATGATGTGGTGTGTGTGGGAACGGCCACCACGTTGTTCTTCCACGAACAGGCCTTCGAAGACAAAGCCGGCGCTCTGGACGCCATCCGGCGCGCCGCCGACGGACTGTTCGACCCCGTGTTTGTGGAAGTGCCGGAGGCCGAGGTGCCGATCGGCGACGCGATCACGAGCTATCTGTTCAATTCGCAATTGCTGGAATGGCCGGACGAAGACCGGCTGGCGCTGATCGCGCCGAAGGAAACCGAGGAAACCCCGACGACCCGCGCCTATTGTGCCGCCATGGTCGCCGGCAATGGCCCGATCGGGCGTGTGGAGTTTGTCGATGTCCGCCAGTCGATGCGGAATGGCGGCGGGCCTGCCTGCCTGCGTTTGCGGGTGGTGCTGACCGAGCAGGAGCTTGCGGCCGTGACACCGTCTGCTCTGATGAGTGAGGCGCTTTACGACCAACTCACGAGCTGGGCGAGCACGCATTACCGTGACCGGCTGGCGCCGGATGATCTGGGCGATCCCGCCTTGATGAGCGAGTCGCGGGCAGCGTTGGATGCATTGACCGGACTGTTGAAACTCGGTGGCGATTTTTATCCATTCCAGCGTGCCTGACAGGGGTCTGGCAACGTAGAATAATCCTATTCTTCAACAGCCTATCCAAACGGGAATTTCGTGATAGTTTGCCGCCTTCAACCCGTGGGGAGGGCGAAATTGGCTGACGCAGGGTCCATTCCTGTTATTCTGGTGGACGATGATCCGGATGAGCATTTCTTGTTCAGGGAGGATCTCGAAGACGCGGGTATCGATTTCGCGTTTCACGGCTTTGCCCGGCCGGATGATGCGTTGGAGCATTTGCGCTCGATGGATGGTGCGCCCGCTTTGGTGCTGTGTGATCTCAGCCTGGCGGGCGGCGATGCACTCGCCTTTATCCGCGACGCCGGCCCCTGTCTCGGAGCGGGTACGATTGGCGTATACTCCGGCGCCAGGAATCCTGAAATGGAAGAGAAATGCCGGGCTGTTGGCTCGACATTCTATATCGTCAAACCGGTTTCCCGCGCCAAGCTGGTCGATGCACTGGCCAAATCGGGCCGGATCAAGCTGACAGAAACCGGCAACGGTCGCGTCACGCCTGTTCTGGCGGCGACGGGCGCCTGATCCTCAGACCGGCTCGGCCTTTCCGATCAATCCACCCTGACGGGCATAATCCTGCGAGCCACGCGCGTACACCCTGTCGCCTTCGACCAGATCGCTTGGCTTGTACTCTGGACGCCCGGGCAGGCTCTCGTAAATGGGGGCAAAGTCGGCATAAGTCGCCTCCATCAGCTCGTCATAGCTGTCGATCACAAAATAGCTTTGCTGGAAATCGTCATAGCGATAGTCGGTCTGCATGATGCGTTCGAGATCGAAATGGAGCCGGTTGGGAGACTTCGCTTCCAGGCTGAAGATCGATTCCGCGCGTGACGAGACAATGCCGGCGCCATAGATCCGGCGACCTTCCGGCGTGTTGATCAGACCAAATTCCACCGTGTACCAGTACAGGCGGGCCATGTGTTTGATGGCGTCAAACTCCAGCGACCGCAGTCCGCCTTTGCCGTAAGCCTGCATGTAGTCGGCGAACACCGGCTGGGTCAGCAGCGGAACATGGCCGAACACATCATGGAAGATGTCCGGCTCGGGCAGATAGTCCAGCTTTTCGCCATCGCGAATGAAACGGCCTGAAACGAAGCGTCGATTGGCCAGGTGTTCGTAGAAATCCTTTTCCGGGATCAGGCCCGGCACGGTTATGACGGTCCAGCCCGTCAGCTTTTCCAGCTTCTCGTTGACCCGCCGGAAATCCGGGATGCCGCCATCATTGAGATTCAGCATGTCGAGTCCGGCGAAGTGTTCCGGGGCGGCCCGCCCTTTCAACACGCCCATCTGTCGTTCATAGAGCGTCCGCCAGATCGCATGCTCTTCCGCGGTATAGCGATCCCATTTCTGGTCGATGGTAAAGTCGGCTGCCGGTTCCTGTTCGGCAACAACGGGATCATTCACAGGCATGTTGAAACTCCGGTCGTGCGAGGGAATTTTTAGTTACATCTGAAACTAATATACGCCAAGTCGGGCCCCGACCCAACACCATCAATCCCGGGTATCGAAACGTCACGCATGAAAAACGCCGCTCCCGGGACAGGAGCGGCGCTTTCATGCGGATCAGGTATGGCTCACTCGGTGCACAGCACGTCGACAAGCGCCGCGCACTGTCCGGAGGTACAGGCCTGGTCGTGGCCGATGAACCAGGTCCGGGCCCGGCTATAGCTGTCCACGGCATAGTGGGACGCCCGGCGCATGCCGACGGCCTGGCACATCTCGTCCGCCGCATACTGGTCGCAGCGATTGCCGTAGCCACCAAGGCAGCGGTCGACCGCATACCCGTTGATCTCGGGGCGTGCGAAGAACAGGCTGCTGACGCCGCGGGTACCACCACGGATGTCGGCCCGCGGTCCACCCGGTCCGGGATAGCCGCCGCCCGGGCCGCCCCAGCTGTCGTCGACACGACGCAAGGAGGTGATGCGGTTGCGCAGTCCCAGGCGGGACAGGTCTGTGACGTCGCCCTGAACGCGCTGGCAGCTGTCTGTGAAGCCTTCATCGTCACAGACGATCCAGGTCTCGCCGCGCGCGACTGTCAGGCTTTCGGCGCGATCGTTGAAGCCCATGCGGGTGAGGTTGCTGATGTCACCCTCAACGACGACTCGCTGGCCGCGAAAGCCGGTTCCGTCATACAGGAACACACCGGAGCGCGGAACATTGCCGCCACCACGGCCGGGCCGGCTTGGCCGACCGGCATAGTCAGGCTCAGCCGAGCTGATCCGCGCGCCCATGCCTCCACCGATATTGGCCAGGTCACCGGAAATTTCCATGCAGGAGCCTTCGAAATTGGCATCCTCGCAGGCGATCCAGGTGCCGCGGCCGAAATGCCGGACCGAGCGGGCCTGATCGTTGAAATTGATTTGCTGGAAATTGCTGACACTGGAGTCGATGGTGACCGAACGGCCGGAATAGTTGGGACCGGAATAAAAGGTGAGCGACGGTCCACGGCCACCGGGGCGACCCGGACGGCCGGCGGCGACCGGGCGCAAGGAAGTGAGCTGGTCATTCATCCGGCCCATACTGGCCTGGTCGGTCGTGTGCAGCTCGCAGGTGCCGTTATAGTCGTCGTGTTGGCACAGTTCCCATTCGCCGGAGACGATCCGGAAAGAGGACGCCCGGTCATTGAACCGGATCGAATCAAGATTTCGCACATCTCCGTTCACGCGGACTTCCCGGCCGCGAAAGCCGGTGTCCTCGTAGAGAATGATCGATTGTGCGGCAGCCTGTCCGGCCAGCCCTGAAAGCAGCAGGCCGATCGCGGCCTGTCCCAAGCGTCTCATGTTCATCTCCGTCTCCCTCGAGTGTGTTGGCAGGATATGACCGGACTGTCTCACACCGGTGGTGAACCCTGTCCGCACGGCGGTGTCATCCTGCGTTCATTCTGGTCGTCATGATGGCGGTCATCATGGCCGATATCATGGCCACCATCCGGTCGGTCACTGCGGATCGTCGGTTGGGGGATTGTCCTGGTCCGGATTGCGGTTGCGGCGCTGGTTGAGCAGGCCGCGCAGGAGTTGCTCGGCCGGGTCGGGGCGGGTCTCGGTAGCCTCGCCATCGGCCGGCTCGCCTGTATCCTCGTCATCGCTGTCGTCGCTGAGGCCGATCGCGTTGAGCAGACCGTCGCGCAGGGCGTCACGCGGGCTGGTCGCACCGTCGCTGCCGAGGGCATTGTTGAGAGCGCCCTGCAGCAGGGCCTCTCCGACCGCCTCGGTATCGACCCCGACTGAGACATTGTTGAACCCGCCGCGCATCCGGATGGGGACGGCGATGCCGCGCAGATCGCGATTGCCACCCTGTCCTTCGATCGAGGCAACCGCCCGCGGTCGCAGCCGATAGTCCAGTGATTGGGCCGGCAGGTTCACCGACCCGGCGCCCTCGATGCGAAGAAGCGGCGACAGCATCAGCAGGTCGCGCTGGGCGACCTGGCCGTCGATAATGCTGAAGCTGCCGTTCAGCGATGAGAAGTCGGTGGTCTGTCGCTCGCCGGTGCTGGCGGCCGTTTCGTCTTCGCTGTCTGTTTCGCCGCCCGACCCGCCGGACACAAGACGGCTGACATTACGGATCGTCTCCGCGACATTGATGCCGACAATGGCACCATCGGCGAAACTGAAATTACCCGATCCATCCAGCGAATTCATGATGGCGGCCTGCGAGTTGCCGGCCGCGGCAAGCTCCAGGGTCAGGTCACCGGTGCCAAGCAGCTTGTCGAACCCGGCCGCCGCTTCCAGGAAGGGGCCGGCATCGAGTCCATCCAGGTTCGCGGCGAGCGAGAAGCTCGGCCGTTGACCGCGATTGTTGGCGACGATGGTGGCGCTGCCCTGACCCTCGTAGAGGCCCACATTCTCCAGGATCACCTCAAGCCGGCTGTTGTTCAGCCGGGCCCGCAAGCGCGCATCGGTGATCTCGATCGCCTGGAACTGCAACTGCCCGACTGTCAGCCGGAGGTCGGCGTCGACAATCCCGAGACCTGCCAGATCGATCGGTGCCTCGCTCCACGGTGGGATACCGCCTGACGATGCCGGCCGCGGGGCTTCCGAAACAGCCGGGAGATAGGGGTTCACATCGAGCTCGGCCAGCTCGAGCCCACCGGTCAAACGCGGTCGGGCACCGGTCAGGTTGACGGTCAGGTCCGCCACGCCGCTGATGGCATCCAGACTCAGCGTCCGCGCCTGGAGCGCAAGCTCGCCCGGCGCGCCGCTCAGCGTGCCAACCGCACGGAAGCGCTCCAGATGGTCGCCGGCCGGAAGCGGCGAGCCGGCAAAGGCGGCCAGCGCCCGCAGCGAGGGAATGTTGGCATCCAGCGCGCCCGTATAGGCCACAGCCTCGCCAGCCAGGATGCGACCATCAAAGCTCAGCGTGGCCAGGTTGCCGCCAAGCCCGAAGGTGACCGGGGTCTCGCGTCCCTCGAAAAAGTCACGGATGGAGCCGATCTCTGCGGCGAAGGCCAGGCTCTCGCCGTCGGCATTGAGGGCGCCGTTGAGACGGGTGGGCACATCGAGCGAGGGCAGGGCGACATTGAGGTCGAGACCGGTGATCGAGCGGGTCTGGCCGGCATCGGAGAAATAAAGGGCCCCGTTTTCAATCCGGACATCACCGAAGCTGGCCTCAATCGGCAGGGCGCCGTCACCCCGCACAAAGCCGCCGCTGGATGCCGGGGCCGGCGCCGCCGTGCCGGCGTCTGGCGCCGTGAAAGTCCAGTTATTGCCGCGCCGGTTCTGGACCAGGCGGATGGTCGGCTCGACCATCACGAATTCGGTGATCTCGACCCGGCGGCTCAAGAGCGGAATCAGGCGCACACCGACCCGCATTTCGCGCATTTCGGCGAACGCCTCTTCGCCAAACCCGTCGGCATTGGCAATCGACACCTCGCTGGCGCGGATCTGCAATTGCGGGAGGATCTGCAGGGACAGCTCACCACCGAGCGTGACCTCGCGATTGAGTGCGTCACGGGCTGCGGCTTCGACCGGCTCCCGGTAGGTCGAGGGCGGTATCACCGACGGCAGGATGACGGCGGCGGCGATGAGCAGGACGATTATCAGCCCGAGGGCGAGACCGAGGCGTTTCATGGGGAGTAAGCTCCGAAATGGCTGACAAAACACGCTGGACGACGCGTTTGTCGCTTTCTTGGCGAGACGCGAAAATCACTGTGCGCTAGGTTAACGTTGATTGCGACATCACCAAAGGGGGGAAATGTCATGTCCAGCAAACCACCAACCGACCTGGTCCGTCGCCGCGAGATGATCATGGGCCTTGCCGCCGGCAGTGTCCTGCCGTTCGTCGCCGGTTGTGCCGACAATGCCGCGCTGGGACGCAGCCAGCTGATGCTGGTGACCGACAGCCAGCTGGCCCAGCTGTCGTCGCAGGCCTGGCAGGACAGCCTGCAGCGCGAACGCGTCTTGCGCGACCCGTCCTACCAGCGCCGCCTGCAGCGGGTCGGCGACCGGGTTGTCGCCGCCTCCGGCCAGAGCCATCTGGACTGGGAGTTCGTGGTGTTCGACAGCGAAACCGTCAACGCCTGGGTCCTGCCCAATGGCAAGGTCGGCTTCTACAAGGGCATTCTCGACATCATGGACACCGACGACCACATCGCCACAGTGATGGGGCATGAGGTCGGACATGTCGCCGGTCGCCACTCGGCCGAGCGGGCCAGCCAGCAGATGGCGGCGCAGATGGGGGTCAGTCTGCTGGCCAGTGCGATCGGCTCCTCGGGCGCGGACTATGCCCAGTACAGTGACGATATCGGCGCCGCCCTCGGCATGGGCGTCACCTATGGCGTGATCCTGCCCTATAGCCGCGAACACGAATACGAGGCCGACCGGCTCGGCGTCGATTTCATGGTCGGCTCCGGCTATGATCCGCGCCAGGCGGTGGATTTCTGGGTCGGCATGTCGGCCATGAACGATCACAACTCGGCCGAATTCGCCTCTACACACCCGTCTGACGACAACCGCGTCGCCGCCATGCGCGCCCATATCCAGGCGCGCGGCTACGCGTCCTGATCACCACCGTCAGGGCGGCTGCAACCGCCTCTGCAAAAGCCTTGACGCGGTGCTTGCCAGCGCGGGGCGGGAAGGCTAGTTTCCCGCGCCTCACGACAAGGTCGGCAGCCCCGCTGCCAACCGCAACCCGTGACAAGGTGTGCCGCCTTAGCTCAGTAGGTTAGAGCGCTAGATTGTGGATCTAGAGGTCTCCCGTTCGATCCGGGAAGGCGGTACCATTTTTCCATCCGACCCAGCGCACAAGAAAAAGCCGGCCTCGCAAGGCCGGCTTTTGTGTTTCTGCGGGGATCCGCACTCACCGCATGCTGTTGGCGTCGGCCTGCGCCTCTGCCGCTGCCGCGGCTTCGGCGCGTGCCGCGATCAGCGCGCGGGCTTGGTCATTGCTGTCGACTTCCTCGATCGTATCGAAATAGCAGCGCTCCTGCCCGGTCTGGATATATTCGAAATGCGGATTGTGAATCGTCGAGTGCGAGCGCACGCTGAGGCCGATGCTATGGCCGGAGCGCAGGCCGAAACAGCGTCGTTTCAGGGTCACCAGATAGCGGCGGCTGGCGCCGGCGCGCAGCACCAGGTGCTGACGGTCGAGAACGGCATAGCCGTTGATGCCACGCAGTCGGATCGGGCCATCGGGCGCTGCGAGCCTGTCGGCGTCTGCAGCAGCAGCGGCGCTTGCCGGGGCGCTATCCTGCCACGACAGGGCCGGCGCGGCGGCGGTGATGGCCAGGCCTCCAGCCAGGGCGGTAGCCAGGGCGGTGGCCAGGGCGAGGCGGGGCAGGCGGGTCTGGGCGCGTGTCATGATCGTCTCCTGTGTCGGATCGTCGGGGGCGTCCCTCGCTGACAATATCGGCCTCCCAAGGCGTTCTGGCAAGCCTGCTTCCGGTCACCGTTAACGCCGGGTTAGCCACGTTTCTGCGAGTCTGGGCAGGCGATTCGCGCGCCGGTCATCCTGGGTGCGTGCAACCAGCCCCTCTGCCTACGGAGACACACTTGGTCAGCCCCGTCGATACGCACAGCCAGGACTTCACAATGCGCGCCATCCGTCAGGCAGCGCAGGAAACCGGCACCGATTTCAACTTTCTCGTTGATACGGCCGCGCGCGAGAGCAATTTCGATGTCCGCGCCGAGGCTCGTACGTCCAGCGCTGCCGGCATGTTCCAGTTTATCGAGCAGACCTGGCTGGGCGTGATGGCCCGCCGGGGCGCCGAGCATGGCTATGAAGAGGCGGCCGGCGCGATCAGTCAGGACGCCAATGGACGCTTTGTTGTCTCAGACGCGCGCCAGCGCGACGCCATTCTTGATCTGCGTTTTGACGCGGTCGCCTCGGCGCGCATGGCCGGCGAGCTGGCGGCGGAAAACAATCGCGTGATCGAGGCCCGTATCGGCCGGCCCGCGTCGGGCGGAGAGCTTTATGCGGCGCATTTCCTGGGTGCCGGCGGCGCGGCCGACCTGATTTCCGCAGCCCAGGACACGCCCGACCAGCGGGCTGACACGCTTTTCCCGGCGGCAGCGCGCGCCAACCGGTCGATTTTCTATGAGGATGGACGGGCGCGGACCTCGCGCGAGGTGCTGGCCGTCCTGACCCATGAAGGCAATGGCAGCGCCCGCATCAATTCCCGCCAGCTGGCGTCAGCGGCGACGGTTCAGGCCGTCGGTGAGATGTTGATGCCGGCCGTTGCGTCGGCCGACGGCGACCAGACGTCCGGCACGGCAAGCGGCATGGTGACGACCCCGCCTGCGGTGGCGCAATCAGTGGCGTCGATGCGGAGCAATCTGCGTGTCGGCAACGGTGAACTGTCACCGGCTCTGGTCGAAATCCTGGCTTCATTGGACGCGCCGCGCAGCGGTCGGGTTCGCAACTCGTAAACAGCGAAGAGGGGCAGGCAAGCTTTCATTAAGCATGTCGCGCCTAGATTGGCTCCGATCCACAGCTCTTGAAATGGAACTACCATGAGTGTTGTTGCCCTTAGAAACCGCCTGACAAATGACGATATCCGCCGTCTGGTGAAGGGTGAGAATGACGAGACACGCGCCATGGCGGCCCGCAAGATCTGTCGGCGCATGGATTCAGCGTCGCTGACCGAGGCCGAACGCAAGGCGGCCCAGGACATCCTGAACGTCATTGCCCGCGATGCAACCGAGCTGGTCCGCCGGGCGCTGGCCATCACCCTGCGCCAGTCACCCAATCTGCCGCGAGAGATCGCCCGCAAGCTGGCCATGGATGTCGAGAGCGTTGCGACGCCGGTGCTGGAGTCCTCGCCGGTGCTGACCGATGAAGACCTTATTTCGGTGCTCGAGACGGCCGACACGATCAAGCGATGCGCAATCGCCGGTCGGGCCAGTATCGCGCCAATCGTCGTGCACGAAATCCTCGACAGTCATGACGAAGCCGCCGTGTCCATCGCCGCGTCCAATGACGGGGCAGAGTTTGACGATGCCGCCTATCAGCGCGCCTTCACCGAGTTCTGCGAAAGCAGCGGCGTGATGGATGCTTTCGTGGCCCGCTCGCATCTGCCCCTGAGCGTCACCGAGCGCCTCATTGCCCATGTCAGCGACGTCGCCCTGAACCGGCTGGTCAAGTCCCACGCCTTGCCGCCCCAGCTGGCGGTCGAGCTGTCGGAAGGCGCGCGCGAGCGTGCGACCCTTGATCTCGTTGACCAGGCCGGGCTGGCTCATGACCCCAAGCATTTCGTCCAGCAATTGCGGCTCAACAGCCGCCTGACGCCGTCCTTGATCCTGCGCGCTCTGCTGCGCGGACATATTGCGTTTGTCGAGCACGCTTTCGCCGAGCTGGCGGGGGTGACGCATTCGCGGGCCTGGCTGTTGGTCCATGATTCCGGGCCGCTGGGCCTGCGCGCCGTTTATGACCGAACCGGCATGCCATCGCGGCTCTATCCGGCCGTGCGGGCGGCGCTGGATGTCTATCATGGCATGGAAGTGCCGCAGGACGAGGCCGGGCGGGCGCAGTTCCGTCGTATCCTGGCGGAACGCGCCATCACCCGCTTCCAGGGTATCCCCGATGAAGACCTGGATTATGTGCTGAGCCGGTTCGACGATGATGCGGCGCCGCAGAAGATCGCCAGCTGATCCGGTTGTTCCGGATCAAGGTCGCCATCAAACAAGAAAGGCCGGTGCAGCTGCACCGGCCCTTCTTGTTGGCATCATCGGGTGACCCGCAGGGTCGCGCGTGGCGTCAGTCGTCCTTCCACGGCTCGGCGAAGGCGGCGGTCTGGGTTTCCAGTTCCGAAGCCAGTGCCGCCGCGACGGGGTCATTGTCGTCGCGGATGTTCTGCGACAGCGCAGCCCGGATGGCGCCGACATGGGCAAGGGCGAGACTGGTCTGCGCCTTTTCCCGCTTCTCCGGCATGTCGATCATCTTGGTCAGCGACTTGGCCAGCCGGGTGATGATCGGGAATTCATAGGTCGTTCCCAGGCCGCGCAGGTCGTGGGCGCGAATGAATAATTCCTCGCCCTCATTACCCTTGAGGCCCTTGTCGCGGACAATCTTCGCCGCCGCTTCCAGTTTCTCGACTTCTTCCTCCAGCCACTGGCCAAAGTCCGAGCGCAGGTCCTTGAGGGCTTCCTCGGCCTTCTGGATCATGTGCAGGTCACCCTGGCTGATCGGGCCACCCACCTTGATCTGCAGCATGTTCGGGGCGGAGATGACCTCCACATCCTTGTTATTGGCCATGGGACGTCCTCTAGCTGGCAGTCGCGATCGGGGCGGTGTCTGCCCCGGCTCGGATATGGGTTCTGGCGCCAAGCGTCTCGCGCAAAGTCCGGGCGAGGCTGGTCGCGGTAAAGGGTTTGGTCAGGAAGGCATCAACACCGGTCTGCCGGGCCTGCTGCATGCGGGCATCGGCGGAATAGGCCGACAGCATGATGACCGGCAGGCGCGGTGGCAGGCCGGAGGTCCGGTCCCGCAGCGTCCGGACGAGGTCAATACCGTCGCGCGGTTTCATTTTCCAGTCGGTGATCACCAGATCGACCGGCTTGACCCGGAGCAGGTCCAGGGCCCGCTCGACGGAGTCAGCCTCAACCACGCGATCACAACCAAAGGCCTGCAGCGACACGCGCAACGCCCCGCGCAGGGCAGCGCTGTCGTCCACCAGCAAGATGGTCATGCGGGATAATGCCTGGTCCAGCGTGTCGTTGCTCATGACGGGGTCGGGTCCGCTCGAATTTACCGTGTGGCCACGCTAGCGCAGCTTGCTTAACGCCAGCCTAAATCCCGTCAGTTTTCGAACTGTTCGACAAGGATGCGCTCGGCGAGGTCCCGGCCGGGGTCGAACAGCATGGTCAGTGTGACATCGTGGGCCTCGACGACATCAACACGGGCAACTTCGCGGAACTCCTTGTTGTCGGCGACCGCCGAAACCGGGCGCAGCGAGGGCTCGACGATTTCGAAACCGACACGGACATTGCGCGGTAGCAGGGCGCCGCGCCACCGCCGCGGCCGGAAGGCACTGATCGGCGTGAGCGCGAGAACCGTGGAGTCGAGTGGCAGGATCGGCCCGTGTGCTGACAGGTTATAGGCTGTCGACCCGGCCGGCGTGGCGACCAGCACACCGTCGGATTGCAGCTCGGTCATACGGCTCTTGCCATCGATGGTGATCTTGATCTTGGCGGTCTGCCGCGTCTCGCGCAGCAATGACACCTCATTGATCGCCAGGGCTTCGAACGGGTTGCAGTGGATGTCCTCGCCGGTTGCGCGCAGCGGATGGATCCGGGCCCGTTCAGCGAGGGCGAGGCGCTCCATCAACCCGTCTTCGCGAAACTCGTTCATCAGGAATCCGACCGAGCCGAAATTCATCCCGTAGACGCAAGCGCCGGTCTTGATCGACCGGTGCAGGGCGTCAAGCATCAGCCCGT
This sequence comes from Maricaulis sp., assembly GCF_034670125.1. GTDB lineage: Bacteria > Pseudomonadota > Alphaproteobacteria > Caulobacterales > Maricaulaceae > Maricaulis. Next base: position 78,325 of record NZ_JAXMOC010000010.1, read on the forward strand.
CGCCGCCCAGCGCGACGATGATCTCTGCCTTCGAGACGGGAACATGTCCGTACAGGTTTTCGAGGCGCGACTTGGCAGCCTTCGCCTCCGGGCGGGGGCTGGCTAGGAAGGCAACGGAAGCGTTGATGGGCGAGCTCTCAAGAATACCTGACGGAACAGGTTCTTATTCAAGCCCTCGAGCCCATTTGACGCAAGACCTTCGCCGCTTTTTCCGGACCATACATGCGGAAGACATTTGCAGCCGCAGCCATTGCGTCGCCTTCCAGTGCCTGATGGATTCGGCCCGAACGCTGAAGTGTCTTGTGAATGATCGGGTAGGCGGTGCGGTCCAGCTGGGCGGCCTGGCACGCCATGGCGGCAGCCCGCACGCCGCTCATGGCGAGGGCGACGCGCCATTGTGACGCCTTGATGTCGCAGAGTGCTGCGATGGCGTGGTCGAAGACAGCTTCCTTGCCGGCCTTCAGGGAGTCCATCGCGAACCGGCCCGAGAGCTTGCCGGCATCACGCGCGTCCTGCACTTCGCGGGCGGCCGCCTTGTCCACGTCTTCCGGCGTGGCGCCGAGGGCCGCCTGGACGGCCAGGGTCTCGACCTTTGCCTTGTCGAGACCGAAGCGGCGATAGAGCTCTTCGCGCCAGTTTTCCGGCATCATGATGCACAGCTGGGTCGCATAATCGGTCGACAGGTCGTGACGCCGTGCCAGCGCCTCGCGCAGCTTGGGGTGCTCGCGGGCGACGTGGAGGCAGACTTCCAGGGTGTTTTCGGAAATCTCGGCGGTGTCATTATTGGCCAATGCGCGCAGGACGATCGGCTCTCCAGGCTTGGCAAGCTGGTCGGTCACGGGCAGGCACAGATTGGCCCGCATGGCGAGATGTCGACGATGTTCGCTGGAGCCGGATTCGGCCAGCTCGATCATGTCTTTCTGGGTAAGCTGCTCGCTTCTCTCGATGATGATTGCCGAGATCTCGATCTGGTCGAACGCGAGATGCTTGATGGCAGAGTGTGGGGCCCATTCGCAGTCCGCCAGCTTTCGGGCCATGGCGATCTTGGTATCCAGGTCCGATTTGCTGGTCAGCGTGATCAACAGGTCGCCGGCGATCGGCTCGGCGTTCGGCGATAGCGGGTGGGCCACACACATCTCGGTAACGCCCAGCGCAAGCTGTTGGCGTTTTTCGGGATCTCGCACAGCTGCGAGGAGGTGAAGTGCCTGGGCGGGATTGTTGGCCATGGATCTTGATTTGCGGTTGATTACATTGACGGTTATCGATGACAGGAACGCCTTGAAAACTTCTTAATCCGGGCAGCTGCAGAGGGGTGATAGGGCGGTGGAAGACATGCAACCAGTGCCGGTTTTGGCACGCTATTCGGGTGTCCGTGATGCAACGCAATTACTGGTAGCCGGGCTCGAAGCCGAGGATATGGTCATCCAGACCATGCCGGATGTCAGTCCGACGAAATGGCACCTGGCACACACCACCTGGTTCTGGGAAACGTTCCTGCTGCGACCCTACTTGCCGGGGTATCGGGAGTTCTCAAGTCAATTCAATTATTTGTTCAACTCATACTACAATCAGATCGGCGCCAGGCACGCCCGTGATGAGCGAGGTTTCCTCAGTCGGCCGACGCTCGATGACGTGCTGGCCTACCGGGTCCATGTTGATGAGGCGATGTCGCGTTTACTTGCGATTGACCATGGCGCGCAAAACACGGCGCTGCGGCAATTGGTCGAACTGGGCCTCGCCCATGAGGAGCAGCATCAGGAGTTGATCCTGACCGATATCAAACACGTGCTGTCGCACCACCCGTTTGCGCCTGCGGCCTTCGCCGGACCCGCCGGCGGGGCGGGCGAGGCGGACGCCGGCCCATGCAACTGGATCGGGTTTGACGGCGGCGTTGTCGAGGTCGGTGCCGATGAAGACCGCTTCCATTTCGACAATGAAGGGCCGCGGCACCAGGCGATCCTGACGCCGTTTGCCCTGGCCGACCGCCTGGTGACCAATCGTGACTATCTGGCGTTCGTCGAGGATGGCGGCTACCGCTCGGCCGGGCTCTGGTTGTCCGACGGCTGGGCGCAGGTTGAGGCGCTCGGCTGGACCTCACCGCTCTACTGGCGCAAGTGCGACGGGCGCTGGGAGGAGTTCACACTGCACGGTCAGCAAGCCCTCGACCCGGACATGCCTGTGATCCACCTCAGCTATTACGAGGCCAGCGCCTTTGCCGAATGGAGCGGGGCACGCCTGCCTGACGAGCGTGAATGGGAACATGGCGCGGCAACACGCCGGTCTGTTGATGGCCGGCTGTGTCGACCCGGGCAGTCCGCCCATCCTGCCGTCACGCCAGCCCACCGGGCGGGCGGGGCCGGCCCGCGGCAGATGTTCGGCGACGCCTGGGAATGGACTCGGTCTGCCTACTCGCCCTATCCGCGCTACCGACCGGCGCCCGGTGCGGTCGGTGAGTACAATGGCAAGTTCATGTGCGGCCAGTTTGTTTTGCGCGGTGGGTCATGTGCCACGGCGCCCGGTCATGTCCGCACCACCTACCGCAATTTCTTCCCACCCGCGACGCGGTGGCAGTTTTCCGGTGTGCGGCTGGCAAAGGATATTTGACGCGGCCGGTGGCAGGCCCGATCCTGCCGGATGTTGGCGATAACGATACAAGCCATGGGGAGAACATCATGGACGATCAAGCGAGTCTTTCGGTCAGGGATCAGGTATCAGCTGAGGAATGGAAGGCGCGATGCGATCTTGCGGCGCTCTACCGCCTGGTGCGCATGCACGGCTGGGACGATCTTTTCTTCACCCATATTTCCATGCGGGTGCCGGGTCCCGACGAGCATTTCCTGCTCAACCCGTTCGGCCTGCTGTACGAGGACGTGACGGCGTCCAACCTGGTGAAGGTTGATCTGGAGGGCAATGTATTGCCGCCGTCACAATTCGGAATCAATCCGGCCGGCTTCGTGATCCATTCGGCGATCCATGCGGCCCGCGAGGATGTCGCTGTTGCGCTCCACCTGCACTCGGATGCCGGCGTTGCCGTGGCGGCGCAAAAGGGCGGATTGCGGCCAATTTCGCAGCTCGCGATGAATGTCTTCAATGATGTGAGTTATCACGACTACGAGGGTATCGCGCTGGAATCGGAGGAGAAAAAGCGTCTGGTTGCGGATCTGGGCGAGAAGAATCTGATGATCCTGCGCAATCATGGGACCCTGTCGGTTGGCGATCACCCGTTTAGCGCGTATATTCGCATCTATCTACTGGAGCGTGCCTGCAAGATTCAGGTCATGGCCCAGGCGGGTGGAGAGTTGATCGAATGGGACGAGAAGATGCAGGACCGCGTCTTCGGGCAATCCGGGGAGATCTCGTCGAACGAGTTCTTCAAGGAGATTGCATGGGCGGCGGTTCTCGATCGCGTCCGCCGCGAAAGCCCCGGCTTCGACGCCTGATCACAACGGCTTGTCTGGCCGGTGCCCAGGGCCTTGGCCTTGCTGCGCCGGCCGAGGCCGGCGCCTGGCCGCAACGTCGTGGTGAAGGGCTTTTGATTGTCACATCGCTCGTTGACCGGGCCGATCATGCCTATGACGGGAACCGGGACAGTGTCGATGATGGTTATTTCCACAAGGATGAGACGTCGGCCTATGTCGAATACGGTTTGAGCAATGTTGACACATTGGTTGCCCGTCTCGCTTGGCAGGACGTGCGGCGGCTGCGCGGCGCCTCCCATGACGAAGCGCAGGGCCTGTCGGCCAGTGAGGTGGGCTGGCGGCGTGTTGTCTGGCGCAGTGATCGCAGCCTTGTTGCAGGTCAGCTGACGGCGCTCATTCCGGGGCAGGGTGAAAACGTCTCCAACCAAGCGTTTGGGTCTGGCGAGATGGCGGCCGAGATCAGGGCCCTGGCCGGACGCAGCTTCGGTGACCGTGTGTTTGTCGAGGGCCAGCTTGCCTGGCGCTGGCGCGATGGCGACGAACTGGACGAGGCGCGCCTCGATCTCACCGCCGGTTGGCGACCGGCTGATCGCTGGCAGGTCATGGCCCAGAGTTTTTCGGTCTGGAGTGCCGAGCGCGACCATCCGGGAGCCCGCAGCTTCGACCAGCACAAACTGCAAGTGTCGGTCAGCCGGCGAATCGGTCGGCAGACCTATCAGCTGGGCGCTTCAATCACGCCAACCGGCCGAAATGCCATCGATCAGCGCGCGGTGTTCCTGGCTGTTTGGCGCCGCTTCTGACGGCTACTCGGTGGCGGTCTGAACGGCGATGTAGGCGATGACATCGCGACGGTCCTCGGGAGCGCGCAAGCCGACAAAACTCATGCGATTGCCGGGTACGAGGGCGCGCGGATTCTCGATCCACGCGTCCAGTGTTGCCAGGTCCCAGGTCAGTCCGGCCTCTTGGAGCTGGGTCGAGTAGCTGAACCGATCGGCATTGGCCGCCGGCGCGCCGATAATGCCATACAGGTTCGGTCCGACGGTGTGGCGACCGCCCTCGGACAAGGTGTGGCAGGACTGGCAACGCCGGAATTGCCGGGCGCCACTGGCCAGGTCCGCGCTGGCATATTCGGCGCCGAGACCGGCGAGGATCGCAGATGGCGCGGTTGCCGCTGTCGCCTCTCCCTCCGCCTGAGGCGACCCTGCTGGCGCGGTGTCGACGGTTTCAGGGGCTGATTCAGGGCTTGATTCAGGGGCCGGTGCCGGGCCGTTGGCGGGCGATGTGGCCTCGCCGCCGCACGAAGCAAGCGCGAATGCCGGCAGGATGGCGAGGAGGGTGCGTGACATCAGAATTCCCCTGTGTTGGTCATGATTTTGCTTATACAACGGCGCGTCTGCATCAACATGCGGCACGTTGCCACCGGATTGCAAAGCCTCGGTGCATTCCGCCCCCTCGGCAGCGCCAGGCCATTTTTCGCTTGTCTCTCGCAGCGCGATCGCCAAGAACTGGGGCGGGGACCCAATAGAGGCATCGGGACAGGATGCATGACCGATCACGGCTGTCGGCCGTCATGATTTGTGGAGCCGGCCATTCCGGCTCGACCTTGCTGGGCATGGTGCTCGGCAGCCATACCGACACATTCTACATGGGTGAGGGGGGCAAGGCGCGGTATCTCGGTGACGAGAAGAAGCCGCTTCGCAAGCGCGTCTGCAAGATTTGCGGCGAGACCTGCCCGGTCTGGGCCGGGTTCGAGTGGGACGGGACCGCACCGCTGTATGCCCAGGTCGCAGACCATGTCGGCACACACGTCATCATCGATTCAACCAAGGATGAGCGCTGGATCACAGCGCGGGCCACCGAGGTTCGTGACGGCGGGGGCCGGCCCATCCTGTTGATGTTGACCCGGGACGGGCGCGCGGTCGTCAATTCGCGATTGCGCAAATATCCCGACCGTGACCCGGCCGACCAGATTCAGGCCTGGGTCGACAAGATGTCGACGGCGCAGGCGCTGTTTGATGCCTTCGAGGGTCCCAAGATGGCGGTCCGTTACGAGGACCTCGCCGAAAACAGTGCCGCGACGATCAAGGCTCTGTGCGCACTGATCGGCATCGACTATCAGCCGGCCATGGCGAATTTTGCGGCAGTCGAGCATCATGTTCTGGGTGGAAATAGCGGCACCCAGTTCATTGCTGCGCGGTCGCGCTTTGACGATCCGGGGGAGGCATTTGTCAGCCTTGGTTCACGTACACGCGACTACTACGAAAATCATTCCGGCAGGATCGAGCTCGATCTGCGCTGGAAATCTGAGTTGAAGCCCGAACATCTCGCCTTGTTCGAGCAGATGGCTGCAGCGGCCAATGCGCCGTTCCGGTGGGGGGACTGAGACGATGGCGAAGGTTGACCTTGTATTCCGTCAGATTGACGAGCGTACGCGTGACGTCGCGCTGGAACTCGCGATCGAGAACATCCAGCCCGATGCGGTACACGTGATCGACGATGTGCGTCCGTTCACCGAGTGCGTCGCGCAGATGCTGCGGATCGAACATGATTGTGACTATGTCGTCTATGTCGACGCCGATTGTCTCATCCTCGACAACATCCGGCCTTTCATCGACACGTGTGACGCGCCCTATGTCGACGCTTATGTGTCAGACCGGTTTCGCGGACGGTTGCATTGCGGCGTGCATATCACCCGGATCGATCTCGTCCGTGCCATGGCGGCGGTCGAGGTCCCCGAGGATGACCTAAAATACGTGCTCCGGCCCGAATCCCGCCTGCGCAACCTGGCCATGAAGCCGATGGGCGCAGCCAAGCAGTTTCGCAATTTCGATATCCTTCACGACCACTTCCAGTCCTTCCACCACATCTTCATGAAGTACGCGCTGCGCGAACTGCGCAGCCGTACCAAGATCCAGCGTCAGCGTCTGACGCGGTCGATGAAGAAATGGGTCACCAATGACGGCGAATTCTGTGACCTGACCATGGCACGCCATGCAGTGGACTATGCCCGCCGCATGGTGCCGGACAGCGCCACGACCGAGGAGGTCCACGCCTTCATCACCGCGCTGCCCGAACACGCCGAAGCCGAATTGGCCAAGCTGGGCATGAGTGGCGACACACCGTTCACCCGTGACGACCTGGCGGACTGGCTCGACGCCAATTCGGACCGGGTCGCCTACGGTACCAAGGCGGACAAGCCAAAAGTGTTCGGGCTGGGCCTGTCACGGACAGGAACACGCTCGCTTACCTCCGGCTTGCAGATGCTGGGTTTTGATTGCAGCCATTATCCGATCGATGAGGACACTTATGTCGAGATCGCCAACGCCCAGTATGACCTGACCCTGCTGCGTTATTATGATGGCCTGACCGACATCACGACGATCCCGATCTACCAGCAACTGGACAAGCAGTATCCGGGGTCGAAATTCATTCTGACCGTGCGTGACAAGGAAAGCTGGCTCGGTTCGGTGTCGCGGCACTACTACAACCGCCCCGCCTTCAAGGATGTCGACGACCCGGATGAGGAGGTTCATCTGCGGATGCGCCAATTCCTCCGGGCCTCGGTCTATGGTTGTTACAATTACTGCCCTGACCGTTTTTCCTGGGTCTATGACCAGCACGTTCGCAATGTGATGGAATTCTTCAAGGACCGGCCGGGTGACCTGTTGGTCATCGATATCTGTTCCGGTGAAGGGTTTGAAAAACTCGCGCCCTTCCTGGATCGCCCGGTTCCGGCCGAAGCCTTCCCGCACAAGGGGGCGGTGCTGTCGCGCCGCATGGCTGAAGAGGCCGCCGCCCGGAAAACGCGGGTCGCCTGACCGCTCATGTCTGACCCTGACCCGGACCCGTCCGACGAGCCGGTCCCGTCCTGGCGGGATCGGGTATCGGCCGCCGTCCGGACGCTGGCGATTATCGCCCGGACGCGGCCCAGCCTGACGCTGGCGATCGCCGGCCTGACGGTCGTGGCGGCCTTGCTGCCGACTGCGGCCCTGTATGTTTCCAAACTTCTCATCGACGGTGTTCTGGCGGCAATGGACAGCGGCCGGGAAACGGATCGAAACGCGGCGTTGTACCTGGTCGGTGTTGAGGCGGGCATCCTGGCCGGGCTCCTGGTCGTGCGGCGTTTGCTGCTGTTCCAGAAGGCACGGCTGCACGCCGAACTCGGTTTTGCCGTGTCGCGCCTGATTCTCGACAAGGCCAACCGTTTTGCGCTGGGCCGGATCGAACTTCCGGAAGTCCAGGAGATGCTGATCCACGCCAAACAGTTCGCGTCCGCCCGGCCCTACGGGCTGGTGGTGCGCGGCTTCGATGTGCTGCAGGCCGGGATCACACTGCTCTCGATCATTGTGCTGCTGGCGACGAGCGCGCCTTGGCTGATCGCGCTCATGGTGCTGGGAGGCCTGCCGACCTTTGTCGGAAACGTTCGCTTTTCCGGTGACTCCTACCGATTTTACACGGCCCGGTCGCCGCAAATGCGCGAACGCAACTATCTCGAAAGCCTGGTGACCAATGAAGCCGCCGCCCGCGAGCGTTTGCATTACGGGCTTGGCATTCCGTTGATGGATCGGTTCACGGCCCTGTTCCACACCATGCATGACGGTGATCGGGCGTTGCAGGGGCGGCAGGCATTGATCGGATCCATGCTGGCGATCGCCGGCTCGGTGGTTTTCCTGGGTGGCAAGCTGTGGATCGTCGCGGTCACCATCGCCGGCCGTTTCAGCCTCGGCCAGATGACGATGCTGATCGGCCTGCTCAAGCAGGGCCAGAATTGCGTCAATGCACTGCTCGGCGCGGTGACGGGCAGTCACGAGGATGTTCTCTATGTGACCCGCCTGTTCGCGCTGTTGGACATGGATGAGGGCGGTCGCCCGGGCGTCGCCGTCAGCGGCCCCTTGCCGGGAGACGGGCTGAGGTTTGACCGGGTCAGCTTCACCTATCCGGGCGGGCCGTCGCCGGCCCTGTCGGATGTCAGCTTTCACCTGTCGCCCGGCACCCGGCTCGGACTGGTCGGCGTGAACGGATCGGGCAAGACGACCCTCGTCAAGCTCGCGGCCGGCCTTTACCGGCCGGACAGAGGCCGGGTCACCCTGGACGGGCTGGACCTGACCGAATGGGACCCGGTCGTCCTGGCCGGTCGAATCGGCGTGATGTTCCAGCCTCACGTGAACTACAAGCTCTCAGTCCGCGACAATGTGGAGGCGGGAGTCGGTTTGCAGGATCTCGCGCCGGGCGCGATGGACCGCGCGCTCGCCGCGGGCCTGGCCGACGGGCTGGTGAAGGACTTGCCGGACGGGGTTGCAACGCGCCTGTCCAAGCGTTTCGCCGAAGGGGTGGAGCTGTCGGGCGGTCAATGGCAGCGGCTGGCCATGGCCCGGGCCCATGCCAATGAAACCGCCGACATCCTGATTCTCGACGAACCGACCGCAGCCCTCGACGCGGAAGCCGAGGCGGCATTCATGGCCCGCCCGCTGGCGCCCGATCGTTCGCTGATCCTGATCAGCCACCGCCTCTCCAACCTGCGAACCGCCGACCAGATCATCCTGCTGGAGCGTGGCCGGATCAGCGAGGCTGGGGATCACGATGCGCTGATGGCGCTGGCGGGAAGCTATGCGACGCTCTTCGACCTGCAGGCCGACCCCTACCGAAGCTGACAAGCCTGTCTGCCAGACCCGGCGACTGTGATCGCTCGCCGGTATCGGGAATCGCCAGGACACTGTACGCCAGACCTTGCAGTCGCCATGCCTGTCGACATCCGCTTGATCCTGCCGGCGATCGTCGGGTGTCAGTGGTCCCGCTTCGCCCTGTCTGCATCTGCGCAGAGCCAGTTATGACTGGTCTTCTGCCCGGTCACTGCATGCCGATGCGAAAACCCGCACATTCACCGATTGACTTCAAAATGCCCGGGCCCTAAACCTCGCCCTCCTCGCAGCGGGGGCCACGCAAAACGCGGCACCGGCGACGGGGGAGGGCGATCACCCTTCAGGACTTTCATAGGCGCTACGATCTTCAGGCGCCGGCGATGATTTCTCCGGAAAACACCGCTGGCCCCGACGCGCTGCAGAAACCCTGAAAAACGTGATTGACTTCAGGTTTGGGGCGGCTTAAACACCGCCCTCCTTGGCCGGGGGCGGCGAGTTGATTGTCCCTCTGGCTGATCGGGTTCATCGGCGCGGTTGTGTTGGTTGGGCCT
>NZ_JAXMOC010000011.1:0-71958 GCF_034670125.1 Maricaulis sp.
CCGCCTCGTCGACGCAGGAAAACCCAAGCGCGTCGCCCTCACAGCCCTCGCCAGAAAAATCCTCGTCATCGCAAACGCACGCGTCAGAGACGCGAATCGACAAACGTCACAACTGACTTGATGACAAGGGCGAACGCCCCACTCCTAACCCCCGATATAAACCACCTCACCTGTCCGCCCCACAGCAGCCGCGAGCTGGTCGAGCAGGGCGACCGAGCGTTCGACGTAGAGGTCGCGGACGCTTTCATCGACTTCCAGGCGGATCACGTCCGGACCGACGGTGAGGGAATAGCGATCCAGCAGCGCCGGTGATCGCCCGGACAGCTTGGCGCCGAGGCGCAGGGACAGGCCCAGCATCTGGGCCAGATTGTGCTGGTCCTCGGTGATCAGGTGGAAGATCGGATCATCTTCCAGCACGGACCGCTTGCCGGCATAGCGATAATGGATGGCGGCGGCGAGGAAGACCCGCTCGGCATGGCTGACACCGGCGAAGGGGGCGTAGAGCACGATGTTGCGGGCGAGGTCAGCGCGATGGTCCGGGTGCTGGCGGGCGCCCAGATCGGTGAGCCGGGTGGCGGTCTCGTGCAGGATCTGGTCGCGGACATCGCCGAAGGCAGTTTCAAGCGCACCGAAGGCCGGCACCAGCCAGCGCGCCAGGGCGCGGCCGAAATCGGGGGTGGGCGCATTGGGCCGCGCCATCGCCTCGGCGCCGGCGATCAACGGATCCTGGGCCAAAAGCGCCGGCGGCAGGCCGGATGCCAGCACGCCTTCGCGCACACCGAAGGCGGAAAAGACCAGGCGCTCAAAACCGCCATGCTTCATGATCCGGCTCAACAGCAAGGCCGCATAAGGCAAGGTCGCCACGCGGCGTGAGGAGACCCCGGGTGTTCCGCGCAAGGAGGCCGGGCTGAGCCGGGTCGCGAGGCGCATCAGCTCGTCGGCCCGCTTGGCCGTCAAGGCAAATTCATGGACCACATTGAGCGGATAGCCAAAACGGGCAAAGGCCAGCTGGCCCAGCGCCCGCCAGGCACCGCCGACGGCATAAAAGGCACCGCCCTGCCCGGTCAGCTGACCGGTCGCCAAAAGCTGCGCATCGATCGAGGCAATGGTGGCGACCTCGTCCATCGGGCCGTCATCGAGCATTTCCTGTGGGCCCAGCGCGGTTGTCACCCCACGTCCGGGCAGGCCGTCATGCATGGCTGTCAGCTCGAGGCTGGAGCCGCCAAGATCGCCCATCAGGCCCTGGGCGTCCGGAATGCCGGCACCGACCCCCATGGCCGACAGACGGGCCTCGTCCTCGCCGGACAACACCCGAACCATAAAGCCGGTCCGCTCCGCCACTTCGGCGATGAAGTCGGGTCCATCCTTGGCATTGCGGACGGCAGCCGTGGCGACGACATGACGGTCGCCAACGCCCTTGGCATCGAGCAGGCGCTGGAAGCGCTTGAGCGCCCGCAGGGCGATGTCGCGGCCTTCAGGATGCAGCTTGCCGCTTTCCTTCACACCGCGACCAAGGCCGGCCATGACCTTTTCGTTGAAAATCGGCCAGAGCGAGCTCCCCTCGACCCGGAAATGGACCAGCCTCACCGAGTTGGAGCCGACATCGATGACCGCGATATCGCGGTGGATGGCCTGCTCGGCCATGAAATCGGAAGGCGGGATGGGCTGGGTCAAACGGGCTCAGCCATTGCTGTCGACAAGCACGGGCGGTTGATCATTCTTCAGCGCATGACCCCGACCGGACAGGGACGGGTTGGTCATGAAATAGGCGTGGGCACTGAAGCGCTTGTCGACATTGGCGGTGTCGACCCGGCGGTAATCGCCCTCCCCGTCCATATACCAGGACTGGTCGGTGTCATTGAGATTGGCGACCATGATCTGGTCGAGCACCTGACGATGCACGGTCGGGTTCTGGATCGGGCAGAGATGCTCGACCCGTCGGTCCAGATTGCGCGGCATCCAGTCGGCCGAGGAAATGTAGACCTTCGCCGCCGGTGACGGCATCGCCTTGCCATTGGCAAAGCAGACGATGCGTGAATGCTCGAGGAAACGGCCGACAATGGATTTGACCCGGATATTGTCGGACAGGCCGGGAATCCCCGGTCGCAGACAGCAGATGCCACGCACCACCAGCTCGACCTTCACACCCGCCTGGCTGGCGCGGTAGAGCGCATCGATGATTTCCGAATGGACCAGCGAGTTGAGCTTGGCCCAGACCGCCGCCGGCTTGCCCTCGCCGGCATTGGCGATCTCCTGCTCGATATGGGCGAGGATCGATTCCTTCATCCCGATCGGCGAGACTTCCAGTCGTTCCAGATTGTCGGGCCGGGCATAGCCGGTGACATAGTTGAACACCCGACCCGCATCGCGGCCAAAGGCCGGGTCGGCGGTGAACAGCGACAGGTCGGTATAAATGCGCGCCGTGATCGGATGGTAGTTGCCGGTGCCGAAATGGGCATAGGTGCGCAGGTCGGAGCCTTCGCGGCGGACCACCAGCGAGATCTTGGCGTGGGTCTTGTATTCGATGAAGCCGTAGACGACCTGCACCCCGGCGCGTTCCAGGTCGCGGGCCCATTTCAGATTGGCTTCCTCGTCGAAGCGCGCCTTCAGTTCGACCAAAGCGGTGACATTCTTGCCGCTCTCGGCGGCCTCGATCAGGGCCGCGACAATGGGGCTGTCCTTGGAGGTGCGGTAGAGGGTCTGCTTGATCGCCACGACATCGGGATCAGCCGCCGCCTGACGCAGGAATTCCACCACCACGTCGAAACTCTCATAGGGATGGTGGACGATGATGTCCTTCTCGCGGATGGCCGAGAAACAATTGCCGCCATGATCGCGGATCCGCTCCGGATAGCGCGGCTCATAGGGCTTGAAGCTGAGATCGCTGCGATCATCCGGAATAAGCTGGCCGACCTGCGCCAGACCGAGCAGCCCGTCGACCGGGACGATGTCCTGCGGACCGGCGTGCATGTGCATCACGATCAGATCCCGCAGCGCCGGTGACATGCCCTCATCAATGGTCAGCCGCACCACCACGCCCCGGCGGCGCTGTTTGAGCAGGTTCTCAAACTCCAGCATCAGGTCTTCGGACTCTTCCTCGACCTCGATATCGCTGTCGCGGATGACCCGGAAACTGCCCTTGCCGACCACTTCATGGCCGGGGAAGAGCGTGTCGACGAACATCGTCAGCACGCTTTCCAGCGTCATGAAGCGGCGGTCCGGACGCCCGCCGTCATTGCGAGGACGGGTGGGCAGTTCGACGAAGCGCTTGACGCCGCTGGGCAGCGGGATCAGGGCATTCATCAACTTGCCGGTCCCCTTCTTGCGCAGCTGCAGGGCCAGCGCGAAGCCGAGATTGGGGATGAAGGGAAAGGGATGGGCCGGGTCGATCGCCAACGGTGTGATAACCGGCAGGGTGTGCTTGAGGAATTCCTCGCGCAACCAGGCCTCGTCGCCCTTGGAGACCTGTTTCGCCTCGAGCACCTTGATGCCAGCCTTGCCGATCTCCGTCCTCAGGGTGCGCCATAGCGTCTGCTGCTTCAGCATCAACTCGCCGGCCAGGGCGTGAATTTTCTCCAGCTGTTCGGCCGGGGTCAGTCCGTCGATACTGGTCGCCGAAACGCCGTTGTGGACCTGGGCCCGCAGGCCGGCGACCCGCACCATGTAGAATTCGTCCAGATTGCTGGCCGAGATCGACAAAAAGCGCAGGCGCTCGAAGACCGGGTGGTCCGGATTGGCGGCCTCATCCAGCACACGCAGATTGAAGCGCACCCAGGACATTTCCCGATTGAGGAAGCGCTTGGGTGAGCCCATCAGTGTCTCGGTTTCGACGAGGTCTCCCACGGGAGCGTTCATGCCGCGTCTCCAGTCTCGGTCCAGCTACCCAGGATTTCGCGCGCGATGGCGCGGGTGATCGGTGTCTTCTTGACCAGCGCCAGCTTGTCCATGCGCTCCGCCAGGATGCGCACCGCCGCGACCGAGCGCTCCATGCGCGGCAGGAGATAGTCTATCACGCCCGGACGCACGGGCGCGCCCCGGTCGGCCAATTGTTTCTCAAGCACCCGTGTCAGCAGGACATCATCGGCCTCGTACAAGTCGACATGGACCAGCGCCCGCAGGCGCGACACCAGATCAGGCACGCTGGCCGTCCAGTGGGCCGGGCGCATGCGCGCCGTCAGCAACAAGGCCGGAATATCGCCCTTTGCGGCGCGGTTGAAGAGATGGAAGAGCGCATCATCGTCAACGCCCCGGTCGACATCCTCGACAACCATGGCGCAATCGGGCTCCAGCGCGGCCAGACGGTCGCCCAGCGTCGAGGCTGGCAGCACCAGCGCCTGCTGGCGCCCGGCCCAGATCGCGGCGAGGTGTGATTTCCCAGCCCCTTCCGGGCCGATCAAGGCCATGACATTGCGCGGCCAGTCTTCCGGACGCTCCAGCACGTCACGCGCAGCCGCATTGGACGGCCCGGCAATGAAAGCGGTCGCGCTGAAGTCCTGTCGCGCCGGTAGATCCAGCGCCATTTGCGGTGTCATCGACATCATTATCGCCGTCGTGCGGATCAGCGGGCCGACAGCACGACCCAGCCCAGTCCGGGATGTTCTTCAAGCGTGGCGCCACGCTCGGCAAGTTCGGAGACCAGCTGCTCGAAGGCGCCGCGGAAATCCACCGTCATGCGCGCGCCATCGCGCGACAGCGCGTCCAGCTGCGCACCTTGAACAAGGGAGGCACGGCTGAGCGCTTCCTGCAGCCGGTTCCATTCCTCAAGACCGCCATACAACACAGTCACCCGCAGCGAGGTCGTCTCGAGATCACGGACCACGGACCGCCGTTTCCAGTCGTCTTCGCGGTCAGTCACGAACGCCCGGGCAGCATCGCTCCAGCCGCCATAGACCACCTGCGGGCCCCAGGTGTCGGTGATGATCTCACCGGTCGGTTCAACCGTGACAAGATAGCCGCCGAAACGTCGCACACCGTCGCGCTCTCCGGCCCGCAGGATCGCTATACGGTTGATGCCGTACATGGACGCCGTATTCACGAGCGCAGCCTCGTCGAGCTGCAAGGCCTGGCGCGGAGTGATGGGCAGACGAACCGAGCTGGCGGGCCGGTCGGGTACCAGCACCGGCGTCAGCGCATTGTCGAACGTTTGCTCTGTCCAGGCCGTCCGCCAGGGATTGTCATCCCACAGACTGAATCCGCCCTCGCCCTCATGAACGGGCAGAACCAGCAGCGGCCGTGCCTGCGACTCCACGAACGGCACCCCATAGGCTTCCATTACCCGCCGCACCGTGCGCGGATCGAAAGTCACTTCCAGCTCGGCCAGGTAGCGTGTCGCACTGCGCTGCTCATTGGAAATTTGCAGGCCTGCGATCATCTCGGCGATGATGACCGGATCCAGCGTCAGGCCCGTTTCCATCTCGCCTTCCGGCGACAGGCGGGAATCCAGCTCCAGTGCCGTCCCGACCCGGTCCTCCGCCAAGGTCAGACGTTCGATCAGGCGCCGCGCGGCCGCAGCCTGCCCCTGGCCCATGGCTGCAGTCTGGGCCTGCAGCGCATTGTCCGCAGTGGCATCAATCTCGACGCCGGAGATGGTGTAGGGGTCGTCGGCCAGGGCTGCCGGCAGGCAGGCGAGGCTCAGGCTGAGCGCGGCTATGATGAAACGCACGGTGGCGACTCCTGTTACTTGGACTGTGCCCGCACTATAACCACACCCTGCCGGGCGTGAAGCCCGCGGCTTGCGTCCGGGGCGTGTTTCGACATACACCGCGCCTGTTTTTACAGACCTGTTTTTGCAGAGGTAAGGAAACGGCATGTCCGGAACCGGAAACCAAGATCGCCCGAACGGGCTGACCTATGCCGACAGCGGCGTCTCCATCGATGCTGGCGACGCCCTGGTTGATCGCATCAAGCCGCTGGCCGCGATGACGCGCCGGGCCGGTGCGGCCGCGGACCTGGGCGGGTTCGGCGGTGCCTTCGACCTCAAGGCGGCCGGCTATTCCGATCCGATCCTGATTTCCGGCACCGACGGCGTCGGCACCAAGCTGAAACTGGCCATCGCCACCGGCAAGGTCGACACGGTCGGCATCGATCTCGTCGCCATGTGCGTCAATGATGTGCTTGCCCAGGGCGCCGAGCCTTTGTTTTTCCTCGACTATCTCGCCTGCTCGAAGCTTGACCCGGCCCGTGGCGAAGCGATCGTCTCGGGCATAGCGGCCGGCTGCAAGGACAGTGGCTGCGCGCTGATCGGCGGCGAGACGGCGGAAATGCCGGGCATGTATGAGGGCGAGGATTTCGATCTCGCCGGTTTTGTCGTCGGCGCCGCCGAGCGCGGTCGCCTGCTGCCGGATCACGACAAGATGGCGGCTGGCGACGTGCTGGTCGGTCTCGCCTCCTCCGGCGTCCATTCGAACGGTTTCTCGCTGGTCCGCAAAGTGGTCGAACTGTCCGGTCTCGACTGGTCGGATAAGGCGCCTTTCGCACCCGGCCAGACACTGGGCGAAGCCTTCCTCGAGCCGACACGGCTTTATGTGAAAGCCTGCCTGCCGCTGATCAAGTCCGGCCTCGTGACCGGTCTGGCGCACATCACCGGCGGTGGCCTCGTCGAGAACCCGCCGCGCATGCTGCCGGACCATCTCATCGCCCATATCGACTACAGCGCCTTCACCCTTCCGCCGGTCTTCCAGTGGCTGGCCGAGGCGGGCGGCATTTCCGCCCACGAAATGCACCGCACCTTCAATTGCGGCGTCGGCATGTTGCTGGCGGTTTCACCGGACAAGGTCGATGCGACAATGGAGGCGCTTGCGCTGACCGGCGAGACCGCCATGATCATCGGCGAACTCAAACCGGCCTGACGCGAGGGGCACACCAATGGCGAAAACCAAGATCGCCGTGCTCATCTCCGGGCGCGGATCCAACATGCAGGCCCTCATCGAGGCCGCCAGGGACGAGGATTTCCCGGCCGAGATCGTGCTGGTCGCCTCCAACAATCCTGACGCAGCCGGACTCGAGATCGCCCGGGCGGCCGGGATCGAGACCGAGGTGATCGATCACCGCGAGTTTGACGACCGCGAAGCGTTCGAGGAAGCGCTCGACTCGACGATCAAGCTCTACGGAGCCCGGATTGTCTGTCTCGCCGGCTTCATGCGCATCCTGACACCCTGGTTCACAGAGCGCTGGCGCGACCTGCTGATCAATATCCACCCCTCATTGCTGCCGGCCTTCAAAGGGCTGCACACGCATGAGCGGGCGCTGGAGGCCGGGGTGCGCATCCATGGCTGCACCGTCCACTATGTCCGGCCGGAAATGGATGACGGTCCGATCATCGGCCAGGCCGCTGTGCCTGTCCTGCATGGTGACACACCGGACACCCTTGGCGAACGCGTGCTGCATGCCGAACACGCGCTCTACGCCCAGTGTGTCGCCCTCGCCTGCTCCGGCAAGGCGCGTGTGGCCGGCGAACGGGTGCGGCTGCAAGTGCGTGAGTTCGGCGCTGAATTGCTGATGAACCCGCACGACTGACGGGCGGTCGCAAAAGGCTCAACCGGTCGGCATCAAGGCCTGCCTCGCGAGCCGCTTCATCTCCTCGATATAGCGGGCCTGCGACCAGTGGCAGTCTTCCACCAGGCTTTCCCAATTGCTGACCGACAACAGCGTCCACAACAGATCAGCCGCGGCGGCCTCATCGTGGTCGTCGCGCAAATTTCCGTCAGCCTTCAAGGCTAAGACGGCGGCGACGCAGCCTTCCCGCAGGGCCGCCATCCGGTCATCCCAGGCCAGCTTCGCGGCGTCATCGTCGGGCGCCATGTCCAGTAGCGCGCGACAGACCGGATGCACGACCGGGATGTAATTGCCCCAGGCGTCTAGGAAGGCATCCAGCCGCTCCAAACCTGACGTCGCGGCCCGACTGGCGGCCAGCCGGGCATCGATATCGCTCTCGGCGTCAACAAACCGGGTCACCGCGATCAACAGCTCGGCGCGGGTGCTGAAATGCAGATAGACCGCCTGCCGGCTGACCCCGGAGGCCTTGGCGATATCGCTCATGCGGGTCTTCGCGCCCTGCCCCTGCTCGAGCAAGGCCCAGCACGCCCGCAAGATCCGCTCGCGCGTCGACACTCCATCATCCGGCATGGTGCTGGCCTTTCCCTCTGCCGTCCCTTTGACGTACGCGGGCACAGGATTGATTGCACTTGACACGACGTCAAGTCGATGCCACTTGACACTGCGTAAAGTTTACACAGTGTCAAGCCAAAGGAAATCGCCATGACCGCCCGCGACCCATCCGCCAACATCCTCGTGCTCGGCGCCACCGGCAAGACCGGCCGCCTCATCGTCAATGCCCTGCAAGCGCTCAACCTTCCTGTCCGCCCTGGCTCGCGCGACGCCGAACGCCCCTTCAGCTGGCAGGACCGTGAAGGCTGGGACCACGCCCTGCAGGGTGTGCGCTCGGTCTACATCGCCTACGCGCCGGATCTCGCCGTGCCCGGCGCTCCGGCCGACATCGCCGCCTTCACCCAACGCGCCCGCAAAGCCGGCGTGGAGCAACTCGTCCTGCTGTCCGGGCGCGGTGAGCCCGAGGCGGAAGCCAGCGAGACCATAATTCGCCAGAGCGGGCTGCGCTGGACGGTGATCCGCTCGAGCTGGTTCTTCCAGAATTTCGACCAGGGCGCCTTCCAGCCCATGGTCGCGGCCGGTGAACTCGCCCTGCCGGTCGGAAAGACCGCGGAACCCTTCATCGATATCCGCGACATTGCCGATATCGCGGTCGCGGCGCTGACCGGCACGGAGCATGACGGCCAGCTCTATGAAGTGACCGGTGGCCAGTTGCTGAGCTTTGCCGATATTGCGGCCCTGATTTCCGAGCGGGCCGGGCGTCCGGTCCGCCATGTCGACATTCCGCACCAGGCTTTCATCGACGGCGCCCGCGCCGCCGGCCTGCCGCAGGATCATGTCTGGTTGCTCGACTATCTGTTCTCGACGGTGCTGGACGGTCGCAATGCCTGGGTCATGGACGGTGTCGAACGGGCCCTGGGCCGGCCGCCGCGCAGCTTTGCCGACTATGCCGCCTCGGTTCCGGCCAGTGCCTGGGCCGCCACAGCCGCTGCCGGGCTGGCGTCATGATCGCCCTGACCCTACTCGCCCAATTACTGGGTCTGGGTGCCGGCCTCATCGCCGGCATCTTCCTCGCCTTCTCCGACTTCGTCATGGCCGGTCTCGATGAGGCCGGGCCGGGCGGCGGCGCCGATGCCATGCGCGGCCTCAACCGGACGGTCTACAGGTCAATTTTCCTGCTGCTGTTGAAAGCCCTGGTGCCACTCGCCCTCGTCCTGGCCGTAGCAGCCCTCCTGTTCGGGCGGCCTGGCATGGCAACCTGGCTGGGACTGGGCATGGCCAGCCATGTCGGGCCGGTCCTGCTGGTCACCGGGCTGCGCAATATCCCCATGAACAACCGCTTGCTGTCCCTCGCCGGCGACCGCGACGGTACATCGGCCTACTGGCCGAAATATGTCGAGCGGTGGAGCGGCTGGAACCATGTCCGTACGGTCGGGGCCGTCCTCACCTGTGTCTGCTTCCTGCTCGCCGCCATCGCATGACCGGGCAAGCTCGCTTGCGAACAGACCCGCAAGCACGGCAAGAAGGGGCGTGCTTGCGGAGGCTGTCATGCTGATTGCCCAGACCATCCTGATCGACGAGACCGAGATCGAGGAGCGTTTCATCCGCGCCTCCGGTCCCGGCGGCCAGCATGTCAACAAGACCGAGAGCGCCGTCCAGCTGCGCTTCGACCTCGCCGCCAACACCACCCTGCCCGACGCGGCCAAGCGCCGCCTGGTACGTCTGGCCGGCTCGCGCATGACCAAGGATGGCAGCCTGATCCTGAAAGCCGACAGCCACCGCGAACGCGAACGCAATCGGGCCGAGGCCCGTGACCGCCTGCGCAAGCTGATCGAACACGCGCTGATCGCCCCGAAACCGCGCAAGAAGGCGCGGCCGTCCCTGGCGTCGATCAAACGGGCCAAGGCCGCGAAGGCGCAAAAATCACAAACAAAGTCGCTTCGACGAAAGCCGGGGTCGGAGGATTAGGCCACGGCCTCGACCACCGCATCGATCTCCGCCAGATGCCGCTCGATCTCCGCCTCCGGCAGAAAAGCCCCCCGGAAAGAATTCCGTGCCAACTCGATGATCTCGTCGGCCGTCAGGCCGATGGCATCCGCAGTACGGATGTAGTTGTCATTCACATAGCCGCCGAAATAGGCCGGGTCGTCGGAATTCACCGTGGCCCGCAGGCCCAGCGCCAACATGCGCTTCAGGGGGTGGTCCTCGAGCCGTTTGATGCCGCACAGGCGCAGGTTGGAGAGCGGACAGACCGTCAGCGTCATCTGTTCGCGGCCAAGCCGGGCGACCAGGGTGCCGTCTTCCAGGGCGCGATTGCCGTGATCAAGACGGTCGACCTTCAGCAGGTCCAGTGCTTCATGGATATATTCCGGCGGCCCCTCCTCGCCGGCATGGGCGACCCGCAGCAGGCCCAGCTCGCCAGCCGCCTCGAAAACACGCTGGAATTTTGACGGCGGGTGGCCGAGTTCGGAACTGTCCAGACCGACGCCATCGATCCGCTCCAGGTGCGGCTTGGCCATTTCCAGGGTCTCAAAAGCCGCTTCCTCGGAGAGGTGGCGCAGGAAACACAGGATGAGCTTGGAGGTGATGCCGAGTTCGGACTTTGCCTGATCGAGGGCGCGAGTGATGCCGTCGACGACCGTGGCAAAGGCGATCCCGCGATCGGTATGGCCCTGCGGGTCGAAGAAGATCTCGACATGGCGGACATTCTCGGCGTGGACGCGCTGCAGGTAGGCCCAGGTCAGATCAAAGAAATCCGCCTCGGTGATCAGCACATTCATGCCGACATAATAGACGTCGAGAAAATCCTGCAGGTTGGAGAAGTCGTAGGCGGCGCGGATTTCCTCGACCGACTTGAAGGGAATCTCGATCCCGTTGCGACGGGCCAGTTCGAACATCAGCTCCGGCTCGAGCGAGCCTTCAATATGAAGATGAAGCTCCGCCTTGGGCAGGGCTTGGACGAGACGGGCGATATCGGTCATGGCTGCTCTCCGGCGCTTGGGGGAGCGCCATGGTCTGCTGCGTTACCTTTCCACGCAAGGGGCCGCCTGCGGCTCAGGCGGACAGGATCAAACCTATGGTCAGGACGAGGACACCAGCGATGGCATAATTCAACCAGCGCGCCGAACCACCCTCGGCCAGGAGACGCTTCAGCCCGCCGCCGACAAAGATCCACAACAGGCCGCACGGGGCGCCGAACATGACGAATGCCATCACGAAAATCCCGATCCGCTCGACCGGGGTGTCGGCCAGCGCCACATAGGCGCCGGCGGTCGAGACCGCCATCAGGACCGCCTTGGGATTGATGGCCTGGAACAGCGCCGCCTCCCAGGACCGGAAGGGTCGTGAGCGGTCCGCCTTCGGGGTTGCTGCGCGGCTGCCGGCGCGTCCGATCGCCCAACCGGCATGGGCGAATTTCCACGCCATCCAGCCGAGCCAGGCCGACCCGCCGATGCGGACAATATCCAGCATGGCGGGAAAGCGGTCGATCAATTCACCCAGCCCCAATACCGAGGCGACCAGCAACAGGTTGAAGCCGAAATTGACCCCGAGCCAGTGCGGCAGCGTGGCCCGCACGCCGAACAGGGCGCTCGACGTCATCATCATGATATTGTTGGGGCCGGGCGTGACGGACATGATCACGACGAAGGTCACCAGGCTGGCAAGCAGGGCCATGTCCATCGCGCATTCCCTCACACCACTCTGCGGACCCAGTTAGGAAGCACCGCCCACGCACGCAACGCGTCCGGCACAAAAAAGAAAGGCCCGGCAGGATACCGGGCCTTTCTTGTCTGATTTTGCGGCTCGGATCAGCCGACGATTTCGTCGTCCGAGAAGAAGAAGGGAATTTCTTCTGCTGCGGTTTCCGGGGCGTCGGAACCGTGCACCGAGTTGGCTTCGATCGACTCGGCAAAGTCCTTGCGGATGGTGCCGGCATCAGCCTGCTCCGGGTTCGTCGCGCCCATCACGGTGCGGTATTTGGCGATGGCGTCATCACCTTCCAGGACCTGGACCACGACCGGGCCGGAGATCATGAAGGTCACGAGGTCGTTGAAGAAGGGACGCTCCTTGTGGACGCCGTAAAAACCTTCCGCCTGCTCGCGCGACAGACGGATGCGCTTTTGCGCGATGATGCGCAGGCCGGCGGCTTCGATCTTGGCGTTGATGGCGCCGGTCAGGTTACGGGCAGTGGCGTCGGGCTTGATGATGGAGAAGGTGCGTTGGATCGCCATGAGGGATGTCCTTGAATTGGGGAAAGCCCGGCTGTGGACCCGGACGTTAGGTTTCGCGCGGGCTTATAGCCGTCTGCTGACCGCTTGAAAAGCGGCAGGGTGCGATCAGACGACGACCGGGCCAGACCGTGCCCGCCAAGCCATGACAAGGTATGCGCCCGCGGCGAGGTAAAGCGCCGACACGAGCATAAAAACCCACCCCGTATTGGCAATCGCGTGTGGGGAGCCAACCGGTGCAAATGCCAGCAGACCGGCCAGGCCCAGCCGCAACAGCCCATAGATCACAAGACAGACGCCCCAGCATCGCACAGCAAGCCGCCCGGCCCCACGCCCCGTCAGACGTGCCGCGACCATTAGCCCTAGAACGCCAAGAATGAAGGCCAGCGGCAAGACCGACCCCAGCAGACCGTAAATCACGCCCCGGACCGCAAAGGCGGCCAGGCTCAGCGCCAGGACGACAATCTTCAGAGGCAGCCTCATGGTGTATCACCGCGGATCAGGTCCAGCAGTACAGTCAGCATGAGCCGGGTATTGCGTGCCAGATAATCATGATTGAGCGTGTCTGCCGTGTCCGTTGGGCGGTGCCGGTGCGGCGATGCGTCCCGCAAACGGAATGCTTCGCCCAGACAGATGGCATCAATGCCGTGATTTCGGAATGAGACGTGGTCGCTGGAATCATACGTCACACGGACGATTGGAATGCCCATCGACCGGGCCGCCCGGTCATAGCGCGGGTACCACGTGTCCGGCGCGTCAATTTCGATCGCCCCGTCACCATCACTGTCCCACCCGGCCATGTCGATCGAATGCATGGAATGAATGTCGACGCCTGCGTTCAATAACTGACGGGCATAGGCGGCGCTGCCGACCTTTCCTTCCTCTTCCTGATCGAACAATACAAGTATCACGGCGAAATCACGGCGTGGCTCCGCGGCCAGGTTTTCAGCGATGGTCAGCACGGCAGCAACACCGCTGCCATTGTCATCTGCGCCAGGGCTGCCGGCTTCGCTGTCATAATGGGCGCCCAGGACAATCACCGGGGCGCTGGCGCGTGTTGCAGGAATGGTCGCCGTGACATTGACCCCCGTGAAGGGTGGCATGATCAGGTCGAGCAAGGGATGCACATTGGGGGCGTGATAGGTGCGCCGTTCACCCGCCAGGCCACGGCGTTCCAGCTCGGCGACCAGAAAATCGGCGGCAATGTCTCGTTCACTCGCAGAACTGCGGGCCGGCGCCGTGGCGTTCTGCAGGCGAGTCAGGAAGTCGCGCTGCGTCTGGGAAAAAGGCGTTTGAGCCTGGCCCGCCCCGGTCACGAGAACCAATGCGCCGACCCAGATGGCGACACGCAAAAACATCACTCTCCCCTCCTCGTTGTCGCGACGTTCATCGGTGTTTATGGCAAGAGTACGACATGCTTGCCCTGCGTGCGTCCACACATGAGCGGTCAGGGCCGCCCAGCCCCTTGTCACCGGGAGGAAACCCGGACTGTTCAAGCCGCGCGATCCGTGTAAATTGCCCGCAAAACGGGGGGCAATATGCCGACACCACTTGAGATTATACTGGATCCGGTATCGCTGGCGATACTCGGAATTTTCGCACTGATGATCGCGATCGAAGCGGCTTTTCCGGCGCGCAAACTGCCCGTCGTCAAAGGTTGGCGGTTTCGTGCGCTGATCATCTTCACCGCCTATTTCTTCCTGTCCGCCTACCTGCCCATGATCTGGGACCCGCTGCTGGCCCCCTATCAGCTGTTCAATCTGAGCGGGTTGGGCCTTTTGGGCGGCAGCGCGGTCGGCATTCTTGTCTTTGAATTCGGGGTCTATGTCTGGCACCGCGCCATGCACGGCAATCGTTTCCTGTGGCTGGGATTTCACCAGCTTCACCACAGTGCCGAGCGGGTCGACACGTTCGGGGCATTCTATTTCAGCCCGCTTGATTCCATTGGTTTCGCCTTTGTCGGCAGCCTGGGTCTCACCCTTCTGGTCGGGATCGAGCCACAGGCCATCACGGTCACCCTGCTGGCGACGACCTTCCTCGCCCTGTTCCAGCACACCAATATCCGCACACCGCGCTGGCTCGGCTATTTCCTGCAACGCCCCGAAAGCCACAGCCACCATCATGAGCGCGGCGTTCACGACAAGAACTTCTCAGACCTGCCTCTCTTCGACATCATCTTCGGGACCTTCAAGAACCCGAAGGAATTCGCCGCCGAGAACGGCTATTGGGACGGCGCCTCGTCGCGGATCGGTTCGATGCTCCTGTTTCGTGACATCAGTGAACCGCCCACCGATGACAGCAAGCCGGCCAAGTCTGACGCAACGGCGGTGACCGCGCGCTTCGAGGGCGATATCCCGGCCGCCTATGACCGCTATCTCGGCCCGGTCCTGTTCGATCACCACGCGGGCGACCTCGCAGGTCGCGTCCCGGTCTCGGCCAGCGGTCATTTGCTGGAACTGGCCGCCGGAACAGGCATCCTCACAGAGAAGCTCCTCGCCCGCCTGCCCGACGGTGCAAGGCTGGAAGCGACGGACCTGAATGGCGACATGCTGACCATCGCCCGCCAGCGTACCGGCGATCCGGATGCTGTGACATTCAACACCGCCGATGCCAGCGCGCTTGATTACCCCGACGCGGAATTTGACGCGATCACCTGCCAGTTCGGCGTGATGTTCTTCCCGGACAAGGTCGCCGCCTTTCGCGAGGCCCGACGCGTGCTCAAACCGGGCGGTCGCTATGTGTTCAATGTCTGGGGCAGTTGGGCGACCAACCCGTTTGCCGAAATCGCGGATGGCGTCATTGCGCCATTGATCGACAAGGACGAGCCCAGCTTCTATGCGGTTCCCTACAGCTATCACGATGCCGGGACGATTGAGACCGATCTGCGGGCCGCCGGTTTCACCGATATCCGGATCGACACCCTGTCCCGGGTCCACAGCAAGGCCGATCTCGAGGCCTTCGCGCACGGCCTGATCCTGGGCAATCCCGTCGCCGGACAGATCCGCCGCAATGACGGCGATGTCGAGGCTGCGATCGCGGCGCTGACCCGACGCTTCGAGGCGGAGTTCGGCCCGGATGGCGATATTCCGATGGAAATCCTGGTCATCGAGGCCGGCTGACAGGGGGGTAGGCAGAGAGCTTGTCTGGCTTGACGCGGGAGGGGTCTCGATTGGACGAACGAAAGGGCTGACATCGCGACCCGTCGCGGAGTGATCCATAATTCGTTTGTCAGCCAGCAGGCCGTACCCGCCGCCGCCCCGGGCTCAGCGCGAATCTGTTGCACCGGGCCAAAACCCGCGCTAACCGCCATGCACCATGTTGCACATCAATGATCTCACCTATCGCATTGAAGGGCGGATGCTCTTTGATCAGGCGACGCTCTTCCTGCCGGCCAGGACCAAGATGGGTCTGGTGGGGCGCAACGGGACGGGCAAATCGACCCTGTTCCGCCTGATCCGTGGCGAGATCGGCTCGGAGGGCGGCGATACCAGCGTGCAAAAGGGGGCCCGTGTCGGTTCGGTGGCCCAGGAAGCACCGGGCGGCGATGACAGCCTGATCGATGTGGTGATGGCCGCCGATACCGAGCGCGCCGCCC
The DNA here is from genome assembly GCF_034670125.1 of Maricaulis sp. Taxonomy (GTDB): domain Bacteria; phylum Pseudomonadota; class Alphaproteobacteria; order Caulobacterales; family Maricaulaceae; genus Maricaulis. The sequence continues at coordinate 15,931 of NZ_JAXMOC010000011.1, forward strand.
TGCTGGCCGAAGCCGAGACCGCGACCGAACCCAATCGCATCGCCGAGATCCAGACCCGGCTGGCCGATATCGACAGTCACACCGCCGAAGCCCGCGCCGGCTCCATTCTCGCCGGGCTGGGCTTTACCGGTGAGGAGCAGCGCCGGCCGTGCCGGGAGTTCTCAGGTGGCTGGCGGATGCGCGTGGCCCTGGCGGCGACCCTGTTCGCCCGGCCCGACCTGTTGCTGCTCGACGAGCCGACCAACTATCTCGACCTGGAAGGGGTGATGTGGCTGCAGGCCTATCTCAAGACCTTCCCCGGCGCCGCCCTGGTGATCTCGCACGACCGCGACCTGCTGAACGGCGCCATGCAGAAGATCGCCCATCTCAAACAGGGCAAGCTGACCGTCTGGGATGGCGGCTATGATGATTTCGAAAAGGCGCTGGCGGAGCGACAACGCCTGCAGATGAAGATGGTCGAGAAGCAGGAGGTCGAACGACGCCACCTGCAATCCTTCGTCGACCGTTTCAAGGCCAAGGCCTCAAAGGCCAAACAGGCCCAATCGCGGGTCAAGCGGCTGGAGAAAATGCAGATCGTGGCGACCCAGGTCGAAGACCCGGTGGCGCCCTTCAACTTCCCCAGCCCGCAGCGCCGCATGGCGCCGCCGATCGTCCGCATGGTCAATCTCCAGGCCGGCTATGCGCCGGGCAAGCCGGTGCTGCGCGACGTCAATCTCAATATCGACACCGAGGACCGGATCGGCATTCTCGGCCGCAATGGCGCCGGCAAGTCGACCATGGCGAAACTCCTGTGCGACCGGCTGGCGCCGCTGGACGGGCATCTGCGCAAGCACAAGAAGATGCAGATCGCCTATTTCGCCCAGCACCAGATCGACAGCCTGTCACCGGAGATGTCGGCCTATCAGCACATCATCGAGCTGATGCCCGACGCCACCGAGGCCCAGCGCCGGGCCCGGCTGGCGACGTTCGGCCTGCCCGGCGACCGTCAGGAAACCCCGGCCGACACGCTGTCGGGCGGCGAGAAGGCGCGCCTCCTGTTCAACCTGATCACCTTTGAGGGCCCGCACCTCCTCATCCTCGACGAGCCGACCAACCATCTCGACATGGACAGCCGCGCCGCCCTGATCCAGGCGATCAATGAGTATGAAGGCGCCGTAGTCCTGATCTCGCACGACCGGCATCTGATCGAGAGCTGTGTCGACCGGCTCTGGGTGATCGGCGATGGCACGGTCAAACCCTATGACGAGGATATCGAGACCTATCGCCAGTCCCTGCTCGGCCGCGCGCCCAAGGACGGCCCCAAGAAGAAGACCGCCGCCACCGACGAAAAGAGCGTCGCCCGCCGCTCCGCCGCCGACCAGCGCAAGGCGCTCAAACCCCTGCGCGACGAGATCGCCCGCTGGGACAAGGAGGCCGACCGCCTGCGCGGCATCATCGCCGTCATCGACAAGGGCCTCGCCGCCCCCGGTCTCTATCAAAAAGACCCCAAGACTGCGACCGACCTCCAGATCAAGCGCGCCAAAGCCGTCGATCTGCTGGATGCGGCGGAGTTGAGCTGGCTGGAGGCGGAAGAAAAGCTGGAAGCGGCGCAGGCGGGCGAGGTCTGAATTCCCTTGTTTTCAGGGACTTCGAACCCCATTCGTCCCATTAAGAAACCATTCGTACCTGCTCTCATATAATATGAGCTCACAGGAATGAGGTGGATGGATCTATGGGATCCGACGGCGCGCTGCCGGGCGTCATTCACCACTGGTTTGATGGCCCGGTGGCCCATAACCCGAACGACATGCCCCGTGCCTTGCGTCCCGGAGCCGGCAAGTTTGCGGGCCTACCTGCGCGGCCGGACGGGAGCGGGTCATGAAGGTCGAAGGATCGCTGCCGCCCCGCCCCGCCGGTTTTCGCAAACAGTCCAGCCCCCTGAAGCCGGGCCCGGCCGCCTCGCGGCCGGATCACAGCTTTCACAGTCCTGACGAGATCCGGGTCGATGTCGTCATGCCCACCGACGCGGATTCGCATGATGATGCGTCGCTGGACGCAGAAGACGATGAAAGCCTGTTGAGCCGCGAGGATGCGCTATCGACCGCCGAAGCTGTGGGTAGCTGGCTGGCGCGTGATGCGCTGTCCCTGACCGGCCATCACGTTGCCCGGCTGCAGCATCTGTTCGCCGGTTGAGGCCAGCTTCAGCCGCAGGCCATGCTTTCCACGACATCATGTTCATTGACGCGGATGGTCAGCCGGTCTGGGCGGTAGTCCATGGTCACGACCGAGTTGGGACCGACGACCCTGTAGGTCTCCGGCATCGCCGCATGCGAGACCGCGACGCGCGGCTGGCCGACATAATGCTGCAGGTTTTCCATGCCACATGTGCCGGTGATCGGTGCGCGGACCTCGCTGTCCTGCACGTCTTCGGCAGCGCCCAGCGGCGGCAGCTCAGCGACGGCCTGCGGCGGTGCGACTTGGCCGCGTCCGGTCAGACCGCAGCCGGTCAGGCCCGCACCAACCAGCGAACAGGCCAGCACAATCAAAACGGCTCTCATCGGCACCACTCGCTCAACCACACCAGGGCCGCAGGATGACACCCGCCTCGTCGAGGTCAAGATTGAGCCGTTCGCGGCGATAGTCGCGGGTGATCGGCATGCCCGGATGGATGACCCGGATATTGCCGTGCAGGGTTTCCAGATCGACCTCTTCGATCCGCTGGCCGACCAGATAGCCCATCGCGCTGGCGCCGCACCAGGCGTTCGGGTCGACGCTGTTATCGCCCACCGAGTCGTCCGCAAAGTCCGGCGCCGGCATGACGGAATCACCGCCATCAATGGCACTGCCACCGGTGGTGCAGGCGGCGACGGACAGCCCGGCCAGCGCAATCAGCAAATAACGTGTCATGCCTTCTTCTCCCATCGACCTTCCGGCGATTGGCGCCAGTAGGATACCGTGCATCCCTCACCCGATGCCTTCTTCCACAACGCGCGGGCATCGGTCACGGCCATCTCGTCCTGCCCGTCAAACATGACAATCATGCGGTCAAAGGATGACGGTTTTTCGGGTTCGGCGCCATCGAGCAGGAAGAGGCAATGGGCGCCGTTGGGATTGGCTTCGTCTTCGGCAATGAGAACCGGTTGGCGCTCGGGCGAACCCGCCTCGACCTGACCATGGGGCAGGAATGAGTCGTCGCGCCAGGTCCACAAGAGCTGGTCGATCGCCTCGCGGCGCTTGGCATCGGGCGAGCGCACCAGCGCCCGCCAGCCACGGGCCAGCGTTTTTTCCAGCAACTCCGGCAGGACCTCGTCCAGCGAGGACCGTTCGAGATGGTAGAACCAGAGATCGCCGCTCATCGTCCTCTCCGACAGCCGATACGAAAAGGGCGGCCGCGCGGGCCGCCCTGATCAGCGAAGGGCTCAGCCCTCGTAATTGTCGCGCACGAAACGGTCGAGGATGCGCACACCCCAGCCCGTGCCCCAGCTCGGCTGGCGCGGATCATCCTTGCCGCCCATGCCGCCCATCGCCGTGCCGGCAATGTCGATATGGCACCAGGGCTTGTCATTGACGAAGCATTTCAGGAATTCCGCCGCCGAGATCGAACCGGCGAGACGGCCCTCGCCGACATTCTTGATGTCGGCATTCTTGGTCTCGATGTGCTTTTCATAGTCCGGGCCGAGCGGCATGCGCCAGACCGGCTCGTCGGAAGCATCACCGGCCGAGGACAGCTGGGCCGCGATCTCGTCGGAATTGGTGAAGATACCGGCGCGGGTATTGCCAAGACCGATCAGGATGGCGCCGGTGAGGGTCGCCAGGTCGATGATCAGCTTGGGATCGAAACGGTCCTGCGCGTACCACAACACATCGGCCAGCACGAGGCGGCCTTCGGCGTCGGTGTTGAGGATCTCGATCGTGGTGCCGGACATCGCGGTGACAATGTCACCCGGACGCTGGGCATTGCCGTCCGGCATATTCTCGACCAGGCCGACAATGCCGATCGCATTGACATTGGCCTTGCGTCCGGCGAGCGCACGCATCAGGCCAACCACGGCAGCCGAGCCACCCATGTCGCCGCGCATCTCGTCCATGCCGGCACCCGGCTTCAGCGAGATGCCGCCACTGTCAAAGGTCAGGCCCTTGCCGACGAACAGGAGCGGCTTTTCGCCTTCCTTGCCGCCGGACCATTTCATGATCGCGATCTTGCTTTCGAATTCCGACGCCTGGCCAACACCCAGAAGCGCGCCCATGCCCAGCTCGGTCATCTGCACTTCGTCGAGGATCTCGATCTCCAGCCCGCACTCGGCCATGCCCTCGATCTTCTTGGCATAGGTTTCCGGGTTGAGGATGTTCGGCGGCAGATTGGTGACTTCGCGGGCCAGGTCGACACCGTCGGCCACAGCGCCCCAGCCAGCCCAGGCCGCCTTGGCGCCTTCGACGTCGGCGACAGCGATGACGAGTTCGGTCAGGGACGGCTTTTGCTCGTCCTTCAGCTTGGTGCGGAACTGATCGTAGCGGTACGAAGCCAGACGGGCACCGAGACCGGCACGCGCAGCGCCGTCGCCATCGGTCTCGCCGTCAAACTGGATCGACAGGCGGGTCTCGCCGCTGATCAGCAGCTTGGCAACCACAGCCGCGGCGGCCTTCTCGAGGGTCGAGCCGGTTCGCTTGTCCTTGTCACCCAGACCGAACAGCACGACGCGGCTGGCCGAGCTGCCCGACGGGGCCATGATTTCCAGCGTCTGTGACGGCTTGCCGGCAAAGCGTGAAGCGGCAATGGCGCGTTTGACCGCCCCGCCCGAGGACGCGTCGATCGCTTCGGCGGCCGGCGACAGAACCGCGTCTGCGTAGACCGGCACGGCAATCGCGCCGGCAGCACTCGGAGCGGCAGCGAATTCGATTTTCATGGTATTCCCTCTCATCCAGTCGCGTTTGGTGATTGTTCGGTGCGCCAAAGGTCTGCACCCGGCGCCGAAAACTTGTGTCGCGGAAGTGGTATCCGATCACGACGTGAGATAGAAGGCTGAACGCGCAGCACAAGCCGGCTTCATGATTCTCGTTCAGCGGTATTTCTTCAACCAGTTGCTCTGGCCGTTCATGACGGCGATTGCAGCCTTTGCCGGCCTGGCCCTGCTGACGCAGAGCCTGTCGAATGTCGACCTCGTGTCCGGCTATTCGGAGACCGCGCTGACCTTCATCAAGGTGACCGCGCTCGCCCTGCCGCACCTGACCGCCCTGCTCGTTCCGATCGCGCTGTTTGTTGCCGTGCTGTCCAGCCTTAACCGACTGACCGGCGATAGTGAGTTGGTGATTGCATCCGCCGCCGGCGTGAGTCGATTCGGACTGCTGTCGCCGATCATCCGGCTGGGCGTCTACGTGCTTATCGCCAACCTGGCCGTGAACCTGCTGCTGCAACCGGTCGCCTATCGCGAGATGCGCCGCTCGCTGCACACGCTGCGCTCGGACGTCGCCGCCAGCCTGGTGACACCGGGGGCCTTTTCCCAACTCGGGCAGGGTGTCACCATCTATGCCCGCGAGCGGAGCCGCGACGGTCGCATGCAGGACATCCTGATCCATGACAGCCGCGGCACCGACGGCGCGTCGACCTATTCCGCCCGCGAAGGTGTGGTGGTGCGCTCCGGCGAACGCTCGGCCATGGTGCTGATTGACGGCAATCTGCAACAGATCGATTCCGCCGGAGAACTCTACTACGCGAATTTCGACCGCTACGAGTTCGATCTGGGAGAGTTTGTCGGACCGGCCGATGCGATGTTCTTCAAGGAATCGGACCGCTACCTGCACGAACTCCTCTGGCCGTCCGCCGCCGAAGTGGCCCGGACCGGGGGTCCCGAGCGCGCCTGGGCGGAGGCCCACTACCGCCTGTCCGGCCCGCTCTACAATCTCGCTTTCGCCATTATCGCCGCCGCCTGCTTCCTGGCTGGCGACCATTCCCGGATGGGCTATGGCCGGCGGGTCATGATGGCCGTCGGCGCCGGACTGACGCTGCGCCTGGTCGGTTTCGCGATGCAGTCGGCGAGCGCTGATGATGCTGCCATGAATGCGGCCCAGTACCTTGTACCGGTGATCGGCATGGTCGGAGGGCTGGCAGTGATCTACTGGCCGGCCCGCAGCCGTCCCGGCCAAAATGCCCCGACGGAGGCCCGCGCATGATCGCCGGTCGCCTCAATCGCTACATGGCCAGCCAGACGGCCGGGGGTTTGCTACTCGCCTTCCTGACCATCGCGACGGTGATCATCCTGGTGGACTTCGTCGAGCAGTCGCGCGCCGTTGGCACCCGGGTCGACGTCTCGACCCTCGACCTGCTCGGCCTGACATTGCTACGCGCTCCCGCCCTACTTGAGAGCACGCTGCCATTTGTCTTCCTGTTTGGCACGCTCACCTCCCTGTTCCGGCTGAACCGGTCGAGCGAGCTGATCGTGATGCGGGCCTCAGGCATTTCGGCCTGGCGGATCCTGACGGCACCCATGGTGCTGGCGGTCGCGATCGGGATCATTGGGGCTGTCGGGTTGAACCCGCTCGCCGCCACACTGAATGCCGAGTTCGAGGCGCGTCGCGACAGCCTGATGAATGTCCGCCAGGTTCAAGGCGCCGAACAATCGGTTTGGCTGCGCGAGACCAATATCGATGGCTTCACGGTCATCGCGGCCACCCAGCTCGAGGAAGCCCGACAGGTATTGCGAAACCCGGTCTTCCTGCAGTTCGCCGAAGATGAATCCGGAACACCCCGGCTGGAACGGCGCATCGACGCGCAATCGGCAGAATTGCGGGCCGGCTTCTGGGAGATCACGGGTGCCATTGAACGCACACCGACGCCGTCCCGCCTCGACCTTGGTGCGATCAGCATGCCGACATCGATCAATCGACAGGCCCTGTTCGAACGGGCCCGCTCGGCCGAGGGTGTCGCCTTCTGGGACCTGCCGCGCCTGATCGCGTCCGCCCGCGAAGCCGGCCTTGCCACACAACGCTATGAATTGCGCCTGCACGCCCTGCTGGCCCTGCCCCTGACGCTGCTGGCCTCGACCCTTATCGCGGCCGCCGCGACCCTGCGCCTGCACCGGCTGGGCGGCGCCGCCGCCTTCGCCATGGCCGGCGGGATTGCAGGCTTTGTCATGTTCTTCTTCCAGGAGATGCTGAGCTCCTTCGGGGTCTCCGGCGCGCTGCCACCCGCGACAGCGGCCTGGTCGGCCCCGGCCCTGACCGCGTTGCTGGCACTGATCTATATCGCTTCGACCGAAGACGGTTGATGGCGTGGACGATGCCCCCGGCATCGGCTAGTCATGAGTATGACCCGCCTGCGGGGGCCGGGAGACCAGAGGGAGTGACGCGCATGGCGTCGCAGTTTTGCCGCTTCGCGGCTTTGTTGCTGAGCACTTCGGCACTCGTCTTCACGGCACCGGCATTCGCCCAGGACGCCCGGGTCGACGAGGCCCCGATCTATTTGGAAGCGGATCAGGTCGAGGATATCGCGGGTGGTTCGGGCTATATCGCCCGGGGCAATGTCCGTGTCCGCCAGGATCCGCGCACATTGCTCGCTGACGAAATCGAATATCACCCCGACGAAAACCGCGTCATCGCCCGGGGCAATGTCATCATTCTCGGCCAGGGCCCTTTCCCGCAATATGCGGACGAGGTCGAACTCGACAGCCAGCTGGCGGCAGGTGTGGCAATCGGCTTTGCCTCCATGCTCGAAAACAATGGACGGATGGCCGCCGCTGCCGCGATTCGCAGCGATAACGGCTCGCTCCAGCTCAATGATGCCTACTATACCGCCTGTGAACTCTGCGCCGATGGCGAGGGCGAGCCCACCTGGCGCCTGCGCGCCCGCGAGGTGGTGCAGGATGCTGACGACGAGATGATCTACTATCGCGACGCCCGCCTGGAGATTGGCGGCGTCCCGGTCTTGTACGCGCCGGTCTTCGCCCATGCCGACCCGTCGGCCGAACGTCATTCCGGATTTCTCTTCCCCAAGGTCGGAGTCTCGTCGCGCCTCGGTTTTGTCTACCAGCAGCCCTACTACTGGGCGATCTCGCCATCCCAGGACCTCGTCATTGCCCCGCGCCTGATGACCAATGTGAACCCGCTGCTTTATGGTGAGTATCGCAAGCGTTTCTGGTCCGGATCCATGGAGCTGGAGGGCAGTTATACCGACGAGTTCGAAATCGACAGTGACGGCGAACGCTATGGCACGCGCGATAGTCGCTGGCACGTGTTTGGCGGCGGTGAGTGGGCGATCAATCCGGACTGGCGCTGGGGCTTCGGTGTCCAGCGCACTTCCGACGACCTGCACCTGCGTCGGTACGACTTCTCGGAAGCCGACAAGGATCGCGGCGCCCCGCTCAATTCGCTGAGTCGGCAATTGGTCAGCCAGATCTATCTCGATGGCCGGACACGCAATTCGGCGGGGTCGATCGTGGCCGCGTCCTACCAGTCCCTGCGCACCAATGCTGATGATGACATCATCCCGGTGCTCGCCCCGGTCATGAACTACCGGCATGTCTTCACCGCACCGCCCGGTTGGGGGCGCGTCAATACGGACGCCAGCCTGGCCGTCCTGCGACGCGAAACCGGGACCGATTATGAGCGTGCCTCTGCGGCGGTCGACTGGCGGACGCGCTGGGTCACCTCACCGGGCATCGTGATCGAGCCTTTTGCCCTGGTGCGGGCCGATCATTATGGCTTCGACAACCTGCCGGTCACCAATCCGCTGACCGATCCGGTCTCGGATTCGGTGTCCCGCACACTCGGACTGGCCGGCACCGAGGTCAGTTGGCCCTTCTATCGCGGCGGCGAAAACACGGACTGGATTGTCGAGCCGGTTGTCTCCTTTATCGCTGCCAGTGATGACCGCAATGCCGGCCGGATCGTCAATGAAGACAGTCTCGCCATCGATCTGGATGAAAGCCTTTTGTTCCAGCCCGTTCGGGCACCCGGATTCGACCTGTGGGAAGAAGGAACACGGGTCAGCTATGGTGTCCGCACGACCGCGATGTGGGGCCAGGACGGATTGGTGCGCCTGTTCGTCGGCCAGAGCGAACGTCTCGACGGCACAGCCATCTTCAACGCCGCCAGCGGACTGACCGATGACACCTCCGACTATGTCGTCGCCGGCGAGATCGACCTCGCCGGTTTCACCGCCGAGGTCCAGGCCCGTGTCGACCCCGAAACGCTCGACACCAATCGACTTGATGTCGCCCTCGGATATTCCGGCGACCGGGTGTCCGGCAATGTGCGCTATCTCGACATCAGCGACGACTCCAGCACCCGCAACGGCGCGCAGCGTGAATTGCGCGGCGATTTCGTAATCGCTTTGACCGACAATTGGAGCGCGATCGGCGCGGTGATGCGCGATCTGGACCGTGAAATCACGCGCCGGCAGGAAATCGGCCTGCGCTATGGTGACGACTGTTCCCAGTTCGATATTGTCTATCAACGCGAAGATCTTGGAATCTCGGAACTGGGACCGTCAGAGTCCATTCAGTTCCGCATCACCCTGTTCACATTGGGCAGTTTCGGACCCGATTGAGTTCAGCGCCAATCGAACAGTGTCCCGCGATTGCGCCGGGGCCGAGTTTGAGTAATGTTCCGCCCCCGAACCAACATGCGAATGCTGATGACCTGCGCCAAAAGAATTGTCCTTTCCCTGCTTGCCTGTGTCGCCACGCTGAGCGCCGCCAGCGCATACGCGCAAACGACCGAAGGCGTCGCCGCCCTGGTCAATGACGAGCCGATCACGACGGTGGATGTGCGCAACCGCATGCGCCTGATCATCGCCTCGACCGGCATGTCGCAGATCGACGAAGGCACGCTGGTCCGGATCCAGGATCAGGCCATGCGCGGACTGGTCGACGAACACCTGCAGCTGCAGGCGGCCGCCGAATACGACATCGAGGTGTCCGACGCGGAGATCAGCAACTCCCTGCTTGATCTCGCCGACCGCAACAACACCACTATCGACGTCATCATCCAGGACCTGCAGAATTCCGGTGTCGACATTTCCACCCTGCAGCACCAGCTTGAAGCCGAGATTGCCTGGCAGATCATCGTCAATGGCCGCTACGGCTCACGTATCCGGATTTCCGAGCAGCAGATCGAACTCGCCCTGGAACGCCTTGCTGCCAGTGCCTCCCAGCCTCAGTTCCGCATTTTCGAGATGCTGTTCGAAGTGCCGGGACCGGGTAGCGAAGAACAGACCATCCAGCGCGTCATCACGGTGATGAACCAGCTCCAGCAAGGCGCGACCTTCCCGGAACTCGCCCGCCAGTTCTCGGACGCACCGTCGGCTGCAAACGGCGGCGATATCGGCTGGATCACGGCATCCCAGTTGCAGCCGGAAGTCGCCGGGATCATGCCGCAAATGCGCGTCCAGTACGAGCAGAGCGGCGGCCGTGGCGCGCTGTCGAACCCGATCGAGGTGCCCGGTGGATTCATGATCATCGCCCTCGTCGGTGCCCGCGATGGCACGACGACGCTGCAATATGATCTCGTCCAGATCACCGTACCGACCAGCGCCCTGACCGACACGACCGCCGGCGATTTCGCCCGCGAGCTTGACGCCAACCCGACCTGCAGCCAGGCCGAGGCGGTCGCCGGCCGCATCCAGGGTGCCATCTATACACCGCTGGGCAGCATCTCGGCGGAAGCCGTGCTGCCGGCCATCCGGGATGCCCTGCAGCCCCTGGACGAAGGCGAGAACACCGGCGTGCTGCAATCGGGCGTCGGCCTGCAGGCCCTGATCATCTGTGATCGCGCGATCGCGGGCCCGGGCGTCCCGACCCGCGACGACCTGGAAAGCCAGTTGCGCGGCCAGCAATTGTCCTTGCTGTCCCGACGTTGGCTGCGGGATTTGCGTCGCGATTCAACGGTCGAGATTCGCGACTGATGCCGCCTCTGTCACCCGTCGCCGTGTCGATGGGTGATCCGGCCGGTATCGGCCCCGAGATCATCCTGAAAGCGTGGCATGACTGGCATCAACGCGATGCCGTTCCGCCGATGATTGCACTGGGCGATATCGACGCCTTTGCCGCGACCGCCCACGCGCTCGGTCTGCCGGCACCGCAGCCACTCCCCATCCCGACCCGCAAGGCCGCTACAGCACTGGATGGCCTGCCCGTTTTCGATGTGGGTATCAAGCTCGCCCGGGCGGTCCGGCCGGGAAGCGCCGAACCGGCCAACGCGGCATGCATCAAGGCCGCCATCGAAACCGGGGTGCGCCTGTGCCTGGACGGTCAAGCCAGCGCCCTGGTGACCGCACCCATCGCCAAGTCCGTCATGTACGAGGCCGGCTTCGCCTTTCCCGGTCACACCGAGTTTCTCGCTGAATTATGTGCCGAAACCCCCGTCGACGGACCGAGCGGACCGGCGATGATGCTTTCCGGTGGCGGCTTGCGCGTCGTCCTAGTCACCATACACGAGCCCCTCGCCCGGGCCCTGTCGCTGATCACACCGGAGCGCGTTGACGCAATCGCCCGGCTCACCAACCATGCGCTTCGGCATGACTTCGGAATCGCCAGCCCCCGGCTGGCCCTGGCCGGTCTCAATCCCCACGCCGGAGAAGGCGGAAATCTGGGCACTGAGGAGGTCGAACACCTCAATCCATTGGCGGAACGCCTCAGGCAGGACGGTATCAATATCAGCGATGCGCGGCCGCCCGACACCCTGTTCCATGCCGAGGCCCGGGCTGGCTATGACGCTGCCATCTGCCTCTATCATGACCAGGGCCTGATTCCGGTGAAGACGCTCGACTTCCACGGCGGAGTGAACATCACGCTGGGCCTGCCCATCGTGCGAACCTCGCCCGATCACGGCACCGCCTTCACTATCGCCGGCCAGGGCCTCGCCCGCCCGGACAGCCTGCTCGCGGCACTGGAACAGGCGGTTCGGATTGCGGAGTGCCGGGCATGAGCCTCGACCAGCTGCCACCCCTGCGCGATGTCATCGCCAGCCATGATCTGGGGGCGAAGAAGTCCTTCGGGCAGCATTTCCTGCTCGACCTCAACCTGACCGCCAAGATCGCCCGCCTCGCCGGCGACATGAGCCGCGACCAGGCGATCGAGGTCGGTCCGGGCCCGGGCGGTCTCACCCGCGCCATCCTGGCCGAGGGCGCGGCCTCCCTTCTCGCGGTCGAGATGGACTCCCGCTTCCTGGGCGCTCTGGACGAGATCAATATCGCCTCGGGCGGCCGCCTGACGGTCGAACAGGGCGACGCCCTCGCCGTGGATGAAACGGCGTTGCTGCCCGGTCCCGGTGACAAGGTCATCCTGTCCAACCTGCCCTATAATGTCGGGACGCAATTGCTGATCAAATGGCTGCAGGCCGAACCGATCTGGTGGCGCCGTGCCGTGCTGATGTTCCAGCGCGAGGTCGCCGACCGGGTCGTCGCCCAGCCCGGTGACAAGGCCTATGGGCGCCTCGCCGTGATCTCGCAATCACGCTGTCAGGCCCATCTGGCCCTGAAAATACCGGCCCGCGCCTTCACCCCGCCGCCCAAGGTGGAATCGGCGGTGGTGGTGCTGGATCCGCTGCCCGTCGCGCGGCAGTTCAAGGATGTCGTCGCGCTGGAGCGGATTACCGCCTCGGCTTTCGGCCAGCGTCGCAAGACGCTGCGCCGCAGCCTCGCCCAAGCCGCCGGACAGGCTGGTACCAGCGCCGACGCGCTGCTGGACGAGGCTGGGTTGAATGCCGGAGACCGGGCCGAGGTGATCGATATTGCCGGATTCCAGTCGCTGGCCCGCGCCTGGCGCGCCGCCTATGAGGCCAGCCGCGCCTGACGCCTACTGATCCATGATCGCGTCGACGAATTCTTCCAGCCAGGGATGGCGCAGCCGCTTGAGGCGTTCGGCGTGGAGGATCTCGTTGAGCTTCTCCAGCGCCCGCGCAAAATCATCATTGACGATGACATAATCATATTCGTGCCAGTGCGAAATCTCGTCCTTGGCGCGGGCCATGCGGTCCTTGATGATCTCGGGCGCATCCTGGCCACGCTTGCGAAGCCGGTCTTCCAGCAAGGCCAGGGACGGCGGCAGGATGAAGACACGCACGGCATCGTCCGGCGCCGCTGCAGCCAGCGCCTGGGCACCCTGCCAGTCGATATCGAACACCACGTCGCGCCCGTCCTCGACGGCTTCCATCACCGGCGTTTTCGGCGTGCCGTAATAGCGACCGAAGACCTCGGCCCATTCGAAGAACTCATCGTCCTCGATCTTCTTCTTGAATTCATCGACCGAGATGAAGTGATAGTCCTGGCCATCCACCTCGCCCGGGCGCGGTTTTCGTGTGGTCGCGGAGACCGACAGGACGACGTCGGGGTTCTGGCTCAGCAGGCGCTTGGACAGCGTCGTCTTGCCGGCGCCGGACGGGCTGGACAGGGCCAGCAGCACACCGCGTCGGCGGCCACGGAAGATCGGGGCGGGGTAGCCATCACTCGACATTCTGGATTTGCTCCCTGAACTGATCGACCGTGTTTTTGAGCGAAAGCCCGATCGCGGTCAGCGAAGAATCGGAGGACTTCGAGCATAGAGTGTTCGCTTCGCGATTAAACTCCTGTGACAGGAAGTCCAGCTTGCGGCCCACAGGCGAGCCGGTCGAGAGCAGGTCACGCGCCGAGACGATGTGGGCCAGCAGGCGATCGAGCTCCTCGCGCACATCCATTTTCATCGCCAGCATCGCCGCCTCGGTCGCCAACCGGTCTTCGGGCAAGCCTTCAGGCAGGAGTTCGGCGAATTTGGCCGCCAGCCGGTCGCGGATCGCATCGGTGCGGGTCGACGCGTGTCCGGCGGCCTCGTCGGTGAGGCGGCTGATCTCGTCGACATGCCCGGCGAGCACGTCGGCCAGGGCCGCCCCTTCTGCGCGGCGCGCTGCCCGCAGCCCGTCCAGGGCTTCGCCGAGGCTGGCCAGCAGGGCCTTGTCGAGATTGCGCGTATCGGTATCGGCCTCGCCCGGCTCGGCATCGATCAGGCCCGGCAGGGCCAGCATGCCGTCCAGCGTCGGTCGCGCGACCGCACCGCTGTCCAGCAGCGGGGCGGCCTGGTCGAGCAGGGTGCGCAGGCGCGCCATGTCGATCCGCACCGCACCGGTTTCGCTTTCCCGGCGCAGGTTGAGCGTGGCGTTGACATTACCGCGGGAAAACCGGGCCTTGGCCAGTTCACGCGCCTTCAACTCCAGCCGTTCAAAGCCGTTGGGCAGGCGGAAACGCGCTTCCAGACCCTTGCCGTTGACGCTGCGCGCCTCCCAGGTCCAGGTCCAGCCCGGTGACTGGCCATCTACGCGGGCAAAGCCGGTCATGCCCGACAGCACACCCATCTCAATTACCCCCATTGCGGCGCTGGCGCTCGACCCGGCGCCAGACCGCAACATTGCGCTGATGTTGGGCATAGGTATCGGCAAAGGCGTGACCACCGGTTCCGTCGGCAACGAAGAAGAGCGCGGTGCTCTCGGCCGGATTGAGCACGGCCGCGATCGATTCGGCACCCGGATTGGCGATCGGCGTCGGCGGCAGGCGCGGGATCTGATAGGTGTTCCAGGCGTTCTCGGTATTGTCGATCTCCGAGCGACGCAGGCCGCGTCCCAACGGGCGCCCCTGGCTGATGCCGTAGATGATGGTCGGGTCGCTCTCCAGCCGCATGCCGCGGCGCAGGCGGTTGACGAACACCGCCGCGACCTCGGGGCGTTCTGACGCGACACCGGTCTCCTTCTCGACCACCGAAGCCAGGATAATGGCCTCCTCGCGGCTGGTCACCGGCAGGTTTTCCGCGCGCGTCTCCCACAGGCGGTCCAGCAGCTCGGACTGGGCGGCGGCCATGCGATCGAGAACTTCCTGGCGCGAGGTGCCGCGCGTGACCAGATAGGTTTCGGGCAACAGAGTTCCCTCAGCGGGGACCTCGGTAATATCACCGGTCAGCACCTCAGCGGCGTTCAGCGTTTCGACGATCATGGCGCTGGTCAGACCTTCCGCGAAAGTCACGGGATACTGCACCGTCTGGCCGACACGGAGCTGTTCATAGATCTGCGCCATCGAAGCTTGAGCGGGAATGCGGTACTCACCGGCCCGCAGCACACCTTCACCGCCATCCAGGGTCACGGCAGCGCGAAAGATGCGGCGATCACTGATCAGGCCGGCAGTCTCGAGCTGGTTGGCAATCGAGATCAGACCGGCACCGCGCGGCAGCAGGATGATGGTCTCTTCGGCTGCGGGGCCCGGCGCGGCAAATTCGGCCTGCATCCACTTGTAGCCGCCATAGAGCGTGCCTACGGCCGCCAGGGCGAGCACAACCAAGGCAATGATCAGTCCGATGACAATACGGACCAAGCCGGATTTGGCCTTGGCCTTGGGCGCGGGCGCGTCGCTCATAATGGTGTCCCCGAAAACGCTTTACTCGGCCGCGACGAATACCACGGACGCATTGGTGCCGCCGAATCCGAATGAATTCGACAGGGCGGCCCGGACCGGGCGTCTGACAGCGGTGTGCGGCGCCAGATTGATCGCGGTCTCGACCGATGGATTGTCCAGATTGAGTGTTGGCGGGCAGACACCGTCGCGGATCGCCAGGATCGAGAAAATCGCCTCGACCGCCCCGGCCGCCCCCAGAAGATGGCCGACAGCCGACTTGGTCGAGGACATCACGACATCGCCGGCGGCCTCGCCGAACAGGCGTTCGACGGCGCGCAGCTCGATCTCGTCACCCTTGGGTGTCGAGGTACCGTGGGCATTCACATAGTCGATATCGGCCGGTGTGAGGCCGGCATCCTTGAGCGCCGCCGACATCGAGCGGAAACCGCCATCGCCGTCTTCGGCGGGCGCCGTGATGTGATAGGCGTCGCCGGACAGGCCATAGCCCTTTACTTCGGCATAAATCGTCGCGCCGCGGGCTTTGGCTCGCTCATAGTCTTCCAGCACGACCACACCGGCGCCCTCACCCATGACGAAACCGTCGCGGTCGGTGTCATAGGGACGCGAGGCCTTTTCGGGCGTTTCGTTGAAACCGGTCGACAGGGCCTTGCAAGCGATGAAGGAGGCGATGCCCAGACGGCAGACGGTCGCTTCGGCGCCGCCGGCGACCATCAGGTCTGCGTCGCCGCGGGCGACCATGCGGGCCGCATCGCCAATGGCGTGGGCCCCGGTCGAACAGGCCGTCACCACAGCGTGGTTGGGGCCTTTCAGGCCGTGCTTGATCGATACCTGGCCGGAGGCGAGATTGATCAGCATGCCCGGAATGACAAAGGGAGAGAGACGTCGCGGCCCCTTCTCGTGCAGCAGGACCGAGGCTTCATAGGTGGTTTCAAGCCCACCTATGCCCGATCCGATCATCACGCCGGCACGATGCCGCTCCTCTTCAGAGGCGGGCTCCCATCCTGAGTCCGCAATCGCCTCGTCGGCGGCTGCGATCCCGTACAGGATGAAATCATCGATCCGGCGCTGATCGCGGACGCTCATGACGCTGTCGGGGTCGAAAACCCCGGCCTCGCCTGCCCGTCCGCCGCCGCGTCCGTCTGTGCGTGGAACCAGCCCGGCCACACGGCAGGACAGGTCCGAGGTCTCGAAATGCTCGATGGAACCCAGACCGGACTGGCCGGCGAGAAGACGTTTCCAAACGACTTCCCGCCCGCAGCCCAGCGGCGTTACGAGCCCGATACCGGTGACGACAACGCGGCGCATGAGGGGGTGTTAGCCCACCTTCTCGGAGATGAACTTCACAGCGTCACCGACCGTCTGGATGTGCTCTGCGGCGTCATCCGGAATTTCGATGTCGAATTCTTCTTCGAACGCCATAACGAGTTCGACATTATCCAGGGAGTCGGCGCCCAGATCGTCGATGAAGCTGGCTTTGTCGGTGACCTTTTCGGCCTCGACATCAAGATGCTCAATGACAATTTTGGAAACGCGCTCGAGAACGTCAGACATTTCAGACCCTCATAGTGATTCACCGCGCCAATATAGCGGTGCAGGACAGGACGGGAAGCGGCGAAACAGTCGCCATTCCCAAGATGCGCGGGCAGTTAGCATGTTTCCCCCGGCAAGACCAGAATGGGAAACGCTGCCCGCAGGTTCGACTTCTACAGTTAAATCATCGCCATGCCGCCATTGACGTGCAGCGTCTGCCCGGTGACGTACCCGGCTTCTGCACTGGCGAGATAGACAACAGCATTGGCGATATCGTCGCCACTACCCAGGTCTCCGGCCGGTATTTTGGCCAGAATCGTGGAGCGTTGATCCTCATTGAGGACATCGGTCATCGGCGAGGCGATAAAGCCCGGCGCGACACAGTTGACGGTGACGCCGCGCGCCGCGACTTCCTGCGCCAGCGACTTGGAAAAACCGATCATCCCGGCCTTGGAGGCGCAGTAATTGGTCTGGCCCGGATTGCCGGTCACGCCGACCACCGAGGTGATGCCGACAATGCGGCCCCACCGCGCCTTCATCATGCCGCGAAGCGCCGCACGGGTGAGGCGGAAATAGCTTTCCAGATTGACCTTGATGACCGTATCCCAGTCCTCATCCTTCATCCGCATGAGGAGCTGGTCCTTGGTGATGCCGGCATTGGCGACAAGGATGTCCAAAGACCCCATCGCCTCGGCAGCCTGCTTGGGCAAGGCGTCGACTGCGGCCGCATCAGACAGGTTGCAGGGCAGGACATGGGCGCGCTCACCCAGGTCATCGGCCAGCTCCTGCAGCACGTGTTCGCGCGTGCCTGACAGGGCGACCGTGGCACCCTGTGCATGCAGCTTGCGCGCAATCGCATTGCCCAGCCCACCGGTCGCGCCGGTCACGAGAGCACTCTTGCCAGTCAGATCGAACATTCGATTTCCCTCCACTCAGGGCGTATTAAAGAACAGAAACAGCATCGGCACGACGATGAAACCCACAAGTGCCGCAAGGTAGCCCCAACCGACCAGCGTCGGCACCCGAGCGACGAAGCGTGCGCCCACAAAAACAAGCATTGACCCCAGGGTCCAGCCAAAGGCGATGAGGACGAAAATCGCGGCCGTATCGAGCACCCAACCCAACCAGATAATCTCGCCGTCCCGCCCCTGGCGCGCCTGACGCAAACGTTCAAGGATCGCGCCCTTGGAATAGTCCTTGGGCGCGCCCTCGCCCAAGCCTCAGGCCTCCGCCTTGAGGCTGGCCGCAAAGGCTTCCAGCCCCGCCGCCGCATTCAGCGGGACGCCGGTGGCATCCTTGGTCGTCCGCTTGAGCATGGTCGAGAGCACCTTGCCGGAACCGGCTTCAGCCAGCGTGGTGATGCCGGCCTCCTCGACCATCCACAACACGCTTTCGCGCCAGCGGACACGGCCGGTGACCTGTTCGACCAGCTGCTTGCGGATCGTTTCGACGTCCGAGGTCGGGCGTGCAGTGACATTGGCGACGACGGGCACGGACGGGGCGTTGATGGTCGCGGCAGCGAGCGCCTCGGCCATGGCGTCGGCGGCGGCCTGCATCATCGGGCAATGAAAAGGTGCCGAGACCGGCAGCTTCATCGCCTTCTTCAGGCCCAGCTCGCCGGCCTTGGCGATGGCGGCGTCGATGGCGGCGGTGGAACCGGAAATCACGATCTGGCCAGGCGCATTGTCATTGGCAATCGCGCACACGCCCGCGGTGGCACCGGCGGCAACGGCTGCGGCGGCCAGGTCTTCATCAGCGCCCAGAAGCGCCGCCATGGTACCCTCACCGACCGGCACGGCCTTTTGCATCGCCAGGCCGCGCAGCTTGAGCAGCTTGGCGGCGTCGGTGATCGACAGGGCACCCGCGGCGGCCAGGGCCGAATACTCACCAAGACTGTGACCGGCCACGAACTCCGCCGCGTTGACGTCTACGTCAAATTCGGCCCTGAGGACCGCCATCACGGCCAGGCTGGACGCCATCAGGGCCGGCTGCGCATTCTCTGTCAGGGTTAGCGTTTCGATGGGGCCGTCGGCCATCAGGCCGCTGAGATTCTGGTCCAGCGCCGCGTCGACCTCGTCAAGCACAGCCCGCGCACTGGCGAACTCGCCGGCCAGTTCCTGCGCCATGCCGACCGACTGGCTACCCTGTCCCGGAAAGACAAAAGCGAATTTCATGGCGATCCCTCCCCCATGAAGATTTTAGTTGAGGGCTGACTAGCCCCTGTCATGGTCCGCGCGCAAGAGGGGATGCGGCTTGCACATGCAGGCGGTTTCCGGTAATGCCCGCGCTTCGCTTGGTTGCGGTCCTTGTTTCAGACCGTCGGAACGTGGTGTTCCGGCAGGAGCAAGGAGCCGCCGCAGACCTGCCCGACCCTTCGGCAGGCATGCGCCGCAACCGTTATCGAAGGGAGCCTTCATGGCACTTTACGAGCACATCTTCATCGTGCGCCCGGACGTTTCTCCGGCGCAGATGGAATCTCTTCTCGAAGAGACCAAAGCCCTGATCGAAGAAAAGGGCGGCAAGACCGGCAAGATCGAATACTGGGGTCTTCGCAACCTGTCCTACCGCATCAACAAGTCGCGCAAGGGTCATTACGGCCTGATCGACATTGACGCGGAAGCTGACGTCATCAACGAACTCGAGCGCCTGCAGCGCCTGTCCGAAGATGTCATCCGTCACATGACGCTGCGCGTTGAAGCCCACACCGAAGAGCCGTCGGCCATCCTCACCAAAAAGGATGATCGCCGCGGTCGTCGCGAGCGGAACTAGGAGAACGAACGATGTCATCAGGCAATATTTCAAACCTGCCCGCGCGCCGTCCGTTCATGCGTCGCCGCAAGGTCTGCCCGTTCTCCGGTGAAAATGCACCGGCGATCGATTTCAAGGACCCCAAGCTCCTGCTTCGCTACATGTCCGAGCGTGGCAAGATCGTCCCGTCCCGCATCACCGCGGTCTCGGCCAAGAAGCAGCGTGAACTGGCCCGTGCCATCAAGCGTGCGCGTCAGCTGGCCCTGCTCCCCTATGTGGTCGATTAAGGAGAACTGACGATGAAACTGGTTCTCTTGGAACGTGTTGAAAACCTCGGCGTCATCGGTGACGTCGTGTCCGTGCGCCCCGGCTTCGCCCGCAACTTCCTGCTGCCGCAAGGCAAGGCACTGCGCGCAACCGAAGCCAACATGGCGCGCTTTGAAGTGGAGCGTGAGCTCCTCGAAAAGCGCAATGCCGAACGGGCTGCGGAAGCGGCTGAATCCGGCAAGACGATCGATGGCGAAAGCTTCGTCATGATCCGTCAGGCCGGTGAAAGCGGTCAGCTCTACGGTTCTGTCACCTCGCGTGACATCGCCGAGATCGTGTCGGAAAGCGGCACCAAGGTCGTCCGCTCGCAGATCGCGCTCAACGCGCCGATCAAGACGCTCGGCCTGCATGAGCTGAAGATCAAGCTGCACGCCGACGTGTCGGTGACCGTGACGATCAACATCGCCCGGTCGGAAGACGAAGCCGAACGCCAGGCCGCTGGTGAAGACGTGATCGCAGCCCAGGCTGACGAAGATCGCGCCATCGCCGACGCCCAGGCCGCCGAGCTCTTCGAAGCCAGCGAGGAAGGCCAGGAACTGGCTGCCCAGCGCGAAGCTGCCGAAGACGCCGGTGCAGACGAAAGCGAAGAGACCGAAGCGTAAGCGACTGTCACTTCAAACGTTTGAGGGAAGCGGGCCGGTCATCAGACCGGCCCGTTTTCTTTTGCGCGGCCGCCGGTGGTTATCCACACTTGTCCACAGCCTGCCCACACAGTTGTGGGCAATCACAGCCCGGGCCGTATCAGGGGGGTGTATCGCCGCGCCGCCTTCTGTATCCCAATGGGCATGACCACTGCACTCCTGCCCTACGAAGCCGAAACCGACGTCGCCGAGCTGGACTCGGCGCCGCACAATCTGGATGCCGAACAGGCCTTCCTGGGCGCCCTGCTCTACGACAACGAGATGTTCCACCGTGTCGCCGACTGGCTGAAGGCGGAGCATTTCTATGACCCGGTCCATGGGCGCATCTTCGAGACCGCGACCGACCTGATCGGGCGAGGCTCGCTGGCCGATGCGGTCGTGCTGAAGACCCATTTCGACCGCGATGACGGCCTCAAGGACATTGGTGGCACGACCTATCTCGCTGTCCTGATGGAAGGCGCCGCAACCGGCAATGCCGCCGTCGAATATGCCCGCATCATCTATGAACTGGCCCTGCGCCGCGAGCTGATCCGCATCGGCCACGATCTCGCCAATGCGGCCAGCGCCGACGCCGAGGTCCATGCCCGCGACCTGATCCAGGGCATCGAGCAGAAACTGTTCAACCTCGCTGAGGCCGGCTCGACCTCGCGCGGCTTTGTGTCTTTCAAGCAAGCGCTTACCGAGTCGGTGGCCTCAGCCGCCGCCGCGTTTGAACGCGATGGTGGACTGGCCGGCATCTCGTCCGGCCTGATGGAGCTGGATCGCAAGCTGGGCGGCATGCACCCGTCCGACCTGATCATCCTGGCCGGACGTCCGTCGATGGGCAAAACCTCGCTGGCCACCAATATCGCCTTCAACGTGGCCAAGGCCTATGAGCACGAGTTGCAGCCGGACGGCACCAAGAAGACCACCAAGGGCGGCGTCGTCGGTTTCTTCTCGCTGGAAATGTCGGCCGAGCAGCTGGCGACCCGTCTGATCGCCGATCACACCAGCATTCCCGGCTACATGATCCGCCAAGGCATGATCGACGCAACACAGTACGAGGAAATCCGCGACGGTGTTCTGGAGATCCAGAGCCTGCCGCTGTTCATCGACGATACCGGTGGCCTGCCGATCTCGGCGCTGGCCGCACGGGCGCGCCGCCTCAAGCGCACGCACGGCCTCGACCTGATCGTGGTCGACTACCTGCAGCTGATCACCTCGACCAAGGCCGGCTCGGGCAGTTCGCGGGTGGAGGAAGTCTCCGAGGTCACGCAGAACCTGAAGGCCCTGGCCAAGGAATTGGCGGTCCCGGTGATCGCCCTGTCCCAGCTGTCGCGTCAGGTTGAGAACCGCGAAGACAAGAAGCCCCAGCTCTCGGATCTGCGCGAATCGGGCTCCATCGAGCAGGACGCCGACGTGGTTTTGTTCGTCTATCGCGAAGCCTACTACAAGGAACGCGAGAAGCCGCGCGAGGACACGCCGGAATACCTGGCCTGGGAAGAGGAATTCCGGCGCATCGAGCGGGTTGCTGAAGTGGTGATCGGCAAACAGCGTCACGGTCCGATCGGCACCGCGAAACTGGCCTTTGACGGCATGCTGACCAAATTCACCGATCTGGAAACACGCTTTGACGAAGGCTATGACTGATACTGCGGCGACGCCCCGCCGGCCCCGTCCGGCTCCGCGACTGATCATCGATCTCGCCGCCATCCAGCGCAATTACGCCGCTCTGCAGACCCTCGCTCCGACGGCGACTGTCGGCGCGGTGGTGAAGGCCAATGGCTATGGCCTCGGTGCCGCTGAAGTGGTTCCGGCCCTCGCCGATGCAGGATGCCGATGTTTTTACGTTGCCCATACATCAGAAGCCCGCGAGGCGCGCGAGGCGCTCGCCGGGCGTCCGGCCGACATTTTTGTTTTCAACGGCTTCTGGCCGTCCGATCTGGAGGAATTGCGCCAACTCTCGCTATTCCCCGTCATCAACGACCTGCACCAACTGGACGACCTCCGCATGCTGGCGCCGGACCTGCCCTGTGCGATCCATTTCGACACCGGCATGAGCCGGCTGGGCCTGGACGCGGCGGAGACAGAGACTTTGCTCGCCGACCCGGCCCGCATCGACGCCCTCGACGTGCGCCAGATCATGAGCCACCTCGCCTGCGCCGACGAGCCGGACCACCCGCTCAACGAGCAACAGCGGCAGCGCTTTGAGCGGATCCGTCACGCTTTTCCGGGCATACCCGCCAGCCTGTCCAACTCCGCCGGTGTCCTGCTGGGTCAAGGCTATCATTTCGACATGCTGCGCCCCGGCCTCGCCCTGTTCAGCCGCATGCCGGCGCCGGGGCGGACATCGCCGTTCGAACCGGTGGTGACGATCGACGCGCCCATACTCCAGATCCGCACATTGCAACCCGGTGACAACGTCGGATATGGCGCCAGCTGGACAGCCGACCGGCCACGCCGGGTCGCGACCGTCGCTGCCGGTTATGCGGACGGATTGTTGCGGGCCTTCGGCAATGGCGGATATGGCCGGATTGGCGATGCGAGAGTGCCGATCCTCGGGCGGGTTTCGATGGACCTGATCTGCGTCGATATCGATGCGGTGGACGAGCCGGTACGGCCCGGAGATCCCGTGCGATTCCTGGGCGCGGACATTGAAGACATGGCCGGTAGCGCCGCGACGATCTCCTATGAATTCCTGGTGCGCCTCGGCATCCGGTTCGATCGCAGTTACCTGCGCTGATGAAAACCGGTCGGACAGGCGACACCCACATGACTTGTTCTGTCACCCCGGTCAGCTGGTATACCCCCAACAAGGGAGGCCCGATCGATGGCGCGCGCTGAAACCAATTATGTCTGCCAGTCCTGTGGCGGTGCCCAGCCCAAATGGGCCGGGCGCTGTGACGCTTGTGGCGAATGGAACACGCTGATCGAGGAAGCGCCTTCGGCGCCCTTGGGCACACAAGCGACCGCTGGCAAGCGGCGTGGTCGCGCCGCCCGTCTGAACCTCGTCGACCTCGGCTCGGAGAGCCCGGAACCCGCGCGCCTGCAATCCGGCATCAGCGAGCTCGACCGGGTCTGCGGTGGCGGCCTGGTACCCGGGTCCGCCATTCTGGTCGGCGGCGACCCCGGGATCGGCAAATCCACGCTACTGCTGCAGATGATGGCCCAGATCGCCCGCAGCGAGGCGCGGGCCATCTATGTCTCCGGCGAGGAAGCCATCGACCAGGTCCGCCGACGCGCCCGACGTCTGGGTCTGGCCGACGCCCCGGTCTCGCTCGCCTCGGAGACCGCCCTGAACGATATTCTTGACGGGTTGAAGGCGGAAAAGCCGGACATTGTGGTCATTGATTCAATCCAGACCGTGTGGTCGGACCAGCTCGCCGCTGCGCCCGGTACCGTCGCCCAGGTTCGCGCCTGTGCCCAGGAGCTGGTTCGCTTCGCCAAGAAAAGCAATTGCACGGTCATCCTGGTCGGCCATGTCACAAAGGACGGCCAGATCGCCGGGCCGCGCGTGGTCGAGCACATGGTCGATGCCGTGCTCTATTTCGAAGGCGAGCGCTCGCACCAGTTCCGCATCCTGCGCGCGGTCAAGAACCGCTTTGGCCCGACCGACGAGATCGGCGTGTTCGAAATGGGCGACAAGGGTCTGGCGGAAGTGACCAACCCCTCCTCGCTCTTCCTCGACGGTCGCGGTGGCGACACGCCGGGTGCCGCCGTCTTCGCCGGCATGGAAGGCACCCGCCCGGTGCTGTCCGAAATCCAGGCGTTGGTCGCGCCGGCCGCTTTCGGGACCGCGCGTCGGGCGGTGGTCGGCTGGGACAGCGGCCGGCTGGCCATGGTGCTGGCGGTGCTGGAAGCACGCTGCGGCGTCGATATCGCCGGGCGCGACATTTTCCTCAATGTGGCGGGTGGCCTGAAAATCACCGAGCCGGCTGCCGATCTGGCGGTCGCCGCGGCCATCGTGTCCTCGGCGCTCGATGTCGCCCTACCCGCCGACGGGGTCGTTTACGGAGAAATCAGTCTTTCCGGCGATGTTCGTCCGGTCGGACGCAGTGATTCGCGGCTCAAGGAAGCGGCCAAGCTTGGCTTCACGCGAGCCATCGCTCCCCAGGCTGCAGCCGACGAGACCGCCCCGATCCGGGTCGATGGCGTGGCCACGGCGCTCGAATTGGTGCAGACTCTGCGGGCTATGGCGGGCGAATAGTTAGGAGTGTCGCGGCGATGGATTCAACGCTTACTGCCTTTGACGGCATCGGTCTGACCATCCTTCTGGCCTCGGGCCTTCTGGCCCTGGTGCGCGGTTTCGTGCGCGAGGCCCTGTCTGTGACAGCCTTTGTCGCCGCTTCGCTGGCAACCTTGTGGGCACTGCCCGCCTTCATCGGCCCGGCGCGCGACATGATTGATCCGGACTGGCTGGCCCCGCTGGCGATCGGCGCCATCGTCTTCATCGTCATCTATCTGGCCGTCACCTTCGTGACGAGTTCACTGTCCCGGGGCCTCGCCAAGGGCGAGGACGTCAATGTCGTCGACCGCACGCTGGGCTTTGCCTTTGGCCTGATGCGCGGCCTCGTTCTGCTGGGCCTGGGCGTGATCTTCATGGCCGCCACTTTCGGCGAGAATGGCCGCCCGCCGGCCAGCATCACCCAGGCGCGCATCTATCCGCTGGTCAATGCAACGGCGCGGGCCCTGCAGACCCTGGCGCCGGAAAGTTCGCGAATCGGCTCGACCGCGCCCCTGCCCGGTGGCCGCACCGACCCGATTGCAGAAACAATAAGAAATAATGACACCTCCTATGGCAGACGCGACCGAAACCGACTAGATGACCTCATCGGTTCGACCACGGATGACCAGGAAGACGATGGATGAGCGACCACAGCGCCATTCCCGCCACACTGACCTACGATCCGGAGAGTGATCGCCCACAGGAAGAATGCGGCGTGTTTGCCGTATATGGCGCCGATGACGCCTCTATCCTGACCGCGCTCGGCCTCCATGCGCTCCAGCATCGAGGCCAGGAAGCTTGCGGTATCGCGACCCATGACGGGTCGCGTTTTCATATTGAACGCTATCTCGGCCTGGTCGGTGAGAACTTCACCTCGCCCGACATGCCGCAACGCCTGCCCGGCCGCGTCGCCATCGGCCATGCCCGCTATTCCACCCAGGGCGCCTCGGTGCTGCGCAATGTGCAGCCGCTGTTCGCCGACGTCCGCGGCGGCGGCATCGCCCTCGCCCACAACGGCAATCTGACCAATGCCCGCGTCCTGCGCGAGGAATTGGTCAATCATGGCCAGATCTTCCAGTCGACCTCGGACAGCGAGGTGGTGCTCCACCTGGCCGCCCTGTCGAAGAAGAGCAAGCTGACCAATCGGGTGCTGTCGGCGCTCAAGCAGGTCCAGGGGGCTTTCGCCTTCGTCGCCGTCGTCAATGACCGGCTGATCGTCGCCCGCGACCCGTTCGGCATCCGGCCGCTGGTCATGGGACGCTTGGGTGACGCCTATGTGTTCGCCTCGGAAACCTGCGCCCTCGACATGGTCGGTGCCAAGTTCGAACGTGAGATCGAACCCGGTGAAGCCGTGGTGGTCAATGAGGACGGCTTGCGGTCGGAGCGTTTCGCCCCGGCTCACCCGGCCCAGATCTGCGCCTTCGAATACATCTATTTCGCGCGTCCGGATTCGGTGATCGAGGGGCGCAGCGTCTACGAGGCCCGCAAGGAGATGGGACGCCAGCTGGCGCTGGAGACACCGGCCGATGTCGATGTCATCATTCCCGTACCCGACAGCGGCGTGCCCGCGGCGATCGGCTATTCCGAAGCGTCCGGCATTCCGTTCGAGCTGGGCATCATCCGCTCGCACTTCGTCGGCCGGACCTTCATCCAGCCGACCCAGGACCGGCGCGACCTGTCGGTTCGCCGCAAACATGCAGCCAACGCCGCCGTCGTCAAAGGCAAGCGCGTCCTCCTGATCGACGATTCGATCGTGCGCGGAACGACCTCCCTGAAGATTGTCCGGATGATGCGCGAAGCGGGAGCCCTGGAAGTTCACTTCCGCTCGGCCTGCCCGCCGATCAAGCATCCCGATTTCTACGGCATCGACATGGCCGGCCGCGACGAGCTGATTGCCGCCAACATGTCCGTCGAGGACATGGCGGCGAAACTTGAGGCCGACAGTCTCGGCTTCCTGACCGTGAACGGGCTTTACCAGGCCGTCATCGGCGCAGCCCGCAATGACAAGCTGCCCCAGCTGGCCGATCACTATTTCACGGGTGAATACCCGACGCACCTGGCCGATCACGACCGTGATCTCTCGGCCAAGGAATTCCAGCTCTCCTTCCTGGTGGACGCATGACCCAGACAGATCTTGACGGCCGCCTCGCTCTCGTCAGCGGGGCGTCACGCGGTATTGGCCGCGCCATGGCGCTCGAACTGGCCAAGGCCGGTGCCCATGTCATCGCCACGGCCCGGACAACGGGCGGCCTGGAAGAACTCGATGATGACATCGTGAAAGCGGGCGGTAGCTGCACCATCGTACCGCTGGACCTGATGAGTCCGGACGGGATCGAAAAGCTGGGCGGCGTGATCACAGAACGGTGGGAAAAACTCGATATCCTGCTCGCCAATGCCGGATCGCTGGGCGTGCTGACGCCGGCCTCGCAGGTGAAGTCCAAGACCTGGCATGATGTGATCGGGGTCAACCTGATGGCCCCGGCCCGCATGATCCGGGCTTTCGAGCCGCTCCTGCTGGCCTCTGACGCCGGTCGGGCGGTGTTCATATCGTCGGGTGCCGCCAGTTCACGCCGCGCCTTCTGGGCGCCCTATGCGGCCTCCAAGGCGGCGCTCGACGCGCTGGTCGAAAGCTGGGCCAATGAACACGTCAACAATCCGAAGATTCGGATCAACACGGTCTATCCGGGTGCCCTGCGCACGCAGATGCGCTCCAAGGCCTTCCCGGGCGAGAACCCGGACACGCTGCCGGAGCCGTCCGCCCTATGGCCGACCATCGCCGAACTGGTAAGCCCGGATTGCACGCGCAATGGTGAAACCGTCCGGTTTGACGGCTAGCAAACCCTAGGGTTTGCGCGCGGCAGCCCGACCGATCGACGGCCGCTGCCCTTTGGGGCGGCCGGGGGTGCGGTTGGGATGCGACGGCTTGCCGGCCTTCTCGCCGGTGCCACTGCCACCCCGGTCTCCATCGACATAGGGATTCTTGCCGGCCTTGACGATCAGACGGATCGGCACACCCGGCAGGTCGAAGGCTTCTCGCAACCCGTTGACCAGATAGCGCTTGTAGCTCTCCGGCAAGTCAGACGCGCGCGAACACATCAACACGAAGGTTGGCGGACGGCCCTTGGTCTGGGTCATGTAGCGCGGCTTGATCCGGCGGCCATTGACGGCGGGCGGTGGATGACGCTCGGTCATCTCGTGCAGCCAGTCATTGAGATCACGCGTCTTGACCTTGGCGTCCCAGTTCTCATGCAGCTTGGCCAGGGTCGGCATGATCGCGTCGAGACCCTTTTTCTTCAGGGCCGACATTGGCAGCACGGGCGCACCGGTCATCTGCGGCAAAAGGCGTTCGAACTCGAGCCGGATTTCCTTGAGATAGGCTTCGCGATTGGGCACGAGGTCCATCTTGGACACGGCGATCGCGACGGCACGACCTTCCTTGTAAGCCATGTCGGCCAGGTGAAGGTCCTGTTTTTCCAGCGGATGCTCGGCATCCATCAGCAGCAACACCACTTCGGCGAATTTCACGGCGCGCAGCGTGTCGGCGGCGCTCATCCGCTCCAGCCGGTCGGCGACCTTGCCTCGCTTGCGCAGGCCGGCGGTGTCATGCAGCCGGACACGTCGCCCGTCCCAGACCCAGTCCACCGAGATGGCGTCTCGGGTGATGCCCGCCTCGGGACCGGTAATCAGGCGTTCCTCGCCGATCAGTGTGTTGATCAGGGTCGACTTGCCCGCATTCGGGCGACCGATGACCGCAATGCGCAGGGGCGGATCGCCATCATCCTTGCTGCCGCGCCGCGCTGCCTTGGCCATCGGACCAAGCGTGTGGACGACGGCATCATAAAGATCGCCAATCCCGGCGCCATGGGCAGCGGAAAAGGCAATCGGCTCGCCCATGCCCAGCTCGAAGGCGTCGATCAGGCCACTCTCCCCGGCCTTGCCCTCACACTTGTTGGCGAGCAGGAGAACCGGTTTGCCGGAGCGCCGGATCACGTCCGCAAACACCACATCCAGCGGCGTGACCCCGGCCCGCGCGTCGATCAGCAACAGGCAGAGATCGGCATCATGGATCGCCATTTCGGTCTGGGTGCGCATCTCCGCATCCAGCCCGTCTTTCTCGGAATCGTCGTATCCGGCGGTGTCTATCAACAGCAGGGGCAGATCGCCCAAGCGCCCACGCGCCTCTCGTCGGTCGCGGGTCACCCCCGGCCGGTCGTCGACAATGGCCAGCGGTTTTCCGGCCAATCGATTGAAAAGCGTCGATTTTCCCACATTGGGCCGTCCAACGACGGCGATGCGGGGCAAGTGAGCAGTCATGCGTTTGCGCCTAGCGTAGCGCGATCATCCGCGCATCATCGGTGACGACATATACGGTTTCATTGGCAATGACAGGGGGCACGAACACATCGCCCGGCAGATCACGCTCGGACATGATGCTGCCATCGAAGGCATTCAGCACGGTCATGTCACCCCGGCTGGAGGCGACAACCAGACGGCCGCCGGCCATGAGCGGACCCGTCCAGGCAAGACGGTTCTTGCGCTCGCGCGCATTCTCGAACAGCGGCAACTGGGTGATCCAGTAGACCTGACCGTCATGGCGGTTGATGCAGACGATCTCGGCTTCGCTGGTGGTGATGAACAGGAAATCACCGGCGACCCAGGGCGCATGCAGGCCACCGGCCGGCTGGCTCCACAGGCGTTCGCCGGTCCGCAGCGAGATCGCGGCCAGCAGACCGGAATGACTCATCGCATAGACGGTATTATCGACGACGACCGGGCTGCCGGCGACGTCATTGATCTCGGACATGGCGGTCAGGCCACCCGCGCGGGTCAGGCTGTCCTGCCAGATCGGGTTGCCGTTCTGGACCCGCAGCGCGATCAGCTCGCCCGAGGCAAAGGGGGCGACGACGATGTCGCCCAGCACGGCCGGGCTCGGCGCGGTCAGCAGACGGGCCGACTCGACGATACCCTGATAGGTCCACAGCACCTGGCCGCTATCCGTGTCGAGCGCCAGCAATTCATTGTCGTCACTGGACACGAACACCCGGCCGTCCGCGACGGTGGGCGATCCATGGAAGGGCACCAGCGTCGAGGAACGCCAGATCTCGTTGCCAGAAGCGGCATCGAGCGCGACGAAGAAGTTCAGGCCGGTGTGGACGTATAGACGTCCCCCATCAAAGGCGATGCCGCCGCCGAACGACATTCGGTCATAGCGCTGCGAGGCCTCGATGCGGTGACGCCAGACAACCGATCCGGTGTCGGCATTCATCGCGACCACCTCACCGCGCGCATCAATGGCGTAGACATTGTCGCCGGCCACGACCGGGCGGGCATTCAAACGGCGGTCATTGTCGGAACCATTGCCGAAACCCTCGCGCCAGGCGATGGCGAGCGGGCCGCTCGCCTGGGTGTGCTGGACGGCATTGGTCGGATAACCGCCCGGCTGCGGCCAGACCGTGTTGACATAGGCCGGCGGCAGGTCAACGACCCGCGGCTCGCCATCATTGTCCAGGTTCAGACCCTGTTCGAAATTGAGGATGGAAACGCGGCCATCGGTCGGCGCATCCCCGTTCAGCCGTTCAGAGTCGCTGTCATTGCCACGCCCGGGTATCATGTCGAGCGGGTTGGGGACGGACGAACAGGCCGCCAGCGGGGCAATCAGGGCCACACCGAGAAGAGTGCGGATACGCTTTACATCAATCATTGCCTGCATCCCCGGCATCGGTGGTTTCTTCTTCGGTGGCGGGATCGTCCGCGCCGTCTACAGGCGTTGCCGGCACAG
This sequence comes from Maricaulis sp., assembly GCF_034670125.1. Taxonomy (GTDB): domain Bacteria; phylum Pseudomonadota; class Alphaproteobacteria; order Caulobacterales; family Maricaulaceae; genus Maricaulis. Next base: position 46,503 of record NZ_JAXMOC010000011.1, read on the forward strand.
CCCCGTCCGTCGATTCGTCTGCCGGTGCGTCATCAGCAACCGGTGCGGCCATCGCCGTGCGCTGGGCAATCAGCGCCAGCGCTTCCTGGGCGCGGCGCTGGACACCGGCCGGCGCATCGCTGGAGAAGGCCAGGAACTGGTACTGGGTCCGCGCCCGCTCATCATTGTCCGAGCGCAGGGCCGCGGCCGCGATCGTCTCGCGGGCGATATGACGATAAGGCGAGTCCGCGTTGACGAGACGGGTCAGACGCAGATCAATGTCCGAGAAGGACAGGCTGTCCCAGGACGCCCAGACGGCGCGGATCTCGGCCATGTCCCGCAAGACGGGGTCACTCGAACGCGCTGCAGCCTGCTCGAAAAACCCGGTCGCGGCGGCATTGTCGCCCTGTTCAAGCGCAATATTGCCGCGCTGGATCAAGGCTAGGGACACATAACCGGGGGTACCGGTCTCGGCGAGCGTTTCCAGCCCGGCCGCAGCCAGGGCCAGCTCTCCGGACTCCGAATGGGTCATGGCCGCAATAAACGCGTCGGACGCCGTCTGACGGCTTCCGGTCTGCCAGGCATCGAAGCTCTGCCAGGCCACGGATCCGGCGATCACCGCCAAGGCTGCACCCAAGGCCCAGGGGCCCCACTTGCGCAACAAATCCTGATACTTGTCCCGGCGAAGTTCTTCGTCGACTTCTTCAAAAATATCGACCACGTCGAAGCGGCTCCGTAATTCCAATCAATGTGCGGCGGACCCTAGCGTCACTGCCCCCCTGCGGCAACAGAGGTCAGCCGTCAGAACGCTTCATCGTGTAGACCTCGCGCTGCGAGGGAAAACTGCGGTCGCGGACTTCACGGGCGAATTGCGACACGGCAGCGTCCGTGCGTTCGGCCATATTGTCATAGCGCTTGACGAATTTCGGGGTCCAGTCGAACACGCCCAGCATGTCCTGGGTGACCAGGATCTGGCCGTCACAGGCAGCCGAAGCGCCGATGCCGATGGTGGGAACATCCACAGTTTCGGTGATCTCGCGCGCCAGGTCCTCGGCGACGCCCTCAATGACGATGGCAAAGGCACCGGCCTGCGCTGTCGCCAACGCTTCGTCGATGACGCGTTGACGCTCGGCCTGGGTCCGCCCCTTCGCCTTGAAGCCGCCATCCGCCAGCGCCGCCTGGGGACGCAGGCCGATATGGCCGATCACCGGGATCGAGCGGGCCGCCATGAAGCGGATCGTGTCGGCGGCATAGGTGCCGCTCTCGATCTTGATCGCCTGACAGCCCGTCTCGGCCATCACACGGGCGGCATTGGCAAAGGCCTGCTCGGGTGATTGCTCATAGCTGCCAAACGGCATGTCGACGGCAACGAGCGCCCGATTGGCGCCGCGCATCACCGCCTGTCCGTGCAGGATCATCATGTCCAGCGTCACACCGACCGTGCTGTCCAGCCCGTGCACCACCATGCCGACACTGTCGCCGACCAGCAGGAGGTCACAATGGGGATCCAGGATGCGGGCCATCGGCGCGTCATAGGCGGTCAGGCAGACAAGCGGCTCACCGCCCTTGCGGGCACGGATGTCCGGAGCAGTGATGCGGCGGCCCTTGGTCGGGGCCTTTGACTGGGCAGACATGGCAGATGGCCTTTGTAACGACAGCTGGCCGGATGTGGCGACCGGACCCTAGCCCAGCATGCTGCGCTGCAAAAGCCTCAGGCCAGACGGCGCGGCAGTACCATCGCGACCATGCCGACCGCGACGGCCATCGCAGCCGCGGCCATGACCTCCGGCCCCATCAGGAAGCCGACATTGGCGAGCAGGCCCTCGGCCGGCACCTGGATCTGCCCGAGGACGGATTCAAGCTGGGTCCCGGCAATCGCCGATCCGGTCGAGCCGGCACCGCCGAGCAGCAGGATCCGCTTGCGATCCGGATTGGCCAATTGCTTGACCACACGTTGCGAGAACTTCTCGGCCTCGGTTTCCGTTTCCAGCGGCTCGGATGCCTGGGCGAAGGCGGCCTTGAGCCGTGCATCGAATGCATCATCCATGGTCATGACACCATTACCTCCGCGTCCGTGAAGAACGCCTGCAACTTGGCCCGGCCGCGATTGACGTGCGACTTGACCGTTCCCAGCGGCATGTCGGTCGCCTCTGCGGCTTCCGAATGCGACATGCCGCATGAATAACACAACACCACCGCGATCCGCTCGTCTTCCTTCAATGTGGCAAGCCCTCGATCGAGATCAACCACATTGCCCATGTCACGGGGGGCTTCGCTCTCTTCGACACCGGCCTTGAACTTTTCCAGCACCCGCTCTGTGGCCTTGCGCTTGCGCGCCGACATCAGGAATTGGGTGTAGGCGATCGAGCACAGCCAGGATTTGAAGCTGCCCGTGCCCTTGAAGCTGCCGATCTTCTCATAGGCCCGAATGAAAGCGTCCTGAGCCAGATCATCAGCGAGGGCATGGTTGCGGCACATGCGATTCAGCATGCCGCGAACCAGACCCTGGTGGCGCCGGACCAGCTCCCCGAAGGCCGCCGGGTTTTTCGTGGCGACCACCAGGGCTGTGAGTTCTTCGTCCGACGCCTTCATCAGCCCGCTCCGATTACTCGGAGCCCTCTTTCTTGCGTCCCATCAGGCCGAAGCCGACGAGAACCAGACCGATAAAGCCCGGGAACGCGGCGATAGCGGGCATGATGTACATGGCTTCGTCGTCGCCTTCGACCGCTCCTATGGTCCAGCCCAGCACCACAAGGGCGGCAGCCACAGCGATCAGGATCAGTCCTGATTTGAGGTCGCTATTGCTGTCCTTGCGCGGCATGCCCAAAGCGCGGATCGTGTCCGGGTCCATGGTCTGGCCCGCCTGTATAGCGGTTTCGATTGTACTCAGCGTGGATTTCCGTTTCTGGGTACTGGCATTCACCGCAACCCAGACAATGCCCAACACCATGACGAACGGTGCCAGCGATACCAACATGACCGTAAGGTCCATGATCTTTCTCCTGCGTATGGCCCGGGTGCTCCGTGCACCGGCTTTGACCATGAGATGCGGCGAGCATCAAAATTGGATGCAAGCCTTAGCCGACCACCGAGATGCCGAACAAATAACCGTGTAAATTCAGAATGATAAGCGCTGCTATCAAACCCAGCACAATGGCGGTCAAGTCACCACCCCAGCCTTTCACGACAGGCGGCGGCGTCTCGCGGAGGCAGGCGGCGATGAAGGTGACCAGCGACCAGACGAAGAAACTGCCGAACAGAAGAACCGCAGACGCCTCGGCATTGGCGAGCAGGTGCGCGCCGGACCAGACCACAACACCCGCCAGCATCGGATGGCGCACCCAGCGGCGGATATGGCCGGGCGCATAGGCGGAGGTGAGCAGGATGATTCCCACTGGGACGGCGAAAAGAGCGGCCTGGTGGCCCCAGTCCGGTGTTGTCCAGATCGATGGGGTCGGATGGGCAATGACCTTGCCGTAAATGATCAGGCCGAAGCCGATCAGCGAGATAGCCGTATAACCCAACTTGTAAGGCGCCGCCCCGAGACGGACCTGCAGCGTGTCGCGCAGACCCGGCACAAGACGCAGGCAATGAACGCCCAGAAACAGGATCAGTCCCACAGACAATAGCAGCATGAACGCCTCCCCGAAGCTGCGGCCGACTATAGGCGATTCACCGGCATGTCGTGGATGAAAACCGAACGCCGCGCGCGGCAGCTGCCATCAGAACAGGCGCAAGCGTGGCAGCCGGATCGTCCGGGTCACCCAGCCATGCCCGAGAAAGGCGATCCCGCCACCGATCGCGATGATCTGCAAGACACCGGACATCTCCTGCCCCAGCGTCTCGGCAATGATTTGCAAGGCCGGTGAGACCAAGGCCAGGCCGAGCACCAGCAGGCAGCCCGCGACCAGGCGCAAGACCAATTCAATACGCAGACGCCTGCGAGCGACGCGCTCCATGACGCCGGTGCGAAACGCCCGGTCACCGGCCGGCACAGTTTCGGCGGCGAAGAAGTCAGCAAGCGGATCAGTCTTGTCCATCATCGACTCCCAAAATCCCGGCGAGACGGGCCCGCCCTCGCAATACGTGTGATTTTACCGTCCCCAGCGGCATTTCCAAGACTTTTGAGGCGTCGCCATGCGACCAGCCTTCGCCCAGGCAGAGCGACACCGCCGCTCGCTGGTCGGTCGGCAGCTGGGCCAGTGCCTGACGCAGGGCGATGGCGCGCTCCGTTTGCGGGGTCTCGCTGTTGGGACGCATGGCCTGCCAGTCATGATCACGCTGGCGGGACCGGGCCATGGTCCGCGCCTGGCCCTTGGCCTTGCGCCAGGCGATCGAGAACAGCCAGGTCTTCAGCCGCTCCGGTTCGCGCAATCTTCGCAGTTCGGTCCAGCCAGCCAGGAATACTTCCTGGGCCAGGTCATCGGCATCCGCATCATAGGGGCTCAACCGGCGCAGGAAGGCGCGGATCGCCCCCTGATACCGGTCGACGATCCGCGCGAAGGCCGCATCATTGCCCGAGCGGGCCGCCGCGACGAGCGCCGCGTCCGTCGGTTGCGAGCTCATCGATCAGCCTACTTCTTGCCCTTGAAAAAGGACGACACAAGGAAGGCAAATGACAGGACGGCGAAGATCATCGCGACAAAATAGGCAACTTCGCCCATTCCGATCAGACCACTGTAACCCTCATAGGCGAACACTGCGGAGAAACCGGCAAACAGGATCACCAGGAAGGCATTGCTGCCCGTACCATAGTTCGAGCTGTCACCGCGCGACCCTTGGTCCAGATCCGACCAGTCCGGCCGCCCATCATCGGAGTCATCGAGTTTGGCGATCAGGTCGGCTGGCGGTTCCTTGCCGGCCGCCGCATAGGTCTTCAACAGGTCGATCTTGGCCTGGGTGCGCTTGTAACGCATGAAACTGCCCCAGCCTGCCGCGATAAAGAACGCCAGGGGAAAAAGCAGCCACCAATAGCTCCGAAAAAGGTCATCCATCCGATCACTCTCCTGTTCCTCGCCCCTGGATGCACCGGCATGCAGCGGGCCTTTGCTCCTGTGTCGCCGCCGTGAGGCGGTTTGGATGCGACGGTCGAAGAAAATTTTCAGGATCGATGTGAAACGGATTGCCCCGGCCTGTCCAGACCGGGGCAATCCGACGACTCGGCGCCGCAAAAAGGGGCGGCTATGCCCTATCTTTCAAACGGGTTGGCCAGGAAATCCGGCAAGTCGATCACGATCTGCCCGCTGGCAACCGGCTCACCCCGCATGAAGGCATGCATGGCGTCACCGACTTCCGGCGTGGTCATGAAGAGATTGTGTCCGGCGTTGACGACAACGACCTGCGTGACAGCACTGAGCCCCGCAACGGCCTCACGCTGGCTTTGCGGATAAGTCCGCCCGTCGAGCGTTCCGGTCAGCAGGAGCAGCGGGGTATCCCCGCCCGGCCCGCGGCGGAAATCGGAACCCAGATCCAGGCCGGGAACCGCGCCGGCCAATTGCGGCATGGGAAAGTTGAGATAGGCCCCCAACAGGGACGTTTGCGCCTGCCGGGCAACGAGCGCCAGCCGATCCGGGTCAATTCCGGAGGCCAGGTCCATCGCCGTCGGCATGGCGTTCATCGAGATCGTTTCGCCGGGCTGCCAGAAATACTGCAGCAATGCGATCGGGACCTGCGTGTCGCCCCGCTCCACTCCGGCGTACAGCGCCAGCATCAGGCCGGCATTGGTCGGATCCGCGATCAGGCCGGAGGCAAATTGCTGCATGTGATGGCGTTGCAGCAGGAAGGGCAGGTTCGTCCCGTCTTGCTGCGGCACCTCCATCAGGATCGGTTCCGCCTCCAGCTGGGCATGAACGCGGCGCATCAGGCCAGCGATGTCGGGATAGAGGGCGGCCGCCGCCGGCTGGGTATTCACCGCGTCCTGCAGCCGGGCGACAAAGGCGTCGGTCCGGGCCGGCAGCTTGACCGTCTGGTCGAGACCTTCGGCACTGGCAATGATAACCCGGTCTATCTGTTCAGGTATGTCGTTCAGCGCTGCCAGGGCCAGATGGCTGCCATAGGAAATACCCCATAGCGACATCTGTTCGGCTCCCAGGTAGGCCCGAAGGTCGGACAGGTCGGCAACGCTTTCCCGCGTGGTATAACCCAGCACGTCGACACCCTCGCCCTGCCAGAAGGCGAGACATTCATGGAGGGCGGCTCGCTGGCTGGCCACAAGATCGGCATCTGTTACCCGAACGCTGTCATCGCTGGCCTGGCGGCTGATGCAACGCGGCGGGCGTTGCGATTGTCCGGTCCCACGCTGGTCAAAGGCAATCACGTCGCCATGCTGGCGCATCGCCATGAACAGCGGGAAGCGTCGCCCCTGCGCGGTACCGGAGCCCGAGCCGCCGGGCCCGCCTGCGAGATAGACAATGGGCGGCCCCGACGTGTCACCCGTCGCCGGAAAGCGCACATAGCTTATGGTGATCATCCGGCTGTCCGGGTCGGCACGGTTCTCCGGCACCTGGAATTCGCCGCGAAAGGCATCCGCGGTCTCGCCGCTCTGGGCGGTAAAGACGATACCCGTCTCATGGGTCGGCTGGGCCGCCAGGCCGGCGGCTGGTACCGACGCGAGCAGCGCGCCCGCCAGCAAGCCCGCCCGGGTCAAATCAAGTCCTGTCATCGATCATGCTCCACTGCGTCATGCCCCCCGGCACACTCACAGCAAAGCCCGTCAATCCGGTCCGATCACCCGACAATCGACCGGCGGCAGTCCCGAACCGTCAAACGGCGGGACGGTGGCCGGGACAACCGCTAGTCTCGCCAACATGACCGTTCACCGCTTCCTCTTGCACCTCTTCGCCCAAGGCGTGGCCGTCTTGCTGGTCTTGTGCGGCCTTGGAGCCGACGCGTCCGGCCAGGCAGCAACCCATGTTGCCATCGAGGATGTGCGCGTCTGCCCGGCCAGCAATGCCGACACCGCGCCACCGGACTATGGCGCCGCGACCTGTCGCAGCGTTCCCATCCAGGACCTCGACCCGCAAGGCACCCATATCTGGGCCCGATTCCGCCTTCCACTGGCGGCGGACAATCTGCGCGGTGACGGACCGTTCGGCCTGATGGTGATGGGCAAGATGTCCAGCGAGGTTTTCATCAATGGCAATCCCGTCGGCACCAATGGCCGCCCCGGTGACGATCGTCGTTCTGAAATCGCCGGGCGGATCGATACCAGCCTGTTTGTGCCCCACACCCTGGTGCAGCCCGGGGACAACATCATCGATATCCGCATGTCGTCGCATCGTGGCTGGCTGAACCTTGTGTCACCGGTCCACGCGATCTGGTTCGGCCGCTATCAGGACCCGACCCGGATCATCACTGCAGCCTATTGGCCCAGCCTGATCACATTTGGCGTTTTCCTGGTCGGCCTGGTTTTCTTCGGCGTCACGGCCTGGCGCAATGAAGACCGGTCCACCTCGTCGCTGCTGGCCGCCGCGGCCCTGTTTGCCGGCACGGAATTGCTGGTCGAAACCGCGCGCGGCCTGGTCGCCTACCCCTACCCCTTCCACGACGTCCGCCTGATCCTGATCACGCTGTGTGCGGCCGGGTTCGGCCTCTGCATCCTCGCCTACCTGCTCGAGCGGATGACGACTCTGGGCTGGCGATCGAGACTGGTCCGGATTGCCATCGTCCTGGTGGTCTTGATACCGGTGGTGATCATCATGCCGGGTTTCGACGGCAAGACAGTCGGCGTGCTGACCAGCTGCGCTGTGGCCGGCCTCGCGTGGTCGGTCGCCTGGGCCAAACAGGGACGCCGAGGCGCACGGGCCTTGCTGGGGGCATTCGCCGTCTTCTTGCTGGCGCTGTTCTATATCGGCTCACACTTTCTGGACGTGGGATACTTCTACGCTGCCGCAGGGGTGCTGGCTTTCGCCATGTACCAGCAAGCCCAGTCGCTGGTCGCCGAGCGCCGTCAGCGGCGGCTCGAAGCCCGCCGCGCCCTGAAGCTGGAAACCGCCCTCGACCAGGCCCGGCAGAAGTCTGCTCCGGCCCAGATCCAGCTCGTGAGCGCCGGCAGGGTCGACTATGTCTCGACCGACAGGATCGTCCAGCTCAAGGCCGCCGGTGATTATGTCGAGCTGCATTTCGAGGATGGTCGCACGTCACTGTATACCGGCACGCTGGCCGGGCTGGAAAACGAACTGCCACCCGCCTTCCTGCGGGTCCATCGCTCGCATGTCGTCAACACGCTGTTCGTCTCGGCGCTGGAGCGCGAGGCGAGCGGTACAGGTGAGCTTGTGCTGTCGAATGGCTGCCGGGTGCCGGTCAGCCGCCGAATCATGCCGTCCGTCCGATCCGCCCTGGCCGAACAGGGTGCGGCTCAATAGTGCGGCGGCTTGGTTACCTCGGGACCGGGGGCTGCGGCTTCGAGTGCCTCGAGCCGTGTCAGCATGACATTGACCCGGCGGGTCAGCCGGTCGAGTTCTTCGCGCTGATCCAGGATAACGGCATTGAGATCATCGACGGCCTTGTCCTGATGGGCGGCATGGGCCTCGACTTCATCGAGACGGGCCTGGAGCGTATCGATCATGGCATATCCTTCCGTTGAGGGGATGGTGGCCGCAAACTAGCCCATTTCCGTGCCTTGTCGCCCGGCGCATTCAGCCCCCATAATTTGGTCTGGAAACAAGGAGCTGGCCATGCGCACGATTTACGATTTCACTGCCACCGACATCGGCGGCAAGCCTGTTTCACTGGGTGACTATCGAGGCAAGGTGCTGCTGGTGGTCAACACAGCCAGCAAGTGCGGTTTCACACCACAATACGAGGGATTGGAAACGCTGCACGAGGCGCTGGCCGGCAAGGGGCTCTCGGTCCTCGGCTTTCCCTGCAACCAGTTCGGCAAACAGGAGCCCGGCGACGCCGCCGAGATCGCGAACTTCTGCAAGCTCACCTATGACGTGACGTTTCCGATGTTCGACAAGATCGAGGTCAACGGACCCGCGACGCACCCGCTCTACGCCTGGCTTAAGAAAGAGGCCAAGGGTTTGATGGGGACAACATCAATCAAATGGAATTTCACGAAATTCCTGGTCGATCGCGACGGTATGGTGGTCCGGCGGTTTGGTCCGGGCGACAAGCCGGAGGCCATACGCGGCGCGATCGAGGCCCTGCTCTAACCGCTGATCGATTTTGGCTTGCGGGCCCGCGGCTTTTTCGGCGCCACCGGCTTGGCTGGCGCGGCCGCGGCCTTGGCTTCCATGGCAAGGCGGGCCTGGCGCAGCTTGCGGATCTTGGCCTGACGCTCGTCGGTTTCCTTGTCCAGCTTGGTGCGGACCATCGCATCGGTAATCTCGGCCCGCGTTTTGGGGGCCACCGGGGTCACTTTCAAAAGGTCACTGTAGACGGGTTCGCTCATGGGCATGTCTCCTTGGCGCAAACATTACGACAAATGGGCCGGAAAAACAAAAAGGCCGGGCGATTGCCCGGCCTTTCTGATTGCCGGTCCGGGGCGCGGCAATGCGGCCCCTGGACTGACTGTATGGCTTAGACAGCCTGAAGGTTCTCGGCAGCGTTCTTGCCCGAACGCTTGTCCTGAACGACTTCGAAGGACAGCTTCTGGCCTTCGGTGATCGTGGTCATGCCCGAACGCTCAACGGCAGAGATGTGAACGAACACGTCCGTGGAGCCGTCTTCCGGTTGAATGAAGCCAAAACCTTTGGTGGTGTTGAAGAATTTTACGGTACCAGTAGCCATGACGATTTCCTTTCAATCAGTCACGTAGAAGTGGGCCTGCCCGACCGCGTGCCGGAAAGTACCCGTGTGTCGAAATTTGAAAGGGAAGAGCGTCAGCGGGGCGAAAACGCCCCCAGAAGATTCGGCATTCAAGATCGAGTGAGCGCTATATGGCGTGCGATTGTGTCTTTTGCAAGGTAATTCGGTTTGGGGGGTGCGTCTTCTATTCCCCAAGCTTGGCGCGCAGAGACCCGCGCACTCCCAGAACCCCACCCCCATTTCCCCCGCAAGCGCGCCAGCGCGATCCGGGATTTACGGGAAACTCAGCGCTTCAAGGCGCGCTCGGTCGGTCCCGGGTCTTCGCCCGGGAAAAATGGGATGCGGGATTGGGGGGGCTGGTGCTTGCTGCCCTGCTGACGCGCCGGGCGCGGTTTGCGATGTGCAGGAGCCCCTACTCCCACTCAATCGTCCCCGGCGGCTTGCTGGTCACATCATAGACCACACGGTTCACCCCGCGCACTTCATTGATGATGCGCGTGGCGACGCGGCTGAGGAAGTCGTGCTCATAGGGGTAGTAGTCCGCCGTCATGCCGTCGACGCTGGTCACGGCCCGCAGGGCGAGGACGGCGTCATAGGTGCGTTCATCGCCCATCACGCCCACAGTATTCACCGGCAGCAGGACCGAGAAGGCCTGCCAGATCTCGTCATAGAGACCCGCCTTCTTGATCTCCTCGATATAGATCGCATCGGCCTTGCGCAGGATGTCGGCCTTCTCCTTGGAGACGGCGCCGGGAATGCGGATCGCCAGGCCTGGTCCCGGGAAGGGGTGGCGGCCGACAAAGGCGTCCGGCAGGCCGAGCTCGCGGCCAAGCGCGCGGACCTCGTCCTTGAACAGTTCGCGCAATGGCTCGACCAGCTGCATCTTCATGCGGGCCGGCAGACCGCCGACATTGTGGTGCGACTTGATGGTGACCGAGGGTCCGCCATCAAAGCTGACGCTCTCGATCACATCGGGATAAAGCGTGCCCTGGGCGAGGAAATCGGCGCCGCCGGCCTCCTTGGCCTTCTCGTCGAAGACATCGATGAACAGGCTGCCGATGATCTTGCGCTTCTTTTCCGGGTCATCGACGCCCTCCAGGGCGGTGAGGAACAGGTCCTCGGCCTCGGCGTGGACGAGCGGGATGTTGTAGTGCTCGCGGAACAGGGTGACGACCTCGTCGGCCTCGCCCTGGCGCATCAGGCCGGTATCGACGAAGACACAGACCAGCTGGTCGCCGATGGCCTCGTGCAGCAGCACGGCTGCGACCGAGCTGTCGACACCGCCGGACAGGCCACACAATACGCGCTTGTCGCCAACCTGCTCGCGGATCTTGGCGATCGCCTCATCCTTGAAATTGGCCATCGACCAGTCACCGGTGAGACCGGCGATCTGGTGGGTGAAATTGTGCAAGAGGGCTGCACCGCGCGGCGTGTGCACGACTTCCGGATGGAATTGCACGCCGTAGAAGCGACGCGCTTCATCGGCGATCGCGGCGAAGGGCGCATTGCCCGAGGTCGCGATGACCGTGAAACCCTCCGGCAACGCCGCGACACGGTCGCCATGGCTCATCCAGACGCGCTCTTCATGACCGACCGGACCGAAACCGGCAAACAGCGGGCTGTCTTCAACCAGCTTGATGTCGGCTCGACCGAATTCACGTTCTTCGGAGGCTTCGACCCGACCGCCCAGCTGGGCGCACATGGTCTGCTCGCCGTAACAAATGCCCAGCACCGGAATGTTGCGGGTGAAGACCGAGGCATCGGCGCGGGGGGAATTGTCCCAATGGGTGGAGTGCGGTGAGCCCGACAGGATGATCGCCTTGGGGTCATAGGCATCGATAAAGGCCTTGTCGGCGCGGTTATAGGGGTGGATCTCGCAGAACACCCCGCTTTCGCGGACACGGCGGGCGATGAGCTGGGTCACCTGGCTGCCGAAATCGATGATGAGGAGTTTGTCGTGTTGATCGGTCATGGGCGTTCCCACCTGCACGCGCAGGTGTCCCGGAGGTCAGATTGTAGGGAGATGGCAGAAACATCTGTCAGCATGTGGCCCGATAGCGCGGTTCAGCCCGCTTGACCAGTCCCGCACCGCCCCAGACCTGCGCTTTGACCGGTTTTGCGGGAAATTCCGCGTCCGAGGCTTGTCGCCGGGCCGCGGCGGGCGCAAGTCTGGGATCAACCAAACCGGGGAGCTCCGACATGCGCCTGCTGATGACAGCCCTTCTCGCCAGCCTTGCTGCCGCCTGTTCGCAACCCGCCGCGCCGGGTCCGTGGCAACTGGATGAGGACCGGTCCACGCTCGCTTTCGTTTCCATCAAATCCGGAGACATTGCCGAGGCTCACAGGTTTTCAGATCTGGCCGGCACGGTCATGCCGGACGGCGAGGCCGAGCTGGTCATCGGCCTGGCATCGGTCGAGACCGGTATCGATATCCGCAATGAGAGAATGCGCGAACACCTGTTTGAAACGGGCCGCTTCGACAGCGCCCGGGTGACCACAACGCTGGACCTCGCCGCCTTCGCCGATCTCGGCCCTGGCGAACGCCACACCCTCATGCTCGATGCCATCTTGAACCTGCACGGCGTGGCGATGAGGATCGAGGCCGAGGTGACAGTTACCGATATCGATGGACAGACCGTGCTGGTTGAGAGCCACGCACCGGTGCTCATTCATGCCGCCGACCACGATCTCACGGACGGCCTGGCCACCCTGCAGGATCTGGCCGGTCTGCCCTCGATCACACCGGTTGTTCCGGTCACATTCTCGCTTGTTTTCACCCGCAACTGATCATCGGACTTGGCGCGAACCGTGACCACAGGCCACTCTTGGCGCTTGTGCGTCGGCTCCCTGGTGGTCGGCAGTCACGACCGGAGAGTTGATGCCAAACGCCCGCCCCCACGCCGAGATTGTTGAAGTACAATACCTGCGGGCCATCGCAGTGATGATGGTGGTGGTCGGCCATTTGCACCAGGCCGGCATCCGCTTCATGGATACCGATATTCTTGGTCCGGCCGGATATCTGGGTTTTGCCGGTGTCGACGTCTTCTTTGTCATATCCGGCTTCATCATCCATACGCTCTACCGCACGGCGACGAAGCCCACCGCCAGCTATGCACTCAAGCGACTGAACCGGATCTTCCCGCTGTACTGGCTGTTCACCGGCCTGTCCCTGCTCGGCTATGTCGTGTTCGGGGACACCCTGTCACGGGATCTGGATCAGCTGGACTGGCTGGCCAGCCTTACCCTGCTGCCAACCGGCCAACCGCCGCTGCTCCTGGTTGGCTGGACTCTGACCCACGAGCTCTACTTTTACCTCGTCTATGGGCTGGCCCTGTTCCTGCCGCCCCGCCTGCGGCTCGTCGCTGCCGCGTTGTGGGCCACGCTAACTGTTCTGGCGATGACCGGACTGGTCGAGACAAATTCGCCGTCGAGCGCTCTTGCCCTGAGCGGTTTCAACCTGCAATTCCTCGCCGGAATAGTGCTGGCAGAGTTTCGGGACCGCCTGCCCGGACTACGCTGGCCAGCGCTGGCGGCGCTGGCGACCGGATCCGGAATCGCACTGGCCTGGACCATCCGGCAGGGCCTCGACGGGATGGCAGCCGCGGATGTGCGGGTCGCCGCCTTTTTTGTCCTGGCAGTCGGCCTGGTCTGGACTGTCCTGGCCTGGCAACCACGCTGGCCGTCTCTGGTCACTTCGATCGGCGACTGGTCCTACGCCATCTATCTGGGACACCTGCTGGCAATCGGGGTACTCGCCCGCTTGCTCGCGGCCGGCCTGCCAGACGGCATGGTAGGCACACTGGTCCTGTACGTGACCGGTCTCGCCGCAAGCGTCCTTCTCGGCCTGGTTGTCCATCGCTTTATCGAGACACCCCAGCTGAATGCGGGAAAGCAGTGGATTCGCCGCCATTTCAGCCGGTCCGGCCGGTAATCCAGCCCCTGACCGGCCGGTTTTCCGCCAATCTAACAGCGCCATTAAAAATCCGTAATTAGTTGAAATAATGTAACTTATAGCGTCGACGCCTGCCTGCTACCTGAGTCCGGAACCCCAAGTCGGATCGGTCATGCAATACGCAGTCGGAAAATCACCCATCTTCATTGGCGGCGCCCCGAGATCCGGCACCACCCTGCTGCGCGCCATGGTCAATGCCAGCCGCAATATCGTCTGCGGACCGGAGATGCGGGTCATTCCGGCCCTGTGTCATCTCGCCGAACAGATTGATGCCGGGCCGACGGACTCACTGGAACACTGCTATGGTCTCGACCGCGAGGCCTTGAACGCGCAATTCGCCCGCGCGATCGACCGGATGCTGGCACCGCTGCACGCCCGGACCGGGGCCCGGGTGGCGGAAAAAACGCCCGCCAACATCCTCCACTTCAATCGCCTGCGTCAGATCTTTCCCGACAGCCCGCTGATCGCCATCATCCGTGACGGGCGCGATGTGGTCGCCTCCCTTTTGTCCATGGACTGGACCGACGCGAAGTCCGGCCAGCCCATGGCAATCACCCGGGACGCTGAAGCGGCGGCTCGGCTGTGGTGCGCCAGCATCGAGGCCGGCTGGCGCATGCGGGCGGACCCGAACTATTTCGAACTTCGCTATGAAGCTCTCGTGGCAGACACAGCCGGCACCATCTCGGCATTGTTCGATGCGCTTGGTGAGGGTGATGACGCGAAGGCCCGTGCGCTGGACCATGCAACCGCATTCGACAACCGGCAGGGCATGGCGGAGTCCAGCGCCGACCGTGTCGCCGGTCCGGTCGACCGGCAGGCCATCGGTCGCTGGAAGACTGACCTTGCCCCCGCACAGATCGGGACCGTGATGCGCGTGGCCGGGCGACATCTTGAACAGCTCGGCTATGTCTGAGGGCGATGTCGCAGGCGGCCCGGTTGACGGAGAGGGCCTCGTCTTTGCCGGCGGCTGTCCGCGTTCCGGTCTGACCCTGCTGCGTCGCCTGCTCGAGCCGCACCGCCATATCCACTGCGGGCCGGACACCGGCCTGCCGCCCTCGGTCGCCATGCAATGGCAGAATTTCGCCCGTGAACTGGGGCCATTGCACGCGCAGGATTTCGATCTGGGCGCAGAGGACATGCGGCGCACCATGGCCGATCTGCTGACCGGCATGATCGGTGCCCCGCTGGATCAACCGTCCATCAAGGTGCTGGTCGAAAAGACCTCCCTCAATGTGGTGGCCTTTGATCCACTGGGACGTCTTCTGCCAGAAGCCCGCTTCATCCACGTCGTGCGCGATGGCCGCGACGTCGCAAATTCCCTGCTCGCCCGCGACTGGCGCGACCCGCAGGGGTGCCCCTTCCCCCATGTCAGCAACACGGGCGCAGCGCTGAAATACTGGACCGATCTGACCGGTATCGGCCTCGCCGCCGAACGCCGCCTCGCCGGTCGCATCATCCGGATCCGCTATGAAGACCTGGCGACCCGGCCCAAGGCGACCATTACGGATCTGATGGCCTTCCTCGGCCTGAAATTCGAGCCGGCCCAGCTGCACTACGCGACGCGGAGCATCGAGCTGCACGGGCTGGAGCTGGACAGCCTGCCCCTGATCAACCAGCCCCTGACCCGCCGCCGGGTCGGCGCGGGCGCGGGACTGGACGGGCAGGTCACAGCGCCGACGCGGCAAAGGCTGGCCGAGCTGGGATACGGGGCGCCGACCGGCACCAAACGGCGAGGCATTGGCGCACGGTGATCGGGAAGGCTCGGGACGCAGACTGCGACCACAACGCCGCTTGCCGCCAATCCGGGCGCGGGACAGAGTGCCGGCATGCTGGTCTATCTGTTCACCGCCGCCCTGTTCACGCTGATCTTCACCCGCGAGGTCATCGCGCCGGCGTCCGGCGCGTCCTGTGACAAGCGCTGGCGGATTTTCGCGGGCAGCCTCAACCTCGCCAACCTGGCTGTCGTCCTCGCCGCCGGCTGGTTGTTCAGTGGCTGGATCGGACGACATGCGCTCCTGCCCCTGCCCGACAGCGTCCCGGTACTGGTCCAGAGCCTGATTGTCTTCCTCGCCGCCAGCCTGCTGGCCTATGGCTGGCACCGGCTGACCCATGCCTCCGACACGCTCTGGCGCTGTGTTCACCAGCTCCATCACAGCCCGTCACGGATCGAGGCGCTGACGGCCTTCTACGTCCACCCGATCGACAGCTTCCTCGCCACCCTGCTCAACGCGGTGGTGGCGTATTGGGTATTCAGCGCCAGCCCGCTCACAGCCGCCCTCGTGCTTGCCTATGTCTCGATCTTCAACCTGATCGCCCACGCCGACCAAACAACGCCCTGGTGGCTCGGCTTTTTCCTGCAGCGCCCGGAAATGCACCGCCTCCACCATGAGCGAAACAGCCACCGCTCGAATTACGGTCTGCCGCTGTGGGACATGGTGTTTGGAACCTGGCGCAATCCGCGCCTAGGCACTGTGGAATGCGGCTTTGCGGCCGACCGCGAGTTCAAGGTGCGCGAGATGTTGCTGATGAAGGATGTGGGGGGATGAGTGTGCCGACTACTCCGCGGCCACGGGCTGCGGCTTTCGGATGCCGATGAAGCGGTCGCCCAGACGCGCCGCCATTTTGTCCGCGAGGCGTGAGGTTCTTGTCGCCTTGCCGATCACGCGTGTTCGTCCTTGGGCATCGGTGACCCACACGCGCATGAATATCTCGGAGATGCCCGCCTGCCGGATATCGTTCCAGGCCAGCTGGATGTCCGCGCCGGGCCATCGCCGCGCCGCGAGGATGTCATCCGACCACCGGATCTCTGATCGGGTCAGATAGAGCAGAGCGCCCGTCAGCAAAAAGCCCAGTGCCAGAATGGCAAGGCCCGCAGCGAACCCCTCCTGGCTCTTCACCCCAGCCGGACCAATGACAACATTGAGGAGGACGCTATTGAGCAACAAAAAGCCCACCGAAACCAGGATCGGGAAAGCTTCGACGAACCGATACCCCGGATGGCGGCGGCTCCGGTCTGCCCGATGCCGCCCGTACAGGCCGGCATACAAGCCGCAGACCAGGATCATCACCGTCAAATAGCTGGCCAGTTCAACCATCACCCGGCACCCCGTTCCTTGCGACACCCGGATTGAACATCCAACGGGCAGAGGTGGACAGCAACCCAAAAGTCACGAAGCCGCGGCCGGCGCAGCGATCTCCAATAATCGCTTGTCAGCCAGCGGGCCGGAATCGGCGAACTCCCGGCGAGCGGTTTATGGTGGGGCATGCGCGATTGCGCATGCGGGTCTAGCTGCGTCAGCCCACGCTTCGCGTGACGTCCAGTTCACCGCTCGCCTGCAAGCGGTCATAGAGCGCCCAGGGCGCCAGATCGAAACCGTTCGGCCAGGTTGGCGCCCCTTCCTCCAGGAAGACGCGCGCGAAATAGGACGGATCGGACAGAGGCGCGGTCAGGGCCGTCGCTGTCTCGATCTCACGCGACAGGTCGATCTCGCCGCGTGCGCCATCGGAGAAGATGAGTGCCAGACGGGTCGCACCAGCGACCTCGACAGATCGGATTGTCACCAACGGCCTACTCATCATCCAGTCCCGGAATGCGCTCCAAGGGCTCCAGCGTTTCACAGCGGTCCCAATTCAAAAGAATACGCGAGCGATGGATCATGATCCACTCCTGAACCAGTCGCAGCGCGCGCGACGCCAAGCTGCCGCGCAACACCTTGCCAGTCTCGATGGAGATCAGGGCCGTCTGTCCCTGATAGGCCGCATGTATGTGCGGCGGCGGATGATCGCCAAAGTACATCCGGATCGTGATGCCGAAGAAGACGGAGACGATAGGCATGCCAAAGGCTAGCCCGTGACGCCCTCAGCCGTCTGTGCGCTCCATCACGCAGATATAGAACCCGTCCGTATCGGTCCGGCCCGGCGAGAGCTGGAGGGCGCCATGTTCGGCGATGCAGGGCTCAAGCACTGCTTCGGCGCCTTCTCCCAGTCCACCGGACTGGATCAGCGCGTCCATCACCGGCACCGGCTTGAAGCCCTCGACCTTGTCGAGGAAGGCATTGACCCGGTCGCCGTTTTCTTCCGGCAGGACCGAGCAGGTGATGTAGACAAGGCGGCCGCCCGGCTTCACATAGCGATGAGCGCGCTCCAGCACGATGTCCTGCTCTTTCATGCGACGCTCGAGGGCGGCGGGCTTGAGACGCCATTTGGCGTCCGGACGACGGCGCCAGGTGCCGGTTCCGGTGCAGGGCGCGTCGCAGAAGACGACATCCATCTTCTCAACAAATTCGCCCAAGGCCTTGTCTTCACTGTCGTCATGGACCTGAACATTGCGCACATCAGCGCGCTTGAGGCGCGGCCAGATGGCGCGCAGGCGGCGCCAGTCAATATCCCAGGCGTGGACCTGTCCGGTGTTATGCAGAAGGGCCGACAGGGCCAGCGTCTTGCCACCGGCCCCGGCACAATAGTCCAGGATCTGCTCGCCGGCACGGGCGCCCGAGGCCAGGGCGGCCAGCTGGGAGCCGATATCCTGCACCTCGACCCAGCCCTTGCCATAGGCGGGAATGCTCTCGGCAGCGGCTGACTTGCCGCGCGGGTCACGCTGCGGGATCCGAATACCCGAGCGCACCAAGGGGCTATTTTCAGCCGCTTTCAGTTTTGACGATACCTCTTTGAAAGCACGGTCGAAATCGACTTTGGCTTCATTCACCCTGAGATCAACCGGTGCCCGCGATGAGAGCTTGCGACCCTCTTCGGCGGCGGCCTCGCCAAAGGCCCGGACCAGGCTCTTTTCCAGCCATTCCGGTACATCGCCGCGAATGTGCAGCGGCGCATCGGAAATGTCCCGGGCAAGGCCTTCGCGCTCGGCCTCGGTGAGGGCTTCAGGCGCGTGGTCATCGCCCTCGAACATGGCGTCGATGGCATCGGCCTCGACACCCCAGACCCGCCCGACCGTACCGATGGCCAGCGTGCGAGGCGCATCGCCGTCCATCGCGTAGGCGGTCGAGGACTGGTGACGCAGCGCGTCGAGCACCAGCCCGCCGATCCAGGCGCGATCGCCCGAGCCGGCAAAGCGGTGCGCCTTGCCCCAATCGCGCACGGCGTCCTTCACGGGCTGGTGCTGGGTCTGGAGGGTCTCGAGAATCTCGATGGCCGCGGCTATGCGTGCGCCGTCTCTCATGTCGGATATCCGTCTTGCAGGGGCGCACAAGGGCGCGAATGGATCAGGGTCTGGCGCCGGTATAGCACGCCGCCAGCTGGGCGCAGATGAGCCGCGGGCTGGTGTAGATGCGACGCCCCTGAATGACAGCCTCCGGCTCGACATGGGCCATCGTGTCATCGGCCAGCACGAGGGTCGGGGCATTCTGGTTGTCGGCGTCAAGCAGGTCGACAATCGGTGCCCGCGGGCGGGCATGATCGACGCGCACCACCGTCAGGGCTTCAAGCCAGTGCGGATTGACCTTCAGCGCGCCTTCCATCGTGCAGCAATCAATGCACAGGCGCAGACCGCCCTCACCGTCATCCCAGGCACCGGTCAAGAGAAAGAGGACATCCTTGCCGGTCTCGATCATCGGCTGCTCCTGCATCATCGGGTGACTATCTCGATGGCGAGCGTGATCCAGAATGCCAGCAGGGTGACGACGCCCGCCGCGAAGGCATAGAAGCGCCAGCGCAGATGATTGCTGGTCGTGTGAATGAAGGCATGGACGATGCGCAAACCCGCCCAGACCCAGGCCAGCGCCAGAAGGATCGGCCCACCGACCCCCAGCATGATCGCCAGGACCACGCCGACGTAGAACAGGATCGGCGTTTCCAACTGGTTGTGGAACGCATTGGAGACCTGCTGGACCTTTTTCGGCCACGCCATTTGACCGAGCATGATATCAGCCGGTTTGACCTTGCCGGCGGCAATCGAGCCCGTGCGCAGGAAGGCGGTGGCGAACAACAGCACGAAGGTCAAGGCGACTTGTACCAGCAGCGGATGGATCAAAGCATCAGACATCAGGCTTCTCCTTGAAAAGAATGGATGGAAGCGGGGTAGCCACCCCGCCGCCGCCCGGCAATCACTGCCCGGGCATGGCCTCCATGCGAAGATGGCGGCTTGCCCTGACCGTTTGGATGATCAGCTGGTAGTCGGATAATTCGGCGCTTCGCGGGTGATCTTGACGTCGTGGACATGGCTCTCGCGCAGACCGGCATTGGTGATGCGCACGAATTGCGCCCGCTCGTGCAGGTCGGCAATCGTCTTGGAACCGGTATAGCCCATCGCCGCGCGCAGTCCGCCGACCATCTGGTGCAGAATCGGTCCGACCGGGCCCTTGTAGGGCACCTGGCCTTCAATCCCCTCGGGCACCAGCTTCATGCGCTCTGTGTCCTTCTGGAAATAGCGGTCGGCAGACCCCGCCGCCATGGCACCCAGCGACCCCATGCCGCGATAGGATTTGTAGGAACGACCCTGGTAGAGAAAGACCTCGCCCGGCGCTTCTTCCGTACCGGCCAGAAGCGAGCCGACCATCACGCAATGTGCCCCGGCCGCGATCGCCTTGGCCATGTCACCGGAAAACTTGATACCGCCATCGGCGATGATGCAGGCATCGGTTCCTTCAGCGGCGCGGCGCGCATCCATGATGGCGGTCAGCTGCGGCACGCCGACACCGGCGACGATGCGGGTGGTGCAGATAGAGCCCGGCCCGATACCCACCTTGACGCAATCCGCGCCCGCCTCGATCAGCGCCTTGGCGCCGTCATAAGTGGCGACATTGCCAGCCACGACGCGGGCCAGGCTGGAGGATTTCTTGACCCGGGTGACCTGGTCGAGAACCGACTGGCTCTGGCCGTGGGCCGTATCGATCACGATCACGTCGACACCGGCATCGATCAACGCCTCGGCGCGTTCAAAGCCACTATCACCGACCGTGGTCGCGGCGGCGCAGCGCAGCGCGCCCTGGGCGTCCTTGGCCGCATTGGGGAAGGCTTGCGCCTTTTCCATGTCCTTGACCGTGATCAGGCCGATACAGCGCCCCTCATCATCAACGACCAGCAGACGCTCGATCCGGTGCTTGTGCAGCTTGGCGCGGGCTTCATCCTGGGACGCGCCGACCTTCACCGTGACCACGTCGCGGGTCATCAGATTGCCGACCTTCTCATTGGGATCATCGGCAAAACGGACATCGCGATTGGTGATGATACCGACCAGCTTGCCCGGACGCGACGGCGTGGCGCCCTCGACGACGGGAATGCCGGAGATGCGGTGCTGGGCGATCAGGGCGCGCAGATCGGCGAGGGTCGCCTCCGGCGAGATCGTCACCGGATTGACCACCATGCCGCTCTCATAACGCTTCACCCGCCGCACTTCCTCGGCCTGCTCGGCGATGGTGAGATTGCGGTGGATGACGGCGAGACCGCCGGCCTGTGCCATGGCGATCGCCATGCCGCTCTCGGACACGGTATCCATGGCCGCGGCGAGCATGGGAATCTTCAGCGAAACATCGCTGGCCACGCGCGTTGCGACATTGGCATCGGCGGGAAGAACTTCGGACGGGCCCGGTTGCAAGAGCACATCATCGAAGGTGAGACCTTCACGAATCTCCATGGGAGACTCCTCATTGCTGCTTGCGGCGCGGCAATAAGCCGGATTCGAGCGCGTGGCAAGGGAGGGATGCGGACGGTCGCTGAATTGTCGTGGTTGGGGGGAAGTTGGGCGCCCCATTTCCGCGAGTTTGTCATCCCCGCGGGATGTCCGGCGCAGGCCGGACGCACGGCGGGGACCAACATCGAGGTCCCGGACTTGCGCCCGGCCTGCGCCGGGCGTCCATCCGGGATGACAATCAGCAGGATTGAGGCATTCCCCACAATCTCCCCGCCCCAATTCCGCCCGCAAATGACCTTGCCGCCTCCCCGCTCTCGCCTCGCCCGAGCGCTGGACTGACAAGGCGCCGGGTGAGGCTGGCGCGTTCCATCGGCCAATGGGGAGGCCCACATGCGTAACCGTTTTCGCAAGCGCGACGATCAGGCGGA
The DNA here is from genome assembly GCF_034670125.1 of Maricaulis sp. GTDB lineage: Bacteria > Pseudomonadota > Alphaproteobacteria > Caulobacterales > Maricaulaceae > Maricaulis. The sequence goes on from NZ_JAXMOC010000011.1 coordinate 68,197, forward strand.
GGTCAACATGACCCCGATGCTGGATATCGTCTTCATCCTGCTCATCTTCTTCATCGTCACCGCCACTTTCCTGTCAGAGGAGGGTGTGGACATGCGACCGCCACCGGCGTGTCAGGACGCGGGATGCGAGACGCCGAACCGGCCCGTGATCCTGATCCAGGTCGACGGCGACAACCAGATCTTCATCAATCAGGACCCGACCGACATCGAACGGGTTCTGGCCTCCGTCAATCGGCACAGGGCCGAAAATCCTGACAGCGCTGTCCTGCTGGAAGTTCATGACGAGAGCGACCACGGCGTGGTGGTCCGGATCTGGGATGATATGGGCGCCAATGGCGTGCCGGTCTCGATCCAGCGGACCGAAGGGGACGGGGCCTAGCCCCTAGCCCTTGAACCCCATCGCCACGACAAAGGTCTCGGCGCTTTCCGAGCGGCTGGCATCGGGCTTGAAGTGGCGGACCTTCTCGAAATTGGCTTTCAGGAAGTTGAGCAATTCACTGTCGGATCCGCCCTGGAAGACCTTGGCGATGAAGAAGCCGCCGGGCTTGAGGGTTTCGACCGCGAAATGGGCGGCGAGTTCGGCCAGGGCGACGATGCGCAAATGGTCGGTGGTCTTGTGACCCGTGGTCCAGGGCGCCAGGTCGGAAACAACCGCATCAGCGGCGCCGCCCATCTCGGCCTTCACCAGGCTGGGCGCATCCGCGTCGGTGAAGTCCTTTTCCAGCAGGGTCGCACCGGCGATGGCTTCCATTTCCAGCAAGTCGATGCCGACGACTTCGGAGGCACCGGACTTCAGCGCCACCTGCACCCAGCCGCCCGGCGCCGAGCCGAGATCGACCACGCGCATGCCCGGCCTGAGCAGTTTGAAGCGCTCGTCCAGTTGCAACAGCTTGTAGGCGGCGCGCGACCGATAGCCCTCCATCTGGGCTTTCTTGACATAGGGATCATTGAGCTGGCGCTGCAGCCAGCGGGTCGAGGACGACTTGCGCCCGCGTGCGGTTTTCACGCGCTCGAACATCTGCTTGGCCGCACGGGCGTCGCCGCCCTTCTTCATCGGACCGGAGCGGCGGCCGCGACGCTTGTCGCTGCTGCCCCAACCGGGCAGACCGGCCTGGTCCGGCGCACTCTCGCCAGCCGCCGGCGTTTCGCTGTCGGGTTGGTTGGTGTCAGACCCCTCGCCGTCGGGCGTGTCGTCTTCGGGTTTTTGATCGTCGTCGCTCATGCGTCTGATCCTGTCACATCCGGCGCCGCATCGCCCGCCTTCTTGCGGCGACGCCTGCGCTTCTTGGACTTTCGCATCAGATTGAGCAACATGCCTTCGCGCAAACCCCGGTCGCCGACCCGCAGCCGGTCGGCCGGCCACATCTCGGCCACCGCCTCATAGATCGCACAGCCCGCCAGCACCAGCTCGGCCCGGTCGGCGCCGATGGTCGGCTCTTGCGAGCGACCGTGAAAATCGAGCTCCCGCAAGCGCTTGCAGGCATCGAGCGCCTCTTCGCCACTCATCCACAACCCGTCCACCTTGGACCGGTCATAGCGCGGCAGACGCAGATGCACGCCGGCCATCGAGGTGACGGTTCCCGACGTGCCGACCAGATGGGCGCGGCCCTCATCGAAAATCGGCCGCATGGCCTTGGCGCCGCGCGGGGTCTTCATCAGGTCGCGGGCATAGGTCTTCATCTCCTGATACCAGTCGGCCCGGTCCTCGCGTTCGGGAAAGCGCTCCGACAGGGTGACCACGCCAACAGGTGTCGAGGTCCAGGATTTCATCGGCGGACGCCCGCCTGACTCGCGACCACCCCGACGGCGCCATTCGGCCAGATCGACCCAGGACAGCTCGGTCGAACCGCCGCCGATATCGATCACCAGCGCTGCATCGCGCTCTGCATCGAGCAGGTCGACGCAGCCATGTACGGCCAGACGCGCTTCCTCTTCCGCAGAGATGAGATCAAAGGTCAGTCCGGTCTCGCGCTCGACACGCTCGAGGAATTCGGCACCATTGTCGGCCATGCGGCAGGCTTGGGTAGCGATGGAGCGGTGCTTGACGACATTCTGACGGCGGATCTTGTCGGCGCAGACCTTCAGCGCCTCGACGGCCCGGTCCATGGCGCCTTGCGACAGCGCCCCCGACCCGGTAATCCCCTCGCCCAGCCGCACGACGCGCGAGAACGCATCGACGACATGGAAGCTGCTGCCGGACCGTTGGGCCAGCAGCATGCGGCAATTATTGGTTCCCAGATCGATCGCGCCGTACACGGGAGCCGGCGCGCGTTTGCGCCCTCTCCGCTTGCGTGCGGCGGCATCACTGCCCGGATCAGACCGGGACGATGGCTCCGCCATGATTTACCTCTTGCCGACCGGCGCGCCCCATCCGGGTTCGGGAGGCGCGGCTCGAATCGGGCTGTTTTTCTGTTGGTTGCAGAATACAAGGAAGTGATTGACCTGCAAGGATGCGTGACGTCTGGCAGTGCAGGCCGTAGCTTATTGCAAGAAACACCCTAGATAGGGTCCCGGCGCGCGAGGATGGTCCGCGCGCGTTCGAATATGCCAGAGTGTGTGCCAGAGTAAGATGCCATGATCATTCGCGACGCCAAATTCGGACTGGGCGATGTGGTTCGCCACCGGCTCTTCCCGTTTCGCGGGGTGGTGGTGGATGTGGATCCGCAATTTGCCAATACCGAGGAGTGGTATGAGTCCATTCCCGAAAACGTGCGTCCGTCCAAGGACCAGCCCTTCTACCATCTGCTCGCCGAGAACGAGGAAAGCTATTACGGCGCCTATGTCTCGGAAGGCAATCTCCTGCCCGACGCCGAAAACGGTCCGGTCGAGCATCCGCAGATCGCCGAGGCATTCGAGGGCTTTGACGGCACGCGCTACCAGCTGAAAATGACGCCGGACCAGGCGCACTAGGTGTCAAAGCCAAGCAGGTCGGCGCTGCGGAGGAGCTGCGATTCCCCGTCGACTGTGTGGACGAGGTCCCCCGGACAAGCCGGGGGATGACGGGGGTTTGGGGATATCGCGGGTAAAAGAGAGGCTGGCGCTGCGCGCCCAGCGATCCATAAATGGTGTGCGTCCCCGATTACTCTAACCAGCCCGGCTCTCCCTTCGGATTGCCCCGCCCGTCAAAATGACCACTCCGCGCCTCGATATCCCGCGACATTGCGGCCACAAGATTGCACCGCCAGTCCGGCGATTAATCGGTGCCTGTCACCATTTTTAGCAACAGCTTCGTTCAACTCTGAGCCGCCGAGATATCGGTGCGCCGAACGTCGATTCTACCTAGAATTCACATTCCTCTTCGAACAAGCAGACCTCGATCGCTTCCTCAACCGTTTCCCGGATCGCTTCTTCGACAATGCCTTCGATGTTCTCGGCGGGGTCAGATTGCAATTCGTCGATGACCTCTTCGATGACCAGGACAGCCGGCTGCACGGTCTGCGTGCCGTCTGGCATCGGAGCAGGACTTCCGGGGCAGTTTGGATTTTGCACCCACAACCCGACCCGCTCGTCAAAAGACCAGCAATCAACAGAACCGGCATTCGGCGCGGTCGGGGTTGGTGAAACCGTGTCAGCGTTCGGCAACGCGGACAGGCTCGGGCCATCATCCGTGATGTTGAGGTTCGGCTGGCCGCTCGTCGGAGCAGGACTTCCGGGGCAGTTTGGATTTTGCACCCACAACCCGACCCGCTCGTCAAAAGACCAGCAATCAACAGAACCGGCATTCGGCGCGGTCGGGGTTGGTGAAACCGTGTCAGCGTTCGG
>NZ_JAXMOC010000012.1:0-41615 GCF_034670125.1 Maricaulis sp.
CCGGACGCTTCCGCCAGTACCATCGTGATCGCAGCCGTCAGCGTCGTCTTGCCGTGGTCAACGTGACCAATCGTGCCGATGTTCGCATGCGGCTTGGTGCGCTCAAACTTTTCCTTCGCCATGATCTCGCTCCGAAATCCGTGTGTTCGTTGTTATACTGTGACCAGAGGTCCGCTTAGGCGGACTTGGCGATGACTTCTTGTTCGACGGCCTTGGGGACCGCCTCGTAGTGGTCGAAAAGCATGGTGAACTGTGCCCGGCCCTGGGTCGCAGACCGCAGGTTGTTCACGTAACCGAACATGTTCGCCAGCGGCACCATCGCATTCACGACGGTTGCGTTGCCGCGCATTTCCTGACCGGCGATCTGACCCCGACGGGAGTTCAGGTCACCAATGACACCACCGGTATATTCATCCGGCGTCACGACTTCGACCTTCATGATCGGCTCCAGAAGCTTCGGCGCGCAATGCGCCTTGGCTTCGCGGAATGCGGCGCGAGCCGCGATCTCGAAAGCGAGAACGCTGGAGTCAACGTCGTGATAGGCGCCGTCCACCAGCATGGCGTGCACGTCGATCACCGGGAAACCGGCAATCAGACCGCCATCCATGACCGACTTGAGGCCCTTCTCAACGCCCGGAATGTATTCCTTCGGCACGTTACCGCCGACGATCTTCGACTCGAAGACGAAGCCCGAACCCGGCTCGCCAGGACCGAATTCGATCTTGACGCGGGCGAACTGACCCGAACCGCCGGACTGTTTCTTGTGCGTGTAGTCGACGAGACCCTTCTGGCTCAGCGATTCACGGTAAGCCACCTGCGGCGCACCGACATTCGCTTCAACCTTGAATTCGCGCTTCATGCGGTCGACGAGAATGTCGAGATGAAGCTCGCCCATGCCGGCAATGATGGTCTGACCGGATTCTTCGTCGGTCTTCATGCGGAAGGACGGATCCTCGGCCGCCAGGCGCTGCAGGGCAACGCCGAGCTTCTCCTGATCGGCTTTCGACTTCGGCTCGATGGCCAGCTCGATGACCGGATCCGGGAATTCCATGCGCTCCAGGATGACCGGCTTCATCGGGTCACACAGCGTGTCGCCCGTGGTCGTGTCCTTGAGGCCCGCAATGGCAACGATGTCGCCAGCAAAGCATTCCTTGATGTCTTCGCGCGAGTTGGAGTGCATCAGCAACATGCGGCCGATACGCTCTTTCTTGTCCTTCACCGTGTTGAGCAGGGAAATACCCGTCTCGAGGTGACCGGAATACATGCGCGCGAAGGTGAGCGAGCCGACGAACGGGTCGTTCATGATCTTGAAGGCGAGCAAGGAGGTCGGCTCGTCATCGCTGGCGCGGCGGACAACCTCTTCCTCGGTCTTGAAATCGATACCCTTGATCGCCGGAACCTCGGTCGGGTTCGGCAGGAAATCGACAACAGCGTCGAGCAGAGGCTGGACACCCTTGTTCTTGAAGGCGGTGCCGCACAGGATCGGATTGAAGGTCAGCGCGATGCAGCCCTTGCGGATCAGCGTCTTGAGAAGCTCCTGGGTCGGCTCCTCGCCCTCCAGATAGGCTTCCATCGCCACTTCGTCCTGCTCGACGGCAGTTTCGACCAGCATTTCACGGTACTCGGCAGCCTTGTCAGCGAGCTCGGCGCGAATGTCACGCTCTTCCCACTCGGCGCCCAGCCCCTCACCCTTCCAGACGAGTTCCTTCATCTTGATCAGGTCGATCACGCCCTCGAACTCGGTTTCCGAGCCGATCGGCAGCTGAACGCACAGCGGCTTGGAGCCGAGGCGGTCTTCGATCATTTTGACACAGTTGAAGAAGTCAGCGCCCAGCTTGTCCATCTTGTTGATGAACACCATGCGCGGAACCTTGTAGCGGTCGGCCTGACGCCAGACCGTTTCGGTCTGCGGCTCGACACCGGCATTGGCGTCCAGGCAGCACACGGCACCGTCGAGCACACGCAGCGAACGCTCGACTTCAATGGTGAAGTCAACGTGGCCGGGCGTGTCGATGATGTTCAGGCGCTTGCCATTCCAGAAACAGGTCGTTGCAGCCGAGGTGATCGTGATGCCACGCTCCTGCTCCTGCTCCATCCAGTCCATGGTGGCGGCACCATCGTGCACTTCACCAATCTTGTGGGACTTGCCGGTATAATAGAGGATCCGCTCGGTCGTCGTCGTCTTGCCGGCGTCAATGTGAGCCATGATGCCGAAGTTGCGGTAGTCCTCGATTTTGTAGTCGCGGGCCATTTGTCAGGGTCCTTGGTACGGGTCAGTGCCTGTAAGGGGTTACCAGCGGTAGTGCGAGAAAGCCCGGTTGGCTTCCGCCATCCGGTGCGTGTCTTCGCGCTTCTTGACGGCGGTTCCGCGATTGGCAGACGCATCCATCATCTCAGCGGCGAGACGTTCGCGCATGGTATTTTCATTGCGACCGCGCGCAGCGCCCGTCAGCCAACGAATGGCCAGGGCTTTCTTGCGCTCGGCGCGGACTTCAACCGGCACCTGATAGGTCGCACCACCAACGCGGCGGGAGCGGACCTCGACCTCAGGGGCCACATTGTCCAGGGCATCATGGAAGACGCGGATCGGCTCGCGCTTCAGCTTCTCTTCGACAATTTCGAGAGCGCCATAGACAATACGCTCGGCGACGGATTTTTTGCCGTCGAGCATGATGTAGTTCATGAACTTTGTGAGATCGCGATCTCCGAACTTGGGGTCCGGAAAAATCTCGCGTTTCTCTGCGCGGTGACGACGCGACATGGACGTCTCCCTTACTTAGGACGCTTGGCGCCGTACTTGGAACGGCGTTGCTTACGGTCCTTGACGCCCTGGGTATCCAGAACGCCGCGAAGAATGTGATAGCGGACACCCGGAAGGTCCTTCACGCGGCCACCGCGGATAAGGACAACAGAGTGTTCCTGCAGATTGTGCCCCTCACCCGGAATGTAGCTCACAACCTCATGCCCGTTGGTCAGACGCACTTTGGCGACTTTCCGCAAGGCCGAGTTCGGCTTTTTCGGGGTCGTGGTATAGACGCGCGTGCAAACGCCTCGGCGCTGCGGGCAAGCCTGAAGGGCCGGCACCTTGTTGCGCTTCGGCTTGTCTTTTCGCGGCTTGCGAATGAGCTGGTTGATTGTTGGCATCCCGCTCTAATCCGTTCCTAATCTCAACAACCACGCCCCCCAGCACGATGAAATGCTGATGGACGCAAAGAAAGATCCCGACGCTCGAGCCTGAGGCCCGCACGGCGGCATCTGGGGTTTTTCCGTTACCGTGGACGACGTCTAACCGCGTGGGTTACGGCCCGTCCTTCAAACGAGCGCGGAAACTACGCACGCGACTCGCATTCGTCAAGCGCTTGTTCAGAGGTTTTCTGACACGCCCCGGCCCGGTAACAGCCGATACAAAAAGGCCGCCGGTTACCCGACGGCCTTTTCTTAGGTATTACAGGGATATCGCCCCGGAATTGGCCTAGTTGGCGCCCTCTTCAGCGGCCAATTCCTCTGCAGCTGCCTCGGCAATCTCGGTCGGAAGTCCTTCCGCCTCAACAGCCGCTTCGCGCTCAGCAAGCATGTCCGCATCCAGATCGTCGGCGATCACCTGGTACTGGCGCATGATGGCGCCCGTACCGGCGGGAATCAGTCGACCCACGATGACGTTTTCCTTGAGACCCTCGAGCGTGTCTTCCTTGCCCTGGACCGCCGCCTCTGTGAGGACGCGGGTGGTCTCCTGGAAGGAGGCTGCCGAGATGAAGGAGCGCGTCTGCAGCGACGCCTTGGTGATGCCCAGCAGGACCGGGTCACCCGTCGCCATGCGCTTGCCTTCCGCCTCGAGACGTTCGTTGTTCTCGATAAACTCGATCTTGTCGACCTGTTCGGCGGCCAGATACGTGCTGTCGCCCGGATCCTTGACCTCGATCTTCTGCAGCATCTGGCGGACGATCGTTTCGATATGCTTGTCGTTGATCGGCACGCCCTGCAGTCGGTAGACCTCCTGGATCTCGTCGATCAGGTAATTGGCCAGGGCCGGGACACCCAGGATCGCCAGGATATCGTGCGGCGCCGGGTGACCGTCGAGCAGGTATTCGCCCTTCTGGATCACATCGCCTTCCTGACAGGTCAGGTGCTTGCCCTTGGGCACCAGGTATTCGACCTTCTCGGCCTCGTCGCCTTCCGGAACAATCGCGATACGGCGCTTGTTCTTGTAGTCACGGCCGAACTCGACACGACCGGTGATCTCGGCGATGACCGCGTGATCCTTCGGACGACGGGCCTCGAACAGCTCGGCAACACGCGGCAGACCACCGGTGATGTCGCGTGTCTTGGCGCCTTCAGTCGGGATACGGGCGACGATGTCACCCGGGCGGACCGTGTCCCCATCGGCAACCGAGAGAATGGCGCCAACGGCCAGCATGTAGCTGGCGGTGGAACCGGAGGAGAGCTTGATCGGCTCACCATTCTCGTCCTGGACAACAATGGTCGGCTGCAGCGCATTGGCCTTGGCCGATCCGCGCCAGTCGATGACCACCTTGGAGGCGATACCCGTGGCTTCGTCGGTCTCTTCCTTCACCGACACGCCTTCGGCGATGTCGACGAATTTCACCTTGCCGCCGACTTCGGACACGACCGGAGCCGTATACGGGTCCCACTCGCCGAGGCGCTGGCCGCGGCTGGTCTTGTCGCCTTCCTTGACCTTCAGCTTGGTGCCGTAGCCCAGCTTGTAGCTCTCGCGCTCCTTGCCCTCGGCATCGACGATGACGAGCTGCATGTTGCGCGACAGGGCGATCAGGTCGCCGTCGGAATTGGTCACCGTCGACGGGTTCTTGAAGGTCACATGACCTTCCGAACCAGCCTCGATGAAGGACTGCTCGGAGACCTGGGCGGTACCGCCAATGTGGAAGGTCCGCATGGTCAGCTGTGTACCCGGCTCACCGATCGACTGCGCCGCAATGACGCCGACGGCCTCACCGATATTGACGCGCGTACCGCGCGCCAGGTCACGACCGTAACAGGTTGCACAGACGCCGACACGGGTCTCACAGGTCAGCGGCGAGCGCGCGATGACGCTCTGGACGCCGGCCATTTCGATCGCCATGGCGAGGTCTTCGTCGACATAGGTGTCGGCCGGACAGATCACTTCGCCGGACGCCGGATCCTTCACTTCCGCGGCCAGGGTACGGCCGAGGATGCGCTGCTCCAGCGAGACGACGACGTCACCGCCATCGACAACCGCCTGGATCTCAAAGCCTTCCGACGTGCCGCAATCTTCTTCGGTGATGATGCAGTCCTGGGCGACATCGACCAGACGTCGCGTCAGGTAACCGGAGTTGGCCGTCTTCAGGGCGGTATCGGCCAGACCCTTACGGGCGCCGTGGGTGGAGTTGAAGTATTCAAGGACGGTCAGGCCTTCCTTGAAGTTCGAGATGATCGGCGTCTCGATGATCTCGCCCGACGGCTTGGCCATCAGGCCGCGCATGCCGGCCAGCTGCTTCATCTGGTTCTTCGAACCACGAGCACCGGAGTGGGCCATCATGTAGACCGAGTTCACTTCCGACGTGCGGCCGTCTTCGCCGACCGAGGTCTTGGAGATCTCGTCCATCATGGCGTCGGCGACGTTGTCGGTACACTTGGCCCAGGCGTCGACGACCTTGTTGTACTTCTCACCCTTGGTGATCAGCCCGTCGACATATTGCTGCTCGTAGTCCGACACCATGTCGCGGGTCGCACCGACCAGGTCGGCCTTGGCGTCCGGGATCAACATGTCGTCCTTGCCGAAGGAAATGCCGGCCTTGGCCGCTTCCTTGAAGCCGAGACCCATGATCTGGTCACAGAAGATGACCGTCGCCTTCTGACCGCAGTGGCGATAGACCTGATCGATCAGGGCGCCAATGGCTTTCTTGGTCAGCAGCTCGCCGATCAGCTCCGGCTGCATCTTGGGATGCTTGGGCAGGAGGTCGACCAGCATTTTGCGACCCGGCGTGGTCTCGATCACCTTGGTTATCTTGTTGCCGTCGACATCAATGCCTTCCCAGCGCGCCTTGATCTTGGTGTGCAGGGTAATGACATCCGACTCGAGCGCCGCTTCCAGTTCGGCACGGCTGCCGAAGGCCATGCCCTCGCCCGGCTCGTTGTCCTTCTCGATCGACAAGTAATAGAGGCCCAGCACGATATCTTGCGACGGCACGATGATCGGCTTGCCATTGGCCGGCGAGAGGATGTTGTTGGTCGACATCATCAGCGTCCGCGCTTCCAGCTGGGCTTCCAGCGAGAGCGGGACGTGAACAGCCATCTGGTCACCGTCGAAGTCGGCATTGAAGGCGGCACAGACCAGCGGATGCAGCTGGATGGCCTTGCCCTCGATCAGCTTCGGCTCGAACGCCTGGATGCCGAGGCGGTGCAGCGTCGGCGCCCGGTTCAGCATGACCGGATGTTCGCGGATGACCTCGTCGAGCACATCCCAGACTTCCGGACGTTCTTTCTCGACCAGCTTTTTCGATTGCTTGACCGTTCCGGACAGCCCCTTGGCGTCGAGACGCGCGTAGATGAAGGGCTTGAACAGCTCGAGCGCCATCTTCTTGGGCAGGCCGCACTCGTGCAGCTTGAGATCCGGCCCGACCACGATGACCGAACGGCCGGAATAGTCGACGCGCTTGCCGAGCAGGTTCTGGCGGAAGCGACCCTGCTTGCCCTTGAGCATGTCGGACAGCGACTTCAGCGGGCGCTTGTTGGCACCGGTGATGACGCGGCCGCGACGGCCATTGTCGAACAGGGCGTCGACGGATTCCTGCAGCATCCGCTTTTCATTGCGGATGATGATGTCCGGCGCACGCAGTTCGATCAGGCGCTTGAGGCGGTTGTTGCGGTTGATCACGCGGCGGTAGAGGTCGTTGAGATCCGACGTCGCGAACCGGCCGCCATCGAGCGGCACGAGCGGACGCAGTTCCGGCGGAATGACCGGGATGACCGTCATGATCATCCACTCCGGGCGGTTGCCCGAGGTGAGGAAGTTTTCCATCAGCTTGAGACGCTTGGCGTACTTCTTCAGCTTCAGCTCGGAACCGGTTTCCTTCATGTCCTCACGGACCTTGGCGCACTCGGCTTCCAGATCCATGTTGATGAGGATTTCGCGGACCGCTTCAGCACCGATGCCGGCCGTGAAAGCGTCTTCGCCGTACTCTTCCTGCGCTTCCATATACTCTTCTTCGGAGAGCAGCTGGAACGGCTGGAGCGGTGTCAGGCCCGGCTCGATGACGACGTAGTGCTCGAAGTAAAGCACGCGCTCGACATCCTTCAGCGCCATGTCGAGGATCATCGCGATCCGCGACGGCAGCGACTTCAGGAACCAGATGTGGGCGACCGGAGCAGCCAGCTCGATGTGACCCATGCGCTCGCGACGGACGCGGGCCAGGGTGACCTCAACGCCGCACTTCTCGCAGACGATACCCTTGTACTTGATGCGCTTGTACTTGCCGCACAGGCACTCGTAATCCTTCACCGGTCCGAAGATGCGGGCGCAGAACAGGCCGTCGCGCTCGGGCTTGAAGGTCCGGTAGTTGATCGTCTCGGGCTTTTTCACTTCGCCGAAGGACCAGGAGTGGATTTTCTCCGGGCTGGCCAAAGCAATGCGGATCCGGTCGAAGGACGGGCCTTCGGCAGCCGGATTGAAGATGTTCATGACGTCGTGATTCATGTCGCCGTCTCCCAAAAGGGGCAAGCGGGACAGGGTTAGCCCTGCCCCGCAAAATATGGTTCAGCCTTAGCCGTTCTTCAGTTCGACGTTGAGGCCGAGAGAACGCATTTCCTTGACCAGCACGTTGAAGCTTTCCGGAACGCCGGCTTCGAAGGTGTCGTCACCGCGGACAATGGCCTCATAGACCTTGGTCCGGCCAGCCACGTCATCCGACTTCACCGTCAGCATTTCCTGCAGCGTGTAGGCCGCACCGTAAGCTTCCAGTGCCCACACTTCCATCTCGCCGAAGCGCTGACCACCGAACTGGGCCTTACCACCCAGCGGCTGCTGGGTCACAAGGCTGTACGGGCCGATCGAACGGGCGTGGATCTTGTCGTCCACCAGGTGATGCAGTTTGAGCAGGTGCTTCACACCGACCGTCACCTTGCGGCGGAAGGGCTCACCGGTCTGACCGTCATAGAGCGTCGACTGGCCGGACGGATCGAAGCCCGCCTTGGTCAGCCAATGCGCCACATCCGGCTCACGGGCACCGTCGAAGACCGGGGTCGCGATCGGCACGCCGTTGGACAGGTTCAGGCCCAGCTCGGCGATATCACTATCCGTTTCCGGAAGCTCGTCACCTTCATAGACGCGGTCCAGCTCGGACCGCAGCGTCGCCGTGCTGCCATCACGCTTGTAGGCTTCATAGGCCTCGCCCAGCTGCTTGCCGAGACCGCGGCAGGCCCAACCCAGGTGGGTTTCCAGGATCTGACCGACATTCATCCGCGACGGCACGCCAAGCGGGTTGAGGACGATGTCCACCGCTTCGCCATTGGCCAGGAAGGGCATGTCTTCGGTCGGGTTGATCTTGGAGATGACACCCTTGTTGCCGTGACGGCCGGCCATCTTGTCGCCCGGCTGAAGCTTGCGCTTCACGGCCACGAAGACCTTGACCATCTTCATCACGCCCGGCGGCATTTCATCGCCACGCTGGAGCTTGTCGACCTTGTCCTCGAAACGACGGTCGAGGCGGGCTTTTGAGTCGTCATACTGCTTTTGCAGGGCTTCGACTTCGGCCATGGCCTTCTCGTCGTCGAGGCCGATCCGCCACCAACCGCTGCGCGGGGTTTCGTCGAGGGCGTCCTGGGTGACTTCCCCCTTGGCAAAGCCACGCGGGCCGGAGACCGCGGTCTTGCCGAGCAGGAGATCGCCGAGACGCTGGTAGATGTTGCGCTCGAGGATGGCGAGCTCGTCATCCCGGTCCTTGCCGAGACGTTCGATCTCTTCACGCTCGATCGAGATCGCGCGCTCGTCCTTGTCGACACCGTGACGGTTGAAGACGCGGACTTCGACGACCGTACCGGTGGCACCGGACGGCATGCGAAGCGAGGTGTCACGAACGTCGGAGGCCTTTTCACCGAAGATGGCGCGCAGAAGTTTTTCTTCCGGCGTCATCGGGCTCTCGCCCTTCGGCGTGACTTTGCCAACGAGGATGTCGCCGGCAGCGACTTCGGCACCGACCGCGACAATACCGGCTTCGTCGAGATTGCGCAGGGCTTCCTCGCCGACATTCGGGATGTCGCGGGTGATCTCTTCCGGTCCCAGCTTGGTGTCGCGGGCCGCGATCTCGAACTCTTCAAGGTGGATCGAAGTGAAAACATCGTCACGCACGATGCGCTCGGAAATCAGGATCGAGTCTTCGAAGTTGTAGCCATTCCACGGCATGAAGGCGACGACCACGTTGCGGCCGAGCGCGAGCTCGCCGAGATCGGTGGACGGGCCGTCAGCAATGATGTCACCGGCATGGACCTGGTCACCCACACGCACGATCGGGCGCTGGTTGATACAGGTCGACTGGTTCGACCGCTGGAATTTCGACAGGCGGTAAATGTCGACGCCTGACTTGGCCGCGTCGAGATCTTCCGTCGCCCGGATGACGATACGGGTCGCATCGACCTGTTCGATCACACCGGTCCGGCGGGCGGCGATCGCCGCACCGGAATCGCGGGCCACAATGCTTTCCATGCCGGTGCCAACGAGCGGCGCTTCCGCCTTCACCAGCGGAACGGCCTGACGTTGCATGTTCGAGCCCATCAGGGCGCGGTTGGCGTCGTCGTTTTCCAGGAAGGGAATGAGCGCCGCGGCGACCGAAACAACCTGCTTCGGCGACACGTCGATATATTCCACGTCTTCGCGCGGCACGAGCGTCACGTCACCGGCAACCCGGCAATTGACGAACTCGTTGTCCAGCTCACCGCTTTCGGTGACATGGGCGTTTGCCTGCGCGATCGCGTAACGCGATTCCTGCATCGCCGAGAGGTAGTCGACCTGGTCGGTCAGCTTGCCGTTCTCGACCTTGCGGTAAGGGCTCTCGATGAAGCCGTACTTGTTGACGCGCGCGAAGGTCGACAGCGAGTTGATCAGGCCGATATTCGGGCCTTCCGGCGTCTCAATCGGGCAGATCCGGCCGTAATGGGTCGGGTGCACGTCGCGGACCTCAAAGCCGGCACGCTCGCGGGTCAGGCCGCCCGGGCCAAGCGCCGAGAGACGACGTTTGTGGGTGACTTCCGACAGCGGGTTGGTCTGGTCCATGAACTGCGACAGCTGCGAGGAGCCGAAGAATTCGCGCACGGCAGCGGCGGCAGGCTTGGCGTTGACCAGGTCGTGCGGCATCACGGTCTCGATATCGACCGAAGACATCCGCTCCTTGATCGCACGTTCCATGCGCAGAAGGCCGATGCGGTACTGGTTTTCCATCAGCTCGCCGACCGAACGGACCCGGCGGTTGCCGAGATTGTCGATGTCGTCGATTTCGCCGCGACCATCACGCAGGCCGACCAGGGTCTTGAGGACCGCCAGGATGTCTTCCTTGCGCAGGGTGCGCATGTCGTCCGGGGCATCCAGATCCAGACGCATGTTCATTTTCACGCGACCAACGGCCGAGAGATCATAGCGCTCTGAATCGAAGAACAGGCCCTGGAACATCGCTTCCGCGGTTTCCGGGGTCGGCGGCTCGCCGGGACGCATGACGCGGTAGATGTCCACCAGCGCCTGTTCACGGCTGTCATTCTTGTCGGCAGCAAGGGTCGCACGGATGTACGGACCGACGCCGGTCGCCGGATCGATGTCGAGCAGGTTGAGTTCCTTGACGCCGGTATCCTTCAGCGTCTCGAGGATCTCTTCGCTCATCTCGTCGCCGGCCTCGGCGAAAATCTCGCCGGTTTCCAGATTGACCATGTCGTCTGCCAGGTAACCGCCGAGCAGGTGCTCGTCGGAGACCAGCAGAGCGGCCAGGCCATCATCGGCAAACTTGTTGGCGGCACGGGCGGAGATCTTCTTGCCGGCCGGGGCGATGATGTCGCCGGTCTTGGCGTCAACCAGATCACGCGCCGGCTTCACACCGCGCCAGCGTTCCTTCACGTAAGGAACGGTCCAGCCCTTCTTGGACGCCTTGTAGGTGACCGTATCGTAGAAGGTCGAGAGGATCTCTTCCTTGTCCAAGCCCAGCGCGTACAGGAGTGTCGTCGCCGGCAGCTTGCGGCGACGGTCGAGACGCATGTGGACCACGTCCTTGGCATCAAACTCGAAGTCGAGCCAGGAACCACGGTAGGGAATGATACGGGCGGCAAACAGATACTTGCCCGAGGCATGGGTCTTGCCGCGGTCATGATCGAAGAAAACGCCGGGCGAGCGGTGCATCTGGGAAACGATCACACGCTCGGTACCGTTGACGACAAAGGTGCCCTTGTCCGTCATGAGCGGGATATCGCCCATGTAGACGTCCTGCTCCTTGATGTCCTTGACCGAACGCGCGCCGGTTTCCTCGTCCACATCAAACACGATGAGACGCATTTTGACCTTGAGTGGCGCGGCGAACGTCATGTCGCGCTGCTGGCACTCTTCAACGTCGAACTTGGGCGGTTCGAATTCGTAGGACACGAAGTCGAGAACGGCCCGCTCGGCGAAATCCTTGACCGGGAAGACGGACTTGAAGACCGCCTGCATGCCGGTGTCGTCGCGCTCGGCGGCTGGCACCTCTTTCATCAGGAAGTGCTCGTACGAGCTCTTCTGGACTTCGATGAGATTCGGCATCGCAACGGTTTCCGGAATACGCCCGAAAGACTTGCGAATCCGCTTTTTGCCGGTGAACGACAGACCCATGTCGGCTCCCTTCGCAGACAGCACTGCGCAATTATATGCGGGGATCGCCCCCGCGGCGCCGCTCCGGTTGGTCTTCGGGCAAGCCCGGGACCGATCAGCAATCCCGCCTGGAACGACAGCGGCGGGATCAGGTATTCCAAAGACGGGCTAACGGACGCGCAGGATCACCCCGCGCGCCCGTAGCACCGCGTCAGTCACGCCGAAGCGAGACTATTTCAGCTCAACGCTGGCGCCTGCGGCTTCCAGCTTGGCTTTGATTTCTTCTGCTTCGGTCTTCGAAGCAGCTTCCTTGACGGCCTTCGGCGCGCCTTCGACCAGGTCCTTGGCTTCTTTCAGGCCAAGACCGGTGATGGCACGGACTTCCTTGATGACGTTGATCTTCTTGTCACCAGCGCCGGTGAGAACGACGTCAAACTCGTCTTTCTCTTCAGCAGCCGGGGCATCGCCACCGCCGGCCGGGCCAGCAACGGCAACGGCTGCAGCAGCCTTGATGCCTTTTTCTTCCAGAAGATCGTTCAGTTCCTTGGCTTCAAGGATGGTGAGGGCGAGAAGTTCGTCGCAGAGTTTAGCTACATCAGCCATTTGTTCAATTCCTTGTCGGTGTTCAATGTGTCAGTTCGAAAGCGGAGAATGACGGGATCAGGCGTCGGCCTTCTCGCGGATGACGTCGATCGCCCCCGCAAGACCTTGAGCCGGAGCCATGAGCCGTTGGGCCACCTGCGATGCCTGCCCCATGAGGCGGGCAGAGATGGTGGCAATAAGCTCTTCGCGGGACGGCATCTTGGAAAGCGCGTCAATGCCGGCGGCATCGAACACGTCTTCTTCCATGAAGCCGCCAAGGATAACGAGCTTGCCGTTGTCCTTGGCGTACTCGACCAGCACCTTCGGCGCGGCCACAAAGTCTTCCGAGTAAGCGATTGCGACCGGACCTGTGAACAGGTCGGCAGCACCCTCACCCGGCTTGCCTTGCAGTGCGATTTTGGCGAGGCGGTTACGCACCACCTTGAACGTGCCACCCAGCTCGCGGAGCTTGGTGCGCAGTTCCGTCATTTCCGCAACAGTCATGCCATTGTAGTGGGCCATGACCACGGATCCAGCTTCCGAGAAGATGCCATTCAGCTCTTCAACGGACGCTTCTTTTTGAATGCGATCCATTTTGCGGACTCCCTGTTTGAGCCGTCCACCGTGGACGGCTCGGTGAAAACGCCATCACGGCACCTTCCCCTCGCGGGTCGGACGCCATCATGACGCGTCCTGTCCCAGGGCTCGAACCGACAGACCTCTAACAAGGCCGGGTCGATCTCGCTCTGTCTCACGCAGGGCCCAGATTGGATTAAGGTGACACCTTGCGGGCCACCCCCTGTGATCTCGGACAGGTCGGCCGGATCCACAAAACACGTGAATCAGACCGGATCAGCCCGGCCGGATAATCCGGTCCGGGCTGAAACTCAAGTCTTTTACGCCGAAATGGCGGCAGACGTATCGATTTTGACGCCCGGGCCCATCGTCGAAGACAGCGCAATCCGGCGTACATACAGGCCTTTGGCGCCCGACGGCTTTGCCTTGACGATCGCATCGACGAGCGCGCGAACGTTTTCAGCCAGGGCCTTCTCGGTGAAGCTGGCCTTGCCGACACCGGCGTGGATGATGCCGGCTTTCTCGACACGGAATTCGACAGCACCGCCCTTGGAATCATTCACCGCCTTGGTGACATCCATGGTGACCGTGCCGACCTTCGGGTTCGGCATCATGCCGCGCGGGCCGAGCACCTTACCGAGACGACCGACCAGCGGCATCATGTCCGGGGTCGCGATGACCTTGTCGAAATTGATGTTGCCGCCGAGGATCTGCTCCATCAGGTCTTCCGCACCGACAACGTCGGCGCCGGCCTTGGTGGCCTCTTCGGCCTTCGGGCCCTTGGCGAAGACAGCAACACGGACCGAGCGGCCGGTGCCGTTCGGCAGGTTGCAGACGCCACGGACCATCTGGTCGGCATGACGCGGGTCGACACCCAGATTGATGGCCAGCTCGATGGTTTCATCGAACTTGGCCTTGGCATTGGTTTTCACATGAGCGACGGCGTCGTCGATCGTGTACAGCGTGTCGCGATCAAAGGTCTCGCGTGCCGCCGAGAGGCGTTTTCCGATATTCGCCATGATCTTACTCCGTCACCTGCAGGCCCATGGAACGCGCGGATCCGGCGATGATCTTGGTCGCCTGGTCGAGGTCGTTCGCATTGAGGTCATTGAACTTTGCTTCAGCAATCTCGCGGCACTGGGCCATAGAGACCGTTCCGGCCGATGTCTGGCTCGGCGTGCTGGAGCCCTTCGCGATCTTCGCAGCCTTCTTCAGGAAAAAGCTGGCCGGCGGGGTCGCGATGGCAAAGGTGAAGGATTTGTCCGAGAAGACGGTGATGGTCGTCGGGATCGGCATCCCTTTTTCCATCTCCTGGGTCTTCGCGTTGAAGGCCTTGCAGAATTCCATGATGTTCACGCCGCGCTGACCCAGGGCCGGGCCGATCGGCGGGGACGGGTTAGCTGCGCCCGCAGGCACTTGCAGCTTGATATAGCCGGCAATTTTCTTCGCCATGTTCCCACTCCATTATAAAGGCGCGCCACTCGCACCTTCAGGGGTTTGCGGTACGGCCCGGCATGGACTTGGCGCCGGCACCTCCCGCAACAAAAAAACGCTAGGCGATCTTCTCGACCTGAGCGTATTCGAGCTCGACCGGGGTCGCCCGGCCGAAAATATTGATGGCAACCTTCAGGCGGCCATTCTCGTCGTCCACTTCCTCGACAACACCGTTGAAGCTCTGGAAGTGACCGTCGATGACATTGACGGTCTCGCCGATCTCGTAGCTGACAGTCGGGCGCGGACGTTCCGCATCCTCTTCCATCTGGCCGAGGATCCGCTTGACCTCATTCTCGGAAACCGGGATCGGCTTCTTTCCCGAACCGAGAAAGCCGGTGACTTTCGGGGTCGAGGTGACGAGGTGATAGGCTTGGTCTGTCATGTCCATCTTCACCAGGACATAGCCCGGGAAATATTTGCGCTCGGCATTGATCTTCCGACCCTTGCGAACTTCCACGACATCTTCGGTCGGAACGAGGATTTCCTCGAACTTGTCCTCAAGCCCCTTGATCGACGCTTCGATACGGATCGCGTCGGCGACCTTCTTCTCGAAGTTCGAATAGGCGTGCACGATATACCATTTGGCAGACATACAGCCGCTCCTCAGGCTTGGGACAGAATGAATTGGATGGTCATGCTGATGAGGCTGTCGACTCCCCAGAAGAAGAGCATGGCAATGACGGTCAGGATCAGCACGAGCACGGTCGACACCAAGGTCTCCTGGCGCGTCGTCCAGGTCACCTTGCGGGCCTCCTGGCGAACCTGCGACAGGTATTTGAACGGTCCCACACCCTTTTTCTTGGGTGCGGGCGCGTCAGCCTTGGCCGTTGATGGCGTCGTATTCTTCACGTTCCGCGTCATTCAAGTCCATCTGGCCCGCATGGGCCCTCTATTCAAGAGGTGAACGGCATGATGCGCATTCACCCGAAATTCCTTATGGCCTGGCAGGGGCGGAGGGACTCGAACCCCCGACCCTCGGTTTTGGAGACCGATGCTCTACCAACTGAGCTACACCCCTAGGACCACGCGCGGGATATCACGGTGACCCTGCCACCGCCATATCCAGAGCGCAGCTGTCTACAATGCGCAGCGTGATAAGAAAACAGGCTAAACGCAGATTCTACCCGATCAGGCGGATCGTCGGCGCCCATTACCGCCTTCCATTGATGATCCAACCAGCCGGCAGGGTGTGTTGCGCTGGCTCGAACTGCCTGAACGAAACCTCTTTCAACCCGGCCTCACGGAAGGCGGCCGCAATAGTCTCGATTGCGGTTTCGTCGAGCGCAGCCTTCGTCATTGAGGTCATTCGCCTCGAAAAACCGTCAATGGCCAGCCTTTGACCATCCCCCCAGTTGGTCATGTCGGAGAGCGCGTAAGCCCGCCAATTCCCGATGACTCGGGAAATGTCAGCAAGCAATCGCGAAACATGGTCATGAGCGGCACCGGGTTCGGAGCCCTTTAGCGCTTCGGCACACTGACTGAAACTCTGCCGAAACCGGCGCTCCGCGGCCTGGACCGAGCGAGGGACTTGTTGTGCCCCCCCCGATTTATGAAGCAGTTTCAACAACGTCAGGAAAGATCGAAACAGGCCGGACGACAGCGTTGTTGCCAGCAAGGCCGCATCGGCCTCGCAGCGCTTGTAGATGACGCCGTCAACCTTGTGAACAATTGCCTGGAAAAGACCTCCGGACCGCAAGACTCTCGCCGCCTCCTCAAATGCAGCCGGACCCGCATACTCTACGCCATACTGGCTGACGACCACGTCCAGTGACCGGTCGGCAAACGGCAGACTGGCTGCGTCGGAGGCGGCCAGCAGGCCGTTGAGTGCTGGCGTCTGCTCGCGGGCGGCGGACAGGGCCGACGCGGAATAGTCATGACAGACGGGCGTTATGGCAACGCCGCAGCTCGTCGCAACTTCCAGAGCATGAGTAGCGACAACGGCATTGCCACACGCGATGTCCAACAGACGGCATGATTGACGTCTCGCCAGAGCCGGTTCCAGGAATGCTTGCCAGGCGTCTCGCAATGCCGCCGCATCGGCCTCTGTCTTGACGACATGGGCCGCGCTGCCTTCATCGTCCCAGAAGCGTGCCCACGCGTTGGCGTCGCGACCGGTTTTAGCTTGCTTTGACATGCCGGGCATCATGCTCGAAGGCCGCCTTGCGGCAAAGCATCCAGCGCACCAGCTGGCCCGGCTCCGACCGCTCCGCCCCAAGTGTGGGTTCTGCAGACCGCCACGCGATCGCAGCATCCCGCAACATGCTCACAAGGAAAAAGGGCGGACCGCGAGGTCCGCCCTTTCCCGTTTGCTATTTGCGCAACGCTTAGAAGCGCAGGCGGCCACCCACGAAGAGGCGACGGCCGAGCGTGTCGTACGTTGCCGGCCAGGTGTTGGCCTGCTCCGAAGCGGTCGAACCGAGTTCCGGAACGGCCGTGTCGGTGACGTTGGTCACACCAACGGTCGCCGTGAAGGATTCGTTCACGTCGTAGGCGAACGTCACGTCGAAGTAGTTCTTCGCCGTGATGTCGTCTGACAGGTCGGAAACCGTAGCAGCCGTGGTTGCGTCCGCGTCCAGCGCACCAATGTGACGCCAGCGCAGCGAGGTCGTGAACGGCCCCGTGTACCAAGACGTCTGCATGGAGTGCTTGTACTCCGGCGTCGGCTCACCGCAATCGAGACCATAGAGGCCTGCACACTGGATGACCGGCGACGAAGCCGACGTGGTGAAGTCAGCTTCAGAGACGTAACCACCGTAGTAGGTGATGGCCATGTCGCCTGGCAGACCGATGACGTCAGCCGAGAAGCCGTAGTCGACGCGAAGGTCAACACCAACAGCCGTCAGCGTAGCAACGTTGATCGGCGACAGGTTCGGCAGGAAGCCATTGGCACCCATCTCACCCGTAGCCGGGTTACGAGACGGGGTCGTGGCACCAGCCGGATACAGCGTGTCACACGATGCCTGAATGCCGGTCAGGTGACATTCGTTCAGCAGCGTCTGAAGCGGAACCGTGGAAATCGCATCGGCAATCTCGATGTTGTAGTAATCGAGCTGGATGGTCAGACCTTCGATCATGCTCGGCTCGAACACTGCACCGATGGTGTAGGTGTCAGCCGTTTCCGCACCCAGGCCGGTGTTACCACCGAACAGGGCTTCCATCTGGGCATTGCCCTGGAACGGAGCACCAAGCTGAGCAGCCGGAACGCCGGCGGCCAGACAGGTGGCATCGATCGTGGCAGCCGAGTAGCTACCATTGGCGCCGCCGGAGCAAGGATCGCCTGCGCCCGGGAAGCCGTTGGTGAACGGAGCGAACAGATCGTTGACGTTCGGAGCCCGAACAGCGCGGTTGAAGTTACCACGCAGACGGATCTGATCGTTGATCTGCCAGCCAAGACCCACAGCGAAGGTCTCGGTGTTGCCGACCGTGTTGTACTCGGACGTACGGAAGGCGAGGTTCAGGCTGAGCGACTCAACCATGTCCTTGCCGGTGATGAGCGGAACTTCGGCTTCAGCGAAGAACTCGTAGACGTCAACCACGCCGGAAACCGGCAGAGAAGAGTTGAAGCCACGAACGTCCGGGCCAAGCACGGAGTCAGGGATCGATTCAGCCGAAGCTTCACGATACTCGACACCGAGAACCAGGGCCGGCGCGTATTCAGCGGTCGGCAGCTGGAAGGCAGGCAGTTCGCCGTTCACAGTCGCAACCGTCTGGAACATCTCGACATTGTCGATCTGAGCACCGGTACGGGCGATAGAGGCCGCACCAGCAGCAGACATGGAGTTCGGGCCGTTGAAGATGTCAACGTAAGGCACCGAGCAACCGCTGGCGATCGCCGTCGGACCACCGTCGCAGAGCACACCGGCCTGCAGGGCGGAAACGGAGATGTTACCAGTCTGGATCTGCGAGATCGACGAACGCGAGAAGTTCGAGAACACGTCGTACGACCAATTTTCATTGATGTCGCCACGGGCACCGAAGACGAGCTGGAAGGAGCTCGTGTCGCGGAGCGAGTTACGTGTGCCGATTTCCTGATAACGACGGGAGGTACGGATCGTAGCCGTGCCGTCGCCATTGTTGGAACCCGGGTCGTTGGTGAACAGGTCAAGCAGGTCCGACGGAAGGGTCGGGTTGTCCAGGTTGACCGTGAGCGTCACACCGGCCGGCGTCGGAGCCAGCTGGGAGTCGACCACGTTGTTCGCGTAGATGCCGCGACCGTACAGCTCAAGGTGCTCGTTCACTTCATACGTGGCGAATGCCGCGATGTTGTAACGCTCTTGCGGGAGCTGCAGGTAGTTCGACGGCGCGTAGTTATACGTGTCGTTCGGCGAACCAAAGCGCATCGGGTTGATCGTGCTGCCGGTGTTGAAGAAACCGGAGCAGACGTTGCTCGCACAATTCGGGTCAGCGGCGACGATGCCGGCACCATAGGCGCCGAAGTTCGACGACGTCGCACCGCGGAAGCGGGTGCCCGGAATGTTCGACGAACCACCGGAGATGAAGCCGTTGGCGGCATTGCCGGGGCCCGGATCCCAGTTGCTCAGGGACGAGAAGTCACGGTCGCCCTGGAAGACGGCCTGACGGTCGGTGTAACCCATCGAGATGACAGCGTTACCGCGACCATCGTCGAAGTTGCCGCCCATCGTGATGGACATCGTGGTGATCTCACCATCGAGCTCGCCCAGCGTGGTCTCGTGCGATGCGTTGATCTCGACGCCTTCGAAGTCGTCCTTCATCATGAAGTTGACGACGCCGGCAACAGCGTCCGAGCCGTAAACGGCCGATGCACCACCGGTCACGATGTCGACAGACTCGACAAGCGCGGACGGGATGCTGTTGAGGTCGACGATCTGAGCCGGACCGGAACCGACGAAGCGCATGCCGTCAACGAGGACGAGCGTACGGGTCGTGCCGAGGCCGCGAAGGCTGACCGTTGCCGTACCGTTACCCGGGTTGTTCGAGGTCGAGTCGAACGCCGGAACAACTTGCGGCAGCGTGTTGATGAAGTCTTCGGTGTTGACCGTGTTCACAACCGCGAGCTGCTCAGCAGACACGTTCGTGATCGGGCTTGGCGCCACCGTATCGGTGCGCTGAATACGCGAACCGGTTACGACGACGACGTCTTCGTCTTGCGCCACAGCAGGAGCCGCAAAGGCCATACCGCTGATAAGCGTGCTTGCCATCAGGCAAGTCTTCAAGGACTTGGATCTCACTCTTAATCCCTCCGAGTAAGGTATACGGAACGGAACGGCCCACTCATCTCGATGAGCTGGCGAGCCCCCCCTCAGATCGGATCGCCCGAAAGCTTTCCATATTTGCAAGGTACGTCTGCGATTTCGCACGGGTCAATGACATCTCACCGTCACAAACGGTGTTTGCGATACACTGTTGCAGGTTTGTCGCAGACGAATGCCCCCGGCCAGTTGCGCATCCGCACCATTCGTACCGCTGCAAAATGGCCGGATCAGGCCGGCAGCAGATCAAACGGCGCGGTCACCCGCACCTCTTCGCTCTCGAACGGCTCCACGCCATGCCACAGGAAAGACGGAAACACGATCGCAGATCCCGGTTCGGGCCGGATATAGCGCTCGGCCGGAATCGCCAACCCTGGCAAGCCCGGAACTCCAAGTCGCAACCACCCTGCCCGCTCGCCTGACATCACCGATTCCGGGACGCAGACGTAATAACTGGCGCTGACCCAGCCGGCTGGATGGACATGATCGACATGCCCACCGCCCGACCGGAGCCGTACCGACCAGGCCCCCGCAAGCCTTGCCCGACCGGTATTGCGGGCAAGATAGGGGTGTGAAGGGTCGACGGGCAGCTCGGCGAGGTATCTGGCCGCCAGGCCTTCCAGCGCGGTGGCCAGCGCGCGAATCACCGGATCGTCAGAATTCCACAGCCGACCGGCCGATTGGGTACCGCCAAACAGCGTCTGCTCAAGCGGCGCTGCGCCGTCGGCGTGAAGCCGCTCAATGCTGGACGCCAGCGCCGCATTGAATGACGCCAGCGAGTCAAAGCCGGGCGGGGTCTCGATCTTCAGCTTGCGGGCAAAGCGATCGTAATCGCACAGCCACGCATAGCGCGGGTCTGCCAACTGACGCCAGGCGACGGATTGCAGGGCCAGGTGTTTTTGGAGATGAGCGGCCGGCGCGTCACGATCAAGGACATCGGACGCGCCGGCCCAGTCCTCATTGACCAGCAGTGCCTCCGCCAGGGCGTGACGGGCAGCCCAGTCCTCGCCCCGGCAGATCTGGAACGCCCGCCGGGCGTCCTCAAGCGCGCCACGCGGATCACCGGACCGAAGGCCCAGCTCGCTGCGGACCATGGCCGCGCGCATGGCGCCAGTGTCCCGCGCCAACGCCGCGTCGGCCGCGGCCCTGGCTGCGTCCGGACGCCCCGAGCGCATCAACAAGCGGGCCAGGACTTCATTGAGCCTCGGGTCGCCGGTCACGGCGATCCGGCTCTCCAACGTCACGAACGCCGCTTCGCCCTGCCCGGCTTCGGTCAGGAGCCCCGCGAGGTCCGTGTGATAGCCCGGATCATCGGGCGCCAGCGCCAGCGCCTGACGATAGGCGCGTTCAGCACCGGCAATATCGAGACAGGTGCGCAGGCTGTGGCCCAGTTGCGCGTGGGCTTCGGCGAGGTCCGGGGCGAGCTCCAACGCCCGCCGCAAATCGGCGCAGGACGCCTCCAGCTCCCCTGTCTCGCGCCGCAAGGCCCCGCGATTGATACGCGGCAACACCGCTTGCGGGTCCGCGTTGAGGGCCGCATCGAAAGCCCGCTCCGCGGCGGCCGGATTTCCGGCCCGTCGCTCGAGATTGCCGAGCGCGTTGAGCACAAGCGTGTGGCCGGCATCGCGGTCCAGAACGTCCTGGATGGCTGACCGTGCAGCCGCAAGATCCTCGCCCTGCGACAGGGTCAACGCCAGGTTCAGACGGGCATCGGCGAAGTCGGGCGCGATCCGCAGGGCCTCGCGGTACGCTGTGACCGCTGCATCCAGTCGGCCGGCACGCTGATGGTGATTGCCGAGATTGTTCTGTACGGCCTGCGGCTGGGAGTGATGGCGGGTCGCCGCTTCGAAATCACCGACAGCACCCGCGTCATCACCATTGCGGCTGCGAGCCATGGCACGAAGCATCAATGCGTCGGGCTGGTCTGTCGTCTCGGGCAGGACCTGGTCGAGAAGCGCCAGCGCCTCGTCAAAGCGTCCGGCCTGCAGCAGGCCGGCGGCGCGCTGCAGGGTCGCCATCATGATCCGGCCTTGCCTCGGCTGCCAAACAAGCGTTGCCAGACCCCCCGGGGTTCCGTCGTAACCGTCCGCGTCTCGCGAGGACCACGGCCCGTCTCGGCTGCCGCGCCGGATCCATGATCACCGGCGCCCACCCATTCACCGGTCTTGGGGTCAACACCACAAGCCGCGATCTTCGCGTCAAAATCGCCGAGCCACTCCAGATAGGGCGTCGTCGAGTCGAGATGGTCTGCAGAGGGCGGGCGGCGGACCTGCATGGCGCTGAACGTCATGATCTGGCGCTCCAGCTTGTAGAATTCGAGGCAATTTTCATCCCAGGACAGCCCCATGCGCTCGAGCAGGGCCCGCAAGGTCGCCTCGAACTCCACGACGAGGGTTTCGTACTGCACCGGCGTGACCGTTTGCGGATAGGCCTGGTACCAGTGATCGCACAGCCGCGCCTGTTCGGCATAATAGTGTCGGATATCATCGAGCGAGTGGGCGAAAGGCCATTGCCGCGTGAAATTGCGCCGGAAGATGGAAAACGCCGTTTCCAGCGGCCGACGCCGGATATGGATCACCGGTGATTGCGGGAACAGCTGACGGACAAGGCCGACCGCCTGGAAATTGCTCGGCTGCTTGTCAGTCACCCACTTCGCACCATCGAGCCCGTATTCACGGAGTTGCCGGAAATAGATCTCCCGCCACTCGGCCAGCGTGCCATCCGGGATGGGTCCGCCCTTCCACTGATTGATGGCCGCCCAGCGTTCAAACTGCTCGAAAATATAGGGCAGGGCCGGCAATTCACCCGACGGTTCGACATCGGCATGGGCGGACACCGCCGCCTCCAGAAGGGTTGTCCCGGACCGCGGCATGCCGACAATGAAAACCGGAACCGGACCGGATACGGCCCGCCCGGCCGCTTCGTGTCCGTCAAACTGGTCAATCAGGCGGTCAACCCGCAGGTGCTGGGCATCGCGATCGTAACCCGATTCCAGCTTGCCATTATGCTGAAGCCATTTGACCTCATTGGCGCGCTGCCAGGTCGCAAAAGCCTCGGCCCGGCGTTTGCGCCGGTGATAGGTGTCGCCCAGGGCAAACAGCGATACCGACTGCCGGTCGGCCGGCAGGTCGGTGGCATCGCGGGCGGATTCAAGTACGGCCAGTTCGCCGTCCTCGACCCGTCCGCCGGTCGTCTCTGCGAGGAAGGCGCAGGCATCCAGATGATCTGGATGGGTCGCCAGGATCCGGCGGCAATAGGTCTCCACCTCCTCCACTCGGCCCGCGAAATTCCCGATCCTCGCCAGGCCGAACAGGGCGTCCGCCGAATTCGGATCGATCTCCAGAGCGGCGTCGAAGGTCTGTCTGGCTGTTTCGGTGTCTCGCGCACCAAGATACAGGCGCCCCAGCGCTGCCAGCGATCCCGCGTCACGCCCCCGCTCGGCCACCACGGGCCGGAAAATCTCGATCGCGCGCCGGTAATATCCCAGTTGGGAGAGCGCCTGGGCCAGCGCCCCGCGCGCGTCATTGTCATTGGGAACAACATCCAGCCAGGCCTGGGCCACGTCACGAAGCAGCGCCCAATCGGCGCGGTTTCGCGCTATCGCCGCCTTGATCGGATAGCCTTCCGGAGGCATCGACCCTCCCAACGCCGCTTGCGCGATCCCGAGGGCGGCTTCGGCCGCCTCCGTCCGACCCAGTTGCATTTCAAGTCCGGCCAGGCGCATCGCCACGCTGGCCCGGGCCGGATGCCGGTCCTCGGCCTTCAGCGCCTTGTCGAAACAGGACGCGGCAAACGGCAGATTGCCGCCAATCCCGGCGAGGTCGCCAAGGCGGCCCCAGATATCGAAACGACCAGTATCGCACTCGCTTGCGCGGCGTGCCGCATCCAGCGCTGCAGCGGCATTGCCCTCGGCTTCCAGCTGGATTGACCGGTAAAGGTGGACCGAGGCATTGTCGGCGTCAGCAGCCTCTGCCCGGTCAAGCCAGGCCCGGCCGCCCGCGACATTGCCGCATTCGATGTCACATATCCCCAACAGGCCCATGGCCTCGGCATCATCCGGCCGGGCTTCCAGCACCGCGTGGCACAGCGCGCGGGCCTGGTCGAATGCGTCCTGCAGGCGCAGGTCGCGCGCCTGGGCCAGACGTGGGTCAAGGGTCATCCGGTCGCTCCTGCCGGCGCGTCATTCCGGAACCAACCGGTGATCTGGTATCGGCCATCGCCCGCAAACGGTGCCACCGGGCTGACCGCATGCATGCGCCGGCCATCAAAAATCGACAGCATGTTGAAGCGCGGCAGGAAGGCGCGCGACACGTCCAGCCCCTCTTCCACCAACATCAGCAATCCGCCCCAATCGGTCTGCCAGTTGCGGGTGAAACCCAGCGTGTAGGCGGCCACCCGCTCCTGGTCATGCCCTTCATCAACATGCCGGGTGAGAAAATGTCCGCGTGCATAACGGGTCGCCTGGGCGTCCGCCTTGGTGACCACCGGGGCCCCGGTGACCTGGCGGCCGAAGGCCAGGAATTCGGGCGAGTTCAGAAATTCGGTGATGCGATGGATGGGATGCCCCGGATCCCAATGGGAGGTGTAGGCCTGGATCATCGGGTAGGAGTCGTAGAGATAGCCGTAATTCTTCTGGGCGCGCTGCATGACAGCGCCGATCTGGGCCCCGACCGCTTCGCGCCCCATCCTCTGGACATCGAGTTGCGTCAGCTGAACCACGATCTCGCCGGCACCGTCCGGGGTCGGCTCGGGGAAGACCAGACGCCAATTGAGCGTATCGCGCAGAATGGCACTGATCTGCGCGGCCAGTTCAGGCTCGAACACGTCCGGAATCCGGACCAGCTGGTCTTGTGCGTAAAGGCCCGCCCAGTACTCCGGGTCAAGAGCCGGATTGAGTCGAAGGTTGAGGGTTTCGGACATAAGCAGGCACCAGCGGCTAGAAACAGACCGAAAACACCTATCCAGACCACCCCACCCTGTCCAGATGAGCGGTCAGCGCCGCGCCCGGGCCGGCGCCAAAGAAAACGGCGCGCCCCGGGTGGAGCGCGCCGCATTCATGTGTCGGTATGGGTAGTCTACTCGATGATTTTCGAGACGACGCCGGCGCCGCAAGTTTTCATTGACGGTTGGGCCGGCCGGTTTGCCTCAAAGACTATTCAATAATCTTCGAAACAACACCTGCCCCAACCGTGCGGCCACCTTCACGGATTGCGAAGCGGAGCTTCTCTTCCATGGCGATCGGCACGATCAGCTCGACATTCATTTCAATGTTGTCGCCCGGCATCACCATTTCCGTACCTTCGTTCAGCGTCACAACACCGGTAACGTCGGTGGTGCGGAAGTAGAACTGCGGACGGTAGTTGGTGAAGAATGGCGTGTGACGGCCACCCTCTTCCTTGGTCAGGATGTAGGCTTCTGCCACGAACTTGTGGTGCGGCGTGATGGAGCCCGGCTTGGCCAGAACCTGGCCACGCTCGACACCTTCACGGTCCACGCCGCGAAGCAGAACGCCGACATTGTCGCCAGCCTGGCCCTGATCGAGCAGCTTGCGGAACATTTCAACGCCGGTGCAGGTCGTCTTCGAGGTGTCACGGACACCGACGATTTCGATCTCTTCGCCAACCTTGACGACACCGCGCTCGATACGCCCGGTCACAACCGTGCCGCGACCCGAGATCGAGAACACGTCCTCGATCGGCATCAGGAAAGGCTGGTCGATCGGACGCTCAGGCGTCGGGATGTATTCATCCACAGCCGCCATCAGCTCAAGGATCTTGTCCTTGCCGATATTGTCGTCACGGCCTTCAACAGCCGCCAGGGCCGAACCGGCCACGATCGGCAGATCGTCGCCCGGGAACTCGTAGGAGGACAGAAGTTCGCGAACTTCCATCTCGACCAGCTCGAGCAGCTCTTCGTCGTCAACCTGGTCAACCTTGTTGAGGAAGACCACCAGTGCCGGAACGCCAACCTGGCGCGCCAGAAGGATGTGCTCGCGCGTCTGCGGCATCGGGCCGTCAGCGGCGTTCACAACCAGGATCGCGCCGTCCATCTGCGCCGCACCCGTGATCATGTTCTTCACATAGTCAGCGTGGCCCGGGCAATCAACGTGCGCGTAGTGACGGTTCGCCGTCTCATACTCAACGTGGGCCGTCGAGATGGTGATGCCCCGTGCCTTTTCTTCAGGCGCCGAGTCAATCTCGTCATAACCCTTCGCGGTACCGCCGGACGCTTCCGCCAGTACCATCGTGATCGCAGCCGTCAGCGTCGTCTTGCCGTGGTCAACGTGACCAATCGTGCCGATGTTCGCATGCGGCTTGGTGCGCTCAAACTTTTCCTTCGCCATGATCTTACCTCTTGAACGCCGATCTTGATCGTGAAGATGGGCTATAGACTTGGATGTGTTGATTTCATTGGATACGGACAGACCATACCCGTGAGACCGGCGCGGGATAGCGTCGCTCGCCAAAGAAGGCAAGTCCGAAGCGCGGATTGCTGTTTTGGGTGGCAGAGCCCTTGACGGTCGGCGGTCGGCGCCAATGCCGCCCGTTCACGATTTCAATGAGGGAATGTTGGAACCAGGGAATTTTGGAGCGGGTAGTCGGGATCGAACCGGCATCCTCAGCTTGGAAGGCTGCTGCACTACCATTGTGCTATACCCGCATGTCCCAAGGGACGGACGATGTGTTTAGCGAATTCGTTTCGGCGCGTCGAGGGGGCGGATACACCGAAGCCTGCAAGCGGGCTATCCGGCGGCACCAACAGGCGGGCTGATCAACCGACACGGCTGGCCGACACTCTCTCGTCAGATGACCAAAGTTCCGGTTCGACACGATTCCGGCCACCGCGCTTGGCGCGGTAAAGGTACTCGTCTGCGCGCGCGAGAAGGTCTGTCGCGCTCGCGTTCACATCGCTCTCGGTCACGCCGAAACTGGCTGTCGGCGAGACCGATCCGCGCCCTTCCACTTGAATGGAAATCGCCGCGATCATCTTGCGCATGCGTTCCGCCATCAGCCGCGCCTGCTGACCCGACACGTCGGGCAGGATAACGACAAACTCTTCACCGCCGATACGGCCGAGTGTGTCTGACGTCCGCAACGCCTGCTTCACCACCCGCACGGTTTCGATTAAGACCCGGTCGCCGGCGAGGTGGCCGAACGTGTCATTGACCCGCTTGAAATGATCGAGATCGAAGACCACCACAGCGAACGGTTTCCCGGTTTCCCGATTGCGGTCGCTTTCCGCGGCCAGGATTTGGTCAATGGCCGCACGATTGGCGGCACCGGTCAGGGCATCCGTCGCGGCCCGTTCGCGGAAATGCGCCATTGAAACCTCGGCCGCCTTCTTGGCAGTCTCAAGGCGCAAGGCCGCGTTGACCATTTCGCGTCGAAAAATCGTCGCCCCGATGAAAATGAAAACGGCCGCCCCGCCCAACGCCGTGAGCAAGGTCATATTACTGCTCGTGACCGAATAGCCGACGGGTTCGGGTGATTGGACGACACACCCCACATAGATCGACAGCGCCGCCAGCATAAAAGCAAGACCGGTCCGCCACCCAACCGCCAGCGTAAACGTCATGATGCCTGGCAGCATCATGATATTGGCGGGCGATATCAGAGCCTTGCCCATGACTGCCATGCCGGCCAGCATGGCCAGCAAGAGCGCTCCGAGCAGACGGGCCCGGTTCTGATAATCATTGCCGGCATTGACCCAGATCGGTGCCACAAGACAGATCAACGACGCGATCATTCCCGTCACCAACAGGCCGGGCTCGTCGTCCAGAAATTTCAGGCTGACCAGGGTGAGCACCACACCTGCGATTCCGGGCAACACGCAAAACGCCGATAATGATCGACGTGACGCGATGTCCATGTGCTGATCGGTGCTATCTGCCGGCCAGTACCGTCGCAGCATGACGGGAACCCCTCCAAACTCGAACGGAAAGCCTAGCGCAAAATTGTTTAAAGCGTCTGAAGGCGCGGCGGATCGACACGATCAGCCCAATGCTCTGAGCGATCAAGGCATGAATTTGGTACGGCGGGACGAACCAAAGTCGAACCGGAAGGGCCCGCCCGCGGGACGGCGCGCCGGACGTCAGCCCGCCCCATCAGTGGCAATTGCGAAGCAAATTGCAGCGAGATCAAGGAAATGGTGGAGGGGGTTGGATTCGAACCAACGTACGCTCTCGCGGCCAGATTTACAGTCTGGTGCCTTTAACCACTCGACCACCCCTCCACAGGGTGCCTTCAGGCCGCGACTTAACCGGCCTTTCGGTATCCTGCAAGAAACAGTCTCAGCTTGCGGAGAGGCATGTTATGCCTCGGCAAATCAAGCGACCGCCCCAAAACAGGAGCGCGGACTATAGTGACGAAGACTCCCATGCGCAACACCTCCAAACGCCCTGATTACAGCCGCCGCTCCAAGCCTGCTGGCACTGGCGATTCGGGTTGGATATGGGGCCGCCACGCGGTGCTCGCAGCAGTGGCCAACAAGCGCCGCGAAATTCTCGAACTGAAGGTCACCCGCAATGCTGCGCGCGACCTGCCGGACGGCACCGACCACCAGCAGGTCGAACCCAAGGTCATCGACAACGCCCTGCCGGAGGGTGCCGTGCACCAGGGCTTCGCCGCCCGGTCCCGCGCGCTGCCGTCCGAATCCGTCAATGGCGTGATCGATCCGACCCATGGCGCCCTTCTGGTGCTCGACCAGATCACCGACCCTCACAATGTCGGCGCTGTGCTGCGCTCGGCGGCAGCGTTCGGGATTCGCGCCGTCATCATGCAGGACCGCAAGGCCCCGCCACTGTTCGGCACGGTCTGCAAGAGCGCCGTCGGCGCGGCGGAACGCGTCGCCCATGTGCGGGTGACCAATATCGCCGACACGCTGCTGGAGTTTCGCAAGGCCGGCCGGCATGTATTGGGGCTGGCCGGAGAGGCCGAGCTTGATCTGGCAACCGCCCTCGCCGCCCCCGACGGCAAGGGCTGGGGCCCCGGCCTGGTTCTGGTGATGGGATCGGAGGACAAGGGCTTGCGCCAGCGCGTGGCCGAGTGCTGCGACCAGCTCGTCCGGATCCCGATGACCGACACGGTGGAAAGCCTGAATGTTTCAAACGCCGCCGCCATCGCTCTCTATGAGGCAGCAAAATGGCGCCCCGCCAAAGACGGGACGCCATCCGTTTGAGCCTGCCCGTCCGACGGGCGACCGGGCGTTTGATGGTTACGGCCGGCCCGCGCTAGTGGGCGTCGCCGACCCGCAGGACCGTCCGGCCGTTGCGGGTCCAGTTCACATTGCCTTCGATCTCCGAGATCGAGACATCTCCGCCACCATTCTCGCGCACGACCAGGTCAACGGCAGTGCCGCCAAATGAGATATCGCCCGAGCCGCCGATATAGGCCTCGAACGGTTGGGCGCGGCCCCCGTGAACAGCGATGTCGCCCGATCCGTTGATCCGCGCCGAGAACGCGCCGTTCAGGCTGGCGGCCTCGACATCTCCGGAACCTGAAATGCGGACCGCGAGCCCGGCCACGCCGCCAAATTCAACATCACCGGACCCATTGATGGAGACGTCTGCGTCACCGCCGACATCATGGGTCAGCACGTCGCCAGAGCCATTGATGGAGACACTCACCGAGCGAGCGATCGGACCGGTTTCGATATCGCCAGAGCCATTGATACTGATCTGCGCCGCCTCGCCGATCGAGCCGGTGGTAATATCGCCGGACCCATTGATCGCCACGCGCGCCTCGCCGGCAATGTCACCGACATCAAGCCGCCCACAGCTGTTCATCGAAAGGTCGGCGCTGCCCAGGTCGCCTGCCGTGCCCATATAGGCGCTGTCGTCCAGCTCAAGCGCCAGCGAGGCCGGCGCGGTGATCACCAGGCTGGGATATTCGTCAATGCTGTGACGGTTGCCCCGGTTGAGACCGATCGACATGGTGTTGTTGCGCGTGCGGCAATTGGTGTTGCGCAGCCGCAGCCCGCCATCGATCCGCACCGTTGAACCGGATTGCGAAATCGCCGGGTCATCGACATGACCGCCGGTATTGGTCATGGCGACGGTGATCGTGTCGGAGGTCCCGGTCCGGATTTCGATCCGGCCGACGAAATTCTCAATCTCCAGGCGGTCGGCATCATAGCTGCCGGACGGACCGGCCTGCAGGCTGGCGCCTGCGGAAATCGAGAACAGTGCGATGCCGGCAATCGCGGCGCCGGTGGCAAGCAAGATCGGTTTGGTCATGGGGCGTCCCTCCTGGTGTGGTCATCCCTTGATGCAGGTCGACGCCTGATCGGATGCAATCATGTTCCCATGATAGCGGCGACCGACATGCCGGGCACTGTCCGGATTGTGACAGGTCTGTAAGTCAGCGGCCTGTCAGGCGTCCCGTCAACCTGGCCAGATCTGGAACACCACCGTCGCAACCATCGTACCCAGGGCATAGCCCACAACGCCAACCAGCACGCCGGGCGTGACGAGGTCTTTCCACCCTTTCGCGGCCGCCAGGGCCGGTGCGGTCGTCGCGCCCAGGATCGCTGCGTTTGAGGCCGTGATCAGTTCGGGCAGCGAAAACCGCAGCAGCGAACCGATGCCGAAAACAACAACCCCGTGCACGAGCAACAGGATGCCGATGATCGCGATGAGAACCGGTGCGGTCTGTACCAGGCCGACCACATCGGCTCCGGCAGCGATCGCCGCAAAGAAGACGAAGCTGAGCGCCACACCCACCTCATAACCACCATGCAGGCGGGCCATTACCTGAGGAAAGGCCGTGGCTGGAATCAGGGCCAGCACGGTGATGATCGCATAACGCCAATTGTCGGCGCCCGGACCGAACTGATTGGCGAGCGCCGCCGTGATCAGATCGCCAAGCGCTACCACGACGAGCGCGAATGTGACCGAATAGGCCAAGGTCGCTGCGGTCACCTTGCCCGTCTCTTCAGCGGCGACGTCACCTTGCGAATGATCGCGTTTCACAAAGCGCGACGCGATCCAGCTGACACCCGGCAAAACCGCCAGCAGGGCGAGGAACAGTCCGGAGAAAAGATTGTCGACCGCGGTGGCGCTCGACACAAAGTCCGGGTCTGCCTGGGCGAGCCCGGTAATGTCGATCAGGGCGGCGTAGTTTACCGAGCCGCCGATATAGGTGGCGATAAAGGCACCGACGGCACCCGATTCGCGGGACACCATGTCGGCTGTCCGCACGCCGGTCTCGTAATCAGGCAGGGAGATCAGCGAGAACGCCACGACAGCACCAATCACCGTCCCGGCCGCCGCCAGCATGAAGGCTCCAAACATGCGACCCGTCTCGAAGAATATCTTTCGGAGGTCGGCCTTCATCAGGAAGAGCGGAATGAGGATCGGCACGAAATACCGGAAGACAAAGGAATAGCCCTCGGAGTCTTGCGGTATCAGCCCGATATTCGACGCCAGGATGGCGAACAGGATCGCCCAGACCGCTCCCGTCAGCAGGGCACCGATCCGGGTCTTTTCCATCAGGAAACCGGCTGCCGCCACACCAAAAAGCGCAGCAACAGATGCAACGGCATTATCAGCCGGAATCAATGACATGGCATTCCCCTCAAATCTTGGGGAGAAACCTACCCGCGCGCTGTCCGGCGCGCAAACCCGTCACCCCGCAAAGGCGGCCTCACGCGCCATGGCGCGCTTGTAGGCCGGGCGTTCGACCAGCTGGCCGACATAGCCGGCAAACGGCTCGATCCGCTCGAGCAGGTTGAAATTCATCATGAAGTTCAGGGTCGATCCGACCATCAGATCGGCAGCCGTGAACCGGTCACCGACCAGGAATTCGCGGTCGTCCAGGGCCTCGGCAAGGGTTGCCTTGACCGATACCAGGTCGCCCCAACCCGCCATCTGGCGCGGCGTTTCGCGCGACATGGCCTTGTCTATGAAAGCCGGCTCAATCACTGATCCGGCGAAGAACAGCCAGCGCAGATAGGCACCGCGACCGGGCGCATCACAGGCGGGCGCCAGCCCCTTTTCCGGGTAGCGATCGGCCAGCCAGGCGCAGATCGCCGCGCTTTCGGTGATCAGCTCTCCGCCAACCTCCAGCGCAGGAACCTTGCGCATCGGATTGACCGCGCCATAGGCCTCGGACTGGATCTCGTCACGAATGTTGACGATACGGACCTCGAACGGTTCGCCGATCTCCTCCAGCATCCACAAGGCATGAAAGCCGCGCGTCTTCGGGCAGTGATAAAGCGTCAGATCGGTCATGTCTGTCCTACCTCCGGTCAGGCAATGCGAGTGTCATCCAGCTTCCACGCAGGCGTCGGCCTCGATCTCGATCAGGAATTCGGGACCGATGAAACGCGATATCTCGACCATCGTGGTTGCTGGCGGGTGGGCACGGAACACGTCACCATGGGCCCGGCCAAACGCCTCCCAATGATCGATATCGGTGACGAACATCCGCGTCCGCATCACGTCACTCATCGAGGCCCCGACCCCGTCCAGGGCCTTGGCAATAATGTCGAGGCAACGGCGGGCCTGGGCCTCCGGGTCGCCGACAGCAAAGGGCTGCCCGTCCTCGTCAAGCGAAACCGTGCCGGTGACCCAAACCAGATTGCCGCGCCGGATGGCGCGGCAATACCCGACCTGCTTCTCCCAGCTGGCGCCGGTGAAGCTGCGTTGTGTGCCGGTGGCCACAGCCCTACTCGGCGCCGTTGGGCGCGAGGATGTCGAGTGCGACCGCTGCCATCGCTTCAGTCGCCTGGGTGATCGAACCCTGCGGATCGTCCGGCGCGAAGAAGGGCGAATGGTTGGACGGCGGAACCAGGCCACGCGCTGTATAATCGTCCAGCGTTGCCTGGGTCGTGCCACCGACCCAGAACATGAAGGTCGGAATGTTGTGCTCGGTGCGGTGATAGCGCGAGAAATCCTCGCCGCCCATGACCGGTGACGCCTCGACCACCGCGTCCGCGCCGAAGCGCGCCCGCATGGTCTCGACCGCCCGGGCGGCCAGATCGGGATTGTTGAACAGGGCCGGCGTATAGGTTTCTTCGATCTCGACCCGCGGATATTCCTCCGGCGTCAGGCCGTAGGACGCGGCCTGCGACGCCGCGATACGCTGGATGCCGGACAGGAGCTGCTCGCGCACCTCGTCCGTATAGGAGCGGACCGTCAATTGCAGGTGCGCACCGTCGGAGATGATGTTGTGCTTGGTGCCGGCATTGAACGCGCCAACGGTAACCACGGCAGGCTCCAGCGGCGAAACCTCCCGCGAGACCAGTGATTGCAGCGACACGACAATCTGGGATGCCAGATAGATCGGGTCCTTGGTGGTATGCGGATAGGCGCCGTGCCCGCCACGTCCCTGGACGTAAATGTCCACCGAATCGACATTGGCCATCGCAAAGCCCGGCACATAGGTGATGGTGCCCGTCGGGATCGCCGAGAATGTATGGAAGGAGACATTGAAATCGGGTAGCGGGAATCGTTCGAACAGGCCGTCCTCGATCATCGCCACGGCTCCCTCGCCCAGTTCCTCGGCCGGCTGACCGATCAGCACCAGCGTGCCCGACCACTCATCGGTCCGCTCGACCAGCTGGCGCGCCGCGCCGACCAGCGCCGTCATGTGGGTATCGTGCGCGCAAGCGTGCATGACCGGGCTTTCGACGCCACGGATATCCGTGCCTGTGATGGTAGACGCATAATCCAGCCCGGTCTGTTCCGGGACCGGAAGGCCGTCCATGTCAGCCCGCAGCATGAGGGTCGGACCGTCGCCATTTTCCATCACTGCGACGATGCCGGTCTGGCCAACGCCCTCCGTGACGTCAAAGCCCAGCGCCCGCAACTCACCGGCCAAGCGGGCGGCGGTTTCGACCTCGCGGAAGGACAGTTCCGGATTGGCGTGAAAATGCTGGTAGAGATCTTCCAGATGCGACTGGTAATCGGCAACAATCGCCGTGCGCAGGGCATCATCACCCGCCGCGTCCTGGAGCGCCAGGGCGCCCGGCTGGGCAGACAGGGTGAGCGCAAGGGCGGCAACGGCCGTCAGCAAATGGCGTTTCATGGTGGAGTTCCCCTCATTGAGTTGGTGCCATTCGAACCAGCTCGCGCGCAAAGGTCAATGGATACCCGCGATACCAACCCGAGAGGGACAGCGATATCCACAATCCCGCAAGCCTGACCGCACCGCAGCCTTGCCACTGCCTCGCCATGGAACGCCTACTGCCCGGCATGACCGATACCGTCCTCTCCCTCCAGGGTGTGACCCTGCAATACGGCAAGCTGACCGCTCTGGCCGCGGTCGACCTCGCGATTCCGGCCGGCGCCATCTATGGCTTTCTCGGCCCCAACGGAGCGGGCAAGACGACAGCCATCCGCTGCGCCATGGGGCTGCTGACACCCCAGGCCGGCCGGGTTTTGATCGATGGGCACGACCTGTCCCGCCACCGCCGCAAGGCGCTCGCCAGTGTCGGAGCTGTCATCGAGACCCCGGCCCTGTTTCCCAACCTGACTGGCCGGGAAAACCTGGACATCACCCGGCGAATGCTTGATGCCGCGCCCACATTGGTCGACCGGGCCCTCGAGCTGGTCGACATGCGCGATGCCGCCGATCGACGGGTCGGACACTACTCGCTCGGCATGAAGCAAAGGATGGGACTGGCCCGGGCCCTTCTGGCCGAGCCGCGCCTGCTAATCCTGGACGAGCCCACCAACGGGCTGGATCCCGCCGGCATTCGTGACATGCGGGCCCTGATCCGCGCCCTGCCCGAGCGCACCGGCGCAACCATATTCATGTCCAGCCACCTCTTGTCCGAGGTCGAGCAGCTGGCCAGCCATGTCGGCCTTCTCCAGCAAGGCCGCGTGATCTTTGATGGCACGCTGGACGCGCTCTCGGAACAACAGGCGCCGCGCCTGCTGGTCACCGCCACTCCCGCCGACGATGCTCACCGGGTGATGCAGGCGGCCGGCTTCAGCGGCATCATCCGCGACACCAACCGTTTCACCCTGACAGATCCGGAGCGGGTCACACCCGAGCGGGCGGCAGCGCTCAATGCCGCGCTGCACGATGCCGGATGCCAGATCAGTGAACTGACACTCGACCGAGCCGACCTCGAAACCACCTTCATGACGCTCACAGGCCACGCGGAGGCGCAGCCATGATCAATGTCCTGATCGCCGAGGCGACCAAGATGCGCCGCTCACTCGTGCTGTTGGTGGCGGCGACACCCCCGGTCATGGTGTTCGCCCTCGGCGTGCTGGTTGTGGCCAGCGGCAATGCCCCTGACAGCTGGACCATGCACACCATGGCGGGCTCGGCGATCTGGGCCTTTTTTCTCCTGCCCATGAGCGTCATTGGAGTCACCGCCCTGATCGCCCAACTTGAACACGGCCCGGGCACCTGGTCCCACACACTGGCCTTGCCGGTGCCGCGCTGGCAGGTCTTTCTGGCCAAGGCCCTGGTCAGCCTCGGCCTGATGGCCTTGGTCTCGGTTGCTGTCGCAGCAGCCGGCTATGCCAGTGCCATGCTCGGCCTGCAGCTTGGCGACGAGGTCGTCATGGAGGGCGGGTTTGACCCGTCGATGGCCTTCAAGCTGTACGGCAAGATGTTCATCGCCGGCCTGTTGGTGATGGCCATCCAGTGGACCATGGCCATGCGCTTTCGCAGCTTCGCCGCGCCGGTCTCCATCGGCATCGGAGGGACTTTCGTTGCGGTCGCAGCCACCAGCGCCGACAAGGGCCTCTATTTCCCGTGGCTGATGCCCGTCAACGTATTGGCGTCGGAGAGCGGTCGGGGGGATCTGGCCGTCCTGATGGGAGGCCTTGGCGGTGTCCTTGTCTTCGCGATCGCCATCGCCTGGCTCAGCCGCCGCGACTGGGGCTGATCAGACAGCCTTGGCCTCGGTCAAACCGGCTTGGCCTTGAAGTGACGGATATCGTCCTGCGCGGCCAAACAGGCGGGACGCAGCTGTTCGGCTTGTGGAAAGTCATGAATGCGGGCCCACAACGTGTCCTTCAAGGCCGCCGGGTAGGCCTTGAACCGCCGCGCAGCATGACCGATCGCCAAGATGCCCGCATTGACCATCCACGGGTCATCGGCTGTCGAGGCGAACTCGAGCGGCGCGGTGAGCGCGTCCAGATCATCACAATCCATCGCGATTTTCACGATGTCGGCAGGGGCAAAGCGGGTCGGCAATTCAGTCATCCAGTTGCGGCTGAGCGATCCGCACAGGACCGGGCATGTGGCAAGCCTCGATCACCGGCGGCGGCGTTTCAAAAAAGAAGTCATGCGTGCGGTTGCGGCG
Source organism: Maricaulis sp. (assembly GCF_034670125.1). Taxonomy (GTDB): domain Bacteria; phylum Pseudomonadota; class Alphaproteobacteria; order Caulobacterales; family Maricaulaceae; genus Maricaulis. The sequence continues at coordinate 35,959 of NZ_JAXMOC010000012.1, forward strand.
GCTGTCCTTGGCGTCGTGAAAGGCCTGCCCATCCGTGCGCATGACCTCATAGGCCGGTCTGTCGGGCACGGGAAGGTCCGAAGCGATCCTTGCTGACACAATGATGTCACGAGCTCCCGCGTCGGCGATCACACCGGAATCGACCGACGGGTCACCCCGGTGCAGGGCCTGCACATGTTCCATGCCGTCAATCACCCGTCCGAAGACAGACATGATCCGGTCGAGATGGCGGGGCCCGTGTCCGATCACGATGTAGAATTCCACATCGCCGCTATCAGGGTCATTGTCGCGGGCCATGGCGACGGTGCCGGGGCAATGGATCGGCCAGACTTCGTCGAGCGTCGCGTTCGTGGCGGCGGGAAAGCCGTCCACATGACCGACCTGCGGGGCATAGAGATCGTCATCCATCATTGGCGTGAATGTCACCGCAGCGGCTGCGACCGTGAATTCGCCGGCCAGCGTCGGATACTGCGGCAAATCGATCGAGTCCGCGTCTTCGCCGCGACCGCCCTGGGCCACGAACCCGTCGATGACACGATAGAAGCTGCGGCCGTCGAAGAAGCCGTCGCGGGCCGCCTGTCGCATGCGGTCCGCATGGTTGGGCGCGATCCAGTCGGCCAGCTCGATGGCGACCAAACCATCAGCCAGTTCGATCAACAGAAGATCCTCTGCGGCGACGGCGCGCCAATCGGGAATGCCGGTGAAATCAGGCTCCACGGCGGACACCGGCGATATCGCGGCCTCGTCGAAATAGTCAGCAATGCCCACGCGCTGTTCTGGCGTGACCGGGTCGCAGGCCGCCATAACCCAACCTGACCCGATGATCATACCGATCGCTGCTGCCCGCATGCCCCTGTCTCCTGCCTACTCGCTCGGCGCCCCGCCAAACCGCTCGGCCCATTCAGCGACCTGCGCATCGTCGATCTTGGCGAACAGGACCGGTGGCGGCGTGATCGCCATGCCGTGCGGCAGGGCGTCGAGCAGCGAGGCCCCCGGCTTGTCGCCAAACTCCCAGCTGCGCTTGTCATCGGGCACACCCAGTGTGTCAAGAATCTTGGCCGCAGCGTCCGGAATGAAAGGTTGGGCGAGGATGCCGAACAGGGCGACCAGATTGAGGCCGGTGCGCACGCCGACTGCGGCGGCATCGACGTCCGACTTGTACTTCACCCACGGCTCGGCCTTGGTGAGATATTCGTTGCCGGCAGCCCAGATGGCCCGCACTTCGGCGGCCGCCTTGCGGAACTCCATCGCCTCCATGTGGGCGACCAGCGCCGGAAGGCGCTGGTCCAGCTCGGCGGCCATCCAGGCTTCGTCCTCGCCCGGTGTCCCGGCGGACGGCAGCGCCGCATCAAACTTGGAGACCGTGTATTTGGTGATCCGGTTGACGAAATTGCCCAGCACATTGGCCAGGTCCGAATTGATCAGCCCCTGGAAATGCTCCCAGGTGAAGGCCGCGTCCGAACCTTCCGGCGCATTGGCTGTCAGATACCAGCGCCAGTAATCACCCGGCAGGATGTCCAGCGCCTGGTCCATGAATACGCCGCGCTGTTCCGAGGTCGAGAACTTGCCGCCATACCAGGTCAGCCAGTTGAAGGCTTTCAGCTTGTCGACCGTCTTCCACGGCTCTTGAGACCCCAGGATGGTCGCCGGAAAGGAAACCGTGTGGAAGGCGACATTGTCCTTGCCCATGAACTGGACATAGGTGACGTCATCCGCGCCCTTGTCGGTCCGCCACCAGCTTTCCCAGTCGCCTCCGCGCGCCTCGGCCCACTCGGCGGTCGCGGCGATGTATCCGATCGGCGCATCGAACCAGACATAAAAGACCTTGCCCTCGAAACCGGGCCTCGCAGTCCCGCCCTGCGCAACCGGCACACCCCATTTCAGGTCGCGCGTGATCGAGCGGTCACGCAAGCCTTCGTCCAGCCATTTATAGGCAATCGACTTGGCGAGGCTGGGCCATTCGGTCGAGGCATCAACCCAATCACGGATCTTCGTTTCCATCTGCGTCTGCACCAGGTGCAGGTGTTTGGTCTCGCGGACCTCGAGGTTCTTCGAACCGGAGATCTTGGAATAGGGTTCCTTGAGATCGGTCGGCTCGAGCAGGCGCCCGCAACTGTCGCACTGGTCACCGCGCGCGCGCTCGAAGCCGCAATGCGGGCACGTCCCCTCGACATATCGATCCGGCAGGAAACGATCATCATCGATCGAGTAGACCTGTTCCTCGACGCGCTCGGCAATCAGCCCCTTTTCCTCGAGCACCGCGGCGAAATGCTGGGTCAGACGGATATTTGGGGCATTCGAAGTGCGTCCGAAATAATCATAGCTCAACGAGAAACCTTCGCCCGAGCGCTTCTGGATATCGTGCTGCTCGTCGCAATAGGCGCGCACATCCATGCCGGCAGCATCCGCCGCCAGTTCAGCCGGTGTGCCATGCTCGTCCGTCGCACAGACATAGAGCACGTCATGGCCGCGCAAACGCTGGAAACGCGCATAGACATCGGCTGGCAGCATCGACCCGGCCAGATTCCCCAAATGCTTGACGCCATTGATGTAGGGCAGAGCGCTGGTGATCAGTATACGGGCCATAATCGAAATTCTTCTCTTGCGCGGATTTCGGAGTAATGTGTTCGCGTGAAAGGCGAGTGTCACAGGCACCGCCTCGCAGGGCGAGACATACAAGCCCTGCCTTGGGGAGGAAACAGGAAATGCCGCGAATTTTCGGATTGAACATAATCGCGACACTGGTCGCCGGGGCCGCATTCTGGATGGTGGGGGCGCTGTTCTACGGCGTGCTGTTCGCGGACCTGTGGATGGGCTTGTGGGGTTTCGGCCCGGCCGATGAAGCCCGGATGGAAGGCTCAATGGGCATAACAATGGGATTGGGATTCCTGTTGTCGGTCATCTTCGCTGGCTTTCTCGGCTTCACCCTGAAGGCGCTGAAGGCTGACGGCATGATGAGCGCGATCAAATGGGCCGTCTTCCTGTGGGCGGGATTTGTCGTCACCACGATGAGCTATGACATCATCTACGCCCTGCAGCCGGTCATGCTGCTGGTGCTCGACGGCGCCCACACGCTGACCGGTTTCGTGGTCATGGCCGCCCTCCTGACCGTTCTCGACGGCGTCGCCGCCAAGAACTGACCGCGCCACCTGTCACCAAGGCGGGCCGTGTTGCAGCAAACACTTGTCGCGACGCGCCCGCCCGCGTATCAGACCGTTTCTGGATGCCGGCTTAGCTCAGCTGGTAGAGCACCTGATTTGTAATCAGGGGGTCGGGGGTTCGAGTCCCTCAGCCGGCACCAGGTATTTCAGGTTCCTGCAGTTTGTGCGGACGGGCCCGGCTCGCCGACGGTGACGCGGCACCACAGAGCGGCGCGCCCGACCCCGTGAGCGGGCAACGACCTGTGTGGCGGACTTATTCCCCGGGAAGCGCCCTCAGGGCGGGTGGGCACGAAGCGCCGACCGGATCGTGTCGGACACCGGACTGCTCCGCCTGAACCCGTTCAAGCGCCCGCTCGAAGCGCGCCAGCATGACCGTCGCCGAATCCCGGCGGGTAATACAATCGAGGAGCTCGCCGGAATCACTGGCGGCGATGAACACGATCCCGGTGATGCCGAGATAGCGGTTGTAGATATCGCCCATTCGATGATCGAGCATCGAAAACATCGCCGCATCATAGGCGTCAGCGCTCGCGGTCAGATCGAGCGTGAGAAATTCCACCTCGACCGAAGACGCCTGCAACAGGCCCTGTGCCGAGTGGTAGACCGGCTCGAGGACTCGGCAATTGCCGCACCAGTCAGCCCGGAAATAGACGGCGATCAACGGTGGATGCGGCTCAGCAGCAGACACAGGTCCCGCCGATGCCGAGGCACCAAGGCCGGTCAACGCGACAGTTCCACAAACAAGAAAACGGAGGGCAAGCAAGCTTGCCCTCCGCCTCCAAAGCATAAAATGCCTATTCAATCGTCGGATAGAAATTGACGGTCAGGGGCGCCCACGGAACATCGAGATGCTCAACGAATGCCCGCGTCAACTGACCGCTCACCAGGCCATTGGCTTCCTGGTAGCGGACCATGGCGTCATAGGTCAGCGCGTCGAAAATCCCGTCCACAGGACCCGGATTATAACCCGCGTCGCGCAGGCCGATCTGGATCTGGCGAATGGCGTCCGGCGTGGTGTTGATCTCACAGAGAACTTCACGCCAGGCGAGGTTGCCGTCGCCGCTGTAGGACGTCCGCGTATAGGTCTCGGTAACGGCCGGAATGACCGTCGTCTCTTCGCGGGCCGGGGTCACGATACGCTCGACCATGCGCGATTCGTAGACAGCCGGGATGGTGATCTCTTCGATCGTCTCCGGCTGGACCAGCACGACGCGCGTAACGGTCTCGTACTCGGCCGGGATGACACGCTCATTGATCTGCTCGGGCGTGATCAGTTCCTGACGGGTAATCGTCTCAGTCCGGGCCGGCAGCGTCACCGGGCTTTCCGATGTTCCGCCCGTTGCGGTCCGGTAGACAATGCGTTCCGGCGCAACCAGGCGCGTCCGCGTCACGGTCTGATATTCAGCGGGCACTTCAACCCGGCAGAGGATTTCACCGGTCGGCAGTTCGCGCAGGTCGCGCGCAGAGAAGTTGCGGCGCGCGAAGGTCTCGGCGTCCGGGTCCCCGGTGTTCGCAGACGCAAACAGCGGCTCGGAAGGCTGCCAGGTCGTATACGCGTCACGAACCAGGACCTGCTCGGTATAGGTTTCGTACTGAGCCGGGATGACAACCGGCTCGACCCGCGACTCTTCGATCGTGATGGTCTCGGTAATGGTCCGGTATGTCGCCGGGATCAATGTCCGCTCGACACGCTCTGGCGCCACCATCACCTGCTCGGTGACCGTGTCATAAACGGCCGGGATGATCCGCCGCTCGATACGTTCCGGGCTGGCCACGACCTCAGCAGACACCGTCTCGGTGACGGCCGGGATGATGATCGTCTCGGTCCGCGCGGCAGAGATCTCGATGGTCTCGGTGTAGGTAGACGGCGGCGGGGCGACCAGCACGCGGGCAAAACACTGTCCATCAGCGCTTGCCGGCGGCAGATCAGACGCAAGGCGCCCTTCCAGTTCCAGGATACGCTCTTGAGCGCGAAGCAGCTCGGAGCGCAATTGTGCGTCCGACTGAGCGAAAGACATGGGAGCCAGCACCAGCATCGCGCACGACGCCGCGGCTCCAGACAACAATAACTTTTTCATAATTCCCCCAGTGAACAAAGCTACACACTGTTAACATTTAAGATCGTCGCGAGAAGCCACAAAAAACACCCGACCCCAAAAAAAGGACCGGAATTTCCCCCTCAAGGGTATCTTCTGGTGGCACCACAACTTCCGGACACTGTCACACCGCAACCTCAAATGGCCCTTACCCGCCCTGCGCAACTTACGTCGCCCGGCCGCAAGCATGTCTTGGTCTTGGGCTGCGGATTGGCGGTTGTCATTTCTGGGACCGGACGCAAGAACGCCCCCGTGAGTGTCACGGGGGCGTTCTTGTATTTGAACTGAGTGGAGGGATTTCCTGTTGGATCTGTCGTGCAGACCGGGCAGCGACCTACTCTCCCACACCTTAAGATGCAGTACCATCGGCGCTCGGGGTCTTAACGGTCGTGTTCGGGAT